>JANXRE010000171.1 GCA_025353165.1 Acidobacteriota bacterium | reverse complement strand
AGTCCTCGATCTGCCGCTGCAGCTCGAGGATCAAGCGGATCAGATCGGCGCGGCTGAGGGAATCCAGATCCTCCATGACACATTCTGTACCGATTCCGTTTTACACACGAGTCTTTTCTTGCGTTCCGCCGCTAATCAATTACGTAGGTTCTTACGCGCCGTTGGAATCGCCCCGGCTGTCACTCTGGTGGATCGGCTCCGCGCAACGTAGCCTGGAGTTTCTCGGCGAAGTTCTCTCCGGATTCGGACCACAACTGCCGCCTCTCGACCGGCAGCGCCTCATCCAGGTCGTGCACCAGGCGGAGCACGCTCTGAATGTTCGCGCGTATCATCGCCATGCCTTCCTTCTCCCGAGAAGGAAGGAACTGATCCTCCAGGCCGAAATCGATGCGCAAGTTCTCGCCTTCCCCTGCATCCTCAAACGCCGGGCCCAGGCACTCTAGTTGGATGCGCGCGGGCTGAAGCTTCCACTCGGAGTCCCAAGACCACAGGTCCCAGAAGGTCTCCACCTGAATGCAGGCGTCGTCGTGCAGGAAATCACGGGATAAGGCGACAATGCCGTCGACGCCGGGTGGCGCAGGCAGCGGCACTTCGAGCACGGGAGCTTCCTGGAAGGAGACCGCATACACGCGAACCACGGTCGCCGCGGCGGCCAGTTGCGAGAACGGGAACTTCCGCAGAGCGGTCTCGAAATGCTGCAACATTTTGGCGGGCGTGAACCCTCGCAGCCAGTAAGAAGCGTACAGGCGGTCGGCCATCTCCATCATTATCGACGATGATGAAGAAGTGCCGTCTCCCCTCGTGACCGACCTGATCCAGATCCGCCGTCTGGGCGAGAAGAAGCGCGGCGAGAACTCCAAATTCCGGCTGCACCTCAAATCCCGCGACTATCCCGACCGGCGCTTCCGACGGATCGCCGAGGGAATCGAGGAGGAGATCGACTGCCGCGCGTGCGCCAACTGCTGCAAGGTCGCGGCCACGCCGGTGACCGAACGCGACGTGGAGCGCCTCGCCAAGCACCTTCGGATTCGCGTGGCCGAATTCGTCCAGCGGTACACGGCGCCGGATCCCGAAGGAAAGGGCCTCATCCTTCAGCGGAACGAGAAGGGCTGCGTGTTCCTCGACGGCAACGATTGCACGGTGTACGAGGAGAGGCCTCACACCTGCGCGGACTTCCCGCACGTGGTCCGCGGCGCGGGCTCGATCACGCGCCGCATGTGGCAGTTCATCGACCGCGCCTGCTATTGCCCGATCGTCTACAACACGCTGGAGGCGTTCAAGGACGAGACCGGCTTCCAGCGGCGCTGATATCGTGTAGGAAATGGCCAGACGGAAAGTTCTGTTGGTATTCGGCACGCGGCCGGAAGCGATCAAGTTGTGCCCGGTGGTGCGCGCGCTGAAGGCGCGGCCGGAAGATTTCGAAGTGCTGGTGTGCGTGACCGCACAGCACCGGGAGATGCTGGACCAGGTCCTCGCGATCTTCGGAGTCGTGCCCGATCACGATCTGAACGTGATGTGCGACGGCCAATCGCTGACGGAATCGGCGGGCCGCATCCTGGAACGCCTCGAGCCGGTGCTGAAACAGGAGCAGCCGGGCATGGTGCTGGTGCAAGGCGACACCACGACGGCGTTCTGCGGAGCGCTGGCGGCGTTTTACCAGAACATCCCGGTGGGTCACGTGGAAGCGGGCATGCGGACCGGCGATATGCGGCAGCCCTTTCCCGAGGAGATGAACCGCGTCCTGGTCTCGCGGCTGGCCACGCTGCACTTCGCGGCGACAGAGCGGGCCGCGCGGAACCTGCGATCTGAGGGCGTGGTTGAGACCGCCATCCGGGTGACAGGCAATCCGGTGACCGACGCGGTTCTGTATGTTCGCGACCGGCTCCCCGGCGGCAACCGGGACACGTCGCGCAAGCTGATTGTGGTGACGGCGCACCGGCGGGAGAGCTTCGGCGCGGGCTTCGAGAGAATCTGCGCGGCGCTCCGCCAAATAGCGGACATGGATGGCGTGAGCGTCGTATACCCGGTGCACCCGAATCCGAGTGTCTCCTCGGTCGTCATGGAGAGACTGAAAGGGCACCCGAATATCCATCTGATCCAACCGCTGGACTACGTGTCGTTCGTGGACCTCATGCAGAGCGCGTATCTGCTGCTGACCGATTCCGGCGGCATTCAGGAAGAAGCGCCCTCGCTGGGCAAGCCGGTGCTGGTGCTGCGCGATAAGACCGAACGGCCGGAAGCCGTGGAAGCCGGCACCGCCACGCTGGTCGGCACCGATGTCGAAATGATTGTCTCCTCGGTACGGCGGCTGATCGAAGACGAGCGGGAGTACGACCGCAGGAGCCGGATCCACAACCCGTACGGAGACGGGCACGCCAGTGAGCGCATCGCGGAAGCGATCCTCTCGTGATCCGGGTTGTCGCGCTGATGGAGGCTTCGTCGGTCACGGGTCCGGCGAAGAACCTGATCGAGTTCGCGCGGCGCGCGAAGCCGGCCATCGACATCACCATCGTCACGTACAACCGCGAACGCGGCGATTCGGCGTTCGCAGCGGCGGCGAAAGCGGCGGGAATCGCGACGCATACGATCTTCGAGCGTCGGCGCTTCGACACGGGCGTTCTTCCCGAGCTGCGCAAGCTGACTGACGCGGACATAGTGCAGACGCACAACGTGAAGTCGCACTTCTTCGCGCGGTGGTTGGGGCTGGACAAGCGGATGCCGTGGATCGCGTTCCACCACGGCTACACGAACACCGGCGCGCTCGACCGCATGTACAGCCAACTGGACTACTGGTCGCTTCGCGCGGCCTATCGCGCGGTGGTGGTGTGCGGTCCGTTCGCGCGGGTGATCGAGCGGCGCGGCGTGCGGCGCGAGCGTGTCCATATCCAGCACAACTCGGTGAAGCCGTTCACGACGCCGCGCGCAGACGATGGGAGCATCCTGACGGTGGGCCGCCTCTCCGCCGAGAAGGGGCACGCCGATCTGTTTGAGGCAGTCGCGAGTCTCAAAGACGCGCGGTTGGTGGTGGTGGGCGACGGTCCGGAACGAGCGAAACTCGAGCGGCAGGCGTCGCGCCTGGGGCGCGTCGTGATGACGGGGCATCGCGCCGATGTCGCGCCGTTCTACGCGGCGGCTACCGTGTTCGCGCTGCCGTCCCACAGCGAAGGGTCGCCGAACGTGGTGCTGGAAGCGATGGCCGCGGGCGTGCCGGTGGTGGCGACGGCGGTGGGTGGAGTTCCGGAGATTCTGGACAACGGACGCACCGGCCTGCTGGTTCCGCCGCGCGATCCGGTGGCGATGGCCGCGGCCATCCGCCGCTTGCTGACCGAGCCGGAGACGCGGCGCGCGCTCGCGGCGGCGGCGAGCGCCGAAGTCGAGGCGCACTACACTCCGGAGGCGTACTGCCGGTCGATGACGGCGTTCTACCAGCGGACGCTCGCGGAGTGGCGCGGATGAGGCTGCTCTACTTCGCGCCGCACCAGTTGTGGCCCGTCACCAGCGGCGCGAGGTTGCGCGACTACCACCTGGCGCACGGGCTGGCGTTGCGGTGCGAGGTGACGTTCCTCGAGATACGGCAGCCGTCGGAAGCGAACGCTCCGCCTGCTCCGCCGTGCGGCTTCGAGCGCGTGGTGACGGTGGTCAAGGACAAAAGCTACGGCCTGGCGAACATGACGCGGGGGTTGGTTGGACCGGTGCCGCTCACGGTGCTGAACTACTGGTCGCCGCGCATTGCGGCCGAGTTGGAGCAGGTGCTTCGCGAGGGCCGCTTCGATGCGGTGCAGGTGGAAGGGGTGCACCTCTCGGAGTATCTGCCGCTGATCCGGCCGCCGATTGTAGCGGACTGGCACAACATCGAATCGGAACTGATGCGGCGCTACGGCGAGAACACGCAGTCGCTGTTGCGCAAGGCGGTGGCCCGGCGGACGGCGGCGCTGATCCGGAACTCCGAGCGGCGGTTGATCGAGGGTTGCCGAGCCCACGTGGTGGCGAGCGAGCGCGAGCGGGAGCAGTTGCTGGCGCGCTTTCCAGAGGCGAAGATCCACGTAGTTCCGAACGGCGTGGATGTCGCGGCCTTCCCGCGCGCGGTGTCGTCGGGGAAGTCGCTGCTGTTCGTCGGGTCGATGGACTACCACGCGAATGTCGACGCGGTGACGTGGTTCGCTCGCGAGGTGTGGCCGGAGGTGTCGCGGCGCTGGCCGGAGTTGGAGTTCGTCATCGTGGGGCGGGATCCGGTGAAGGCGGTGCGGGAGCTCGCCAGGGGGCGCGTGCGGGTGACTGGCACGGTCGATGAGGTGGGGCCGTACTACGAGTCGGCCTTCGCGGTGATCGTGCCGCTGCGGGTGGGGAGCGGGACGCGGCTGAAGATCCTGGAGGCGATGGCGGCAGGCGCGCCGGTGGTGTCGACGCGGCTGGGGGCGGAGGGGATCGAGGCCGTGGATGGGCGGGAGCTGTTGATCGCCAATACGCCGGCGGAGATGCTGGCGGCTCTGCAGGCTGTGCCGGAGCGGCGGGCGGGATTGGCGGGGTCGGCCCGCGAACTGGTGGAGCGGCGGTACGACTGGCGGATCCTAGCGGACCGTCTCTATGAACTGCTCGTAGACGTAGCCTCCGGCGGCGACGTCCTCTACCCCCAGGCCTAGGGACTTGAAGATGGTGATCTCGTCGGAGGACTTGCGGGTGGCTTGGGTCAGCTCGACGGTGCGGGGCGGGAGGTAGTCGGCTTCGAGCTTGGCCTGCTCCAGCGAGTCCACCGCGATGACGGCGGCGCGGCCGAAGAGGGCCCCGGGGATCTCCTGGCGGTCGGAGCGGTTGGATCCCATGGCGTTGATGTGGGTGCCGGGCGAGACCCAGGTGGATTCCACCACCGGGTCCTTTGCGAAGGTCGCGGTGACCAGAATGTCGCAGCCTCGCACGGCTTCCTCGGCGGTGGCGGTCGCTCGCGCGCCGACTTCCTGGGCGAAGGCTTCCCGCTTGGCGGAGTTGCGGCTCCAGACGCGGATGTCGCACAGCTTGCGGACCATTGAGATGGCTTCGACTTGAGCGCGGGCTTGGAAGCCCGAGCCGATCACCGCCAACACCCCAGCGTCGGCGCGGGCCAGGAGGTCCGTGGCGTAGCCGGAGGCGGCCCCGGTGCGGATCTGGCCCAGATGGTTGGCTTCCATCAATGCCAAGGAAGAAGCTGTTATGGAATCAAATAGATGAAAGAAAAAGTGAAAACCATACTTTAAGTGAACGGAGTAGTATTTTGTTCCGTGGTATTTGCCGATGGCTCCTCCCATTTGATGGAGGGCCGACCCGGCCGGGGTGTAGAGCCGGCGGCGCGGTTGATTCACTGCTTCGCCGCGTCCTAGCGCTTCGAAGGTTTCTCGCATCAGGCGGATCGCCTCCCGCATGGGCAGGTGGCGGCGGACATCCGCTTCAGTCAGGAAGAGCATTTTAGCGGGTGGCGGGGTCCGCAGAATCGGGGTCCAGGCCCAGGTCGCGAATGGCGGCGGCGGCCTGTTTCGGGTCGAATTTGCCGTCGCGCGCTAGCCTGGACAGGGCTGCGGCCGCGATCGCTTCAGCCGAGATTTCGAAGAAGCGGCGAAGGTGCTGGCGGTTTTCGCTGCGCCCGAAGCCGTCCGTGCCCAGCGTGACCAGGCGGCCGGGGAGCCACGGGGAAAGCTGGTCGGGGACGATTTTCATGTAGTCCGTGGCGGCAACGATCGGACCGTCCGCGCCTTTCAGCGCTTCGACGATGTACGGGCGCTTCGGCGGTTCGGCCGGATTCAACCGGTTCCATCGCTCGGTGGCGAGGGCTTCCCGGCGCAGCTCGTTGTAGCTGGTGACGCTCCAGACGTCGGCCGCGACCGAGTACTTTTCTGCTAGGATCTGCTGGGCGCGGAGGGCTTCGTTCAGGATCGATCCGCTGCCGAACAGGTGCACCGCCGGATCGGGGACCGATTTGTAGCGGTAAATTCCTTTCAGGATGCCGTCCACGATTTCCATGCCGGGCATTTCGGGCTGGACGTAGTTCTCGTTGTACATCGTGATGTAGTAGAAGCGGTGCTCGTTCTCCTGGTACATGCGGCGGACGCCGTCCTGGATGATGACCGCCATTTCGTAGGCGTACGCGGGATCGTAGGCGGTGCAGGTGGGGACCGTCGAGGCGAGCACGGGGCTGTGGCCGTCTTGGTGCTGCAGTCCTTCGCCCAGCAGCGTGGTACGGCCGCCGGTTCCGCCCATCAGGAATCCCTTGCCGCGCGAATCGGCGAAGGCCCAGATCAGGTCGCCGACGCGCTGGAAGCCGAACATCGAATAGTAGGCGAAGAACGGAATCATGGGCACGCCGTAGTTGGCCCAAGCGGTCCCCGCGGCTATGCAGGAAGCCATGGAGCCAGCCTCGGTGATGCCTTCTTCGAGGATCTGCCCGTTCTTGGCTTCCTTGTAGTACAGCAGGACATTGGAATCGACGGGCTTGTAGAGCTGGCCCTGGCTGGCGTAGATGCCGTACTCGCGGAACATCGACTCCATGCCGAAGGTGCGGGCTTCGTCGGGGATGATGGGGACCACGAACTTGCCGGTTTCCGGATGCTTCATGAGGAGCTTGAGGCAGGCGACGAAAGCGGCGGTGGTGGAGGCCTCGCGGCCGCGCGAGCCTTGCAGCATGTCTTTGAAGACGTCGAGCGTGGGCGCTTCCATCTGGACCGGCTTGGCGTTGCGCTCCGGAAGGTAGCCGCCCTGCGCTTCGGCCCGCTCGCGGATGTACTTCATCTCCGGGCTGTCTTCGGGCGGCCGGTAGAAGGAAATCGTGTGGACCGCTTCGTCCGGGATCGGGACGTCAAAGCGGTTCTTCATGTACTCGAGTTCCCGCTCGTTCAGCTTCTTCTGCTGGTGGGTGACGTTCTTGCCTTCGCCGGCTTCGCCGAGGCCGTAGCCCTTGATGGTCTTGGCCAGGATAACGGTGGGGCCGCCGGTGTGATCGACGGCGCGCTGGTAGGCGTTGAAGACCTTGACGGGGTCGTGGCCGCCACGGCGCAACTGGCCGATCTGCTCGTCGGTGAGGTGCTCGACAAGTTGGAGGAGCTCGGGATATTTGCCGAAGAATTCGCGGCGGACGTAGGCGCCGCCCAGGGCCTTGAAGGACTGATACTCGCCGTCCACGCACTCCTGCATGCGCTTGATCAGGAGGCCGGAGCGATCGCGGTCGAAGAGATCGTCCCAGTCGGTGCCCCAGATGACTTTTATAACGTTCCAACCCGCGCCGCGGAAAGCCGCTTCGAGTTCCTGAATGATGCTGCCGTTGCCGCGCACCGGGCCGTCCAGGCGCTGGAGGTTGCAGTTGATCACCCAGATGAGGTTGTCGAGCTTCTCGCGCGAAGCCAGGGTGATTGCGCCGAGCGACTCCGGCTCGTCGGATTCGCCGTCGCCGCAGAAGAACCAGACCTTGCGCGGCGTTTTGGCGATGAGGGCGCGGTCCTCCAGGTAGCGCATGAAGCGCGCCTGGTAGATGGAATTGATGGGGCCGAGTCCCATGGAGACCGTGGGAAACTGCCAGAAATCGGGCATCAACCAGGGGTGGGGATAGGAACTGAGGCCCGGGTGGTCGCGCAGTTCGTGGCGGAAGTTTTCCAGGTGCTGCTCATTGAGGCGGCCTTCGAGGTAGGCGCGGGCGTACATGCCGGGTGCGGCGTGGCCCTGGAAGTAGACGAAGTCGCCGGGCTGATCGCCGTGGGCGGCGCGGAAGAAATGATTGAGGCCGACCTCGGTCAAAGTCGCCAGGGAGGCGTAGGTGGAGATGTGGCCGCCGATGTTGGGGTCGTATTTATTGGCGCGAACGACCATGGCCATGGCGTTCCAGCGGATGAGGCTCTTGATGCGGCGCTCGAGGGCGCGGTCGCCGGGGTAGGGCACCTCCGCCTGGGCGGGGATGGTGTTCATGTAGGGCGTGTTGAGTTTGAGCGGCGCGGTTACCCCGAACGTGGCGGCACGGTCGAGCAGGGACTGGAGCAGGAATGAGGCTCGGTGTGCGCCGCCGGCGTCGATGATCTCGTCGAGGGCTTCGAGCCACTCGTGGGTTTCGGCTGGATTGGCGTCTACGGGCGCATCAATGTTCGTTTTTAGCATTTTCCCCAGAATCCTTATACCTATAGGTTAGCGGAATTGGCGGTTTCTGGCCAGAGCGGGGTCGGGGGGAAGCCCTAGAGCCACGGATGGGCGCGGTCGTGGCTGGCGGTGATGTCGAGCACTGGAATTCAGCGGCGAGCTGCTCGACGAGGTCTTCTTCGATCTGGGGCCCGGGGGCTGGTTTTCGTCGAGGTAACCCTGGATGCGCACTCGGCGGCTGCCAATAGAGCGGCGGAGCCGCGAACTGCGCCCGGCACATGGAACTCCAGGCAAGCGTCACCAGGATAAAAGACTTATGTATCTGAATCGCGCCGCCGACATATCACCGAGTCACCTCGAACGCCGCTCGAGTTCCGCCACTCGCGCCTGATCGAGCAGCATGGCATTGTGCGCCACGTCACCAGGAAAAGAGACCTTCGTATCTGCATAACCCCGCCAGCATATCACCGTGGTATGCTTTAGAGCCAAAGGAGTACTGCAAATGCGACAACACCTCAGCAAAGCGGTTCTAGGCTTCGCGTTATGCGCGGTAGCCGTGTTCGCGGCCGACAACTCGCTCGGGACATGGAAGCTGAACGTCGAGAAATCGAAGTATGGGCCCGGGCCCATGCCGGTGAAGAGCCTCACGGCAGTCCGCGAGGCAGCAGACGGGGGCCTGAAACTGACAAACACCGGGGAACGCACCGACGGGACCGCGATCAACGCCACCTACACCGTGAAATACGACGGCACGCCGGGTTCGGTCACGGGCACGGGCGCGCCGTACGACACCATTTCGGTAAAGCAGGTGAACGCGAACACGTTTTCGGATGAGCGGAAAGGCGGCAAGTACCACGCGACCGGTCGTGCCGTGATCTCGAAGGACGGGAAGACGTTGACATGGACCTCGAAGGGGATGGATGCCGAAGGCAAAGCGTTCACCTCGACGTTGGTGTACGAGAAGCAATAGGCAGGTTCACGGTCCCCGCCAGGCTATAATGACCGGGGCAAATGAACGCGCCGATAGTCTTCATCAACTACAGCCACGACTCGCCTGACCACAAGGAATCGCATTCTGGCCTTGTCGGATCGGCTGGTCCGGGAGGGCGTGGATTGCAGCATCGACCAATACGAGCAATCGCCCGAAGAAGGCTGGCCGTTATGGTGTGAAAAGCAGGTGGAGCGAGCCACCTTCGTGCTCGTCGCCTGCACCCAAACCTACCTGCGTCGATTCCGAAAGGAAGAAGAGCCTCGAAAAGGCTTAGGCGTAACTTGGGAAGGCCACATCACTCGACGACGCCTACGATCTGCTGCACCGGCGCCTGACAGGGCAGCCGCTGGTTTCCAAGCCAGTCCTTGGCAGCGTCACTCCGAAACCCGCCCGCAAACAGGACTCTGAGCCGCCCTGGCAAGTCCGGCATCGCAGAAACCTCTTCTTTAACGGGCCGCGAGAAGGTCCTGACCGATCTCCGGCAGGCGCTGGAGAAGCGAGGGACCGCCGCGCTGGACGGCCTAGGCGGCGTCGGCCAGACGCAAACCGCCATTGAATACGCCTACCGGTATCGGCAACTCTATCGGGCTGTGTTCTGGGCCGAAGCCGATTCGCGTGAGACGCTTCTGGCCGATTTTGTTTCCATTGCGGCCATGCTGAATCTGGCTTCGGCGCAGGCCAAAGACCAGGAACTGGCGGTAACGGACGTCAAGCGTTGGCTGGAAACCAACCCCGGCTGGCTGCTCATCCTGGACAATGCCGATGACCTGCCCTTGATCCAGGGATTCCTTCCCAATCAGGAGAAGGGCCACGTGCTCTTGACGACCCGTGCCCGCGCCGCGACTGCACTGGCTGAACGCATTGCCGTGAGAGACATGGCCCCCGAAGAAGGTGCGTTGTTGCTGCTTCGCCGGGCGGGTGTGATCGCAAAGGACGCGCTGTTCGCCGATGCCGGCCAGACCGATCGCCAGGTCGCCCTCGAACTATCGAAAGAAATGGGAGGGTTGCCGCTGGCACTCGACCAGGCCGGAGCATTCATCGAAGAAACGAGTCGCAGTCTCTCCGAATACGCCGGACTCTATGCTTCTCAAAAGGCCAGCCTCCTAGCCCAACGCGGTACCCTGGGCGACCACTCGTCGGTTGTCGTGACCTTTTTCCTGGCGTTCGAGAAAGTTGCCGCGAATAGCGCGGCGGCGGCGGACTTACTCCGTCTATGTGCCTTTCTGGCGCCCGATTCCATCCCCGAAGAAATTCTCGCGCCGGCCGACCAATTGAGTTTCGCCCGCACGATCGGTGAAGCCAGCCGTTTTTCTCTTCTGGATAGAGATGCCGCGAATAAAACGCTGTCTATTCATCGCTTGGTACAGATCGTTATCAAAGGCGGAATGGCGGAAGCAGATCGGAGAACTTGGGCGGAACGTGCCGTCCGAGCCACGGAGAAGGCCTTTCCCGACCCTGAGTACGTGAACTGGCCATTGTGCCAGAAACTCATCGCGCACGCCCAAACCTGCGCGGCCTTGATCAGCGAGTGGGACCTTGGCTTTGTGGAAGCGGCAAATTTGTTGAATAACGCGGCCCGCTATTTGGTTGACCGGGCGCTCTTCGCCGAGGCCGAACCGCTGTGCCAACGCTCGCTCGCGATCAGCGAAAAGGTGCTGGGGCTGGACCACCCCGACGTGGCCACGAGCCTCAACAACCTGGCGGCGCTTTATCGCAGCCAGGGGAAATACGCCGAGGCCAAGCCGCTGTATAAGCGCTCGCTCGCGATCTGCGAGAAGGCGCTGGGGCCGGGCCATCCCGCTGTGGCCACGAGCCTCAACAACCTGGCGGAGCTTTATCGCAGCCAGGGGAAGCACACCGAAGCCGAGCCGCTCGTGCCAACGCTCGCTCGCGATCTGGGAAAAGGCGCTGGGTCCAGACCATCCCGACACGAGGTTGGTACGCTCCAATCTGGACGCGCTCCGAACCGCACACCCCGAGCGCTGCGCTAAGGGAAATACCGCCCGGAATGAATAGGTGTCTCGCAACGGGTCCCGTGCGCAACCCGGTTGGCCTGTTCTCTCAGGAGTCGTTATCTATCCGGTCTTCCAATAGGACGTTCACAGTGTCGCGCACCTCTTTCCCGATTGCTTGACGTATGTCTGCCTTTACGGGCAGCTTATGCGTGCCGTCACCCATAGCCATAAACGAGCTTTGGAATGGATAATCGTCAATTTTGCCCCTGACCTTAACCAGACCACGAGTGCCAAAAAATTGAACCGAACCGGGCCAGACCACATAGGTCCAACCGCCTTTAGCGGAACTTTTTTGCAATTTTGCAGTGAATGTTTTGTTTAACATATTTTGGTTACTCTACTCCTTTCGCCCTCGTTTTGCGGGGCTTCCGTAAACCGAGCGGGGTAAAGGTTGCCGTGTGTTACGGTACGGTCGTGCGCTGTCTCTTCCTGTTCATAGCAACCTCAGCCATCGCCCAGAACTGCACGACGGCCCCCGCCCGCCCCAAACAAGGCGACGTCATCCGCCTCACCTGCTCCGGCGACGTTACATCCGCCCGCATGAACGGATTTACCATCCGCCTCTTCCCCCACCAGGACGGCAACCGCCTCGGCCTGATGCCCGTCACAGTAGACGAGAAGCCAGGCATCTACGCGATCGAATTCCTGACCGCCAAAAGCATCGTCAACCAATCGCACAACGTCACCATAGCCGACGCCCACTTCCTCTCGCAAAACATCGTCCTCGGCAAGCAACTCGCAGAACTACAACCATCATTGGGAGAATATGATACCGTTGCAAAGTTCAAGCAAATTCTCACCGAAGACCGCCGTTGGGCCGAGCCGTTCCTCCCGCCCGTCCCCGGCTGCATCACTTCCCCCTACGGCGTCCACCGCCTCCATAACGGCAAACCCACGGGCAACTACCACACCGGCCTCGACCAGCGGACGCCAGCCGGCAAACCCATCCGCGCCATCGCCGGAGGCGACGTGCGCCTCGCCGGCCACTTCAACCTCCACGGCAACACCGTCGGCGTCGATCACGGCCAAGGCCTCGAATCCATCTACCTTCACATGTCGCAACTCGCCGTGAAGGACGGCGACACCGTCAACAGAGGCGACGTCCTCGGATACGCGGGATCCACCGGGCGCTCCACCGCGCCCCACCTGCACTGGAACCTCTACGTTAACGGCATCCCTGTAAACCCGCTGCAATGGGTCTCCCTGAAACCCTGCGCCAAACCCGCAAAACACCGATGACCGCTTCGTCCTCTCGCTCGCATTGCGATGTCGTCGCCGCCTTCGCGCAGAAAACTCGAATGGGATAACACCGCCATCCTGCGCATCGGAACCGAGCGGCTGGTGTACCCCTCCGCCGAACTGGCCCCGCGGCCGGCAAGCCCGCGCGATCGCCGTGGTACCAACTGCTCAACGGCACCTGGAGCTTTCACGGATCGCTGCGCCCCGCCGGGCTGGCAGATGCACGGCTTCGACATCCCGCTCTACACCAACATCATTTATCCCTCGCCGCAGTCCGTGAATGAGCATCCTCACCCGCTCTGCGAGTTCAACCCGGTCGGCAGCTATCCATGAAGTTCACGCCGCCCGCCACGTGGAAGGGCCGCGAGGCACAGCGAGATCACCGCCAAGTACGTCGACGTCGAGTCCAGCGTAGGAAAAGCCGGGCTTCGGCCCGCGCAATTTGGCGTTCGTCCTGAAGATTATTCCCAGGATCGGTCCGTTTAAGGCGCACTTTTCTAGGCGCCCTCGCCGGAAACCGAGTAGTTGTTCATGCAGAATTTCAATTCCACACTCGATGCGTACCGCGCGTTGCGATACCGGCCTCTACGCCGGCGGCGCGGTAGGCGGTTCGTTTCTTTCCACGACCACGTGAAAGTCGGCGACCATGGCGGCGAGCGCTCCGACCGCCGTCAGGATCGGCGCGGCGATCGCACCCACCGCGGCGATGGTCAGCGGAATCTCCATGAACGTCTGGCCCGCGGAATTCTTGATGATGATGCGACGGACATTTCCTGCGTGCAGGAGCTCTTTTACTTTGTCGCCGAGCTCGCCGGCCTGGATTTTGAACTCCTCGAAATTGTGCGGGATATCCATGACCCGAGTGTAGCGCCCTCAGCGCCATACAGACCGCTGCATAGCAGAGGTACTTTATTTAGTAAAGTATATTGTTTTGCCGGTGTGGGCGGAAGCGCGCGCCGCGTCGAGAATTTGGGTGACGACGAGGTTATTTTCCAGCGACGAAAGGCCCGCCGGCTTGAGTTTGCCGCGCACGATTGCGGCGAGGTACGAAATGGAATCTCGCTCATCCGCCGGTAATTCGCGCGGAGTTTGCGTTTCCTCTTTCGCTTGTCCCGGCAGGCGCACGCGCAGTGTGTCCCCGCCGGTCGCGATCGCGTACGACTTCTCGCCGTACACTTCGAAATCTTTCCTGCCGAACGGCCAGTTCCAAGACGCTTGAATCACGCCTTGCGCGTTCGAGTACTGCACGAGGATCGTCGCTTCGTCGTCGACGTGCGGATAGATGCGCGGCTTGTTAGTGTGCGTGATCGCGGTCACCGCGAGGGGGCGCTGATTGTCCATCATCCACGTCATGAGGTTCGCGCCGTAGCAGCCGAAATCGAACAGCGCGCCTGCGCCGTTCTTCGCGGGATCGGTGAGCCAGGCAAAGAATTCGGGCTGCACGTGGATCTCTTGCGGGCCCTGGTGGCCGTCCATCGCGACCATTCTACGAATGTCGCCCGCCGTCATCAGGCGGCGGATCTCGCCGTGACTTCGATACCACGTCGTTTCGTAATTCACGATCACGGGAATACCGGCGCGGGCGATGCGGCTCGCGTGTTCCATCGAGACGGCGAGCGGCTTCTCCATCATGACGGGAATGTGCTTCGCGGCGGCGGCTTCGACTGCGGCGGGGTGGTCGTAGGTGCTGGTGAAAATAGCAAGAGCTTCCGGCTTCGTGCGCTCGAGCATCTCGCGGATGTCCGCAAACTGCGCGCCGTATTTTTTGCGCAGCGCCGGATCGGGATCTGAGATGCCGACGATTTGGACGTCCTTCCGATTCTTGGCCGCGTCGAGAAATCCTTGCACGTGGCCGTGCACCAGTCCGGCGACGGCGAGGCGCAATGGCGGCTCTTGCGCGAGAACAACAGTTGCGGCCAGGACGCCAAAAACTATTCGCATACCGTTAGTTTAAAGATATCCGGCCTCGCGTAGTGGCCGGCGACGTCGAGATCGAATTTGCCTTCGACGATCTGGCCGAGATCGAGGGTGGCGGTGAGAATGCACTCGCCGGAATAGTTCGGCCCCGCGAGAAGTTCGCCGAACGGATTTACGATGACGCTTCCGCCGCGAATCAAGCCGGGCATGTACTGGCATGCCGACAGCACGAAGCAGCGGCCTTCGTGGGCGATGTGGCGCATGGTCGGAATCCACGCATCGCGATCGTCGACGGTCGGGGCGCAGTACAGTTCGATGCCCTGCCGGTACAGATGCGCGCGCAGCAGCGGCATGTAATTTTCCCAGCAGATCGCGGCGCCGACGCGGCCGATGGGAAGTTCGTGCACCTGCAACGTCGACCCATCGCCGAAGCCCCAGATGAGCCGCTCCATCGCGGTCGGCATCACCTTGCGATGCTTGCCGCGCAGTACTCCTTCCGCATCGAAGAAGAGGGCGGTGCAGTACAGCGTTCCGCGTTCGCGTTCGATGACTCCGATGACGAGATTCGCGGCGCGGTCGCGGCACGCGGCGGCGAGGCGCTCCGTCTCGGGGCCGGGAACGTCGATGGCGCTCTCGTGATAGCGGCGAAATAGGGTGCGTCCCTCGGGCGTGCGCATGCCGACGCGCGCGCCGAAGTCTTCTCCCTTGGGGTAGCCCGATAGAAACGCCTCGGGGAAGACGATGAGTTCCGCGCCCTGTCCGGCCGCGGCTTCGATGAATTCCAGCGCCTTGTCGAGGGAGCAAGCCGCATCGAAAGGAACGGATCCGGCCTGGACGACGGCGGCGGTCAGCTCTTTACGTGGCACTTGCTGTTCATGCAGTTTCCCTTGGTGGCGAAGGCCTGGCCGCCCTCGCGATGGCAGGAGCCGCAGGATGTCTTGGCGGCCTCCTCCTTGGAGTGTGGCGGCCTGAAGTTGATGGGCGCCTTGGACTGAGGGAAGAGCGAAGTGTGGCACGCTTCGCACTTTCCGTTCAAGGCTTTCAGATGGGTTGCGTGATCAAAGCTTACGTTTCCGGGTTTGGCGGTGAAGACGATTTTTTCCTTGGGAGCGACTTTTTCCGCCGCGGGGAGAACGAGAGCGAGGAGGAGAAGAACCGAGAGGGTTTTCATAATAATGCGCCGGCGTCCGCGAGTATATCGAAATCGAAAGGGATTTGGGGCGGTCTCGTTTTTTGCCATTTTTGGGGTTCTCAAAAAACCCGTTCACACATATGTTTTTTGGTTTTCGGTTAGTGGTTTCAATCAGTTAAGGAACATCAGATCCGAAATGCTTGTGACGACGTGATACGTTGAAGTCGGGTAGGAGAAGAGAGCGGCTCCTTGCAAGTGAACGGCGTCGGGGTAACCCGGCGCCGTTCTTTTTTTGGGGAGCCTCAAGGTGAGCATGGATGCCTAGCGATAAGCCGACGGTGGAGATCGTGCGGGAGTTGATCCAGCGATTCGCAAAGCAGGAGAAAAAGGACGCGATTTCGGTGGCAGACTTCCTGCGGCTGTTGAGCGTGATGAAGGACATGGAGTTGGAACACGGAGTCGACGAGGTTCGGGTGAAATGGGTCGAACAAGACAAGGACGGACGCTGAATTACGGGATCGCTTACGATCCACTGCCCTCACAGGCGAAGTTTCACCGGTCGAAGGCGAGGTTTAAGGGTTTCTCAGGACCGATCGGTTCCGGGAAAAGCCAGGCACTGTGCCACGAGGCGATTCGCCTGGCATTCGAGAACCCGGGGCGGATGGGGTTGATCGGCGCGCCGACGTATCCGATGCTGCGGGACTCGACGCAGCGGGCCCTGTTGGAGCTGCTGGAAGAGAACGGCGTGGAGTTCGATTTTAACAAGAGCATCAACGAGATCACGTTGAAGTACGCGAAGTCGAAGATCGCGTTCCGGTCGGTGGAAGACTTCGAGCGGCTGCGGGGCACGAACCTGGCCTGGTTCGGCATCGACGAGCTGTCGTATGCGCCGGAACAGGCGTGGCTGCGGTTGGAAGGCAGGCTGCGGGATCCGAAGGCCAAGCGGCTGTGCGGGTTCGCGGTGTGGACGCCGAAGGGATTCGATTGGGTTTACGAGCGGTTTGTCGCGAACCCGATCCCGGGCTACGAGACGGTGTCGGCGAAGCCTTATGAGAACCGGTACGTGCTGGACAAGGTTCCGGATTTTTACGACCGCCTGAAAGGGAGTTACGACGAGAAGTTCTTCCGGCAGGAAGTGATGGGAGAGTATCTCGAAATGACGGCGGGGCGCGTGTACTGCGAGTTCGACCGGACCAAGCACGTGAAGGCGCGTGAAATCGATCCCGACGAGCAATTGCTGTGGGCGCTGGACTTCAACGTGAATCCGATGTGCTCAATTGTGGCGCAGGTGATCAAGGGCACGGTGTGGGTTCACGACGAGATCGTTCTGAACCGGGCCAGCACGGAAGACGCGTGCCGGGAATTCACCGGACGATTTGCGCCGCATCGGGGCGGGATGTCGATTTATGGCGATGCGAGCGGACAGAATATGCAGACCGGCGGAAGCACGGATTACGCGATTATCGCCAGTTACCTGCAAGTGCGGGGCTACTGGTACGCGAAACGGGTACCGAAGAGTAATCCGGGCGTTCGGGACAGGGTGAGCGTGATGAACGCGATGCTTCAAAGCGCGGACGGCGGCGTTCGTCTGCACGTGAACCCGCGGTGCAAGGAACTGATCAAGGATTTGGAGCAGGTGGTGTACCTGCCGGACAGCGCGGTGATCGACAAGCAGCGGGATCCGCGGCGTACGCACTTGAGCGACGCGCTGGGGTATCTGGTGTGGCAGGAATGCAAGCCCCAGGTAATGGAACCGGAGCAGCGGCGGGGGCGGTTGTTTTGAGCCACCGATGGGAAACAAGACGGAAGAGGAGAAGGGTGTGTTTGAAATAGATCGAGAGCATCCGGAATATATCGCCCGGAAAGCGGCGCGCAAGATGTACCGCGATCTGTATACGGGCGGGGACCAGTTGAAACAGAACGCGATGGCCTACCTCGTCCAGCGCCACCGGGAACAGCCCGACCTGTACAGCGAACGCCTGAACGCGGCCTTCTATGAGAACTACATCGGGTCCATCATCGACTGGTATGCCGCGACGGTGTTCCGGCGCGAGCCGGTGCTGGCGTTCGAAGGGCCGAACGAAGCGGCCAAGCGCTTCTATTACGATTTCACCGCCGATTGCGATCTGCGCGGCACGGACCTGACGGATTTCCTGCGCGGCTGCCTGGTGGACGCTCTGGTGGAAGGGAGCAGCTACATTTTGGCCGATTTCCCCCGGGCGGTGGGAGCGGTTGGGAGCCGAGCGGAAGAAGACGCCAGCGGCAGGTCGAGAGCCTACCTGGCGCGGTTCAGCGCGGACGACATCATCAATTGGTCTTACGATCCGCTGGGCAACCTGGAATGGGTGGTGATCCGAACGTCGGATTTGAAGACCGAGTCGGCGGGCTCCGGCGAGTGGGAAACCGAGACTTGGTGGACGTACTACGACCGGCAGACCTTTCGAAAGTACAGAAGGGTCGGACAGGGCAAGCCGGTGGAGCTGGACGACTCCGGCACGCACGGGCTGGCTAAACAGAAGAAGGTCCCTCTGTTCCGGCTGGAGATCCAGGAAGGGCTCTGGCTGATGAATAAGGCGGGGCTGCTGCAGCTGGAACACTTCAATAAGTCGAACGCTCTGTCGTGGGCGCTGACGATGGGGTTGTTCGCGATGCCGGTGATCTACTCGGAGAAGCAGTGGAACCAGATCCTCGGCGAATCCTATTACATCCAGCTCAACCCCAACGATAAGTTCGGTTGGACCGAGCCGGAGGGCAAAGTCTACCGGATCGCCGCGGACAACCTGCAGAGATTGCAGGAGGAGATTTACCGGGTCTGCTATCTGACGCAGGCGGGCGGGTCGCTGTCGAGCCAGCCGCAATCGGCGCTCAGCAAGCAGCGGGATTTTTCGATCACGCAGGAAGTGCTGCGGGCGTACGGCGACGCCATCAAAGATCTGACGCGGCGGGTGCTGATGGCGATCGAGGTGGCGCGCGAAGACGGGATCGAGGTGCATGTATCGGGCCTCGATGAATTCGACATTGGCGATTTTTCGAGCGAGCTCGACGATGCGCAGCGGCTGCTGAGTCTCGGGATCGATTCGCCGACGCTGAAGAGGCAGATTTTCAAGAAGCTCGCGCTGAAGTACCTGTGCGACGCCCGGCAGGACATAAAGGGGCAGATTTCCGCGGAGATCGACGCTCAGCCGCTGGGGCCCAGCCCAGTCACAAAGGTATAAAACGCACCCAGGAGAGAGGACACAGATATGGATGAACAGGGAGTAGATGTCGGTTTGCTGATCCGGCAGGCGATCACGGAATTCGCCAAGTCGGAGCAATCCAAGGCGGAGCCCGCCTACAAGGCCGAACTCATCGAGGAGCGGCGGCGCCGCGAACAGCTCGAAAGCCAGGTGAACAAGCTGGTGGAAGAGAACCGCTTCAGCCGGAAGTTGGCGGAGGAAGCGGAGCGGGGCAGCGCGATTCGCGCCGAGCTGCAGAAGCTGGGCGTCGCGAAGATCGACCTCGCTTTTCGGGCTGTAAAGGACGATGTGACGCGTGCTGAAGACGGCCGGCTGGTGGCTCGGGGCGATCAGGGTGAACTTGGGTTGCGGGATTACCTGACCCATTTTGTCGCGGAGAATCCCGAACTGATGCCGGCGCGGATGGCCGGTGGAAGCGGGGCGGCAAGCGCGCAACGGATACCGGCGTCGCCGGGGATCGACATGGATAAGATCCGGCCGGGGATGAGCCCCGAGGAACTGGATCGGGTGCGGCAAGAGATTTCGAGAGTGGCGTCGCAGACGCTGCGCGGAATGTAGGGCCAGGCAAGATGGCGTCGGCAAGAGTGCCGACGCGGCACGCAGGAGTGCGTGCGCCACGTCTTGCACGGCTGGTTGAAACAACGACGAAGAGGGCGCTCCCAGGAGCGCCTTTTGTTTTCAAGGAGAGAAAGAAATAGATGGCGATTATTACGTCAGCAAATATCGCGAGCGCGATCGTGAAACTGGTGGCGGTGGATGCGCTGCCGGCGCTTATGGGGAACCTCGTCATGGGCAACCTCGTGAACCGCGACTATGAACCGACTTTGGCGCAGGCGGGCGATACCGTCAACGTGCCGATCCCCCCGACGCTGGTGGCCAACAACCTGGCGGAAGGCGGAACGGTGCAAACGCAGAACCCTTCGCTCGGCAACGCGCAGATCGTGCTAAATACCCACGCGGAAGCGACGTTCCAGATTCCGGACGTCACCAAAGTACTGGCCGTTCCGGACCTGCTCCGGATCTACATGCAACCGGCCGTGGTTGCCCTGGCGGAGCGGATTGAAGCGGACCTGCTGAACCTGTATTCGCAGTTCTCGGCGAACACGCCGGTGGGCGTCGCGGGAACTCCTCTGACCGAGAACATTATCGACTTGGCGGAGAGCTCGCTATTTACGGCGAAAGTGCCGGCGAGCGCGGCGAAGTACCTGGTGGTGGCGAGCGATGCCTATTCGACGCTGCGCCAGATTCCCCGTTTCAGCGAGTACGACACGGCCGGCGATGCCGGACTGCGGGCGCTGATCGAGGGGTCGGTGGGCAAGATCAAAGACTTCTTCGTGTTCCGGTCGCAGTTCGTTCCGAAGACGGGGGCCAGCCCGGTTGCAACCCACAACCTGGCTTTCGCGAAGAACGCTCTGGGGCTGGTGGTACGCCGGCTGCCCCAACCGATTCCCGGAACCGGCGCAATCGCCGAATACGCGGAGTTGGGCAACTTCGGCATGCGCGTGACCATGAGCTACCAGCCGAACACGCTGGCGCAGCAGTTTACCGTGGACGTGCTGTACGGCTGCGGCGTGCTGCGCAACAACCACGCGGTGCAGGTGAACAGCTAGCAATTCGTCGCTCAAAACGAATGGGGGCGGACGCAAGCGTCCGTCCCTATTTTTCCGAATGAGAGGAACCAATGGACTTGAGAATTTTCTTTCAAAAGATGCGCGAGATCGAACGGGCTATCGCGGAAGATCCGACGCTGGTAATGAGCCTGGAGACCAGCGACGGCGGGAAGCCGGGGCTGGTTTCCGAAGTGCGGCGCACGGTCGCCGCGCGGCTGCTGGTGGAGAGCCGGGCTCGTCTGGCGGACCCGAGCGAGGCGGCGGAGTATCGGACACGCACGAAAGCGGCGCGGCTGCGGCTGGAGCAGGAGGCCAAAGCGCGGCAGGTGCAGTTTGCCTTCATTTCTGAAAAGGAACTGCGCAAGGGGTAAGCCATGCTATTCACCGACGGCAATCCGGCAGACTCGGAGACTCTTCGGACGTATGAGGCCGGCATCCTGAATGTGGCCACGACGGAAGGCATCGATCTCGAGGCGAAGCTCGAGATCGCGGCCGAGCAGATCGGCGACGAGCTGGAGATCTGGTTCAAGCACACCGGGACCAACCCGTTCATTTGGACGCCTCCGCCGCTCGGCTCGGTCTACGTAACGCCGGCGCTGCGGAGGTGGCACGCGTTTCAGACTCTCGAGACGGTCTACCGAGATGCCTATTTTCAGCAACTGAACGACCGCTTCAAGGGGAAGTGGCAGATGTACGGCGAGCTGCGGCGCGAGGCGCGGGACCAGTCCTTCGCGGTCGGGATCGGCATTGTGGGCAGCCCGGTTTCGAAAGGGCCCACGGCTGTTTCGAGCCTGGCGCTGGGGGATTCGGATGGGAACCCGGTCTATGTGCAGTTGACGTGGGTGGCGGCCTCGGGTGTGGAGGGTGCACCGGGAGACGTGGGGACGTTCTCGGCGCCCGCCGGCTCGCGAGTGGTGGTCAGCATCGCGGAGCTTGCGCCGGCGGGATGCCGGTGGAATGTTTACGCGGGCGCCACCGCCGACTTACTCACGCGGCAGAGCAGCAGCCCGCTGGGGCAGAACGATGTTTGGACCTTGAGCAGCCCTCCTGGCGCGAGCGGGGCGATGCTCGGGTCGGGGCAGCTGCCGGATTACTTTTTGGTGGATTACGGCCGGTTGCAGAGAGGGTGACGGCTCCCTCACGGTCGCGGCTCAGAAACGGAGATGAGGTGATATGGCAAATATCGGAACGAATGTGTCGACTCAGGTAGCTTCCCTGCTGCGGGACGCCATCAATGGCGCCGGGGCTCAACTGGCGCTACTGGCGGATCAGACCGGGGCGGCGGCTTTGCGCCTGCCGCCGGAACAGGTGCTGGAGCAGGCCGCGCCGGGCCCGGATACGGTTTTTGCCGAGCGGTATCCGTCGGTGTATGTCACGTGCGAAAAACTGACCAACCTGCAGAGCGAGAAGGGCCGCCGGTTTTCCGGCAAGGCTCGGATGGTAGTGGAGTGCCGGGTGTCGCAGGATCGCGTGGACGGGCTGGATGCGAGCATGCGGCTGCTGGCGGACGCGGTGACGGAGGCGTTGTTTCAGAGCCGCGGCAACTGGCCGGACACGATGTTCTTCGGCGGAGCTTACGAGGTGCAATACGGAGGCGTCAAGCGGGGCGGGAAGAATCTGCTTCAGACGGCCACGGTGACGCTGGATGTGGATGTGAGCAGCAGTAACTAGGAGACAGGAAATGCCAGGGTATATTTCGTCGAATGAGAACCGGTTCTACGTTTCCGGGGAGACGGCTTATGGCGCGGCGGCGGCGATCGCGGCCGGAAACCGGATACCGGCGATGCAACTCAAGGTGTCGCAAGTGAGCGACATCCGGCCGCGGAAGGACAAGACCGGAAGCCGGACTTACGTTGGAGCGCCGAGCGCTACCAGACGCACTACCAAATACGATCTTTCCACCTATATGACGGCTTGGCCGAGCGCGGGAGCTGCTCCGGTTTATGGACCGCTGTTCGAAGCGGCTATGGGCGGGCCGGTCCAGTTGTACAGCGGGGGAGCTACTCCGGCCGAGACTGGATCGATTCTGAAATTCGCGCAGCCGCACGGGCTTCAATTCGGACAAGGGATCGCGGCCGGCGGCGAGATCCGCTTCGTGGCGGGCGTCGCGGATGCCTTGACCGTGGCTCTGAACGCGCCGTTTTCGACGACCGGCTTGGCGCTCGGGCCCACGGCGTCATATGCGCCGGCGACGGAGTTGAAGAGCTTCAGCCTGTTCGACTACTGGAGCCCCGGCACGGCGGTGCAGCGGATTCTGTGCGGATCGGGCGTGGACCGGATGCGAGTGAAGGTGAACGCGGACTACCAGGTATTCGAGTTCAGCGGGGCGTCGGCGGATGTGGTGGACAGTTCCAGCTTCACGGCGGGGCAAGCCTCCCTGCAGCAATTTCCGGCCGAGCCCGCGACAGCCGATTTCACTCACACGATCGTGCCGGGGCATCTCGGACAAGTGTGGATGGGCGGCATACCGGGACAGTTCTTTACGCTGACAGCGGCCGAGATCGCTCTGGAGAACGGGCTCGCTCTACGGTCGCTGGAATTTGGCTCGCTGATTTCGCGCGGGCTGAACGGTGGGTTGCGCAACGCCAACCTGCAATTCTCGGTATTCGCGCAGGACGACGCGGCCACGCCGGCGTTGTACCAGGCGGCGCGCCAGCGGTCGCCGATCGGACTGATGTTCCAACTGGGCGAGCAGGCAGGGCAGTTATGCGGGATCTACATGCCGGCAGTGATGCTGGAAACGCCACAGTTCGACGACAACAGCACGAGATTGCAATGGACCTTCACGGGCCGCGCGCAGGGGAGCGCCAACGATGAACTGTTTATCGCTTTCGCCTAGGGCGGATGGTTACCAGAGCTTCTTCTGGCGCCGTTCGGAGACACATCCGCGGGTCCGTTTCGCGGTCGCCAGAATGTCGCTTGGGCGGCGGCTGGAGATCGCGCGCGACATCCGGGACATCGGGCAGCGGCTTGAGTATTTGGAAGCCGGAGGGAGCCTGGCGGAAAAAGCCGAGGCGAGCGTCGCGGCGGCGGAAATCGACCGGGTTTACTTGCGGTGCGGCCTGGCGGGACTAGAAGGGCTGGAGATCGACGGCGCCCCGGCGACCACGCAAACGCTGTTCGAGGCCGGTCCCCAGGAGCTGACGCGCGAGATCCTGGACGCCATCCAGGCCGAGTGGGGCCTTTCGGAAACAGAAAGAAAAAACTGATCGTCGCCTTCCATTTTTTGTCCGGAAGCCAGGCCGGGTGGGAGTGCGGCGCGTGTCGTCGAGGCGGCCTGGCGGAGCGCCGGAGGTGCAGGTTCGCGGGCTTCTCCGCGGCGGGCACGAGGCCGGTGTGGGTCCGGCGCAATGCAGTGGCGTATCAATGTCCGAAATCGACGATCACGGCAGAGGAAGTTGCGGCCATCGAGGAGTATCAGGCGTGGAAACTCGCGGGAATGCCGGACCTGCGGCCGTATCCGGCGCGGTTAGCGGACGCCTTGGCGGTGGTGGAGCGGGAAGTTCGATCGGAGCAAACACATGAGTAAGAAGAATCAAGTATTGCAGCTGCTGAACGGTGGCGGCTACGAGAGTCTCGGGCAGGCGGCGTTCTCGACCGCGGAAGGGTTGGCGCAAGTGCAAAGCGCGGCGCTGGCCCAGTTGGCTTCGATCAAGGCGGAGAAACCGGCCAGTTCGACCAGCGGCAAGTCGAGCGGGATGGATAGCGCCAAGAGCCTCGCCGAATCGATGTTCGGAGGGCTCACGCTGAGTCCGATCCTGAGCGGTCTGTTGTCGCTGTTCGGCGGCGGGGGCAGCGCCAGCGCGCCGGCTGGACTGCCGAAGTATGTAGCGCCGTACAAGATCTCGATGGAAGGCGGATTGGCGGACGGCGCGAGCGGAGTGGCGGCGGCGGACTACGGACAGAACGGTCTTCCGCGCGCGATTTCCTCGAGTAGTTCGCAGGCGCAGGTGACGGTGAATGTGCAGGCCATGGACAGCCAGTCGATTCTGGATCGGAGCGACGACATTGCGCGGGCAGTAAAGCGGGCGTTGCTGGAGTCGAGCTCGTTGAACGATGTGGTGGCGGAGGTTTAGTGTGCGTTACGAAACAGCTTGTGCGCCGCTACGAGTGGCGACGCGGCACGCACGAGTGCGTGCGCCACGTCCGGTTTCAAGGAGGTCGTCATGAGTGATTTTCCGACGCTGAAAACGGGCGCGATCACGCAGTATCCTTCGGAGCGGCTTACCGGATACTCGACCACCGTACTGCGATTCGTGGACGGATCCGAACAGCGGTGGCGCGAGCAGCCGTCGCTGACGCGGAGGTGGGTGTTGCGGCTGGCGTCGCTGGATGAGTCGGAGGCCGCGGCCCTGGCGCAGTTCTTCGACGCGCAGGCCGGGCGCGCGGGGCACTTCTCGTTTCAGGATCCGTGGGACGCGAGCCTGTACACGGATTGCAGTTTTGAGCAGGACTCGCTGCCGCTGGATGTCGCGGGCGAGGGAAGGTCCACCGCGGTGGTGACCATTCGGGAGAACAAGTGATGCTGGCGTTTCCACAACTCAACAGCGGCGCGATCGCGCAGGCCCCGTTTCACCGCATACGGACGACCCGCACGGCCGCCAACCGGATGGCGGACGGGAGCGAGGTGCGCGGTCCAGACTCCAGCGCGGCGCGGTTGGCTTGGGAGGTACAGCTCGCAGACTTGTCGGATGACGAGCTCGGCCGGATCGCGGCGCTGTTCGACGCGGTCGAAGGACGAGTAGGAAGATTTCTTTTCCTGGATCCCGCCGGGAACCTGCTGCAGTGGAGCGAAGATCTTTCGCGGAACTGCTGGCAGAAGGGTGCGATGCTGCAGTTCGCTGCCGGCGTCGCCGACCCGCTGGGCGGGACAGGCGCGGCGCGGGTGACGAACGCGGGGCAGAGTGCGCAGGACGTTGCGCAGGCGTTGGCGGCGCCAGCAACGTTCGTCTACTGCTTCAGCGTGTACGCCCGCGCCGCGGCGCCATGCGCCGTGAGCCTGGCGATGGTGAGCGGAGCAGTCCGCCAGGTCACGGAGCACGCGGTAGGCCCGACGTGGCAGCGGCTGACGCTCACGTGGTCGGCAGGCGGCGGCGTGGACCAGATGTCGTTCGGCGTTGAGCTGCCGGCCGGGGCCAGCGTCGAGCTCTTTGGGTTTCAATCGGAAGCGCAGCCGGCGGCCTCGTCGTATCGAAAAACATCGGATACAAGCGGTGTGTTTTCGGCGGCGCGGTTCGCTGGGGATGAATTCGCGGTGTTGACGGAAGGGCCTGGGAGGCATGGGGCGGTGGTGAGGGTGATGGCGTAAGGAGCAAACGCGTGCAGACAGTCGAACAACTAAAACAATTGGAATGCCCGGAAACGCCGATGTTTCTGTTCACGTGCACCATGGCTTCGGGCGAAGTGGAACGCTGGAGCACGCACCACGTGACGGCCGGCGGACAAGAGTACCGCGCCCGCGTATCGGGTCACAGCCTGTTCGAACTCAAGTTATCCAGCGACGATGGAGCGGACACGGGGTCCAAAATCAGCGTGACGCTGGCGAATGCCGATTCTTACTTCTCGGTGCTGGAGCGCACCACCGGATTCAAGGGCGCGCAACTGACGATCCAGTTCGGGTTCTTCGCTCTCAGGGCCGGGCAAACGGCCAGCGACACGCGGGTGCTGTTTCGCGGGATTGCCGGATCGCCCGACGAGATTACCGACAGCACTTTGCGTGTCACCTTCACGAATCGCTTAAGCCTTCAGCGAGTCTCCCTGCCTCAGATTCGGATTCAAAAGCGTTGTCCGTGGGCGTTTCCAGAGACGGACGCGCAACGGCTGGAGGCGGTCGGCGGCGGCGCGAAGGGCGTGTTTTCCCAGTTCTATCGCTGCGGGTATTCGGCGGGTTTGACCGGCGGCTCCGGCAACCTGGATGCGACCGGGAAGCCCTTCCCTTCGTGCGCTTACACCAAGACGGATTGCATTGCCCGAGGGATGTACGACAAAGACTCGAGCGGCAACGCGACTCGGCGGTTCGGCGGAATCCAGTTTGTTCCCTCCACCGTTTCGGTGCGAGGCTACGGCGAGAAGGGGTCGCATCTGTCGGCGATTCAGGGCAACTTGGCGAAGTACAACGACGTCGTTCCAATGCTGTACGGAACGGCATGGTACGCGCCGCCGATCGTTTGCGCGCGCAACGACGGCAACCTCACCCGGATGGAGGTGCTGCTCGGCTGCGGTGAGATGACTGCGGTGCTGAAGGTAGTGGTGAACGATATCGAGATTCCGCAAGGCGTGGCGGGCGCGAACATGACGGCGACAGGGTGGTACAACCTGATCACGCCCGGGACGCGGACCGGCGCGTTTAATCCCGATTTTGCGGACGCGGCGGGCAATCCGCTCGGCGACCCCTACGGGAGCATGGCGATGATGAGCGTCGTGGCGCCAAACCGCGTTTCCACCGGGCAGACGCTGCCGCGCACCCTAGTGCTCGCGCAAGGCCGCAAGCTGCAACGCTTGGATCCGACCGGCGCGCCCCTGGACCGCGTGCTCACCAACAATCCCGGTTGGGTGCTGCTGGATGTGCTTCAACAGAGCGGATGGCAGACGGCCGATATCGATCTGGTGTCGTTCGCGCAGACCGCCGGCTATCTGGAAGCGCCGGTACCGGTGCAGGACCTCAACGGGAATCCGACAACAGCTCCCCGGTTCGAGTGCAACCTTGCATTGCAGCGTAGGAAGAGCGCGGCCGATTTGGCGCGCGGGATTCGAAACGGTTCCATGGCGCTGCTGAGCTACTCGCAGGATGGGCGGCTGCAGTTGCGGGCGGAGAATACGCTCGCGTTGCAGCAGCCGGTCCAGGCGCCGGGGTCAAACAGCACGGCGGCGCTCGACGGAGGCTGGCCGGCGTACGAGTTCAGCGACGGCGCGCCGATCTCGGGGATTCTGCGACGTCCGAACGGCGAGCCGTACTTTCGGGTGTATTCGAAGGGAATGGCGGAGACCGTGAACCGGCTGAGCGTGGAGTTTCAGGACGAGTTCAACGAATATCAGCAGGACAGTTTGTCCCTGGTGGATATCGACGACGCGAACCTGACGGGCCAGGAACGGAATGGATCGATGGCAGCGCTGGGTCTCGCGAATTTCGACCAGGCGTCGCGCGTTGTGAGCCTGGCGCTGCGAAAGTCCGTGGACGGGAATGTGTTTGTGGAGTTTGCGACGAGCGTGCGGGCGTTCGGGCTGACGCCGGGCGATCTCATCGCGCTGACTTACGCGAAGGAGGGCTTTGCCCGGACGCCGTTTCGCGTCCTGAGAATCGCTCCGGGGGTGAACTACCGCACGGCCCTGATTACCGCCCAAATTCACGACGATGCGTGGTACTCGACCGACGGCATCCATCATCCGGGCGGACGGCGGCAAGGACAACAGAGCAGCCTTCCGCGTCCGCTGGTGGGCAGCGTGGTGGACTCAAACGGGCAAGCGCAGTACGACATTACGGAAACGCTGCATGAATCGGCGGACGGCTCCTCTTCGGTACAACTGACGGTGGGATTCAATCCTCCGGCGACGGTTTCAATCGGTGCGCCGCCGACTCCGGTGCTAAGTCTCACGCCGGTGGTTCGCCAATCCGGGGGCTCGCTTGCCGGGGGCACCTATTACTACGCGATCAGCGCCGTCGATGCTCTGGGGAATGAAAGCGCGCTATCCTTCAGCGTGCTGGCTTCGGCGCCAGCCGGTTCTTCCACCAACACCGCGTCGCTTCAGGCCCTCAGTTTCGGCCCGGGAACGACGGCGTTTCACGTTTACCGCGGCGCATCTCCGGGATCGCTTTTGCGCCTCGCGGCGAACGTCGCGGTGGCGGCGGTGTTCGTCGACGACGGAACCTTGACGCCGAGCCTGATCGGTCCTCCGGATGTGAATTACGATCACGCGAATTTCTACTGGCGGATTGAACTGCAGCCGGAAGCGGCCGTGACCGCGCACTCTGCGAACACGGCTGGCTGTTCCAGCCTGTCGATGACGGCGAACGAGTTTCGAGGAACGGTAGCGCGCATCACGCGCGGGCTCGGGGCGGGAGAGGAGCGGAGCATCGTTGCCAACGACACGACCACGGTAACAGTCGCGCCGAAGTGGGACCTGGAGCCGGACATCACCAGTTTCTTCGTCATCGCCGAGCCGAGCTGGCGCTTCGGCGCATTGACGGCGAATGGCCCGGCGGTGTTCGAAATCCCGGATCGGACGGACGCGATCGTCGAGGTGTCGGGCAGGGCCGCGAATGTTCACGACCAGGAGTGCTCGCCGGAACTGTGCCCATTGACGCGCCACTTAATCGGCGGTTCGGGGCTGACGGGCGATATGGACGTTCCGCCGGCGCCGCTGTTCTCCTTGTATGCGGCCGGCCAGGGCGCAGTGGAGTTGATGGGAATCGCGTTCAGCGATTTGACGAATACCCGGACGGTCTCGGCGGGAACGCTCACGCTCTGGTACCAGGACGAGTTGAGCGGTCCCGAGCAGGTGGCGCTCGGCGCTGCCGTGGACAACAAGACGACGACGATCCCGTTGGCAGGGGCGGGAACAGCCTCGGCGGGTGATGCGCTGGTTCTCGAACAAGAGCTCCTGACGGTGATTTCGGTGGCGGCCGACAAAAAGAGTTACAGCGCGACCCGCGGGTCGAATGGCTCAGTGGCCGCGCCGCATGCGGCGGGAGCGCAGGTCGTCCGGATGGCGCGAAACACACAGATCGTGCCCTTTGTGCGGGACTTCTTCGGCAGCGCGGCCAGCGGGAGTTATACCCACTCGATGCCGATGCCGGACGTCCGTATCTGCGCCGCGGACGTCTTTCTCACCAATGTTCAAGGTAGCGGACCGGTGTCGTCCATCTCGTTCACCGGCATTGTGGATGGCGGGCTGCGAACGCTCTCCGGCGGCCAGTACTCGATCCAAGTAGACGGGTTCGTCGCCATCGAGGCGCAAGCGGCGCCGGCGATTGTCGCCGATTCCTCGCATTCGATCCACGACGTGTTCGCCGTGCTTGGCGGCGCGCCTTCGGGCGGACCGGTGCATTTGCAAGTGAATCAAGATAGCGCCGAGCTATGCACGCTGACCATCCCGGATGGCTTGACTGCGTCGAATGTCGTGAGCGGCGTGGGGCTGGCGCCGCTGCAGTCGGGAAAGCAGATCACGCTGCAAGTGGTTTCCGTTCCGCAGTCAGACGGATCGTTCCCGGGGCGCGACCTGACGGTCTCGATCCGGCTCTGAGTAGACCGGCTAGTAGCTTAAAGACCAAGTGAAAGGAAAAATAGCATGTCAACACAACCGAACATCACTCCGGTGTCGTCGATCCAGGTCAAAACCTGGGCCACGCGCCAAGCGTACGAATCCGACACCCGGCAGGTAGCTCCGAGCTATCGGACCGGCCTCCCGATTTGGCGGTTCGCGATCGACGACCCGAACGCCACGTCGTACCCGTGCGTCGTCAACGGCGTAAACAATCCGGCCTACCCATTGAAACCGGGGGTCGACTATGCAAAGCCGAATTTCGCCGGGCACGACGGCGACGGCTCGGTCGTGTACAGCGATCCCGCGGTGACTGCCTCCTATGCGATCACGCTGCTGGATGGCACGGCCCGAACGGTAACCATCCAAGGGTCCGAACTCACGCATGAGGCGGATGTCAAAGCATTGGTCGCTCTACTCAACGACCCCACTCCGACCGGTACGACGGACGATTGGGGAACCGTGGAGTACCTCGAGAATTCGCATCCGGCGGCCGCGAACTCGTCCGAGGTCGCTTACCAGAAAAGCGCAAACGATCCAACTATTGCGGACGTGCGCTGGTTCTGGCTGCATGTGGTGTCGGGGTCGCAACAGGGCAATCTGTATCCAGCCTCGCCAATCGTGCGCCAGTGGTACACCAGGAAGGGCCTCGCCGGGCTTCGCAAGCTCATGAACGGCGGAAAGATCTGGTTTTCGGCAAGCCCGGAAACCGCGCCCCCGGGAATCGCCGAGATGCCGGTGCCGCTGACTCGTCCGCTCGCGGCGAACGAAGAGATCCACACGGAGTTCAGCGGCGCGAGCTTCATTTGGACTGTTCAAACCGCTCCGGCAGCCGACGGATTCAACGCCGACGACCGGGCCTTACTGAAGCGCATCGGCCAGCAACTGGGGGTGTAGCCGCGCTGGGGCGTTCGCTGACGGTCTCGATCCGGCTATAGTTTAGGTTACGCCGTGGTCCTGGTACAGCACGTCTCAAAAATTTATCCTCTATACCGCCATCCTGCGGAACGGCTGCGGCAGATCATCCCGTTGATAGGCCGCAAGCCGGTCCACAATTTCTGGGCGCTGCGCGATGTGTCGTTTCAGGTCGATCGCGGCGAGATGCTGGCCCTGGTGGGGCCCAACGGATCGGGGAAGAGCACGGCGCTGCAGATTGCGGCGGGGATTTTGCAACCTTCGAGCGGGCGCGTGCTGAGGCAGGGACGGGTGGCGGCTCTGCTCGAACTGGGCGCGGGATTCAACCCTGAATTCACAGGGCGGGACAACGTTTTTCTCAGCAGCGAAATCATGGGTGTTTCCCGGCGCGAGATCGAGGAGTCCTTCTCAGTCATCGAGCAGTTCGCGGGAATCGGCGAATTCATCGACCGTCCGGTGAAGGAGTACTCGACCGGCATGTACATGCGGCTGGCGTTCGCTACTGCGATTCATGTTCGTCCCGACGTGTTGATTGTCGACGAGGCATTGGCCGTGGGCGACGCGATCTTCGCGAACCGGTGCGTGAAGAAGTTCGAGGAACTGAAAGCGCGCGGCGTCACCGTGCTGTTCGTCTCTCACGATTTGAGCCTGGTGAAGCGGCTTGCCGACCGCGCGGTCTTTCTGCTCAATGGCCGTGTCACGGCGGAGGGCACACCGAGCGATGTCGTCAACCGGTACGTCGGGTACGTTCTCGACCGCCAGGCCGGCGAGGGCGGAGCGGTGGAGCGCGAGGTGAGCGGCGCGAGCTTCCGGCACGGCGACGGATCCAGCCACATTCGCAACGTTGAATTGCGGAACGCGCGGGGCGAACGCGTCTCTTCGGTGAATGCCGGCGAGGCCCTGACGGTTCACGTCGAAGCTGAGTTCACGCGCGACGTGGAGCAGCCGGTATTCGGGCTGCTCATCCGCAACCGCCTGGGCATCGACGTGTACGGCACGAATACTCGCGTGGACCAGATCGATTTCGGCCGGTTCGCGAAGGGCGACATTATCGAAATCGACTTTGTGATGCAATGTAACCTCACACGGCAGGACTACACGATCACCGTCGCCGCGCAGCACTGGGACGGTTCGAGCCAGGACTGGCTCGACGACGCCGTACAATTCACGGTTGTCGACACGAGGGATCTCGCCGGCGTAGCCGACTTGCGCGCTTCCATTTCGTGGACGCGCAATCGGGACCGGGAGTTCGTTTAATGGCAATCCGCTCCGACGTGGCCTTTTTCGGGCATCCGCGCGGGCTCGCGACGCTGTTCTTCACCGAGATGTGGGAACGGTTCAGCTACTATGGCATGCGCGCGTGCCTGGTGCTGTACATGGTGGCTCCGGTCAGCACCGGCGGCCTGGGTTTCCCCACGGCGCGGGCGGCCACCATCTACGGGTTGTACACCGGTTCGGTGTACGCCATGTCGATCCCGGGCGGGTGGATGGCGGACCGCTTCCTCGGCGGGCGTATGGCGGTGCTGCTCGGCGGAATTGGAATCGCCGCCGGCAATGGACTGATCGCGTTGGGATCCGAGAGCGTCTTCTACACGGGTCTGGTGGTAGTGGCGCTCGGCACGGGGCTGCTGAAACCCAATGTCAGCGGAATGGTCGGCGCGCTTTACAGCGAGCGTGATCCGCGGCGCGACTCCGGCTTTTCCATCTTCTACATGGGCATCAATACCGGCGCGATTCTGGCTCCGTTGTTGTGCGGATATTTGGCGCAACGAGTGAGCTGGCATCTCGGTTTCGCGACGGCCAGCGCCGTGATGATCCTCGGGCTGATCCAGTTCCTCGGATTCCGGTCCAGCGTGGCGCATGTCGGCCAGCGGCCTGAGCCGCGGCGGGTTGGAGACGGGAACGCGCACGCGCCGCTGACCGCCGGGGAATGGAAACGGATCGGCGCCATCGGCGTTCTTTTCGTCTTTTCCGCCGTCTTCTGGATGTCGTTCGAGCAGGCGGGGTCCAGCCTGACGCTCTTTGCCGAACAGCTCACGCGCAAGAATCTTCTCGGCTTCGCGTTTCCGTCGAGCTGGTTCCAGTCGGTCGAGCCGATTTTCGTCGTCTCCCTCGCGCCGTTGTTCTCCTGGATTTGGCTGCGCGCGGGAGAGCGGCAGCCCTCCAGCCCATCGAAATTCGCATGGGGACTGGCCTCCGCCGTGATCGCGTTCTGCATCATCTTGTATGGTTCAACGCTAACGACCGCCGGGCCGGTCAGTCCCATCTGGCTGGTTCTGGTTTACCTCTTTCAGGCGATCGGCGAACTGCTGCTGAGCCCGGTGGGATTAAGCACAACGACGAAACTCGCGCCTCGGCGGATGGTGGGCCTGATGATGGGCGTGTGGTTCTTTTCGATCGCGACCGGGAATTATATGGCGGGTTTTGTGGCGAGTTTCTACCGGCCTGGGGCCGGCGCGCTGCTCGCCATGTTCGGGTTTGTCGCTGCGATAACCTTAGTGAGTCTGCTTATTCTAACTTTGCTGATTCCGTTCATGCGGCGGCTTATGGGGGACGTTCGATGAGTATGCAGTTAGAAGGAATTCAGGCGGCGCTGCGTGAGCAGGGTTTGGACGGTTGGCTGTTCTTCGACCACCATGCGCGCGATCCGCTGGCGTACCGCGTGCTTAATCTGCATCCTCCAGGCATTATTTCCCGACGCTGGTATTACTATGTTCCGGCGGCGGGCGAGCCTCGCGGCTTGGTTCACCGCATCGAGTCGCATCACCTGGACGAACTCCCCGGCACGCGCACGGCGTACTCCAGTTGGGGTGAACAGGCCAGCGGCATCGAGAAGTTGTTGGGCGGCGCTCGGCGAATCGCGATGCAGTGGTCGCCGAACTGCGCGCTCCCGCTCGTGTCGCTGGTGGACGGCGGGACCATTGACCTGATCCGGTCCTTGGGCGTTGAGATCGTCAGCTCCGCGAATCTGCTCCAGTATTTCGAGGCGCGCTGGAATCAGGAGCAACTGGATGGGCATCTGGAAGCCGGGCGGCTGGTGGACAGCGCGCTTCGCGACGCGTTCGGCTTGATCGGCGGCCGCCTCCGCGCGAAATCGCGGGTCACCGAATGGGACGTGGCGCAGTTCCTGCGCGATCGATTCGCCGCCGGCGGCCTGTTTGCGGAGGATGGTCCGGATTGCGCCGTGAACGCGAACGCGTCCAATCCTCATTACGAGCCCGCGGCCGATTCCAGCGTGTCGATTGAGCAGGGCGATACGGTGTTGATCGACCTGTGGGCCAAACTTCAGCGGCCGGGTTCGGTCTACTACGACATCACCTGGATGGGATATTGCGGCGCGCAGCCGCCATCGGCGCTGCAGAACGTATTCACGATTGTCCGTGACGCTCGCGCCGCGGCGGTTCAGCTCGTCACCACGGCGGTCGCTGCCGGCGCGCCCATCCACGGCTTCGAGGTTGACGACGCGGCGCGGCAGCACATCCGCGACGCCGGATTCGGCGAATATTTCATCCATCGCACCGGGCACTCCATCGGCGAAGACGTTCACGGAACGGGCGCCAATATGGACAATCTTGAAACGCACGACGACCGCCAAATCATTCCCTGGACCTGTTTCTCGATCGAGCCGGGAATTTACCTGCCGGAGTTCGGCGTGCGGTCCGAAGTGAATGTCTTCGTCGGCGAGAAAGCCGCGCGAGTCACCGGAGCCGCGCAGGACCGGCTGGTGCTGATCGGCCAATGAGATTCGCCGCCGCGCTTCTGCTGGCAGCGGCCGCGGCAGGGCAGCCGGTCGCCTATACCGTCTCGGTCAACTTCGTCGAGTTTCGCGGAAGTGAAGGCTCCGCCGAGTTGGAATGGCGAGAGCGCCCTCAGACCCGGTCGCCCAGGACGGGAACCGCGATCCCGTTTCGCGTGACCGAACAGGGCACGCGCGTGCTCCTTGAGCCGCGGTATCTCACGGTGGATATCAACTTCAAAACTTCGGCGACTTACATCTACGATGTCGGTGCGACGCGGACGGATCGGATGCGAATCGTCCTGGGGGAATCCGAAGTGGCAGAGCAATACTTCTACTACGGTCCCACTCCGCAAGGAGATCCTCGAGCTGCCATCACGCGGACCGGCCGAAATACGTCGCGGCAAGAGACGTGATCCTCAACGCCGTTCCCACTCGCGCGGCGCTACATCCCGGATCCTGGTTTACGATGATCAGCGCCGGAATCTGCACATTCTGATCGGGTCCCGCGCGAACCTGGATCACATCGTAAACATAATGTTCTGAGATAGACTCGATGCCATGCGCTTCCTGGTGTCTCTTCTAGCCTTCGCCGCCGGCTTGCTGCTCGCGGATGACTGGCGGACCTATAGCGGCGATGCGCAGCGGACGGGTTGGGCCCGAAGCGAAACGACTCTGACGAAGTCTAATGTGTCCAAGCTGCGTCTTCAATGGAGCGCGCAGCTCGACAACGAACCGCTCGAGTTGTGGTCGCTGACCGCTCCTGTCGTCCTCGCGAACAGCTACACGTTGCAGGGAGTGAAGGACGTCGTCGTTGTGGGCGGCAGTTCAGACACCTTGTATGGCATCGATGCCGAGAGCGGGAAAACGTTGTGGCGTAAGAAATTCGACCGGCAGGGGATTCCGCCTAACAAAGACACCGGCGGCTGGCTGTGTCCGAATGCGCAGATCACGACGCCTTACATCGATCGGGAATCGAAAACGGTATACGCCATTTCGAGCGACGGCAAACTGCATTCACTCAACGTCATCAACGGCGAGGACCGCACGCCGCCGGCGCAATTCGTACCGCCGTTCTCCAAGAGCTGGAGCCTGAACCTGGCCGACGGCATCCTCTACACCGCGCTATCGCAAAGCTGCAGCGGACCCCATGACGGCGTTTATGCGATGGATATGCGCGACCCGGCTCGGCCGGTTGCCACGTTCCGGACGTACGGCGGAATCTGGGGGCGCGGGGGCGTATTGATCGGACTCGACGGCCGCATCTACGCCGAATTAGGCGACGGACGTTTCGAACCCGAGGCGAGCAAATTCTCCGATGCCTTCATCGCCCTCGAGCCCAAGACTCTGAAACTCGCCGACTGGTTCGCGCCCCGCAATCAAGCCTGGGTCGATAAGAAAGATCTCGACATGGGCAACATGACGCCGGTCTGTTTCCGCTTCCAGGGCAGGGAAGTGATCGCCGGTTCGGGCAAGGAAGGAGTCATCTTCCTGCTGGATGCAAAATCCATCGGCGGCGAAGATCACCGCACCCCGTTGTACCGCAGTTCGGCGTTCACGAACGAAGAGGCGAACTTCGCGTCGCGCGGATTCTGGGGAGCCATGACCACTTGGGAGGAGAAAGGCGGCCGCTGGCTCGCCGCGCCGGCGTACGGTCCGCAGAACGGGAAAGCGGCGGCATTCCGCGCGACAAACGGCGACGCGCCCGACGGCAGCATGATGGCTTTCCACGTCGAGGAGAAAAACGGGAAACCGGAAGTGATCCCGATGTGGCGGTCGCCGAACATGGTCGCGCCGGACCCGGCCATTTTCGCAAACGGAATCGTCTTTGCGCTCGCATCGGGCGACGCCACGCGCCAGGTGAGCGGCAGCGGCGTGATTACAACCTCGAAGCAGCGCATCGCCGAATCGGTCCCCGCAATTCTGTACGCGCTCGACGCGGAAAACGGCAAGCCGCTGTATTCCAGCGGACCGGCGCTGAAGAGCTTCGCTCATTTCAGCGGCCTGGCGATTTCAGAAGGCCGTATTTTCGCCGTGACGTGGGACGGCAAGCTGCACTGTTTCGCGTTAGCGGATTAATGGCGCTCTTTGTGCACTCGCATCGCCTTGTGGATCGAGCGCAAGCGCTGCTTCGCGGCCTCAGCCGCGGCAACGTCCGTGAGCAACTCATGCCGCCGCGCTTCGCGCCGCAGTTTGCGCCAGGATTCCCAACGGGCGGGTTCGAGGTCCCCGCGCTCGAGCGCCGCCCGCACCTCGCACCCAGGTTCCGATTCGTGACGGCAGTCGTGGAACCGGCAGGACTCGGCGAGCGATGCGATCTCGGCGAACGCCCCGTCCACGGCGTCCGAGTCCGCCCATAATTGCAGTTCGCGCAGACCCGGCGTATCGATGAGTGCGCCGCCTCCCGGCAGCGGAATTAGATCCCGGCGCGTGGTGGTGTGCCGGCCGCGGCCATCGCTCTCGCGCACCGGCCTGGTGGATTGCAGTTCCTGGCCCAACAGCGCGTTGACGAGAGTCGACTTGCCCGCGCCAGATGAGCCGAGCAGCGCCGCCGTCTTGCCGCCACCGAGAAGCAACGCGACTGAATCGACCCCGATGCCGCGTAGCGCGCTGACAGCCACGACATCCGCGCCCCCGCTGATTGCGCGGACTTCACTGACGCGCAACTCGATATCGCCGCACAGATCGGCTTTGGAAAGGACGACGACCGGCTCCACGCCGCTCTGGCGCGCCAGCGTCATATACCGCTCGAGCCGGCGAAGGTTGAAGTCCGCATCAAGCCCGCAAACAATGAAAACGACGTCGATGTTTGCGGCCAGCGGTTGTTCGCGATGACGCTTGCCCGCGCTGCGCCGGGAGACCATGGACCGGCGCGCCAGGACGGCGTGGATCAACGCACGCCCCGGTTCGACAATGCGGGCCGCGACCCAGTCGCCGGTTACGGGACGTTCGGAGTCCGAGGCGGAGAACCGGAGCGCACCTGTAGTCTCGGCGCGAACGACGCCCGCCTCGGTCAGGAGGTCACACTCGTCTCCATACACCGCCGCCACGCGGGCCAGCACGGCTCCGGGAAATTGTAACTCAAACAAGGAGATACCTCACCTCACTCAACTTTGGGGAATTGTCGGGCGTGTGCCGGAGATACACTACCGGCGCAAGTGTTGGGTCCGAAGATGAACTAGCGGGTGGACAGAGACGCTTCCGGTTCGAGTGTAGCAGTATATCCAACGTGGATTCCTCCTCAGTGCCCTCAGTTTGCCTGAGCAGTGCGTGAATCGTAACCTGGTCTTGCTCCTCGATTCGATTCCCAAAATCCCGCACGCGGCTAACACCGTCGTCGGGCTCCGCCTTCGCGCTGCCACGGCCAGGTCTTCCGGTTGGCCGGAACGGAAAATGTCCGCGTCATAGTATTTTCGCCTGGTGTTGCCCGAGCCTCCGTCGCCGTGCTAACCTCCAGCCAAGTATCCTCCGGAGATTGCGTTATGAAACTAATCACACTGGCCGCGATATTTGCGGGCCTTCTCGCCGCCGACACGCCCGGCAAGACCCACCTCAAGCCGGGAGACGCCGCGCCCGACTTCACCCTTCGAGGCGCGTCCGCCGCGGAGAACAAGGAATACAAGCTCTCGGACTATAAGGGCAAGGTCGTCGTCCTCGCCTTCTTCCCGGCCGCGTTCACGGGTGGCTGAACAAAGGAAATCACCGGATACCAGTCTGGTATCCAAAAGTTCAAGGATATGGATGTGCAGGTGCTGGCCGTCAGCACGGATTTCATAGCGACCCTGGGCCACTGGGCGAAAGAACTCGACGCCGCGTACCCGCTCCTGAGCGACCACGATCGGAAGGTTTCTCAAACCTACGGCGTCCTCCTTCCGGCGGGCTTGGCAAATCGGGTGACTTTCATCATCGACCCAGAGGGGAAGATCGCCGACATTCAGGAAGGGAGTGCCGCAATCGATCCGACCGGCGCCGAAACGGCCTGCAAGCGGGTGAAGGGCACCCCGAAATAGATCCGGGTGTAACGGGCGGCTACACTTACTGGAAGTGTGCAATCCCAAAAACAGAATCGGGCCCTCGCGAAACACCTCGTAAATCTAACAAAAATCGAGTATTCTCAAGATAGAACGTACGCCGAAGGGTTGGCCTGTGACGTGCTCCGCCACGAGCGGGTTGGTGTGTACCTGTGAAGGAACTGAAGGAGCAATTCGTTAGCGCGCTGCTGGTGATTCTCACCGTCGCGGCTGTGATTGCGTCCGTTATTAACTTCCAGCAACAGCGCCGTTTTCATCTCCCGGAAGACGGAGCGACCTGGCTCGAACAGAACGGAGCGGTCGAGGCCGTGTACATCCAGCCAGGCAGTCCGGCGGCCAAGGCCGGCCTCAAAAAGGGAGACCGGGTTCTCGAAATCAACGGCAAGAAGATCGAGAAGGCCGTGGAGGTAACTCAGGTTCTGGTTCGTCTCGGTTCCTGGGCCACCGCATCCTACGAGATTGAGCGCAATAAGGTCCCCTTTCCGGCGAAGATCATTCCGCGGGACCACGTGCCGGATTCGGCGCTGTTCTATCAGTACATTGTCGGCTTTGCGTACTTGGCGATCGGACTCTTCGTTTATTTCCGGCGAGGCGGCGCGGCCAAGTCGGTCCATTTCTACACTCTCTGCCTGTCGTCGTTCGTGCTCTCGTGCTTCCACTTCACCGGGAAGTTGAACACCTTTGACCAGTTGGTCTATTTCGGCAACGTGCTGGCCGGGCTGCTGGCCTCCACCATCTTTCTGCACTTTTGTCTGACGTTCCCCGAGCCGCGGCGCTGGATGAAGTGGCGCCTGAGCGTTCTTGCGCTCTACCTCCCCGCACTCGTCATCTTCGCGCTGTACGTCGGCGTCTCCCGGGGTCTGGTCCGGATGTCGGCGGCGCCCATCGAGGTGCTCTGGACCCTGGACCGGCTGTGGTTCGCGTACGTCTGTTCGGCGTACCTCATGGGAGCCTGGAACCTGACCCTCCAGTTCCGGCGCGCCGAGGACCCAATCGTTCGCGGCCAGCTTCAATGGCTGCGGAACGGCGCCGTATTCGGCGTCCTGCCGTTCACCATCGTCTACGTCGTGCCGTACATGCTGGGCGTGGTTCCGAACGGCCTCATGAAGATGTCGGTGATGTCGCTGATCCTGGTCCCGGTGACATGGGCCTATGCGATCCTGCGCTACCGGCTGATGGATGTCGACGTCATTTTCCAGCAGGGCTACGCGTACACGCTCGCGACGCTGGCCGTCATCGGCGGATTCTACGGCTTGATTTTCAGCCTGACGCGTCCGGAGAATTTGAGCGGCTCCGCGGTGGTCGCGCTGATCGTGATCGCCACCTTCGTGTTCCAGCCCGTGCGCAGTTGGATCCAGGAACTTCTCGACCGCTATCTCTTCTATAAGGATCAGTACGACTACCGGCGGACGCTGATTGAGTTCGCCCGCGAGTTGGGATCGCAGACCGATCTGGATCCGATGATGCACTCCGTCGCCGAACGCCTGATCCGCACTTTGTCGATTCAGCACGTGTCGTTTTTCATCTACGATGAACAACGCAAAGCGTTCCGGCTTCACATGGCCTCTGCGCGGCATGGACATCTTCCGGCGGACGCCGACGCGCTGGACCTGAGCTTCCTGGCGAATCGTCCGGACAAGGAGCCGTATCTCTTCTTCGAGCGCACCCGGCGGATGCTGGACGTGGTGTCGCACGACTGGCCCGCCTCGGTCCGTCGCACGATTTCCGAACTGGACCTGACCTACTACGTGCCTTGCGAGGTTCGCGGCCGCACCATCGCGTACCTCGGCTGCAGCCGCACGGTGAAGGGCGATTTTCTCTCCAGCGAGGATGTCGAATTGCTGGTGACCCTGGCGGGTTACGTCGGCATCGCGGTGGAGAACGCGCGCCTGTATCACTCGCTGCAGCTCAAGGTGGAAGAGTACGAGCGGCTGAAGGAATTCAGCGAAAACATCGTCGAGTCTATCAACGTCGGCATCCTCGCCGCCGATCTGGAGGACCGGGTTGAGAGCTGGAACACGCAGATCGAACGGTTGACCGGCGTCACTCGCGGTCGGGCCGTCGGGCGCCTACTCTCCGAATTGTTCCCGCCGGATTTGTGCGAGAAATTCGATGAGGTGCGCGGGCAGACGGGCATCCACAATATCTATAAGTTCGTCCTGAAGCCGCGCCTCGACGGCGGCCCGCGGCGCGAGACTATTTTGAATCTCGCCGTCGCGCCGCTGGTCTCCAAGGACTACCGGCAGATCGGCCGGCTCATCATCCTCGACGATGTTACCGACCGGGCTGAGCTCGAGAGCCGGCTCGTCCAGGCGGACAAGCTCAGCTCCATCGGGCTGCTGGCGGCCGGCGTCGCTCACGAGGTGAACACGCCGCTCGCCGTGATTTCGACCTACGCGCAGATGCTGGCCAAACAGGTCAGCGGCGATGAGCAGAAATCCAAGCTGCTCGAAAAGATCGCCAAGCAGACGTTCCGCGCGAGCGAGATCGTGAACTCGCTGCTGAACTTCTCGCGAACTTCGTCCACCGAATTCGCGGATACCGACCTGAATCGTCTCATCCGCGAGACCATCAGCCTGATCGACCACCAGTTGCAGAAGGCGGGCATCGAGGTCTTGAGCAGTCTGGAAGAGTCGCTTCCGCCGATGAAAGCGAATGCCGGGAAGATCCAGCAGGTGCTTCTGAATCTGTTGCTGAACGCGCGCGACGCCATGTCCGCGGGCGGAGTTCTGGCCGTCAAGACGTGGTCCGCCGACGGGCTGATCCGGATGGATGTGGCCGACAATGGCGCGGGCATCCCGCAGGAAAACGTGGGCCGGATTTTCGATCCGTTCTTCACTACGAAAGCGCCGAAGAAGGGCACCGGCCTCGGTCTATCGGTGGTGTACGGAATCGTGCGCGAGCACGCCGGCACCATCGAAGTGGACAGCCAGGTAGGGCAGGGAACGCGGTTCCACCTGGAGTTCCCCGCCGTGCGCAAGCCGGCGAAATTAGAGCACGGGACAGAAGTCCCAGCGGCGGCGCGCGTCTCACAGTAGGGCTTCTCACGTCCCCGTCAGAGCTTGTTCAGACTCGCAAGCACGACCGACCTTACCCGGCCCGCTATCTCGCAAGCTGGCTGACTCCGTTGGGTGTAGAAATTTGATATTCCGGCTACACCGCCGAGAAGCATCGCCAGTGAGTTGACAACCGAACTGCTCGCGTTGCCGGCAAGCAGCGACTCGATATCCGGATCAAGCGGCCGCATAGATGACGCGCCCGTACTTGTTTGCCGGGTACGCAATTCCCCCAATCACTTGTTTGGTCCGTTCGAAGCGCTCCGTCCGCATTACGATCACATCCACGGGATATCCGATGTTGCCGACAGCATCGCGGATCTCCACGCTCCTCTCGCGAGTATTGGGTGGCGCTGGCTCGACCACTAATAGATCGATGTCGCTGTCCCTGGTCATCTGCCCGGTGGCCGCGGAACCAAACAGTCATCCAGCCACAGGATACGCGATACCGATCACTCAAAACGGCTCTCCTCCTCAGCTTAGTCTCTCGCTCAGCGCAGGCGTCCTAACGAAACCTGGGCAGCGTGGCTTTACAGTGATGGCAGAGAAGCTCAAGCACGGCCCATGAACGTGCTTCAGAAACCCTGGTTCATACTCAACACGAAAATCCATTTACGGACGATTCTCTCACGCGGGCGTCCCGCTCGCCAGGCGGCATCTTCTTCTTCCTACTTCTTCCTACGAGCTAAGGTCCGGTCTGTCCCACATTAGAATGGTGAGGGACGCATTCGTACATGCCTGATCAATTCCCGCCCGAAACTCTGGTTTCCGATCCCGCCCGGCCGCGCATCCTGGTCATCGACGACGAGGCGGATATTCGCGAGAGCCTTGAAGTCCTGCTGACTCTGGACGACCGGTTCACGGTCGACCTCGCCGCCAACGCCAAGGAAGGGCTGCGGAAAATGGAGACGGGCAGCTACGACCTGGTGCTCCTCGATCTGATGATGCCGGACAAATCCGGCATGGAGGTGCTCGACGAAATTCGCCCACGCGATCCGGAAACGCCCATCTTCATGATCACCGCCTACGGGTCGGTGGAGGTCGCGGTGCAGGCGCTCAAGCACGGCGCCAACGACTACTTCTCGAAGCCTTGGGACAACGAGAAGCTGCTGATTGAAATCGACCGGATGATCGCGCGCCGCCGGCTGGAGAGCGAGAACAAAGAACTCAAGCGCGCCCTCAAGCAGCGCTATGGGTTCCCCAGCATTGTAGGGAAAAGCGACCGCATGATCCGCATTCTCGATCTGGTGTCCCAGGTCGCGCCGAGCCGCGCCACCATCCTCATCAATGGCGAAACCGGCACCGGCAAGGAACTCATCGCCAAGGCAATTCACGCGCACTCGGCCCGCGCCGATCAGCCGTTTGTGCCCGTGAACAGCGGATCGATCCCGGCGGACCTGCTGGAGTCGACGCTGTTCGGCCACGTCCGCGGAGCGTTCACCAGCGCCATCAGCTCGCGCAAGGGCTACTTCGAAACGGCGCACCGCGGCACCATCTTTTTCGACGAGATCGGCACCATCAGCCTCGATATGCAGGCGAAACTGCTGCGCGTGATCCAGGACCGCGAGTTCATGCCGGTAGGATCGAGCGAGACGATCAAAGTGGATGTCCGCATTCTGGCCGCGACCCACGTTGAATTGCGGCGGCATGTCGAGGAGGGGAAGTTCCGCGAGGATCTGTATTACCGGCTCAATGTCATCAACCTGGTTCTGCCGCCCTTGCGCGACAGGAAGGAAGACATCCCGGCGCTGGTCGAGCACTTCTTTGTGAAATACTGCCGTGAAAACGACAAGTTTTTGGACCCGCAGGGGCGATCCACGCTGCGCTTTGAACCGGACGCGATGCAAATCCTGATGGACCATTCGTGGCCCGGCAACGTTCGCGAGCTGGAGAACGCGGTGGAGCGCGCGGTGGTGCTGGCATCGTCGGAAACCGTCCCGGTCGATGTTCTGCCCGATACCTTGCTGCAAGCCGGCGGACTTCGAATTCGGCGGGACGAGGCAGGACGGCTGCCCGCTGACGCCACGCTCTTCGAGATTGTCGCCGATTACGAACGCAGGAAAATCATCGAGCAACTGGAGCAATCGAACTGGAGCCAGACCGAGGCGGCCGAAGCCTTGCGCATTCCGCTCTCGACGCTGAACCAGAAGATCAAGAGGCTGAACATCGATGTCCGCCGGGCGCGCGGCGGCGGAGCCGCGTAGAGCGGCCGCGGGGGGTATGTTGAGCCATGAGTCGCTCCACGGTACCCGCTTCTGCCGATCTGCACCTCGCAGCTTCTGTTGGCCCAGACGCGGGTCTTCTGGGTGCTCCATGACTTTACGAATTGCGACAACGGGACGCTATCTCAATGTCGCCCTGATCCCCGAGTTCCGCAGGCGTCCGCAGACGGGTCGTTGCCCGCCTCTGGTCTGCTGATAGATTCGCTCGGAAACTTTACGGCACGACAGCGTTAGAGGGGGGCACCTTCAATGCTAGCGCCGCCGACCTCCACCGGCGGATTATGCAAAGCCAAGCCGCTCAAGGCATTTGCGACAGATCCCGTTTATAGTTGTAGGCACGCCCCACGCCAGGTACAACCGATGCTGGTAATCAGAAATGCTCAAGTGGAAGCTCTAGCCGAGCAGCGGCGGCGGCGATTCGAGACTTGGATGATGGCTCATATCCGCAATTTCTTCCCGCGGCAATGTGGGGGGATGAGCGCTGACGAGTTTCTGGACACCATCACGCATGGGATCGCGGCGGCCAAGCGCTATGGACTGACCTCGAAAGTCGACATCTGCAAATACGTCGATTTCACGATTGTTCTGGGCCGGGGCTTCGATGACGATCCCCGAATGCCCTGGGCTCGCGAGATTCTTAGCCAGGAGATCGAGTCGGCGCTCAAGATTGACGACCTGCATCAGTCCGCTATCGAATACCTGGCGGCGGCACGCGCATGAACCCGCAAGCCGTGCCCACAGACGAAGAGAGTCTCGAGGCAGCATCCCGGGATGCCGACCAAAATGCCGGCGCCGGCGGCGATAGCGAGAGCGCGCAGCCGTGCAAAAAGCTCCCCGCGAACCTTTTGGTCATCGTGATCGATGGGGAAACCAAGAAGAAGCAGGCTGGAGTCACTGTCCAGATCCAGGGGCCGGCGAAGCTGTCGAAACCTTCGTCCGCGAAGGGGCGGGCTGAGTTCATGGGCATTCCTCCGGGGTCGTACAGCATTACTCACAATGACGCTTGCCTCAAACCTGCTTCAGCCTCGGCAACGGCGGTTGCGGGACAAACGGCGAAGGCGACCCTGACGGTTTTTCACACTCACTGCGTGCTCGAAATCAAGGAGCTGACCTTCAAAGGCAACAACCCCGTGGAGAACGACACGACCGGCAATTTCACCGCTCCCGAATGGAGGGCGGGACGGGCCGATACCGATCAGCGCCCGGTGGCCTACGCGCGCAATCAGAAAATCGGGATGGACGCAAAGTTCAAGGTGGTGACCGAGCCCTGCCGCAAGGAGCAGGTCGCCATCGAAGGGACTGGCAGTTTCGGGAAGAACCTAAAATGGGCTGGATCGGTGGATGTGGCTCCCGGCGCGGCCGAGGTCTCGGCAACCGGGCTTACCAGCGACGATGTGCTGCCGGATGAGATAGCGTTGTTCGAGACGAAGAACATACAATGGCGCGCTAAACCGGACGGCAGCGATTGGCATGCCGCGGGATCGACGTTGAACGTCCTGTACGTGACGCTAGGCAATCCCTCCGGTACGCCGAACTATTGGACGCTCATCGATCTTTCCTGCCGTAGCGCCGGAGGCATAGCCAAGGAGCCGGACTTCGTGAAAGCCGTCATTGCTCCGTTCCAGGCCGCGTTAGGGGATGGCAACGGGATCAAACGCAAACGGGACGGCGTGCAGCTAACCTATTACAAAATGGCCGCGGACACGCCCAGCCAAGGGGTTTACACCACCCAGGCTCTGTTGAGCCGCGGGGATGGAACCGGGCGTTGCGGGGCATGGGCGAAGCTTCTGGTCGACACTCATAAAGTGCATGGAGTGACTTCCAGCAAGGTTTTAGGCGTGGTCCCGGATTCGAGCGAAGCCGCGTACCTGCTTGTGGAGAATTGCGTTTTCGCCGGCGCTGGTAGCCTTAGCGTTCCATTCCCGTACGAGGGCAATGTGGAATGCACGAAAGGGAATGGAATTCCCGGACAAGGGAAAACCAACCCGCAATTCATCTTCGGCGACCATGCGTTGGTGCGATATGGAACCGACATCTATGACCCGTCGTACGGCTCCGGGCCGGTTTCCGATCTGAAGACCTGGGAGGATAGCGGCATAGCGGGTTTGGGGAGTGGGGGCCTAGTCTGGTTCAAGCAGGCCGGCTGCAACCAGGCCATATCCGAGCAATGCAGTGACGGATTTACTGTGTATGTCGCGGTGGCGGGCGATACACTGGCGAGCATCGCGGCCAAGTTCGGCGTCAGCTCGGGAGCGGCGCTTTACAACCATCCTTATAATCAACATCTTCATTCGGCGGTCGGCGAGTTTGTCGGAGGGGTGATCGATTCGATTCTCGGCACCCCGGGAGCGCACGCTCCCGCGGAGGCGATCTCCGCGGGCGACAAGATCTACATCCCGCGCGAGATTTCGAACGTCCGTATACTCAAGGAAAGACCGTGAACCTAGGCTGGCACATTGGCATGTTCGGCGTGCTCCTGACGTTTGCCGGTTGCCCGAAAAGAGCGATGATGGAAGATCGATTGAACCTGGACCTGGCCCCGATGCGTGTGCAGGACGCATCCGGCATTCTCTCAATTCGGCTGGCGAAATCCGGTGCGCATCTGGTGCTGGCGAGTCTGACGCGCGGGGAGGATCACATGCCGCTGGCGACGATGGCTCCGTTGAACGGGTCGGAAGTGGGCACCCCGGCAGCGGGAGTGGAGCTGCGTTCGCCTTTCGGAATGCCCTTCTGGGACCTCGAGGCGGCACAGCCGGACGCTACGGTCTGGGTTTGGACCGAGCCCCTCAGCGCGACATGTCCGTTGGCATTTCGGGGCCGCGGTGGTGCCGAGGTCGTCCTGACGGCCAGCCATCCCTCGGGGATATACCAAAGCCCGCGGTTCATCCGGAATCACCGGGGGGGCAGCGTCGGAATTACGGCCATTACCGAGGGGGAGGATGGCCCGGCGGCCGTGGTGTTCGCGACGCGCGACGACGGTCGCGAGGTGCATGACCGCGTCTTGAAGCTCGCTCGAATCCACTCGCCCGTCGAAGTTCTGGTTGTGAAGCATACAGCGGGATTCCTGGCGTTCGTGAAGGAACGAACTCCCGAGGCGGTGCGTCCCGACTCGGCCGGCAGGATCTCGGAACGCAAGGACGGGCGCGGGGAGAGCTTTCAGCCGGGAATGCTACGGGCGATCCGCTTGAACGCGGCCCTGGAAGCAGTTGGGCCTGTCCTGCAGCCCATCGGCGATACGCCCCTTTTCGAATTCGATGCCGACATTTCCGAAAGCCGAGCCTATATCCTGGCGACGACGGCCAGCGGGTACCTGGCGGCTGTCGGCCATGCCGACGGGGATGTATGGCACTGGACGATGGCGGCCGTCAGCCGTCCGGGTGGCGGACTGGTCTCTCCTGCCATTGCCGCCGGACCGGACGGCATTTACGCCGCGGCGATCGAAGCTGCCGGTACGCCGTCGGCGAAGATTCTCGCCGGCCTATTCCAGGTACGGTGAACCGAGAAGGAGTTGTGAATGAGTCGCATCCCTATGCCGGCCTAACGCGTTTAAGTGGCGCGTTCTTCGGCATCACAAACTATTCGGCTGACGCGCAGAGCCCGGGTATGGCGTACGAGTTGGCTCCGTAGCCGCTAGGTTTTCTCCGGAGCCTTGGCGGTCTCGCGAAGCATCTTTTTAAGTACGGCCGGGTCCACTCTTTTAGTTTGTAAGGCATATAACGAAACGACACGTTTCTTTACTTGACACCGCCATCCCACCGCGATATCCTGACGGTTTGTTAACGTTTTGTCATACGCGTGGTACTCTCCGGCCTACGGTCGGAAGAACGGACTTGAACGTCTTCCGGTCTGCGCCAAATCAAGCTATGGAGATCCTGAATGCGACAGCAATACTTCGTTTTAGTTCTAGCCCACTCATTACACGGCCGCCTGCGAAGAATCCAGATTCCGCATAAATACCTGTACGCGGTCCTCGGTCTCATCCTCTTCAGTTCGATGGCGATGTTCGGCATGATTTCGAGTTACCTCCGGATGACCCTGAAGGTCTCGAATTACAATACGTTGCGGCAGGAAGTGGGCATGCTTCGAGTGCGGTACGATGCGCTGCGCCGCGAGAAGGATGAGAAGGACCACCAGTTGGCGTCGCTCCAGGTCCTGGCCAATGAAGTGTCGCTGGCCTACGGCATCAAGCAAGCGCTCGAAGGTCCCTCCGACATCACCCGGGAAGGGGCGCTGCTTCCCACTTTCAAGCAGAGCCTGGAGGAATACAACTTCCTGCGAAGCGCGAACTACTCGATGATTCAGCGCACGTATCCCCGGCAGTGGCAAGATCACGTCCAGCCCTCGCTATGGCCCGTGCAAGGCCGGTTAATGAGCGTGTTCGGCAGCCGCACCGACCCATTCTCGGGCGAAGGCGCAATGCATACGGGCATCGATTTGTCGGCGATTACCGGCACGCAGGTCCACGCGACCGCCGACGGCATTGTGGTGCGCGCCGAATGGAGCGGCCACTACGGCAAACTCGTCATCATCGATCACGGGCATGACATTCAGACGTGGTATGCGCATCTCTCCCAGCTGGAAGTGATTCCCGGCCAGGAAATCCGGCGCGGCGAGATTCTAGGCCTCTCTGGAGGAACGGGACGCGTCACTTCACCCCATCTGCATTATGAAGTTCGTCAGGATGGAAATCCGATCAACCCGTCGCGCTATCTGAAGGAGGTGGCGACAGCCATGCCCGCGCAACACGAGCTGCCGTTCTGACGTGATATATTAAGTCTCCAATGAGTAGCGTTTTGACCCCCAACAGGGCGAGGCTGATTGCCGGCGGCATGGGCATCCTTCTTCTGACCTCCGCGTATTACCGCATTCACGCCGCGTCCGTCATGAGCGAGGCGGCTCAGCATTTCCTGGCATCCCTGACCCCGGAACAGAAAGCGCGCGCCGTGTTCAAATTCGAGGACAACGAGCGCTTCGACTGGCATTACATCCCGCGCGAGCGCAAGGGGCTGCCGCTGCGCGAGATGACGCCGCCGCAACGGCATCTCGCTCAGGCGCTGCTGGCTTCCAGCCTTAGCCAGTCCGGGTACATCAAGGCGACCAGCATCATGAGCCTGGAGGATGTGCTGCGGATCATGGAAAACGATAGCGGCGAGCGGCGCAATCCCGAGAAGTATTACTTCAGTATTTTCGGCGAGCCGGCGGAGAAGGGAATGTGGGCGATGAAGGTGGAAGGCCACCACGTCTCGCTGAACTTCACCATCGCCAACGGGGTAGTCGCCGCGGGCCCGACGTTCTTCGGGACGAATCCCGCCGAGGTCCGGCAAGGGCCGCGCAAAGGGCTGCGCGTGCTGGGGCGCGAGGAAGACCTCGGCCGCGATCTGCTTGTGGCGTTGACTCCCGAGCAAAAAAAGGTTGCGATAGTCGATGCGACCGCCTATCCGGATGTCCTCACGGCCGCGTCCCGCAAAGCCGCGCTGAGCGGCCAGCCCAGCGGCCTGTCCATCGCAAAGATGACCAAGAAGCAGCGCGAATTGCTGGATGCGCTGGTGGCCGAATACGTCCACGACGTGCCGGACCAGGTCGCCGACGCTCGCGCGGAGCAGGTCCGCAAGGAAGAGGACAAGCTGTATTTCGCCTGGGCGGGCGTCGAGCAAAAGGGCGGTCCCCACTACTACCGCATTCAGGCGCCTTCGTTCCTGATCGAATACGATAATACGCAGAACGAAGCCAATCACATCCACTCCGTCTGGCGCGACTATGAAAACGACTTCGGGCTGGACCTGTTGAAGCAGCACTACGATTCGAGCCATCACGCCGCGCACTGACGGCCACTCCCTCACGGTCGTGGCTCAGAAGGAGCTTCCGAGCCGCGCGCGTAAGCAAGCGGTGCCTTCGGTTTGCGCGGTCCGTGTTTCAATGGAATTATCAGTGCTAAGCCGACGTGTGGTTCTCCTCGCCGGCGCCGGAGCTTGTTTTGCCTCCGATCCGTCGAAATTCCCGGTGTACCGTTCCGACGCCCGGCGGTACAACGATCCGCTGACGGAGTTCACCGTCCTACGGCTGACCTCGCCGGAATACACTTCGCGTCTCACCGCCTATTACAATCGCTCCCTCGCGGGGAAATCGTTCCTGTATTTCTGTTGCGACCGGGAAGGCAAGATGGATATCTATCGCGCCGATCTCCGGTCCGGCGAGACGAAGCGGCTCACGAGCGGGGAGCGGATTCAGCCCTCGACTCTCGACCTGCTTCCCGGCGATCGCGGTCTGGTGTACGCGGATGGGCAGTCGCTGCGTTTGCTCTCCACGGGCAGTCTGAAGCAGCGCGAGTTGTACAGCGCGAGTGGCGACATCCTGGCGGCGAGCGTTTCGGAAGACGGAACGCACGCGGCCGTAATCGAGGCGGCGGAGAAGCGGAATAGGCTTGCGCTGATTCCCATCGGCAGCGGAGAGCCGCGGCGCCTGGCGGAGACCGAGGAGGTTCTTGGCGAGCCCGTTCACCGTTTGCTTCGCGCGTCGATACTGTACCGGCGCGGCGCCGAGTCGCTCTATCTCGCGAACTACGACGGGGTCCGGAATTACAGGCTGCGGCTCGGGGCCGAGAACGTGGCCACGCCGCAATGGTCGCCGGATGGCCGTACCATATTCTATTTATCCATTGCATCGGCCAGAAACGAAATTCGCGAGTTCACTCCGGACACCAACGAGGACAAGCTGGTTGCGGCGACCACTCGATTCGTTCAGTTCCGCGCGAATTCGGACGCGTCGGTGTTTGTGGGCGCCAGCGGGAGCAAGGCGACGCCGCATGTGCTGTTGCTGCTGCGGTCGGTGAAACGGGAATTGACAATTTGCGAGCACCGCGCGAGCGATCCGCTGATGGTCTCGCCAGTCCTTTCGCCGAACAGCCAGCGAGTGTTCTTCGTCAGCGATCAGCACGGCAAACCGGCGGTGTATAGTGTGAGCGTGGACCGTCTGATTGAAGAAACGTAGGGGACTGGTTATCATGCAACGCCAATTCGACGTAATCATTGAGCGTGACGGTGACGGATACTATGTCGCCACCGCGCCGCAGTTGCGCGGTTGTCACACGCAGGCTCGATCGCTTGATACGGTAATGGAGCGGATCCGTGAGGCGATCGAGCTATGCCTGGAGGTGGAAGGAGACCCTACCTCGGACTTGGAATTCATAGGCATCCAGCGCGTGACCGTGGCCGCATGAGCGAGGTGCCGCGGATCACCGGAAAGGCCCTAGTTTCAGCGCTTGGTCGCGCTGGGTTCAGAGAGATTCGAGTGCGGGGCAGTCACCACTTTCTGCGCCACCAAGACGGTCGTGTGGCAGTCGTCCGGTTCACTCCGGCGAGACGATCGGGCTGGGATTAATGCGCAAAATTCTGCGGGATTGCGGATTAAACGAAGAGGACCTGCAAAGATTCTTGTGATGCCATGGGGATCGCAATGCGTTTCGCGCTGGCTCTCGTTTGTCTTGCCTCGGTGTCGTTCGGCGCCACCAAGCTCTCGGTGTCAGTGGTTGAGCGGCGGACCGGGCGCTTCGTCGATGGGCTGAAGGCCGAGGACTTCACCATCCTCGACGACAAGACGCCGCGCGCGGTCGAGTCGGTTGAGATGACGCCGGCCGGACCGCTGGATCTGATGCTGCTGCTCGACACCAGCCTCGCGGGTCCCGCGGTCCAGCCGTTCGCCGCCAGCCTCATCGCACAGCTTCAGGACAAGGATCAGATGGCTGTCGTCGGCTATCACTCCTCGGCCGAGCTCGTGCAGGATTTCACGTCCAGCAAGGAGCTGCTTTCGAGGGCGGTCTCCACCGTCAAGTTCGGGAACACGCCGAGAGTGCTCGACGCCCTCTCGGCCGCCATCCGGGAAGCGTTCGACAATGCCGTGTACCGGCGCGTCGTCCTGCTGCTCACCACCGGATATGACGGCGGCAGCCGCGAAACGGAACGCGACGTCATCCGGATCGCGCGGAGAAACGGCGTGTCGATCTATCCGATCTATATGACCGGGGCGGAGAGGGGCATGTTCGAAACGCTGGCTCGCGAAACAGGCGGCGCGATCTTCAGCTTGAACGATTTTCGGAAGAATGCGGTGGGCCAGCCCGGGCCTCGAATTTTCGAGACCGTTCGCAAGAGCTACACGGTTACCTTGTTCGGCAATCTCTCTCTGGGCGACAAAGTGAAGGTGGAGATCCGAAATTCCCAGAAGGTTTTTGTCTCTGTAATGCCATTGGAATAGTTACTAACTCTTTTACGTCGAATTTACAATTTCACTGCAGTTGCCTCGCGCCGCCAAAGGTACCATCCTTGCATGAACTTAGTAAGTGGACTCAAGAAAACGGCGAACCGCCGCTCCTTCCTAAAGGCGGGAGTCGCCGCTGGGACCGCGGGACTGCTAACGGGAGCTTCAAATGGCTCCATCTCCCATGGCGATGCGGCAATCCTGAGGTTTCTGGCCGCGGCCGAAATCATCGAAAGCGATTTGTGGGTCCAGTACAACGAACTTGGGGGCGTCCAAGACGGCGAAGTGCCCGGCATTGCCGGCGGCAGCCCCGCGTACATCGCGAAGCTCCAGGTTCTGGACGGCGACATGCCGCAGTACATTCATGACAACGCCGAGGATGAGCTGACCCATTTCCGGTTCATCAACGCCTACCTGGTCTCGAAGGGCGCCGACCCCGTGAACCTGGACCAGTTCCGCACATTACCGAGCAGCCAAGCCACTGGCGCCCGGCAGGTCGGCCGGCTGACCAACCTCATGCAGCTATCCGTGGATACCAGTTGGTGGACGCGTTACCGCGCGCGGTCGAACAATCCAGATCTGGATCCCAATTTCGTGTTTCCCCAAGCAGTCCCGAGCCTGAACGTGGGACAGCACCCGGCGATCCCGAGAACCGATGCCGACCTCACGCCGGACGCTCACATACAAGCGATCGCCAGCACCGCCGGATTCCATTTCGGGTTCATCGAGCAGGGCGGCATGAGCTTGTACCCGTCGCTGGCGCAAAGAGTGAGCAGCGTGGAAGTCCTGCGCATCCTGCTCAGCATCGGCCCGGTCGAAACGGCGCACTTCCAGACGTGGCATGACAAGGCCGGAAATGCGCCGCCGTTGATCGACCCCAGCGATCCGTCGCTGGTCTTCCCGAACCTGAATGCGCCGCCGTTTGGCGGCGAGACGTTCCAGACCAATCTGATCATGCCGGAACCCACGCATTTTCTCGACGCCCGGCTCCCGGTGTGCTCGATCCTCCGGCCTACCGAGACGAAGGGTGCAGCCATGGCGGCCGTCAACGGACTCACGGCGGACGGGCTGTTCATAGGCCAGTCGCCGGCGTTCTTTCAAATGATGCAGAACTTGGCCGCGGATGCGGACAGGGCGGTTCGCTAAATATGACAAATGGCTTCCTTACGGTCGCGGCTCAGAAAGCGCTTCCGAGCCGCGACCGTAAGGGAGCCGGTTATTACCGGGCCGTCTGAACCTTCGGAGTGGACAGATAGCCGGAGATCTGATCCTTGCCGACTTTGTTCACCACAATCTCGAAGGGCTGCTTCGACCTGGAGGTTAGGAACTGAACCGGTTCGTTGATGGTGCGGTCCTTCTTTTCGACTCGCGTGTCGTCCGCCAAAACATCCACCGTATATTTGTTGTGTTTCTGATCGACCTTCTTTAACACCAGGGCGATGTCGCCGACCTTCTGCGGGTCCTTCGCTTTATGGATGCTGAACTCGAAGTAGTTGCGCTCGCCGAGCTGCCTTAACGCTCCAAGCTCCGACGAGTTAGTCGCAATCAGGGAGCCCTGGCTGCTCAAATCTCCCGTTACCCGCTTCAGATTCGCGATGGTTTTCTCAAGCTCGGATTTGGTCGAGGCCACGTCTGTTTTGACGTTGCCCACTTCCGTGCTCACCTCGCCGACCTTGGTATTCGCGGTCGTCGCCACGTCCTTCACCGCCGAGATCTGGGCGTTGGTTTCCAGTTGCGCCTTGGCTTGTTCCTTGGCGAGCTGCGCGGTGAGCTCCTCGCTGCGCTTGATCGCATCCGTCTTGGCCTGGCCCGCGGCCGTGGTGGCCTGACGCTTGGCGACCGTCAGCTCCGTTTCCAGCTGCTCGGCCGATCGCCGGTGAGTCTGGGACGACAGCGTTTCGGTGTCGCGCAGTTTGGCGATCTCTCCGCTCAGCGCGTCACGCGTCGTGCCCAGGTCCTTCTCGACATTGTTGATCTTGTAGAACTGATATGCGTTGCCCGCAATCAGTAGAATCACGAGAACGAACAACACAGGGATCTTCCACCCCGGGCCGCTCTCGGGCGCTATTACGTAAGCCGGCTGATTTGGTTCGCTCATGCCGTAGGTCTCCTTAAAGGCACTAGGGTGCTCTATCGATGTTATATCGGAATCCGAGCTCACATTCGTGGACGCGCGAAATCCAGATACTCCTGCTTGGGAACGCCCGGCTCGAAACACCGCCTGCAGCGGGCCTCGTACAGACCTGAGGTGCCAACCACAATCAGGTCATCCGACTTAATTAGACGTTGCGTGTGCTTTGCCGGGTTTCCGCAGCACACGCAAATGGCCAGAGTTTTGGTAATCAATTCGGCCAAGGCCAGCAGGTCCGGCATCGGCGGAAAGGGCCTGCCCAGGTAATCCGTGTCGAGGCCCGCGATAATCACCTGCTTGCCGGAATCCGCAAGCTGCTGGGCGATACCGATCAATTCCACGCCCATGAACGCCGCTTCGTCGACGCCCACCACCTGGGTGCGCCAGTCCAGCTTCTCGAGGATTCCCTTAGCCGAGGCGACCGTTTCGGATTTCATCCGGATGTCGCCGTGGGACACGATCTCGTCGTCGGAGTAGCGGTTGTCGATGGCGGGCTTGAAGACCTGCACGCGCTTGCGGGCGATCATGGCCCGCCTGAGCCGCCGGATCAACTCCTCGCTCTTGCCGGAGAACATAGGGCCGCATACGACTTCGATCCAACCGGTGTGGGTATTAAAGATATCCATATAACACAGGGGCAGGGAAGGGCATAGCGACAAAATATTCTATCATGGGCTTTATGCGCGCGATGGGCGGGCGGATTATCCGCCCCGAGATACTCGACGATCTGGCGCTTGATCGGAAGCGCCGCAGCCTGGAGGATCTCACGCGCCTGAACCGGCAGTCCGGGCGGCGGCCGCTCCGGCGGCTGTTGGAACAGGTCGTTCGCCCAAACGATGCGTTTACCGTTCTGGATATCGGGGCGGCGTCCGGGGACCTGTGGCGCTACGCGCGCGAACTGTATCCGGGGGCTCGCGTCACGTCGCTCGATTACAGGCCGGATCATCTGACGCCGGCTCCGTGTCCGCGAGTCTGCGCGGACGCGTTCCGGATCCCATTCGAGCCTCGGAGCTACGATTTTGTTTTCTCATCCCTTTTTCTGCATCATTTTAGTGACGATGAAATAGTCCGGCTCTTGTCGGAGATGGCGCGAGTCGCGGCGCGCGGTGTGCTGGCTATAGATCTGTACCGCCATCCGATCGCGTATTACTTCGTACCAGTAACCGCGTGGCTGTACGGTTGGGATCCGATTACCGTCCACGACGGCCCGATTTCGGTGGAAGCCGCGTTCCGTCCCGCGGAACTGGAGGCCCTCGCCGGCCAAGCGGGGTTAATTCAACCGGAAGCCTGGTCGCACGGATGGTCGTTTCGGGTCTCGCTGTTCGGGCGGGTGAAAGAATAGTTTCAAATGGCAAAAAACTTCAAGGACCTCACCGAGCGCGAAATCATCGCCCTGGCGATTTCGCTAGAAGAAGAGGATGGGCGCATTTACGCGGAGTTTGCCGAGGGCCTGCGGGACCAGTACCCGGTCAGCGCGCAGCTGTTCGAGGAGATGGTGACGGAGGAAGCCGATCACCGGCACCTGCTGATCGAGCTGCACCGGCGGAAGTACGGCGAGCACATCACGCTGATCCGGCGGCAGGACGTGAAGGGTTTCGTGAACCGGTTGCCCGTGTGGCTGGTCCGGCCGCTGGGCATCGAATCGGTCCGCAAGGCCGCGGAGAGCATGGAAACGGAGACGCGCCGTTTCTACGACAAGGCCGCCGCGCGGGTCACCGACGCCTCCACAAGAAAGCTGCTGGTGGATCTGGCGGAAGTTGAACGGAAACATTCGGAGCGCGCGGCGGAACTGGAGCACGAGCACCTTACAAAGGACGTGCGGGCAGCCGAGGAAGCCGCCACGCGCAGGCTATTCGTGCTTCAGATCGTGCAGCCGGGGTTGGCGGGATTGATGGACGGATCGGTGTCCACGCTCGCGCCGGTGTTCGCCGCGGCGTTTGCGACGCACAACAGTTGGGACGCGTTTCTGGTGGGGATGGCGGCCTCGGTCGGGGCGGGGATCTCGATGGGATTCGCGGAGGCGTTGTCGGACGACGGGACGCTCACCGGCCGGGGCCATCCCTGGATCCGCGGGCTGATTTGCGGGCTGATGACGACGGCGGGCGGCATTGGCCACACGCTGCCGTTTCTCTTTCCCGATTTCCGGATCGCCATGACACTGGCGATCGCGGTGGTGGTGGTGGAACTAGCGGCCATTAGTTACGTTCGCTACCGGTATATGCAGAGCTCGTTCTTGACGGCTGCGCTTCAGGTGGCAATCGGCGGAATGCTGGTGTTCGCGGCTGGGATTTTGATCGGCAGTGCGTAGCGCCGGGAGCCGCCAATTCCTGCTTCTCATACCCGCGCCTTGCAATCGTTTGGCCCCAACAACAGGGGCCCGAACGATACCAGGGAAATAGCTCCAGCGATTGGGATCGTTCGTGACGGCTTGCGATCAGCGGGGTCCTGATGTTCGCGGCGGGAACTCTCAACGGAAGTTCGTAGTCGATTTCGCCGTCGCGCTGCCAGCCGTGATCTATTCGCTTCGGAGTCTTTCTACTCGATCACGGCGGCAACACTCCCCTTAAACAAACCGCCGATAATAGATATTATGTCAACTAACGAACTCATTTTAAAAAAATGCCCCAGCCCGATGCGTTTACGCGAATCGGACCGGGGCTCTTGAGGGAAGATCGTGTTTCCTGACTAGCGGCGTCGACCGTCGGATTCCCTGCCGCCCCCCGACGGTGCCGCGGACCTGCTTCCTCCGCCTCCGCCACTCCCTCCACGCGGCGCGCTGTACGAAGGAGACGATCCGCCTCCTCCACGCGGGGCACTGTAGGAGGGCGTGCTGCGGGGAGCATTATAGGACGGCGCAGATCCGCCGCCTCCACGCGAGGCACCGTATGAGGGAGCGTTGCGGGGAGCGCTATAAGACGGCGCATATCCGCCGCCACCACGCGGGGCACTGTAGGTGGGAGCGTTGCGGGGAGCACTATAGGTCGGCGCATATCCCCCTCCGCGCGGTGCGTTATAAGACGGCGCATATCCGCGTGACGGGCTATAGGATGACGCGCTCCTGTCCCGGACGATCGGCGGACTGATGCGAACCGGAGCGGGTGTGCTCACCTGACCGCCCCAAGCGCGGCTCGATTGGGCACCCGTGTTATTCCCGCCGAAGCGCTGCCACCCGGCATCCGATCTGCTGGGCCGATCATTGGAGCGCGCCGGCGGGTCCGACCGCGGCGCGCTTGGCGCGGGCGAACGGTACGGTTCCGGACGGGCGGGCTCACTGCGCGGAGAGCGGTCCATGCTCCGTCCAGCCGGTTCCTGGATTTGCCGGCTGTTGCCGGGCTCGCTGCGCGGAGAGCGGTCGCTGCTCCGTCCAGCCGGTTCCTGCATCTGCCGGCTGTTGCCGGGCTCGCCGAATCGCCGCCCGTTTCCGTCCTGTGCGGGTGTCGAGCGAACACTATCGCGGGTATGCGATGGCTCGCCGAAGCGATGCCACTGCCCACCGCCGGATTCCGCCGGCCTATTCGCGGTGGCGGGCGCCTGCGTCTCCACCCCTCTGCGCCATCCGCCGTTCGTGCTCCCGCGGCCCGTTACGCCCGGGGTGGATGTGGCCGCTTCCCTGCCCCCAAATGTCCCTGTCCCACGACCGGAAGTATCACCTAAGCTTCTCCGCGTATTTGCCTGAATATTCTGACGTTGCTGCTCAAACGGAATCCGCTGTACGGGCTGCGGCTGCCGCTTCGAGAAGAAACGCTGGTTGTCCGAAACACGAGGCAGATTAGCCGTCCGTACCGCTCGATCACTCAAGGCGAGACTCTCGCGGCTGGGGGTCACCGGCAACTGGCCCCGGACCAAATTCACCCGCCCCAGATCGGCCTGGCTCATCCGGATCAGATTCCCGTTGGTGATCCGAGCCCGGCCGAAGTCGGTCGCGTTCACGGCCGTGATCCCGTTGTTAACCCGCGCATTGCGGTAAATGTTGGTGATATTCGTGTTGTTCACGATCGTGGTGTTGTTGATGTTGGTTCCACCGTAGTGGCCCGGTCCCCACCAGCGGTGGAAAGGCTCGAACGGAGCGAGCGGAACCCAACCTACGTTGCCGAACCCAAAGCCGAAACCAAGACCTCCGCCGCCAAATCCGAAGAACCCCACCAAAGCCGGCGACCAATACTGGCGGCCGAACCCACCGGGGTACCAGCACCAACCATCGGGCCCGCTATTGAACCAGCGGCCATAGTGATAAGGCGCCCATCCCCAAGGGTCGTTGCTAACCCAGGTCCACCCATACCAGTCTTCCCAGGTCCAGCGGCCGTCGCGGTACGGAGCCCACCCCGGGTCCGCGGTTGGAACCCAGACGTGGCCATAGGGCGCTACGTCGGACCAACGGCCGTACCGGTCCAGATCCTCCGCTCCCGTGATATCGGGACTGACGTAATTGTAGGAGCGGCTATGTTCGAGGTCCCGATCCCGGGTCTCGTTATAGCGATCCCATTCATCCAGGGGAATCGCGGCCGTCACTTGAAACTCGGGATCCTGTGCGGAGCCGCGGGCGAGCATCGTTTGCCCCGCCCCGACCTTCTCCGACCCGCGCTGGGTGATGATCTCCGCTTGCCCGCTGCGAACGGTGATCTCGGTGGAACCGTCCTCCAGCACGCTGACCCGGTAAACGCCTTTGCCCATGGGACGCACGGAAACATTCGGCGTCGCCAGCTCGATCTGCGCGTTGCTTTCGCGGAGGACGCGGAACGTCGTAGTGCCCGCCGCCACTTGAATCTGATAGCGCTGGTTATCCATTTCGCTCAACCGCACCTCGCTCGAGGAACCGATGCGGAGGGAGTTCGCAGAGTCGAACTGGACTTCGGCTCGCGATCCGGGACCCGTCATCAGACGATCCTGAAGGACCAGCGGCGCATTGATGGCCGCCGCCACCAGCTCGCCCGAGTCGCCGCGCTTGACCGATACCTCGCCGTTGATCACGCTGATGCGCGCCACGCCACGCCCCGGCCCTTCGTCCCTCTCCTGTTCCTGTGCCAGGATCGGGATCGCCAGGGCTGCTGTCAGGGCTGCGATGATGAGTGTTTTCGATTTCATGGCTGTTCGCCTCTCCGCCCAAGATGAGGCAAGCTTAGGACCAATCGTTAAGTATCTTCGAATGAGCAGCTTCTGTACGGAGTCGACTCGCTCGCCGGTGGCCGAAAACCACCAGCCTGATTGTCTTAAACCAGACCCCGTCGGGACAGCCCGGTTTGCGTGGCCGCCTTCGCCGCATTATAGTTAAGGGTTTAATGGAGCCCGAGGGCACAACCCGATCCCTTCCCGAAGTTCATTCCAGCGTGCAGACAGGACAGCCTTCCATCTGGAAGCGCATGTTCGCTTTCGCGGGCCCGGCCTACCTGGTCAGCGTCGGCTATATGGACCCGGGCAACTGGGCGTCCGATCTGGAAGGCGGCGCCCGCTTCGGCTACCAGTTGCTGTGGGTGATCGTCATGTCGAATTTCATGGCGATCCTGCTGCAGACGCTTAGCGCGCGGTTGGGGATCGTGAGCCGCCGCGACCTTGCCCAGGCGTGCCGCGACGAATACCCGCGGATCGTCACTTGGACCCTGTGGATCCTCTGCGAGATCGCCATCGCGGCCTGTGATCTAGCTGAAGTATTAGGTGCTGCAATTGGCCTTAACTTATTGTTTCATCTGCCACTAATTGTTGGCGTCGTTCTCACCTCCGCGGACACATTACTGATTCTCTGGTTCACGCGATACGGCATCCGCGTGATCGAGGGATTTGTGCTGGCGCTCATCGCCGTGATCGCGGGGTGCTTTCTGGTCGAACTCTGGTTCGCGCAGCCGCCGCTGGCGGGATTAGCGGCTGGGCTGGTCCCGCACCTCAACAACCAGAACCTGTTCGTCGCGATCGCGATTCTCGGGGCGACCGTCATGCCCCACAATCTGTACCTCCACTCGGCGCTCGTGCAGACCCGAAGGATCGGCGACAACGTGCGCGAGAAACGCGCCGCGTGCAAGTACAATCTAATCGATTCCGTGGTTGCGCTAAACTTCGCGCTGATCGTGAACGCAGCAATCCTGGTCCTGGCGGCGACTGTGTTCTTCACCCGGCACATCGTCGTGACGGAGATCCAGCAGGCTCAACAATTACTTGTACCTTTGCTCGGAACTAGTTTTGCCGGAGTGATTTTTGCGATTGCCTTGCTCTGTTCCGGGCAGTCGTCCACGCTCACGGGAACCCTGGCCGGGCAAATCGTGATGGAAGGGTTTATCGAGATTCGCGTTAGGCCGTGGCTACGCCGGTTCGTGACCCGGTTACTCGCCGTAATCCCGGCGGTCATCACGATTCTGGTAATGGGGGAAAAGGCAACATTTCAACTACTTCTGCTCAGTCAGGTGATACTTTCGTTGCAGCTTCCCTTCGCTGTCATTCCGCTGGTTCAATTTACCGGCGACCGCACCCGAATGGGAGATTTTGTGAATTGCCCGTGGGTCAAGGTGTTGTCCTGGACGACGGTGATTCTGATCGTCGGCCTGAATGTGCGGCTGGTCGGATTGGGGGTAAGTACATGGCTGGATGCAGCCCCTAATTATCAATGGCTTATATGGTGTTTTCTAATCCCGGTTCTGAGCCTGCTCGGACTGCTCTTGCTGTGGATGTCGGCGCAGCCGGTGCTGCAGCGATACCTCCGCCGGTCGCGCCTCGCCAACGTGCTGCCGGCGACGGCCGAGACCGCCATCCCGATCCTGAGCTACCGGGATATCCTGGTTCCGCTCGACCATTCGAATCGAGACCCGGTGGCGCTCAGCCACGCGGCGGGTATGGCCAAAATGCACGGCGCCACCATACATCTGCTGCACGTTGAGGAAGGCGTCACCAGCAACGTGTATGGCGACGTCGCCGATACCGAGGAGATTGCGAGCGGAAGGCAATATTTCGAGAGTATCCTGGCGCGCCTTCGATCCGAGGGAGTGGCCGCGGAGCTGCACGTGGATTACGGGGTCCATCCCCGCTCCGCCATTGTGAAGTGGGCGCGCGAGCATCACCCGGACCTGATTGTAATGGGCGCGCACGGCCATAAGCTATTCAGTGACCTGATCTTAGGTACGACGATCAACGCGGTCCGGCACGAGGTGGAGGTGCCTATCCTGATCGTCCGGACACACCGGCGTGTCTAGGCTATACATTCCGTTCCCGGAAACGCCGAATCCCCTGCCTTGTTTTCAACATCTTATGGATGGAACGAGCGCTGCTCTAGCAACTGGGGATTTTTGACTATGCTCCGGATGATTGCTCTCCTCGCGGCGGCGTCGGCATGCCTGCCGGCAGCCACGCTCGAGCGCCTCGCCATGGACGACATGATCTCCCGGTCGTCAGCCATCGTGCGGGCGCGCGTCACTTCCAGTCAGGCGGCATTCCGCGGTCCGGCGGGACCGGGCGGCATGATTTACACCTGGTACAACCTGCAGGTTGTCGAATCGTTGAAGGGCGCAAACGCCGCGCCCGTGCAGGTGGCCGTTCCCGGCGGCTTCACGCAGGGACTGCGGCAAACCATCGCCGGCGCGCCGGTTTTGCAGAACGGCCAGGAGTACGTTTTATTCATCTGGACCAGCCGTAGCGGACTTCCGCAACTGATCGGTATGTCGCAAGGGCTCTTCGACATTCGCCGCGACTTGCAGGGCAACACCGGAGTGCATCGCGCGGCCATCACCGAGCCGATGCTCGACCCGGTCACCCACAAGCAGGTGGCCGATCCAGGCGTCCGGTACACCTACGAGGAACTGAAAAGCCTGGTGCTGACCAAGCTGGGCGGGAAGGTGACGCAATGAGGCGCGGGATGCTGATCGCCGCCGCCGCTCTTCTCCTCTCGTCGGGAGCGTCGGCCTATTACCATTACGTCCACTTCCTGATCTCCACCGGATCGTACGCGCCGATTCCCGAGAAATTCGATTTGACCGCCCTGAGCGGCAAAACCGTCCAATACCTGATTTCGGACAACGGCCCCACCAAACTAGCCGGGAACGACAGCTTCACGGCATTGGTCAGTCAGATTCGCCTGGCTACGAAGGCGTGGAACGACGTGCGGAGTTCCGATTTGCGGATCGCGTTTGGCGGCTTTGTGCCGGCCGACACGGTGCAGAACGGACCCGCTATCGACGTGATCTTCGACGACGACATTCCGCCGGGGCTGATCGCGTATGGCGGTCCGACTTCTTTGGGCTCGAAATTCGTCACTAACGGGGACGAGACATTCGCGCCGATCGCTCATTCCATGGTCCGAATTCACCGCGACCTAAGCACCTTCCCGAGCTATGGCGACGATCTGTACCTGAGCATCGTCCATGAGTTTGGTCATGCGCTCGGATTGCAGCATACGCTGACTTCGGCCGTGATGTCGACCAGCATCACCCGAGGGACGACCAAGGCGCTGCCGCTGGGCGCGGACGACATCGCGGGCGTTTCGGTGTTGTATCCCACCGGCGCATTCCTGAAGAACACCGCCGCCCTGTCGGGCCGCGTGATGATGAACGGGGCAGGCGTGAATCTAGCATCCGTCGTGGCCATCTCCGCCACCGGGCCGGCCATCAGCACGCTGACGAATCCGGATGGTTCGTACGCGCTGCGCGGGATTCCTCCGGGCGCGGGGTATTACATTTACGTTCACCCGTTGCCGCCGCCGCTGACGGTGGAGATCACGCCCGCCAACATCGTGCCTCCGAAGGACGATTCCGGCCAGCCCATTCCCGCCTCCGGCGCGTTCGACAGCCAGTTCTATCCGGGAACGAGGGATCCGTTGCAGGCGGCTGTTCTCACGCTCAAGCCGGGCGATCGCATGGATACGATGGATTTCGCCGTCAACCCGCGCAGCGCCCCGGGGATATCTTCGGTCACCACTTACGGCTATTGGGGCGCAAACGCCGTTCACCCCGGACCGCTCGTGGAGGGATCCAGCGGATCGACCATGGTTGCAACGGGCGCGGGCCTGCTCGCGGCCGGCGGCCAAGCGGTGGCTCCGGGACTGTCGGTGTCGGCGCTGGGCGGCACGGCGAACTACATCGACGGAACGTTGTCGTACTATACGGGTTCGTACATTGAATTTGGGTTCGCGCCGGGCGCGACCGATGCGCTGGGCCTGCGGCATTTGTTCTTCACGACCGCGGACGATATGTATATCCTGCCGTCGGCGTTCCTGGTGGTCAGGAATTCCCCGCCCTCCATCACTTCCGTGACGGCCTCCGATCCGGATGCGAATGGGAACCCGACCGCGGTGGTCGCCGGTACGAATCTCGACCCCGCCGGCCGTATCTTCTTTGAAGGCGTTCCCGCGCGCGTCCTCGGTCAGAACGCAAAGGATCAGTCGCTGAGCGTGGCGGTCCCGTCCGCTCCGGGCTCGTTCCAGGCCAACGTGACCGCGATCAACAGCGACCAGCAGAGTTCCCTATCCGTCGAGACCACACCGGTCACTTATACGTACGCTCCGGCGGCCGCGGCGACGGCGACGGTGCATGCGCCTCCTCTGCCGGCCGGATCCGAAGCGATGATCGAAATCAGGGGCCTCAACTTCATCGACGGCCAAGTCTCGGTTGGCTTCGGTTCCAGCGATGTGCTGGTCCGGAAAGTATGGGTGAAGGATTCCACGCGGCTCTGGCTGAACGTCGGCGTGAACAGCGCTGCCGCCGCGGGAGATCTGCCGGTGACGATCGCTTCCGGATTGCAGACTATCTACACCCAGGCCGCTCTGCATGTCGGACTGCGCGTCGACGGACAATTGGCGATTCAACCCGGCCTGTTGAACGCGGTTACCGGGACCGCATCGGTGTGGCCGGGAGCCATCGCCATCGTAAACGTAGCCCATCTGAAGGCGTCGGACCCATCCGTCAGTCTTTTTGTAGCGGACCAGCCGGCGACCGTTTACTGGTGGGTCGACGGTCAATTGGCGTTCCAGGTGCCCACGAGCGTCACGCCCGGTCCGGCGGTTTTGCGGCTGCAGACACAGCAGAACGCTTCCGTTCCGCCGGTGGTGATTGACATCGATCAACGGCCGCCGGTCATTCTGGCGGCGTTGAACCGCTCGAATGTGCAGATCAGTTCACTGCACCCGACAACCGCCGGCAGCACGGTCGTATTCGCGGTGACCGGCCTCGGCGACCTGTCGGCGATTTCCGATGCTTCAGTCCTGCACTTCTCTATCGGCGGCGAGGATCACGTGGCCGTCCGGATCGCGAACCAGGGCAAGCAGGCTCCGTTCGCGCTGATCCAGGTTGTGCTCGCCAGCGACGTTCAGCAAGGATCGCAGGTGCCGGTGACCATCACCTGGAAGGGCGCGACGTCCGCCGCCTATTACCTGTCAATCGGCCAATAAGGCGGCTGCGTTCAAGGTCGCACCTAGCGAGGTCGCACCGTACCAAGGCCGCCATCGATGCCGATTACCTGGCCCGTTACCCACGCGTTCTCGGGATCCAGCAGCCAGGCAATCCCTGACGCTACATCCTCGGGCCGGCCGATCCGTCCCAGAGCGTGCATCGCGGTGGACGCTTTGAGCGCGGCCTCGTTCGCGACGATACGCGAGGTTAGCGGGGTGTCCACCAAGCCCGGCGCGACGCAGTTCACCCGGATGTTACGCGGCCCGTACGTCGCCGCCGCCGAGAGCGTCAATCCGATCACTCCGCCCTTCGCGGCGGCAATCGCCTCGTGATTTGCCAGGCCGGTTCGCGCGGCAGCCGTCGCGCACAACACGATCGATCCGCCCGTGGACCAGAGCGCTTTCGCGCCAGCTCGCACGGTGGCATAGGCCGTGGTGAGATTGGTCTCGATGGTCTGTCTCCATTCTGCTTCCGTCGTCAGGTGGGCCGGCTTGAGCAGAAGGCTGCCCGCGCAGTTCACAATGCCGTTGATCGCGCCGAACCCGGCGACGGCCTTCTCCATCGCATCGGCCTGGGTTGCGTCGATACAGAAGGTTTGCGCGCTGAGTTCCTGGCCCAGCGGCGCCAACCGCTCGGCAGAACGGCCCAGCAAAATCACTTGTGCTCCGCCGCGCGTAAGCTTGCGGGCGAGGGCTGAACCGATGCCGCCCGCCGCGCCAATCACCACATAGTGGCAGTTCTCAAGACTCATTCGCTGTCCTCCCCTCGACTATCCGCTGAGCTTCCTGCCGGATGCCCCGCAACATGCCGCCGAAAACAATGTGGTGCAGCGGCGCGACCGCATACCAGTACAAGAGGCCGAACAACCCGCGCGGCCGGAAAAGAGCCTGTTGCTGCAAAGTGCACTCGCCGGCCGGGCCTGGCTCGATTTGGAATTCGAGCAACGCCTCGCCCGGCAGTTTCATCTCGGCGCGCAGCGCCAGCCTGCGATTCTGTTGAACGTCCACCACCCGCCAGAAATCCAACGCTTCCCCATAACCGACCTCCTCGGGATCGCGCCGGCCGCGCCGCAGTCCGGGTCCGCCAACCAGAAGATCCATCCAGCCGCGTATGACCCACAGCCAGTCCGCCGAGTACCACCCGTGCGCGCCGCCGATGCGGCAAACAGAGCGAAACACAGCCCAGTCTGGCGCACTCACCGTGACGCGGCGCGTATCTCGGAAAACGGCGCCCCCAGCCCAGTCCGGGTCGCCCGGAATCGGCCCCGCCATCGACCAGTTCGTTTCCACGTGATGCTCCGCCATCTTGCACAAGGCTGCTCGAATCGCCTCGCGCACGGTCAGGAGTTGCTGCGGAATCAGACGCGCGATCCGGTCCTCGCGGCACACCACCGGATTCTTCAGCCCCTCCGCCAAAGGCTTCGCGATGTCGTGGCTCAGGGGAGTAACCAGGTGGATCCAGTAAGAACTCAGGCGCGGGGTTAAAACCGGAACCGGAATCACCCAGCGGCTCTTCAGTCCCCGTTCTTCCGCCATGATCCGCATGATGTCGCGGTAACACAGCACCTCAGGGCCGCCGATGTCGAACACCTGCCCAACGGTTTCGGGTTTTGATAGTACGCCAGCCAGGTAGCCGATGACGTTCCGCACTGCAATCGGCTGACATGGCGTGCTAACCCATTTCGGAGTGATCATGACCGGCAATCGCTCCACTAGATAGCGGAGGATTTCAAACGATGCCGAGCCGGACCCGATAATCATGGCGGCGCGCAGGACCGTCACCGGAACTCCGGTGGAAGCCAGCGCCGTCTCCACTTCACGGCGCGAGGACAGGTGCTCGCTCAAATCGGGCCCGGTTTCACCTAGGCCGCCGAGATAAATGATGCGACCCACACCGGCCCGACGAGCGGCAGTCGCAAACTGCGACGCAAGGATGCGGTCCTGCTCCGCATACCGCGCCCCTGCCGAGCTCATCGAATGAATCAGGTAGAACGCCGCCTCACAATCCTCGAGGTGACCGGCGAGAGACTCGGAGTCGGTGAGATCGGCTTGCCGGACTTCGAGCAAAGGATCTGCGGCCCAGTCGCGACTCTGGATTTTTTCCGGAAAGCGCGCCAGGCATCGAACGCGATATCCGGATTCGACTAACCTTCGAGCGAGCCTGCCGCCGATATAACCGGTGGCGCCAACGATCGCCACGTGCCGCGTAGTCGGGTGCGGCCCAATCGCCACGCCGTCATTGAGTGTCACGAAATACCCACCGGGATGGAAGACGGCATCCACGCCACTCGAGTTGCACCGCAGCCTCCGCCGGGAGGTACCGCCGGATCGGCCGCGAACGGCGGATAAAATGCAAGAGAGATCGAAGAGTCGGAAAGGTAGCGACGAATCGCGTATCCGACCCTTTCAGCGTTACTTGATACCCACCGTGTTCAATCAGTAGATTGATATCAAGCGCGGCGAGCGGTTTGTTCATCTTGAGTCCGGATCTTCACTGTACCGCTCACCCGCCATGTTGCATGCTGAGCGTCAGCCGAGGCGGAACTGGGCACGGATATCTCGAAGTCACGGAATTCATAGATGATCTCCGCGCCGCGGCCCGTGAGTTTGTCGTAGAGGCCGATCGCGAGATCGGGCCAGGTTTTGGTATCGGTCGTCAAAGTGTCCATATTCATTAGATGCGTCGCTTTCATTTTTAGGCGGCACAAATTTTACCTGCCCTCTGCACGGATCAGCCTCCGGCGCTTCTTCGCGCGAGCCCGCACAATCGACGCGAGTCTTCAGACTGGTTCCGGCGCGCCCTGGCTCAACCCGCGATATCCGGGCATATGGCGGCCGCGGCTGCCGATTTGGTCCGGGTGTTTCATGAGTAGCGCCATGCCGGCCATGTCGAGTTGCAGTAGGTAGTTCCGCGGGTACTTTCCGAGCAGTTCGGCCAAACAGTTATAGGCCCGCTGGTAGTCGCGCTCCCGGGTGTCAATCAGCACCAGAATGACGCGCGCGTCATCCGCATCGAGTCCCTGCTTGCCGCGATCATACGCTGGAAATTAGCGGCGGCGCCGGCGGCTGAACAGCGGCCAGCACAAGGAGTGGGTAGTGGGTCAGTCTGAAACTGACCCACTACCGGAAGTTAGCCCTTATGCTGGCAGAACAAGGGCCGCGTGGCGCGGTCAAATGGCCCCTGGTGACACGACACTTGGGTTTACCCCGAGTGCTGGGTTCCATGCCGCGGCGAGAGCCAAGCCCCGCAGGATTGGGAAAGCGTCGTACTGGCTGTAAAGTCGTACCATGAACGTAGCAAGAGCGTTCCCGCTTATGAATCTAGAAAACGGCCGGCTGATTCTATTTCTCGCCGTCCTATCCCCCCTCGGCCTGCGAGCGGAAACGCCGGCGCCGCCGCTCTCGTCCACTGCGATCCTCGACCGGATGGAAGAGGCCGGGCAGCGGCAGCAAACGAATCTGGAAAGTTGGACTTGTGTACGCACCTATAGCGCGAATAACAGCCGGCTTGGCAAGTGGGCGAAAGTGAAAATCCGGCTCAACTTTACGGCTCCCGGCAAGAAGACATATAGCGTTCTCGAATCCTCTGGTTCTTCGTTCGTCGCGAAACGGGTCATCTATCCGATCCTCGACGCCGAGCGGCAGAGTGCCCTGCCCCAGGCGCGCGTTCGCACCGACATCAACCGCAAGAACTACTCGTTCCGATTCATCGAATTCGACACGCCCGCGAATGCGTATGTGTTCGATGCGGTTCCGCTCTCGCCTCAGCGCTTTCAATTTCGCGGCCGCATCTGGGTGGATCCCGAAACGTTCGGCATAAAGCGCGTGCAGGGCACGCCCGCAGTGTCGCCCTCGTTCTGGGTGAAACGGACCGAGTTCACTCACGAGTACGAGAGGGTGAGCGGTTTCTGGCTGCCGGTGCGCCATCGCAGTTACGCCGAGCTTCGCATCTTCGGGCGCTCCACGCTGGAAATCGACTATGGAGAATACCGCTGCTCCGAGATCGCCAATCCCGCCGCGCGGCTGCCGGCAGTGGAGCTGTCGGGGAAAGACGATTAGGCCGCTGTATGATATGCGGCTCAACTCTACTTCACGGCGGTTAGGGATGCCAGCCGGTCCTTGTGGATCTTGAGGACGATGCCGGCGTTGCGGTCGGCGACTTCGCTCACTTTGTATTCGGCGGCGGCGCCGACCACTTGCGCGATCTCGGAGGGAGTCAGTTTGTAGTCGTCCGAGAGCCACTGCATGTTGGCGGTCGCGGCGCGGAAGGCGTCGTCCAGCGAACCGGCCAAGCCCATGGCCATGATGTGGGTGGCGGACTCCACGCGCGGACCCAAGATCGCCTTGTGCGAAATCAGATCCACGGTGAACTCCACATCCATCGACGTTTCAAGCGCATTGCCGTTGAGTTCGCCATCGCCTTGCGCCGCGTGGCCGTCCCCGACATAGAAGGAGAGCGCCCGGGACGCTCACCGGAAGGTAGACGGTGGCCCCTTCCACGATCTCGTTGAAGTCCATGTTGCCGCCCCACCGCCCGGAATCGCCCGTACCCGGCGGCGCTTGGGCGGAATTTGGCGCGACCGCAACGCATCCCAACATCGGCCGGAGGGGCACGGTAAAGCGCGTCAGGTGCTCGGCGGGTTTCGCGGGAGTGGCCACGCCGCGCTGGAGATCGAGGCGCCAGCGCACCTTCTTAAAGCCATCCTTCATCTGCACGGCAAGATTGCTGTCCACGCCGCGACCCACTATGCCGTCGTCGCTCATGGCCCAATCGCGATTGAGGCGGAGGTGCGTAAAGTGAACCGCGAGAATGTCTCCAAGCCCGGCGGTTTCAATGTAGAAAGGCCCGGTTACAGGATTTCCGCCGAGGACGCGCGTGACGCCCTTTTCGTCCGTTCCGCCGGCGTCGACGGTGATGGTGTGGATGGTATCGCCGGGGGAGACCGTGAGCACGGGCTTATTCGACGCCGAGAACTGCCGGTGAAAAATGGTCGGCGTGAAATCGTGGCGCTGAGACGGCCCGGCGCGGCGCGGCGGAACCAGCGTAGCGCTGAACGGATGCGTGGCGGGGTGGTCTCTATCGTCGGTGTCGATGAAGACGATGGTCCCGGAGAACACGCCGGATTGCATAGTGGCGGTGAGTTCTTCCGTTCCACCGTTCTCGTCTTTGGCCAAACAGTAAAGAGAATTGCCGGCCAGCGTTCCCTCCAGTTTGTCTCCGCCAAAGGCGCCCGTGAGCCGGTCTCCTTCCTGGGCCAGTTCCATCTGGAAATGGATGGGCGTGCCGTAGAAATCGGCGGTCGCGATCCATCGGCCCGTAACAACGAAGGGTTGAGACACTAGAAGCGTTGGGACCAGGGGGACGGATGCCTTTCCCCATTGTTATTGCCCAAGAACCCACCGATGCGAGCGGGTGCCGTACCAGACGCGGCGGGGCTAAAGCCCTTGTTTGCATCCGTTAGGGTTTCTGATTACGAGGATCTAGTCTCAGGAACAAGGCATGAGAATTTACTGGTTGGTTATATCGTCTGTTGCTATGGGGTTGTTGTTAACGCCCTTCGCGGCATTCCAAATAACGAACGGCTCGAAATAGTATTTGAAGATCAGGATAGGTATCGGGAACGAGCCAGGTTAGCTTTGGGCGATATTGCTGAGACAGACTCTCCTTCACTGATGTGTACAAACGGAAAGAGCAAACTGGCAAAGTGGTCTTTTGTTCCTAAGGGGTCAACATCCCGTCTTGAGTTGGCGAATTATTTTGCATATGCGGAATTACAGATTAGCCGAAACAAGAATTCCGTCAGGTCAAAGTGGTGTCATCGAATACTTGAAACCAATAACGGTGATTGTCTGGGAGCGCGAATGGATAAATCGTTGGCGCGGGAAATAATCACGTCGATGAAGAGAATGAGCGCCTGATCGCCGAGTTGTAGCAACTCGACAAACGCCATGACGAACTCAAACCGGAAGAGCGCGAGTACTCCGAACTCCTGACGGTGCTGATCGAAGCCTTCGAGGACGCCAACTACGCGCTTGAAGGATCGACGCCGGACAGCAGGTTGCGCGGTCTGATGGAAGAGCACAACATGCGCCAGCGCGACTTGCTCGACGTATTCGGTTCGCGCGGCATAGCCTCCGAGGTTGTCAGCGGGAAGCGGGCGATCAGCAAGGCGCAAGCCAAGAAGCTGGCGGAGCTATTCCACGTGCCTGCCGACCTTTTCCTTTGAGAGTAAGGTAAGGCTGGGCCGGCGACATTCACAATCGGGGCAGATCCCCCGGAACCGGATGATACCCTCGTTCCCGCGCCCACATATGCAGCGGTAGCGCCGTCAGGTTGCCCGCGGAAGTCAGGGCCCGGCCGTCTCCAGTCATTCGAACTGGTCATCCCCGCAGGGCCGGCTACAGAATGCGGCGGAATTCCCACTCCCACCGGCACACACAGGGAACAGACCAAGTTGCGCCGCGCGCCGTGCGTGTCCTCGCGCAACACCGAGATTTGCGGCTGGCACCCGCAGCAAGGGCACACCGCGGTGATCTCCCACGTCTGCGCCGCCGGTCAGCCTGTTTGCCCCGGCGGAACGCGCTGGGATTTGACCTCACGCCGCAACTGACCGAGCGAGGGCTGGGAATGCGGAATCCCGGTATGGCGAATTGGGGACTACCGCCTGGTACTACGAAAATAGCGGCAACCCAGGCGCATGAGGTGGGGCAGAAAGCAGCCTAACGCATGGGGGCTGAATGACATGCTGGGAAAATCCGCCATCCATTTCCACTCGTCCTACCCTCGCATAATCTATTTCTTTTGAATTAGTTAGCCCCCCCGCCGACCCGAAAATTACCAACCCGTCCTATATAATGAAAGAGGGGAGCCTTCCATGCGAAGGAGGAATGTGAAGCCCGCAAACATCAAAATTACGAAACGAACCCACGGAGGACCTATCTCCTGTGGATTCAACAACCTGGGGCAACATGCCTGAAATGAGCATCCTGTGGCTCCGCGTCGCCACCGCTCTCTACTCCGTCGGCCTGCTGCACGCCATCCTTGTCGTCCTGCGCAAGGAATCGCGCCTCTTCAAAATCGCGCTCGGCGCGTTCTGTGTGGGGGTCGTCCTCCACTTCGTCGCTCTCGTGCAACTCGGCGTCGCCACCAGTACCATTCCGGTTAACAACTTCAACGAATCCATCTCCTTCTGCGCCTTCCTCATCGCCATTGCTTTCCTGATCGTCATGTGGCGCTACCAGTTCACCGGACTCGCGGTACCCGTCTTTCCGCTGATCTTCCTCATGACCCAGGTCGGCGCAATGGAGTTCCCCGTCCAAACCTGGACCGACATCCGCATCCGTAACGCCTGGCTCGCCCTCCATGTCGCGCTCGTGCTGCTCGGGTACGCCGGCCTGGCCCTCACCGCCGCAGCGTCGCTCTTCTACCTCATCCAGGAACGGCAGCTCAAGAGCAAACAGCGAAGCCGCCTGTTCGAGCGCCTCCCTTCCCTAAGCGCGCTCGACAATCTCATCACCAGCGCGATGGGCTTCGGCTTCGTGTTCATCACCCTGGGAGTCATCGTCGGAAGCACGTGGGCCTTCATCGAACTCGGCACGCGGTGGATCGGCGAAGCCAAAATCGCCATCTCTCTCCTCACTTGGGCGCTCTACTTGGTCATGATCTTCCTCCGCACGACCGCCGGATGGAGGGGGCGCAAAGCCGCCGTCATGGCCCTCTGCGTTCTGGGATTTTCCGCGCTCACCTGGGCCGCGCACGTCGGTTTGAGGCCTGAGTCGTTCCGATGAAGTTCGTGATCGCGGGCCTGAACCATCGCACCGCGCCGGTGGAAGTCCGCGAGCGTATCGCGTTCCATGAGTCCGCCCTCGGCGGGGCGCTCGATTCCCTCCGGCAATGCCCCGGGCTCCTCGAAGGCATGATCCTGTCGACTTGCAATCGCGTGGAGATCGCGATCACTTCCGACGAGGACACCGATCCCGATGAAACCATCGAACAGTTCCTCTCCCAATCGCGAGAAGTGCAGCGCGACTGGGTGGCGCCATACCTCTACCATTACGCCGGCCAGGAAGCGGTGCGGCACCTGTTCCGTGTCGCGTCCAGTCTCGATTCGATGGTCGTCGGCGAGCCGCAGATTCTCGGCCAGATGAAGCAGGCCTATGCCGCCGCGAAAGAGCGCGGCTCCATCAGCGGCTTTCTCGACCTCGTGGTGACGCGCGCCTTCAGCGTAGCCAAGCGGGTGCGCACAGAGACCGACATCGGACAAAGCGCCGTCTCCATCAGCTACGCCGCGGTGGAGTTGGCGCGGGACATTTTCGGATCGTTGAAGGATCGCAAGGTGCTGCTCATCGGCGCGGGAAAGATGAGCGAGCTGGCGGCCCGGCATCTACACCGCGCGGGCGCTTCGGACATCGCGGTGGTCAACCGCACGCGCGCGCGGGCCCAGGAGATGGCGCAAATCTTCAACGGCCGCGTGATCGAACACCACCGTCTCCTGCAATCGCTGCCGGAGATGGACATCGTCGTCACCTCCAGCGGCGCGCCGCATTACATCCTCCACAAAGAGGAGATGAAGCGCGTCATCGAAGCCCGCCGGAACCGGCCGGTCTTCATCATCGACATCGGAGTGCCGCGCAACGTCGAGCCCGCCGTCAACGAACTGGACAACGTCTTCCTGTACGACATCGACGACCTCCAACGCGTAGTTAACGGGAACATGAAGGGCCGCCTTCAGATGGCCGAGGAAGCCGAGCTCATCATCGCGGAAGAAGTCGAGCGCATGATGTCGCGGCTGAAGGCGCGCGAGATCGCCCCAACCATCGTCAGCCTGCAGGAACAACTCGAGCACGTTCGTCTGGGCGAGATGGAGCGGATGCGCGGCAAACTCGGCAAGCTGACGCCGGAACAGGAAGAAGCCGTCAACGCGCTCACCCGCAGCATCGTGAACAAGATTGCGCACGGCCCGATCTCGGAGTTGCGCAAGCAGGCTGCTCATCCGGACGGGCACCACTTCGTCTCCGTCGTCCGAAAAGTCTTCCGCCTGGGGGGCGAATGATCGCCGTGTGGGGCGGCACTCCCGGAGTGCGTGCGCCGCGTCGGACCGGCACGGTGATCTCATGACAGGCGCTAAGTCGGGTTCCGCCCCGCGGAGTAGAGACGCCACTAAGGAGATACTCGTTTGATCGTCATCGGCTCGCGCGGGTCTCAACTGGCCTTGTGGCAGGCCCACTGGATCGAAACGCGCTTGATCGCGCTTGGATCCGAGTGCCGCATCGAGATCATACGTACCACCGGCGACAAGATCACCGATGTCCCGCTGGCCAAAGTGGGAACCAAGGGACTGTTCACTAAGGAGCTCGAAGAAGCGCTGCTCGCCCGGACCATCGACGTCGCCGTGCACAGTCTGAAGGACATGCCCACCGAACTTCCCGCGGGCCTCTACCTCCGCGCCGTTCCCAAACGAGAGGACGTTCACGACGCCATGATCGGGCGCAAGCTGGCCGACCTGTCCGAAGGCGCGAGCGTGGGAACCGGCTCCCTGCGGCGCGCCGCGCAATTGCGAGCCGTGCGGCCGGACCTGCAAATCGCCGACCTGCGCGGCAATCTCGATACGCGACTTCGCAAGCTGGACGAGGGCCGCTACGAGGCGATCGTGCTCGCGGCCGCGGGACTGCGGCGGCTTGGTTGGGCGGACCGCATCGCGGAGCTGATCCCCATCGACATCATGTGTCCAGCCGTCGGCCAGGGAGCGCTCGCCATCGAAACACGCGAGGGCGACGACGCCGACGCGCGAATCTGCGCGCTGTTGGATCACCCGCGGACCCGCGCCGAGGTCACCGCCGAGCGGGCCGTGCTCGGCGCATTGGGCGGTGGGTGCCAGGTGCCGATCGGAGCCTACGCTTATGTCCGCGACGGCGAGCTGAGTCTGCGGGCCGTCGTGATCACCCCTTCCGGAGACCGGGTGGTTCGAGGGCAGCGCACCGGCAGAGCCTCCGACGCGCAAAAGCTGGGCCGCGATCTCGGCGACGAACTGATCCGGGGCGGCGGCCGCGAGATTCTCGAAGCGGTCTACGGATGAGCGGGAAGGTCTACCTCGTGGGCGCTGGACCAGGCGACCCGCAACTGATCACCGTAAAAGGACAGCGCGTTCTCGCTTCCGCGGATTCCGTCCTGTACGACAACCTGGCCCCTCACGCGCTGCTCGACCTGGCGCCGCCCTCGGCCGAGCGGCTCTATGTCGGAAAGAAAGCCACGGAGCGCGCCTTTGAGCAGGACGAAATCTCGGCGATGCTCGTCGAACGCGCGCGCAAAGGACTGACGGTAGTCCGGCTGAAGGGCGGCGACCCGTTTATCTTTGGCCGCGGCGGCGAGGAACTGGAAGCGCTCTCCACCGCGGGCGTGCCATTCGAAGTCGTGCCGGGCGTCACCTCGGCTCTGGGCATCGGCGCTTACACCGGCGTTCCGTTGACGCATCGCGATCACGTGGCGGCGGTGACGTTTGTAACGGGCCACGCCGCCGATCATTTCGACTGGAGCCGCATCGGCGCCGACCAGACGCTGGTTCTTTACATGGGACTGATGGCGTTCCCGGAGATCGCGCGGCGGCTCATTGAGAGCGGTAGGTCGCCCGGCACTCCGGCGATGGCCGTCCGCTGGGGTACGCGTCCCGATCAGCGGACCCTGGCGGGAACCCTGGCGACGCTGCCGGCCATTCTCTTGGAACAAGAGATCAAACCACCGGTGACCATCGTAGTCGGCGACGTTGTCGGGCTGCGCGACCGGCTGAACTGGTATGAGGGGCTGCCGCTTTTCGGCCAGCGCATCGTAATCACGCGCGATCGCAGCCAGGCGGGCGATCTCGCCGCCAAACTCCTTGCGCTCGGCGCGGAACCGATCGAATTGCCCGTCATAGAAATTCAACCGCCCGCCGACAGCGCTCCACTGAATCGCGCGATCGGCGAACTGGAAACCTACGACTGGGTCATCTTCACCAGCGTGAACGGGGTGCGGTACTTCCTGGACCACCTCGACCATTCGCCCCGCGATCTGCGCGCGCTGCGGGCGCGAATCTGCGCGATCGGTCCCGCCACCCGCAACGCGCTTGAGCAACTGCACCTCAAGGTAGATATCGTCCCGGAGGAATACGTTGCCGAGAGCCTGGTGGCCGCTTTCGAAACGATCGAGCTCGCGGGCAAACGGGTGCTGCTTCCGAGAGCGGCAGTGGCGCGCGATCTGGTGCCCGAGCGATTGTCGGCGCGAGGCGCGCAAGTGGATGTCGTCGAGGCCTACCGGACGGTCCTGCCGGAAGAAGCCACGGCGCGCGCCCGCGAAGTCTTCGGCGGGAAGAAGCGGCCCCACTGGATCACGTTCACGAGCTCCTCGACGGTGACGAATTTCCTGACGGTGGCCGGCCGCCAGGCGCTTCAGGAAGTGCGAATCGCCTCCATCGGGCCGGTGACAACCGAGACGGCCCGCTCTCACGGATTGGTAGTCGACGTGGAGGCAAGTCCCTTCACGATGGACGGCCTGGTGGCGGCGATTATCGACGAGTCGAGAAGAACTCGTCCAGCGTAATCCACGCGGCGTCGCTCATCTCGGTATCGGGTTCGTAGAGCGCTCCATGCCCGGCGGGACAAACCGATTCGATGCCCGTCGGATCAAAGAGCGATGCGCCTATCACGCCCATGTGGACCGGCAGGTCGAGACGGCGGTTACAACTCCGGCAGCGCAGCCTCTGGTCCAGCCACGACCACAGCAGCGCTCCGCCGAAGGCCAACAGCAACGGCCATGTCGCGAGCATCAGGACCAGCGGATCGCGCGCGCCGGTCGTGGTGAGCGTAATACCGAACCGCGCCTCGATTCCCGCCCATGCAACCAGGGCCACCGCGACTGCGGTCTTGACGGCAAAGAACGCCCAGAACCGCCACGATTTCCGGAAGCGCCCGGCCGCGTGCGCCCAAAAGGCCCGGTCGAAGATCACTCGAAACAGGGCCACCGACAGCGCGAGGCAGAGTCCGGCTGAATAGAACCCCAGCGTTCCCCAGGCCAGACGCGACACCGGCATCACGCCTACGCCGAGATCGTGCTCAGCCCGTTCGACGCTTACCCCAGGACGGAGCAGACCGACCACGCCCAACTGCCGCGGCAGCTTTGCCCGGTCCAGCGGAACCGAGTAGGCGGGCCGGACCGAAACGAATCGGAAGGCGCACCCATTCGGCGGAATGCCCAGAATGCGGAAGAACTGAGGTTCCACGCGGGCGAGCACTCTACCCTTGGAGTCGATGGCCCAGGAATAAGCGGCGTAGGATTCCAGCGATTTCTGATAATGCGCCCATGCCGTGAAGCGGCTGGACGGAACGCCCCACGCATAGCCGGTCAACGCGGAGTGATTGCTGAGAATGACCAGCCGGGGGTTGTCGGTCCGCTGATCCGTCAGCATCGCACGGGTCTCGCGAAAGCCGCCGCTCAAAAGCCCGATCGCGCCGAGAACGCAAAGGAGAACACCGCCGACAAACAGCGGGCTGCCCACTGCGAGGTGCAACCGCCTCGGAGCCTCGTCCCGATTCAGCCGGCGCCACAACGCGTCCGGACATGCGTTGGCCGCTTCCCGCAGGAGCCCGATTCGCGCTCCGGGCAGGTCGCGATTGTAGATCCACCAGGCCTCGGACCGCGATCTCCAGCGTTCCTGCCACGGCGACCGCTGCCGGGAGGGGACCAGCGCAGCAGCCAGGGCGAGGATGACCCGCGACTCGAAAGGGATCTTCCGGACTGGCATGGCTGTCCTCTGTGATTAGACGGCAATGGCGGCAGCCGTGTTCCCATCACTACTAAATGTTTGTAAATGGTGGGACTTGCGCGTAACCTCGCGCGGGCGTGAGCGCATCGTTACAGCATGCGAAAACACTCCGTATTGATCCTCGGGGCAGTTCTTCTCCTTGCGGCCTTCACGCTCGCCGCGGCGGATGTGAATGGCAAATGGGCCGGCGAGGTCCAGGGACGCAACGGCCAACCCCGCCCGATCACTTTCTCGTTCAAGCAGGATGGCGCGGCGCTCACCGGAACGATGGTCGGAATGATGGGCCGCGAAGTCGAGATTTCCGACGGCAAGGTGGATGGAGACAATATTTCGTTTCTGGTCAAGATGGAAATCCAGGGCAACGAAGTGAAGATCAACTACACCGGCAAAGTGGAAGGCGACAGCATCAAGATGAAGTCGCAGCGCGAGGGAACGGATCGCGTGCAGGAGTTCGTCGCCAAGAAGTCGATGTGAGAAACGGCGTTCTTTTCGCCGCGCTGGCCTTTACTGTCTCAGCGTCCTGGGGCCAGACCGGCGTGGTGAAATCGAACGGGCTCCCCCTGCCCGGCGTGACCTTGACGGCCGCGTTGGGCGACCGCAAACTGGTTACGACGACGGACGAGAACGGCCGGTATGCATTCGAGGGAATGACGGCGGGAACCTGGAAGGCGCAGGCGGACCTGTTTGGATTCACGACGGCCAATAGGCAGATCGAGATCGGGAGCTCGCCGGTTGTCACGGGCTGGACGCTTGAGCTGAAACCGATGGCGGCGCGCCGCGGCCCGCCGAACAACGCCACCGGCTTTCAGGTCCTTCAGAACCAGGCCGAACAGCAAGTCGCCCCTGTTCCCGGCGTGACGCCCGAAGACAACACGACCACCGAAGCCTTTCTCGTCAACGGCAGCATCAGCCGCGGACTCCAGCCAGGCGAGTCCGACCCCGGCCAGCAGAACCCGGATCAGTTCCGCCAGATGCGCGCCAGCGCGCAGAGTCCGGGTGGCTTCGACCGCCGCGGACCGGGCGACTTCGGCGGCGGCGGCTTCGGCCGGCAGCGCGACCGGCGCCCCGCGGGACAGCAGGGCGCTTTCTTTGGCAATCGCATGCAGAGGAACAACCAGGTGCGCGGGTCGGTGTTCTTCAGCTTCCGGAACTCCGGGCTCGACGCAGCCCCGTACTCTGTAAACGGGCAGTCCTCGATTAAGCAGGCTTACGACCAATACCGTTTCGGCTTCAACCTCGGAGGACCGCTAATCGTATCGAAGCTCTTCAAGTCGCCCGAGACGTTCTTCTTCCTGAATTACACTGGGACGCGGGCCGACAATCCCGTGCGCAACGTCGCCACCGTTCCAAGCAGCGTCCAGCGGACCGGCGATTTCTCGGCCATCGGCTCTATCCTATACGATCCGCTGTCCCGGCTTCCCTTCGCGGGCAATCAGATTCCGCTGAACCGCCTGGACCCGGCCGCGCTCGGATTGCTGAAGTTCATTCCCCTTCCCAACCAACCCGGGGCAATCCAGAATTACGTTTTCTCGACGACGGTGCCGCGGAACACCGACAACCTGAACACTCGGGTCAACCGCAGCCTGAGCAAGAAAGATCGTCTGGGAGTCACGTTCAATTACCAGCGGCGGGATGCGAATAATGCCCAAACGTACGGGTTCGTGGATGAGGCGAGCGGCAGCGGCATCAACACCGATCTCTCGTGGACACGCAACCTGAGCGCACGGTCGGTCAACACTCTCCATCTGGCGTTCAACCGGAATACGAACGCCACGCTACCCTACTTCGCATTTGGAGAGAACGTCGCCGCCGCTCTCGGTATTCTGGGGGCATCGGCCAATCCCATCAATTACGGTCCGCCGAACTTGAGCTTCACCAACTACGGGGCGCTGAGCGACTCGAGCGCGGCCCACGTCGTGAACCAGAATATCGGCCTGGTGGAGGGCGTGACGTGGTCGCATGGATCGCACAACTTCACGTTGGGCGGCGAACTGCGATGGAACGAACTGAACACGCACACCGATCAGAACGGGCGGGGATCGTTCAGCTTCAGCGGCCTGGAGACCAGCGCCTTGAGTTCCGCGGGATCGCCGCTCGCGAACACCGGCTGGGACTTCGCCGATTTTCTGCTCGGCCTGCCGCAGAGCAGTTCGATTCAATACGGCAGCGCCGACACTTACTTTCGGAACCGCACATTCGCCACGTACGTGCAGGACGACTGGCGGGCCCGGCCGAATCTCACGCTGACGCTGGGAGTGCGTTACGAGTACTTCACGCCGCTGAAAGAGAAGTACGGACGCATCGCGAACCTGGAAATCGCGCCTGGGTTCACCGGCGTTACGGTTGTGACCCCCGGCCAAACTGGATTCCCCGACTACCTGATCAATCCGGACAAGAACAACTTCTCTCCGCGCATGGGATTCGCGTGGAAGCCGAAGGCCGATAGCAAAACACAGTTCCGCGGCGGCTATGGCATCTACTACAACGAGGGCGTGTACAATACCCTCGCGGCACGGATGGCGGCTCAGCCTCCGTTCGCGAAAACCTCGTCGGTCAGCACGTCGCTCACGGATCCCCTCACAATCCAAACCGGACTGGCGACGATCCCAGCCGGCAAGACTATCCTCAATACCTTCGCGGCCGACCGATACTATCGCGTTCCGTATGCCCAGACCTGGAGCGCTTCACTGCAGCGGGAGTTCAGGGGCGGAATCGTAGTGGAAGCCGGATATCTCGGGACGAAAGGCACCCGTCTCGACATTCAGGGCATGCCGAATCGCGCCGCGCCGGGATCGCCGCTGACCGCCGAACAGCGCCGCCTGATTGCGAATGCGTCCGGCTTCGTGTTTGAGAGTTCCCAGGGAAACTCGATCTACCATGCCGCGCAACTACGGATTGCGCGGCGGTTTAGCCGGGGGCTGTCCGTCAATGGGCTTTACACGTTCGGCAAGTCGATCGACAACTCTTCCACGTTTGGCGGCGCGGGAAACACCGTTGCCCAGGACGCGAACAACCTTCGCGCCGAGCGCGGGCTGTCGAGCTTCGACCGGCGACATACCCTAACTTCGTCATTCGTAGTGATGCTGCACGACTGGAGCCTGAACGGCAGCGTCTCCCTTATGACCGGCACTCCGCTGACCGCGCGCGTGCTTGGCAACCTGGCTGATTCGAGCGGTACCGGGTCGGTCGGTTCGGGCCGCGCCGACTCGACGGGCTTGCCCATCGCGGGCGGCGAGTTCTTCGACCTCGCGGCGTTCGCCATCCCGCCGTCGGGCCGTTATGGCGATGCGGGCCGCAACACCATTCCGGGGTCAAGCTCGTTTTCGCTGAACTCGTCGTTCGGCCGCTCCTTTTCGCTGGGCGACCGGCGGCGGTTGGAGTTCCGTCTGGATGCCACCAACGTCACGAATCACGTGAACATCGGCGGCATCGGCACGGTGGTTAACTCCAACACCTACGGCATCGCGCTGGCCGCCGGAGCGATGCGCACCCTGCAGGGAACGGTGAGGTTCCGGTTCTGATGCGCTGGCTCTTTGCCGCCGTAATCGCGGTCCTGGCGTTCGCTCAGGAAGCGAAGTTCTCGGCCACCGCGAACTTGGTCATTGTGAATGTGTCGGTGAAGGATCGAGCCGGCAAGACGATGAAAGGATTAAAGAAGGACGATTTCACGCTGTTGGAAGACGACAAGCCACAGGCGGTGGCGATCTTCGAGGAACAAAACCTGTCTCTCGAGCCCTTGCCGCCGGTTGCCGAGTCTCCGGGTACGGCTGAAGAGGTCCTTCGAACCGCCCCGGCTTCTCCCGTGAGCCGCTATCAGGACAAACGCCTGGTCGCCCTGCTGTTCGACTTCTCGGCGATGGGCGTACCCGAGGAACTACGCGCGCAAAAGGCCGCCATCGATTTCCTGGAGAAGCAGATGACCTCGTCGGACCTGGTAGAAATCCTAACGTTTTCGACCCAACTCAAGACCGTCCAGGAGTTTACGAGTAATCGTCCGCTGCTGATCGACACCTTAAAGAAGCTGCGGATCGGTGAGGGTGCGGAGCTTGCCGTCGATGCCTCGGTCCCGGATTCGGCGGACGACTCGGGCAGCAATCTCTTCGCGGCCGACGAGACGGAGTTCAACATTTTTAATACGGACCGCAAGCTGACGGCGCTGGAGACCGCAGCGCGACAGTTCGGCGCGTTTCCGCAGAAGAAGGCGCTGGTCTATTTCTCCAGCGGTATCAACCAGACCGGCGCGGAGAACCAGGCGCAACTGCGGGCGACGGTGAACGCGGCCGTTCGCGCGAATGTATCGTTCTACCCGATTGACGCTCGCGGCCTGATGGCCTCGGCGCCTGGCGGCGACGTCACCTCCAGCGGGCCGCAGGGAAGCAGCCTGTTCTCCGGGAGAGGGCAGAGCTCCCTGCGGGCGAGCGTCAACAATTCGCAGGAGACGCTCTACACGCTGGCTGCCGACACCGGCGGCAAAGCGCTGTTCGATTCCAACGATTTGACCCTCGGTATCCGGCAGGTTCAAAAGGATGTCGAGAGCTACTATACGCTTGGCTACTACAGCACGAACGGGGCGCTGGATGGCCGATTCCGGCGGATCAAGATGCGGCTGAACGGCCAGCTCCAGGCCAAGCTCGATTATCGCAGCGGCTACTACGCGTCGAAGAACTGGGCGAAGTACAACTCCTCCGACAAGGAGCGCCAACTGGAGGAAGCGCTTGCGACGGGCGACCCGGTTAGCGATCTGCCGCTGGCCGTGGAGATCGACTGGTTCCGGCTGGGGCGCGGCAGCTACTTCGTGCCGGTGTCGGTCAAAATCCCCGGTTCCGCGATCGGGCGTAAGACCGAGATGGACTTCATCGGCCAGGTTCGAGACAAAGCCGGCCAACTGGTTTCGGCGGTTCGCGACGGAATCAAGGTGCAACTGAATGACGCCCAGTCCGGACAGCGGCACCTCCAGTACGACACCGGGTTGACCCTGCCGCCGGGCGAATACAGCTTACGGTTCCTGGCGCGCGAAAACCTTTCCGGGAAGATGGGGACCTTCGAATCGTCGTTCACCATCCCGGATGTGAATAGCGAATCGAAGTGGGCCCGTCTGAGTTCGGTGGTCTGGGCGGGCCAGCGGGAAGCAGTGGCCTCCGCCGTCGGGTCGGCCGACGACAATAAAAAGGTGCTGGCGAATCATCCGCTGGTGCAGGACGGGCAGAAGCTGGTACCCAGCGTGACCCGCGTATTTCGAAAGAACCAAACGCTTTACGTCTATTTCGAAGTGTACGACCCGGCCCGGAATCCGGATTCCGCGGCGACGGCGATTACGGCCAATCTCGCGCTCTATCAGGGACCTCGAAAGGTCTTTGAGTCCAGCCCTGTGCGGTCAGGTAGTCCGCTGAAACAGCGCCCCGGCACGCTCGCGTTTCAGCTCCAGCTCCCGATGGCGCGCCTGGGCTCCGGCCGCTACCTCGGGCAAGTGAATGTGGTGGACGAGCAGGGGCGCCGATTCGCGTTCGCACGGACGAGTCTGGTTATTCTTCCATAACCGTGGCTTATGCAACAGTGGTATCCGACCCCGCTGGTTGGTATACTGACGAGTATGCTTCCTTTGTAATCCCTGTTCGTTTCACCTGAGCAAGACATGTGCTGTTGCCGGCGGCTGGGCCAGCCGGGTTCCAGTACATGAACCCAAATTCATCTTTCCAAAACTGCGGTACGCTTCCCCAGTGGGATTTTGCCGCCGGTCGCGGAAAGGAGGTTCTCGATGAAAGCAGTATCGACAGGGCTGGTCGTTTTCGCCGGACTACTGGCAGCTCCTCTTGCCAATCCGGCGGATCGCGTGGCCACACTTCCCAAGGACCCCCGTTTGGTCCGATTGCAGCAGTACCTCGAAGACAATGCGTGCCCGGCTCACCGGTTCGCGCAGGATTTCATTGTCGCGGCCGACAGCAACGCCTTGGACTGGCGGCTGTTGCCCAGCATCGCGATTATTGAGTCGGGCGGCGGCAGAGCTTATCGCAACAACAACATTCTCGGCTGGGGTAACGGGAATCTGCGGTTCACCAGTATTCGAGCGGGGATCCAGGAGGTGGCGCGCGTTCTCGCCACGGCTCCCCGATATCGGGACAAGAGCGTAGACGAGATTCTCCGGGCGTTCAATCCGGAGCACGCCGATTACGTTTTTCGCGTGAAGGCGGTGATGCGCCAGATCGCACGAAGCGAAATCGCTTCCGCCTTCAATTAGCTTCACCCGGCGCGATGCGCCGGGACACCCCTCGGGACGGCTTGGCCGTCCCTTTTAACCGACTAGTTTCACTCCGAAATAAAGTCCACCGACCACGAGGACGGAAGCGACGGCAATCACCAGCCACAGCAGCATCCGCTGTCTGGGTGGAGTCTTGCTGTCATCTTTTTTCATCTGCTCGTCTAGGCTGTCGAACATGGCAAATCCTCCAGAGGATGCCGCTGACCGCCTTGCGCGGCCAGGTTAACGATTGGGTCCCGTGTTTTCGAACTCTAAAGTCCGAGGCACCTGCCGGACGGTGCCACCAGAATTATACGAGCATTTACCGGAGAATGGAATCCCCCCGGAATCCCACCTGGTGTTTGTACTCTTCGAGCGCGTTGTACACGATGGGGCAGAGGGCGGAGCGGCGGCATACGGCGTCCATCGCGGTTGCGGGCGAGTGCTTGACGCCGTTCAGGTGCGGGAATTCGCGGCACACTCGTGGGCGGGCGTCATAGATGGTGCAACGATTTTCGTCGAGGAAGACGCAGCCATCGACGCCGTTTTTCAGCGTGCCGGAGTCCACGTAGATGTGCGCGACATCGACAACATCGACGCACAGGTAGTGGGCAATTTTCTCAATCTCCTCGGCTGAAACGGTCACCAGCGTTTGGCGGCAGCAGTTGGCGCAGGTTTTGCAATCCATCTGCTTTTCGACTTGCGCGGCGATGATGTGAAACGGCTCGTCGGAGTGGTGATGGTGGTGGAGGTAGCGGCGAAAGGCAAGGTTTTCCCCCTCCTTCAACTGCGAGAGCCTCTGGACCTCGACCGGGTCGGTGACCACGGCTCCATGTTACTCCCGGATGGCGAAAGGATGCATCACGTAGCAATGCCTGAGACGCCTCTGTCTAACCAGATGTTCGAACCCATCACGATCACCGGCGTAACCTCCAAGAACCGGCTTATCCGATCCTCGATCGGGGGGCGCACCGCTTACTACGAAGGCTATGTGAATGAAGCGTGGAACATTTCGAGGTGATGTTCGCGAAGCATGGCATCGGCGCCATTGTGTCGGCCACTATCACCGCCATCAACCTCACTCGCCACGCATTCCACGGCGATTGGAACTACACGATCTCTCCAGCGGCACAATGAAGCAGTTATTTATGCACAATCCTTTAGGGTCGTCGCACTGCATGCCGTTGAACGCGGGTGCGGCTTGGCCTACGACCGCGATCGACAAATAGATTGCAGCGAACTCCCAGCGCGTGAGCTTCTCCGGGAAGCTCAGTATGCACAGAGGAGCGGGGCCGCCTTATCGCATCTTGAGGAGTTCGCTCTTAATCACGTAAGCGTTTTGGGCCGCTTGCTTGCTGACAGCCGCGTTGGACCGGGCCGCCATTTCGCTGTATTTCAGCGCCTCTTGCATGATGCCCTTCTCGCGCGTCACCCGGGCCAGATTGTAGTCCGACAGACCGATCTGGAACTGCGCCGCCGCGGCCAGAGCCGGCTCTCCTTTTACGTATGGCAACGAGGCTTTGAGGCTCTCGACGGCCTGGGGGTGCTTGCTTTGGGCTGCGTAGGACATGCCCGCGTACCAGTGTCCACGACCGAGCATCTGCGCTCGCTTGAACTCCCAGTCTCCGGCCGACACACCTTCGGGCTTCGGGTGGCCGCCCATCACTTTTACCAGGCGGCCCGCAAAGTTGATGGTGCTGTCGTATTGTTTCCGGTCGTAAGCGCCCATTGTGAGGATGAATAGAAGGGCCTCGTTGTCGGGATCCTTCGCGATCACGCGTTGCGCGAAGGCGAAAGACTTGTCCGGTTTCATTTTGGCGTATGCGCCCAAGACCACGCCATACACCTGCGGCAAGTACTTAGAATCCGGGCTTTCCTTTTCGAGAGTCTCGAACAACTCCCCTTGCTTGGCCGGGTCGGTGGTTCGGAGAATCGCCGTATCGAGCGCGTACTCGGCAAACGCCTTGACGTCCTTGCCGAAGGTCTGCGACGTGTTCCAGATCGCCAGATCGGATTCGTCGGTGGGCTTCGGCGCTTTCAAAGAAGCATCGGCCAAGTGGATAGACTCAACGGCCCACTTCTTAACCAGGTCGCTGTCTTTTTGTTCGTCCGCCGCTTTCAGCGCCTTGAATGCCTCGTTCAGTTCGTCCTGTGCAACGGCCACGAAAGGGGCGGTAGCCAGGAGTAGCACGCAAAGGGTAGTGCGTAACATAGGAAAACCTCCTCTTCAAAAGAGCGGCGCGCGAATGGGTGCCGCTGCTGAATATATATCACTTCCAGCGGAGGCGCGGGTTGCCTTACTGCGCCCGGCTGAGGCGGCGGAAATAGTCGGCCACGCGGTCCGCGTAGCCTGACGGGATGCGCTCGGGCGCGGGGTTGCGCGCGCCGGCTTTCGAGTCCTCCACCTTGCGCCGAAGCTGAAGCTCGATCTGCTCCAGGCTGGGCAAAACTTCGCGCTGGATGCGCGCATCCATTTCCGGCCCGGCGAGCGGGAGTTTCTGGATGCTGTCCAGTTGGCGAATCGCGTCGGCGACACCGCGGCTGATTCCACCCGGCGCGAATTTCTGGCGAAGCTGCGTCAGATCGCGGACCGCCTGCCGGATTGCGCCGCCGGTGGCGTCACGCCCGGGGCGTTGCAGCGCTTCCCGGGCCTGCTCGATTCGTTCTAGCGCCTGCTCGTCCCTACCGCCGGCGGGTCCTTTCTTGTCGCCCGCCTTCTCCACAATCTGCTGGGCGTCTCGGACGCTGTCACGCAGCTTTCCCAGGCCTGCGGTGGTGACGGCCTCGCCGGAAGTCAGGGACCCGCCACGACCGTTTCGTATCCAATTCGCGGCATATTTCATGCGGAGCTGGACCTCGTTCTGCTGGACTTCGCTGAGCCCCTCGCGAAGCTTACCGGAGGCGCGAGGCTCGGTTCCCTGAAGTGCGCGCGCGGCGCGCTGTACATCCGATTGGAGACGGTCCAGGTCTCGAGCCATCTGCTCTTTCTCCGCCGCCAACCGCTGGTTCTGCTCCTTGCCGCCTTGCCCCGCGGCAGCCTGCGCCGGTTGCCCGCTGAAAGCCTGCCGCATCTTCTCGGTAAACTGCCGCTGCTGCTCGAACAGCTTGTCCGACCGGTCGCCGAGATCCGAGAGCTGCGACGAAGTCTGGTTACGCCGAAGTCCGCGCAGAAGGTCCTGGGCCTCCTGAAGACGCTCCGCCGCTCGCCGGGCTCCGGCTTCACGCTGGTCCGGTTGCGACGCGGCCTGGCGCATGTCGTCGGTCGCGCGAGACAGCCGGTCGAACGCCTGCCGCATGGTGCGATCGCCCGGCGAGCCACCGGAGGATGACTGCGAGGATTGCTGCCCGGACGATTGCGAGGAAGCCGCGCTTTGCCGCGTCAATTGCTCCATCTTCTGGCGCAGTTCTTCCGCCTCGCGCCTTAATTGCTCCTGCTGCCAGCGCTGCTCGAAGGCCTGCTGCTTCTGTTTCTGCCGCTCGGCGATCTCCTGCTGCCGCCGCGCGAGTTGTTCCAGGCGCTGCAAGGCTTCATCAATGTCCTGCTCGCGTTGATTCGCCGCATTCAGTTGTTGGCCGGTCTCGTACTGGTTCTTCTCGGTGTCGAGTTCGAGATCGAAGAGGTTCTCGAGATCGCGCACCGCGCCGCTTCCCTGCCCTCCCTGGGAATTTCCGAAGGCGACCTGGATGTTCTTAATCGCCATCTCAGCGCGCATGAGATGTTGAAGCGCGCGCTGCTCCGACGGCAGCGCATCGCGCAAGGCCTGCGCCTTCAGTTTGTCCGCCGCGCCCGACATCTCCTTCGCGGCCTGTTCGAGCTCGCGGACCAGGAGCTGAAACGTGTCGTTCGTCCCGGCGAGTTCACGGCTCTTCGACCGCTCGGCCGCCGACTGTGCCTGATCTCGGAGTCTCTTCTGCACTTCAGAAAGGAAACGCGCGTCGTCGGCGGCGTTCTTGGCGCGGCGCTCGTCCCGAATCTGATTCCAGGTGGCGGCAATCACCTCTTTCTGCCGGGCCGCGAGGCGCTCCTCGTCTCCGCCCATGCCGCCACCCTGCCCTCCCGCTGCCTGGCTTTGTGAGTACTCGCGGTCGTATGGCTGGGCTTCGAGGAAGAACATGTCGGTTTGCGCAATATTATGGGCGTCGCGAGCGATTGCGTAGAGTCCAACGATGTCTCCGGGGGATAACTTCAGGTCTTCGAGATAGAGTAGCGTCTTGCCCGTAGCCTGCTTCGCTCCCGCGTGCGGGAGCAGATCGATGGTGCGCTCGGGTCCGCCATTCACGCTATAGTGCAGCGCGACCTCATGGAGAGCGAAGTCGTCCCCGGCCTCCACAACCACAGGCACTTCTTCGATCGGGCTTACGCGCGCATCGCGGCCGGGGCGGTCGATCTTGACCATGGGGGCCGCGTCTTTTCGCGCCTCGATGAAGTAATCCTCGGAGAGCCGGGCGGGCTGATCGCCCTCGAGCGAAGCGACGTGGTACATGCCGTCCCGCTCGATCGGCACCTGCACGCGGCGCTGAGCGCCATCGCCGTCGAGCTTGATGCTGCTTCCGTTATCGAAAGCCAGGGCCGCGCCGCGAACGGGCTTGTCGAACTCGATTTGAAGATAGGCGATAGTGCCCTCGATGGCTCGTAAGTCACCGCCGGGTTCTTCGGTCTTGTCACTAAGTCCGGTCCACGTCGGATAGTGGTAAGTTACTTTGAGTTTTCGGATTCCGGGTAAGTCTCTTACTGAGAGTTTGTAAGTGCCGGAACGGACGCCGCGCGCAGCGACATAGTATTCCACATCGTCCGGCAGCGCGGCAAAGAGGAACTCATATCCGTCCGCACCGGCACGAGGCGACATCGGTGTCTCTTCCCATTTTGCGCCGCCGCGGAAACGCGCCAGGAGCTTAACATCGGGTGTATCGAAACCTTCCAGGCTGGCAATTACCCACTGGTCGGACTTGCGGCGCACCGTCGCGTTCCCCGGCGCCACTTTGATCCCGTGCAAGTAAGCCGAGCCGGTCTTCGGCGTCCCCGCCCACAGCAGCGATGCTCCTTCGCCGAGATATCCGGGGCCGGCCACGATGAGCCAGAGGAGAATGGCCAACGCTCCGGCGGCCGATGTTGCGAAGGCTGCCAGCCGGCTCCGCGATGCCACGCTCGACGGCCTCGCTTTCCGCGCGACCTCCGCAGCTTCACCGGCGACAAGTGCGAGGAACGGATCGTGCGATCCCGGGTCGCCGCGTTCCGCTATCGTCAGAAGGCGCTGTTCGAATTCCGGGAACACCTGCTCGGTCCGGCGCGCAGCCCGGCGACGATTCATCGCCAGCATGGGGATCACTCCCCCGAAGGCTGCCGCCGCCCCAACGGACAGGAACAGCGCGAACCGTGCCAGCAGCAGCACCTCGGGTGCGAATGCGTTCCGGTGAATCAGGAACGCGAGCGCCACGGTTGCCCCAAGCGCCGTACCCGCGGTGGCGGCAGCGCCGCGCGACAACGCGAAGAACCCCAGGGCGCGCTCGATTTTGCGTAGATATTCGTTCAACGCATCCAGGTTGTTCATGCCGCCTCCCGTTTTGTCAGCAACTGTTCTTTCGGTTCGGACGAGCCCTGGAACCGGTTCGCCACGAGCGACTCCGCGGCTGCCAGGACCACCAGGATCAGGAGAACGTATTGCCACAGCGGCGCTCGTCCCGGTTCTCCCGGCGCGGCCGGCTGAAGCGGGTTGCCCGGTTGCCCGGATTCGGTCCACAACGCGAGCGTCTCGCTGGGGACGCGCGCCAGGTCCGATTCCTTGCGGTCCGAATTCACGGCGACGAGTTCGCGCCGGCCGCCGGCACTCTGGGTTTCCCAATAGCCCTCGCGGGGGAACGTGAAGGCGGCCATGCCGGCCGATTCCTTCAGATCGAGGGCGCGCCTCCCCTCCGGATCGAGCACTCCAGTGGACGCCCGCCCGTCTACGTCGGTCCGGAGCACAATGGTCGAACCCACCTGAGTGCTCGACGGGCCATTCACGGGTCCGGACAAGTACGCGGCGATGCGTTCTACAAACGGGACGAACAACGCATGCACCGGCAGATCGTTAGCCACGTTGTCGAGCGTTGACGCCAGCACGATCGCTCGGCCCTCGCCGACGGTCTTTTCCATCAGCAACGGCGATTCGTCGCTGAGCCTCGCGAGCACGCGGGATTTTCCGGCGTCGACACGAGCGCTCTCGTAGAACCGCACGCCGTCGAGCGCGGCGGCATCGCGAATGGCCGGGTGCGAAGCATCCAGGCGCGCGGCAGTCTGGAAGCGGTCGCCTTCGTGGGGCGTGTAACGCGACTCCGCCACGTTCATTTCCACGACGGGAACTCGCTGTCTCGCCACGCACGCGGGGCCAACCTCTATCAGCAGCCCTCCACCGCTCTGAAGGTACTTAGACAGGCGGCGTTCGAAATCGGCGGCCAGTGTCGCGGCGTCCGCCAGGACAATGAACGAGTATTTCGCGGGATCCAAATTCCCCGACTGCTCCACCGTGACGGCGTCAAGATCGTATTCGCTGCCCGCTGCCGCCTGGAGCGCCGCGCGAAAGTATCCCGGGGTCTGCTTCACGTCACGAACAAACAACACCTTGCGCGTTTCGGTGCGCTCGGTAGTGAAGCGATAACGATCGTCCTCGCGCAGCGAATCGCCCGGCTCCATCCGAACCTCGCCGCGGTTGAAACCATAGGACGGCTCGAACCCGGCGAACTCAACCTGGGCCCGGCCGCCGGCAGGCACCTCAACCGTCTTCGACTCGATGACGCGACCGTTGACCACCAGCGATGCCGTTCGACGCGCGGCCTCGGTCCCGTAGCCGGCCACTATTGCAGTCACCCGCACCTTGCCCGACCCATGCACCGCACGAGGCGCCGCTACGGTCTCCACCGCCCAATTCGGCGCGAAGCGTCCGACAGGATGAACCACCAGCTTCGTACGATCGCCAAGAGCCAGGTCCGCAAATGCCGCGGGCATTCCACTCTGCTGCGCGTCCGTAAACAAGTGAGCCTCCACGGGCATCTTGAGCGCCGGCGGCAGGCCGCGCAGAAATCGCGAGAACTCGGCGTAGGAACTCGCATCGTCACCGGGGACGATGGAATTCACTGCGGCTTTGAGCGCGCCCCGATCGTCGACCGGTTCCGTCAGGATCTCGACGCGGCTGCCGAGCGCGACCACTTGCCCGGTGTCGCCGCCGCGGATCGAATCGACCGCGGAAAGCGCCTGCCGCCTTGCCTCCTGCAGGAGGCCCGAAGCACGCATGCTGAACGACCGGTCGATCGCAATAACCACCAGTTTATTGCTGGATCTCGCCGTTGCAGGTCGGTACAGGAACGGTTGCGAGAACAAGAAAGCAAGCAGCGCCAGCATCGCGAGGCGGAGCGCCAATAGCGCGTAAAACCTCAGCCGCCGGTGCTTCACCGAGCTTTGTATCCGGCGCTCGAAGAACATGAGTGAGGCGAACGGCTTTGGTTCCACCTTGTGCCTGCGAAGAAGGTGCAGGTAGATGGGCAGCCCGAGGGCGGCCAGTCCGGCGAGGAACCAGGGAGCGAGCAGTCCCATCTACATCCTCCCCTGCCGTATGAAAAGGTATTCGCGCAGCGCAGCGTCCAGCGGACGGTCGGTCGTCACCAGAAAGTAATCCATGCCCGCCGCTTGGGACTTGGTCTTCAGGGCCGCGATATGCGCATCCACGCGCTCCCGGTATTCGTGCCGGGCGTAGTCCGGCGAAACTTCGATCGTGTCTTCCGTCTCCAGGTCCACCAGCACAACGGGGTCTCGAAATCGCGGACGGACTTCTTCCGGATCGAGGACATGGAACAGCGCGAGTTCGTTGCCACGCGCTCGCAGCGGCGCCATGGAGGAAACCAGGGCATCCGGGTCTCCGTAAAAATCCGAGATCACCACCACGATTCCGCGCCGGTGCAGGAACTGCTGAAAGTGCAGGAACGGCTTGGCAAAATCCGTCCGCTGCCCCGGCTCCGCCTTGTCAATCGCATACAGCAGCCGCTGCAACTGGCCTTGCCGGCCGGAGGGCCGGACGTAATCGCGAATCTCGTCGTCGAAAACGATCAGTCCTCCGGCGTCGCGCTGCTGGATGGAGAGATACAGGAACGAGGCAGCCAGATAGCGGGCAAAATCGATTTTGGGAACGCGGTGCGATGAGTACGACATCGATTTGCTGGCGTCCAGCAGCACGGTAATCAGAGTGTTCGTCTCGCCGTGGTAGCGCTTCAGGTACATGCGCTCGGTGCGCGCGAACACGTTCCAATCGATGTGCCGCAAATCCTCGCCGGCGCTGTAGGCGCGGTACTCCGCGAACTCCTGACTGAACCCGAAGTCGGGGGACCGGTGGAGTCCCGCGATGAATCCGTCGACGACTGTGCGAGCCACGAGCTCGAGACCCGAGATCCCGGCGAGCACGGACGGATTGAGGAACCGCTGCTCCATGGCTACTATCCCTTCGGCGCGGGCCTCGCCTCCAGCAGCCGCTTCAGGATGTCGTCGGACGAAAGCCGTTCGCTCTCTGCGTGAAAATTGACCAGGACACGATGCCGCAGGACCGGTCGTGCCAGCGCGGCGACGTCCTCATACGTTACGTGGTATCGATGGCGAGAGAGAGCGCGCGCTTTCGCCGCCAGGACCAGGAAGAGCGTCGCGCGCACGCTACCCCCGAAGTTCACGTACTTCCCGATAAAGTCCGGCGCGCTGGGATCGCTGCTGCGCGTGGCCCGCACGAGATCCACGGCGTACCGCATCACGCTCTCCGCGATCGGAACCATGCGGACGAGTTCCTGGAAGCTGATAATCTCTTCCGCATTCGTGACCGGATCCACCTTCACCTGCGCCGTCGTGGTAGTCATCGAGACCACCTTCATCTCGTCTTCCACGCTGAGGTAGTCGAGCAGCGTGTTGAAGAGAAATCGATCGAGCTGCGCTTCGGGCAGTGGGTACGTTCCCTCCAGTTCGATCGGGTTCTGCGTCGCGAGAACAAAGAAAGGCGGCTTGATGCGGTACATGTTGCCGCGCACCGTGCAGGAGAGTTCCTGCATCGCTTCGAGCAGCGCCGATTGCGTCTTCGGCGGCGTGCGATTGATCTCGTCGGCCAGAAGGACATTCGCGAAGATCGGGCCGGGCACGAACGTCCACTTGCGGTGGCCGGTGGTCATGTCTTCTTCGATGATGTCCGTGCCCGTGATGTCGGTTGGCATGAGGTCCGGAGTGAATTGAATGCGCCGGAATTCGAGTCCGAGCGTCTCGGCCATGGTGCGGACCAGCAGCGTTTTCGCGGTGCCCGGCATTCCGGTGATCAGGCAGTGCCCGCCCACGAACAACGCGATCAGGACCTGCTCCAGCACTTCATCCTGGCCGACGATGACCTTTCGGACCTGCCGCACGATTTCTTCCTGCACTTGCTGGAACCGCTGGATGCGAGTGCGAAGCTCGGCGGAATCGATGGACGCTACAACTGTCGACAAGTTACTATTCCTTTCCGTCCAGTTCGAGCAGCAGTCTCTGCGCGGGCTTGTAACCCGGCGCGGCCTCGAGCGCGTTCAGGACGGCATCCCGCGCGTCGTCTCTCTTCCCGGCCGCCTGTAATGCTTTGGCCAGTTCAAAATTTGCCCCGGCCGTGTCGGCCGGTTTCATGGCCACCACCGACTGCCACTCGCGAGCGGCTCCTGCGTGGTCGCCGCTTTCCTGCAACAAGGCTCCGAGTTTTCGATGCAGGTCCTCGTCATTGGGCGCGATCAGGTTCAGGCGCGCGAGCACCTGCGCGGCTTCCCGCTGGCGGCCTGATTCAGCCTGCCAGGCGGCGAATTGCTTCAGCGTAGCAGGATTGCGCCCGCCGGCATGGGTGTAGCGGTCCAGTTCGGACATCGCCTTCGCTTTGTCGCCTTGCGCGACGTACGCTTGCGAAAGAAACTCATAGACGCTGCCGGCCTCGACATAGTCGGGGTACAGGTCGCGAATGGCTTTCCCTTCGGCTATTACCTGCTCCCACTTCTTCGCGCGGGCGGCTTCGGCCACGCCGCGCAGACCCTTGCGCCAATCGTCGAATCCGGCGACCTGAGTTTTCGTTTGCTGCCCGAGCCACGCGAGGAAGTCTTGGTCGAACTGGTCCGGAGTCATTGCCAGCTGATGTTGGACCACTTCGGGAGTTGTCTTGCGCTCGCCAAACTCCCGCATCATGGCGAGAAGTTTATCGAAGCCCCAGCGCTGGTTCACGTAATCGCAGATTCTTCCCGCCTGAAAATACGAAACGATGACCTGGGCCGGGTAACTGGGGCGAATGAAGCCGCGATCCAATTCCGCGACCGGCAATAATTTCCGATCTTTGATCGCCTGAATGACCTCGGGGGAGACGCGATCGCCCCACTCGGGCGAGGCTGCCGTTTCCTCGTGAACAGCCATGCCTTCCGTGAACCACCTTGGTACGCGATGGTTGGTCGCGGTCAGAACGTACACGTGGCTTAGTTCGTGCCACAGCGTGCTCGCCCAGTGGAAATCGCCGGGCTTCCGGCCCGATGGCGAATCCATCGCAACGACATTGCCGAAGGTCACGCCGAGAATTCCCAGTCCCGGCATGCCCATCGTGCGCACGGCGAAATCCTCGTGATCGGGGTAGACCTCGACCTGCACGGGCTTCGTCAGTTTCAGCTTGTACTTCTTCTCGTATGCCGCCATCGCTCGATCCATCTGCTCCTGGAAGTACGGGCGCAGCAAGGCGGCTTCTTTCTTTTGCAGGCGGAGAACTGTGGTGGGCGTGCGGAACGTCTCGAAGTTCTTGTAGGAATCGAGCAGCCGCAGCGAGTTGACGACAGCGGGACCGCGATAGCCTTTCTTGTAGCAGGATTCGAGTTGCTTGCGGGCCTCGATTTCGCCGCCCATTCGCATGAGCTGAACGCCGAGTTCCGCCCGCGCATCGGAGAGCTCCGGGTTGAGTTCCAGCGCCCTGCGGTAAAGGTGGATTCCCTCGTCGTAGCGGCGATTCAGAACCAGAAGCCGCGCGCCGGTCGAGTAGGCCTCGCCGTAAGCCGGATCGATCTTGAGGATGCGCGCGATCCACTCGGTATCGCCCTTGTCGTCCAACCAGTCCATGGTGGCGCGGATAGAGAGCGCTTCGAGGCTGTCCAGCGCCTTATCCGCTTCGTCGCCGGCGCGCTTTCGGTCGTTGTCCTCCAGGGCGAGTCTGGCAAGCAGGGCTCGCGCTTCCGCCAGCCTCGGATCGGATTTCAGCGCGGACTCCGCGAGTTCCACCGCCCGGATCTCGTAGCCCTCGGAGGCCGCCAGCGCCATGCCCAGTAACGCAGGAGCGTAATCGGGCTTCGCTTTCAAAGCCTCCTGGAACAGCGCCATGGCGTCCGCTGGCTGAAAATGCTCGAGGTACATGCGGCCCCACAGCACCTTGACGCCGGGATCGGCAGGCCGGGCCAATGCCGCTTCGCGAAACGCCGCGTTCGCGCCCTGATAATCTCGTATGCCCCACAGTCCTTGGGCGCGCAAGAACGGGTCTTCCGACTTCGCCAGGCGGGTGTTGCACTCTCGCGCTTCGGCCAGCTTGCCCTGCCGGTAAAGCGCACGGCATGCCTGGGGCGCCTGCGCGAGGGCAGCGAGTGGCAGGGCCACAGCGAGCGCGACCCACCTCATTTGTCCAACTCCGCTTGTACCTTCGCCAGCGCGGTGAGGAGGGCCCGCAATTGTTTGCGATACTCGCCCTCGTTCAGCGAGGCTTTCTCGTACTTCAACTTGTCGATCCTCGCTTCCAATTCTTCCCGCTTATTCAGAAGCGCCGGATCGTTGGAAATGTTCTGAGCGCCGGCCATTCGCACTACCGCAAACTGCGCGGCGGCGAGCCCCTGCCCGTTCTGCGGCGAGGGTTGGCGGACACCGTCCCCCTTGCCGGTGTCTTCCAGAACCGCGTGCTCCGTCGCCAGCCGCTTCTGTGTTTCGTAAAACTGCGACGTTTTTTGTTCGGCGTACCGATAGGCTTCCAGCGCGCTAATCGTCTCGTTCTTATCCGAGTCGGCGGCGGGATCGCGGAGCGCTTCCACCCAGTAGCGAGCAAATATCGTCGCGTTCCGCTCGGTGCCGGTTTTCGTCGCGGTCACCACCACGCGGCCGGCCCCCTGGAATGCCTTCATAGAGCCACCGCTGCAACTCGTCATATTGACGATCAACTGCCGGGATGCCGGAATGCGGTCCAACAGCGCCGAGAGTTCTCCGGCCGTGATATCGGGCCCCGGAAGGTTCAGCCTGTAGTCGTAGCCATCGAACGTCCCGTGTCCGATCAGCATCAGCACCAGAGCATCGTCACGCTGCGCCTTCGCCGAAACGGAACGCAACGCGGCCTCGACCCTGGCCTTCGTTGCCGCGGGACCGAACAGCGTTTCAACCTGCGCATCTTTTGATGCGCGGACCAGTTTGTCGATCTCCTTCGCCCAGTTGTCGAAGCGCTGCTGGAATTCGTCCTCTCCACCGAGGCCGGCCACGGTCACGTAAAACGTGGTCGCGGGCGCGAGCGAGGCAACGGCCAGCAGGAGCGTCAGCGCTTTCATATCAGCCCCCACCGCCGCCGCAACAGCCATTCACCGCTCCGCAACGCAAGCGCCAGCAGAAACAGCACCGGCATATTCCACAGATCCAACGTCTGCCGGACCGAGATGCCGGCTGGCGAGTAAGTGATCTCGTCCGTGATGCGCGCCGCGTCGGCCGGACGGTAGTAACGCCCGCCCGTCTGTGTCGCCAACCTCTCCAACAGTTCGCGGTTCTGTTCCGTGTGAAACTCCTCAGCGACACCGTCTTCGCGACGGAATGCCGCCACCCCGCGTCCGAGTTCATCCTTACCGCGCCGCGCCACCGCTTCCGCGATATAGGAGCCGGCCACGGGAGCGCTGTACTCGGCCGCGTAAATTCCCGGTTCGGCCGGATCCGGCCTCATCGTGACCGTCCCGCTGGAGCCGTCCGGTCCAATTACGCGAGCTTCCACCTGTGCGTCCGGCGCCGGAGTGTAGGTCTTGTCGCGAACTTCGGCGCGCAGTTTCACCCGGGAGTCGTCGGCGACAATCGGGGAGGGAGTCGTGAGTACAACCGGCCCTGGCGTGCCGGTGACCAGCCAGCGCATCATCTGCCGCCAGAAGGTTTCGTGGCTCTTGTCCTCCACGGGTTGGAGCATCTGCCAGCGCCAGCTTCCGGAACTTGCGAACACCGACGTCCGGCCGCGCCCGAAGTTCTGCGTGACGAGCAGCGGATACCGGTTTCGCGCACCCCCGGGAATCGATTCCGCCAACACAGCCGCGCCCGCTTTCGGAGTGCCGGGTTCCTGCCAGTTCATCATGTACGGCAGCTTCTTCCACCGCTCGGCATTGACTTGCGGATCGTCTACCAGGCGGCAGATCAGGCTATCGCGGCCGGCCATAGTGAGATCGACGTATGCGGGGGCGATATGGTACGTGTTTCTGTGGCTGGGCAGCGTGACCGGGAGAAGGTCGGTGAACGGCTCCTTTGCGTAGCCGCCCTCCGCCAAGCCAAACCGTCCGGCTAAAAAGAGCAGGCCGCCGCCTCGGCGGTCGACGAACTCGCGGATCATTTCGTGCTGCGCGGGCGTAAGCCAGTTGGCCTCGAGACTGCCCAGGACGAGCGCGCTGTAACCGAACAAATCTTCACGCCGCGCCGGGAACCCTTCCTCCAGCTCCTTCGGATCGGCGATGCCTTGCCGGTAGTTCTTGTTCTGCGTTGCGCGGAGGAGGGTTACGAGTTGAACGTTGTGGTCCTCATCCATGGCACGGCGGATGAACTTGAATTCCCAGCGGGGTTCCCCTTCGACGTACAGGATGCGGGGCTTGTCACCCCGCACTTCCATAACGCGAGTCATCCGGTTGTTTGCGGGATTCTCTTCTCCGGGAAGCGGGTCGATCGAAGCGGCGAGGTTTCGCACGCCAGGATTCCCGCTCTGAAACAACAACGGTTCCGACTGCTGCGCGCCGTCGGCCGGCAACGTGATCTCACGCATCGCGAGGATATTGGCGCCGTCCCGGACGACGATCTTTGCTTTCTGCCCGGCGAAGCCGCGCTGCCGGAACGAAATCTGCGCGGCTACACGAGACCCGGCAAGCGAGGACTGCGGTGTTTGGACTTCGAGCAGTTCGATGTCGCGGTCGAGACGTTCGCTCCCGAACCCGACGGTTTGGACCGGAATCTGTTTCGCGCGCAACTCCGAAAGAGTGTCCAGGTCGATGCCGCCCGAGTTGTCCGCTCCATCGGACAAGAGCACGACCGCGCCGACCGGCAATGTCGCGCTGTCCGCGATTATCTGGCGCAGCCCGTCGCCGATGTGCGTGGCGGGGGCGGTGGCCTGGAACGCTCGCGGGCTCTGGACTCGTTCGGCCGATTGCCCGAGGCGGTACAGGCGCACTTGAAACCGCTGGCTTAGAGACGGCAGCAGGCGATCCAGCGCGTGGCGGGCCTCATCCCGACGCATACTCCCGCCGTCGCGGATCGCCATGCTCCGGGAATCGTCGACGACAACAGCGACAATATTCTGTTGGGGCTTCAGCGTGGCGACGCTGAGCGCAGGCTGCCAGAGCATGGCAAGAAGCAGGGCGAAAAAGGCCGTCTGCAAAGCCCATACGGCCGCGGTGCGAGCCACCGCTCCCGTTCCGAACCGCCTGCGCCATAGCAGCCACCCGAGAATCGCCGCGCCGAGGACGATGACCAGCGGCAAGACCCAGACGGGTCCGAAGCCGAGCCACACGAGACTCCCCTTCGAAAATGCGGTCCATGGATATTTGAAAAGGAATTCAAACATACTAGCGACCCTAGTGGGTCATGTCGTAGATGAGATAGTTTACTCCGATGCGGTATGCCAGCGATGCCCACTTCTCGGGATATCTCGGATCGTCAGACCACTCCCACGCATCGCCGAGATCCATGTTATGGCAGATTGCCACCATCACCCGGCCCTTGTCGTCGTAGATGCCGCGCCACCGCGGCTCGTACCCATCTTTTTCGTAGGTCTTGCCGGAATCGAAGTACTGCGCGCCCGCAACCTGGAAGCGTTCGTCAAGGTCGTACAGCGTGTGAAAGATCGGATCCTTGTTGTCCAATTCCACAATCGGATGCTCCGGCAAAATGCGGCTCATGCTGGCGATGAATACGTCCCACTCCTGCGTACCGTGGAAATCGTCCACCATGAGGAAGCCGCCGCGCAGAAGAAACTCGCGGATCTTCCCGCACTGTGCGTCGGTGAGATCCCAGTGGCCCACTTCCACTGCGTATAGGAACGGCCAGTTGAAGATATCGTCGCCGTCGTCGGGGTTCACCGGCTGTTCGACGGAGCGCGTGTCGATCCGAGTGAGACGCCGGATGCCTGCCAGAAGGTGCCGGTCGGAGCGGGGGTAATCGATGGTCCAACTGTTGAACCGGCGCCAGCCGTAACGAACCGATGGATAAATGAGCCGGGCTCGCGTGAACTCGGTTTTGTCCCGATAGTCGGGCGGCAGCGGGAAGTTCTCGTACTCCACTCCCGGGTACTCGCGAAACTCTTTCTGCGCGTAAGCGGCGAGGCAGAGGAGGGCCAGGAACAAACCCGAAACTACAAAACAAATGCGCACCTGTTCGGCCTCAGTTGCCTACGAGGATAGCATTGTTGACGGCGCGCACCGGTACGTGCGTATAATCCGACAGATTGAATCGCGCCCGCGCTATCGCCGCCCTCCTGCTGTGCACACTGGCAATCGGTCCAGTGATCCCAGCTTTTGCGACGCAGTCCGATCGCGGGATGGCGTGCTGTGCGCGCAAGGGCCGGTCGGGATGCTGCTGTTCCGCGAAAACCGCGCCTGGCTGGCAGAGTGCGCCTCTCTGTTCCACGAATTGCGCCGGCGCCGTCTTCGGCTCGCCGGTCTCGAATTCTCCTTTCGTCCCGGTGGCGGCGATGACGGCGCCTGCTCCTGTAGCGTCGGCTCGGTTCGCACCGCGACCGCTGAACCATAACCACTTCGAGGGATTTAACAAGTCCCTCCGTCAACGCCCGCCTCCCTCCCTCGCGATCCTGTAAACACCACACACAACCGCAGAGGGAGTTTCAGTTTTGAAGCGAGTCTTAATCTGTCTAGTTGCGTTCGCAGCGCTGCACGTGTGGGCCGCGGCGCTCGGCTCGTTGCGGGGCATCGTTCACGATCCCGATCACCGGCCCGTGCCGGCCGCGAACGTGCTGGTCAAGGGCGCCGATTCCGAGTACTCTCAGGTACTCACGACAAACGGCGAGGGCGTTTTCCAGTCCTCCCCTGTGCCGGTCGGCGTTTACACTGTCACTGTCACTTTCGATGGCTTCGTGCCAGCGCGGCAGTCCATCGTCGTCTCGTCGGGAAGCGCGCCGATTCTACACTTCCAACTTCTGATTGGCTCCAACCGGGAGTCGGTCGACGTTTTGGAGAATGCGCTTGCGGTCAGCCCTGAAGTAATGACTCCGACGACGATGATCAGCCGCCGGGAGATCCAGATGACGCCCGGCGCGGATTTGAGTAACAGCCTGAATCTGATCACGGATCACGTGCCCGGAGCTTGGGTGACGCACGATCAACTGCATGTTCGAGGCGGCCACCAGGTGACATGGGCCATCGATGGTGTGCCCATTCCGAACACAAATATCGCAAGCAACATCGGGCCGCAGATCGATCCGAAGGATATCGATTACCTCGAGGCGCAGCGCGGCGGCTATTCGTCGGACTATGGAGATCGCACGTATGGGGTGTTCAATGTCGTTCCCAGGACCGGCTTTGAAAGCAACCAGGAAGGCGAGGTCTACACGACGTTTGGCACTTTCCATCAGACCAATGAACATGTGAACCTCGGCAGCCACACCGCGAAGTTCGCTTACTTCGCCAGCCTGAACGGGAATCGAAGCGATTACGGTTTGGAGACCCCAGGCCCGGACGTGCTGCACGATCGCGTCTGGGGTGCAGGAGGGCTTGTCAGCCTCATCTACAATCGCGACGCCAGCGATCAGTTCCGCTTCTTCACAACCCTTCGCCGGGATGATTACCAGATCCCGAACGTGGGGCTTCGCGATGTCGAGCGCGAGCGGGATGCGCTCGCCACTTTTTCGTGGGCGCATTCGTTTGGTCCGGGTCTGCTGCTTACAGCCTCGCCGTTCTATCACCACAATTGGACGAACTACGATGGGAGCCCCAACGACTATCCGGTTAGCGCCTCGCAGCAGCGATCCTCGGATTACGCGGGCGCTCAGGTCTCGCTGAACGCCGTGACCGCCAGGCACAACGCACGCGCGGGTGTTTACGGTTTCGGCCAGGGAGACGACGAATCGGTGCGGCTGATTGCGAATGACGGGTCTGGAGGCACGCTCGCCCAGGACAGGGTTTCGACCGGACACCTCGAGTCGGTGTTCCTCGAAGATCAGTACAAGGCATTATCGTGGCTGACATTTACGGCGGGCGTACGGCTGACGCATTTCACGGGCGCGATTTCGGAAAACGCGGCCAGCCCCCGGCTTGGGGCGGCGATTCGGATCCCGCGGTTGAACTGGGTGCTGCGGGGATTCTGGGGCCGGTATTATCAGGCGCCCCCGCTGTCCACCGTGGCCGGACCTTTGCTCGACTTCGCGGTCGCCCAGGGGCTGCGGGTCATTCCGCTCCATGGAGAGCGAGACGAAGAACACCAGTTTGGGCTGACGGTTCCGGTCCGCGGCTGGTCCGTCGATGTAAATAACTATCACCAGCGCGCGCGGAATTACTTCGACCACAACGCGATTGGAAACTCAAATGTGTTTTTCCCGCTGACGATTCAGAGCGCGAAGCTGTATGGATGGGAGGTTAGTCTTCGCTCGCCACGATTGTTCAAGCGCGGCGAAGTTTACGTTTCGTACGCCTATGCGCACGCAAACGCGGCTGGCGCCATCACCGGCGGCCTGACGGACTTCTCTCCTCCCAGGGACGGATACTTCCTGCTCGACCATGACCAGCGGCACACGCTTCACACAGGGTTCAATGCGAACCTGCCGGGGCGAATACTGGCGAGCGCCGACGTTTACTACGGGTCGGGTTTCACCGACGGTTCCAGCGATACTCCGATGCACTTGCCGGGACACACTACACTGGATCTCACGCTCGGCAGGACGTTTGGCGAGAACTTCACCGTGTCGGTGACATCGCTAAACGCAGCGAACCGCCGGTTTCTTCTGGACAACAGCCAGACGTTCGGAGGAACGCATTACGCCGACCCGCGGCAGATCTACCTGCAACTGCGCTACCGGTTTCACTACTAGCCGGATGCAAGACCGCGCAGGTTCCAGCCGCAGATGGTGCTTCCGGCAAGTTTGTCGCCGCCTGGCCCGGGCCAGTGCGTCTCGAGCGACAGGTAGCCCGGATAGCCGTCCGCCAGCAAGGCTGCGATCTGCCCCTTCCAGTCGACCGAACGCGTACCGAGCGGGCCCCATACCGGCTTGTGCCCGTCCATGTGGCAGTCTTTCGCATGCACGTGCACGATGCGGCCTTTCGGAATCATTGAGTAGCCGTCGGGAAAAGGCACCTCTCCACTGACCATCGCGTTCGCTGGGTCCCAAACCAGCTTCAGGTTCGGATGATTCACCGCCTCTAGTACTTTCGCCGCTTGTGCGCCGGTCGAGATGTTGCAGGCGTGCTCATTCTCGAGGCCGATAATCACGTTCTCCCGTGCCGCGCGTTCCGCCATCGTCCGCAGAGCGTCGCAGACCGGCTCGAAAACGCGTTCCGGCTCGACGGTCCGCCAGTACGAGAACACTCGAATAATTTGCGAGGTAAAGTATTTTGCCACGAGAAGCGCGTGTTCCAGCAGACTTGCTTGATCCTCGACGGCGTACTTCGCCGCGAAGGCGTCCTGCTGCCACCGCGTGTCCACTTCCACGCCGGGATAAACGCATTTCAGCAGGGGCGAAGCGATTGAAATTACGCGGAAACCGCGACTGTCGAGCAGCCCTTTCACGGCCCTGAGCTCGTCCTTGTCGAGGTCCATGATGTTCTTCGACCCGATCATGCGAAGCTCGGCGGCTTCCATGCCGATGGGCTTCATCGCGTCCAGCGCGGTGGCTAAGCCGGGAGCGAATTCGTCGGTAATCGCGGCAATCGGTATTCGTGGGGTCATCTGGGCTCTGTGATATTCAGGTACTGGCGGGCGGCGACGTTCGCGAGGTGCTGCCGCTGGCCGCTCGGCCACTCTACATCAATTGTATTCACCTTCGGATCTTTTCCGAGCCCGAAGGTGAGGCCCAGCTCGCTTTGCGAACAGTAGCTCGATCCGCTGTGCACCATCTGCCACTGCTTTCCGCCGGCGCTTTCGATTCGAACCACCGCGCCGATCGCGCTGCGATTCGATTTGGTGCCGGTGAGTGTCAGGTGAATCCAGTTGTTTTTGTTTCCGCCATCATTCCGGAAGAGGTAGGCCGGGCCGCCGTTCGTCGAGACGATGACGTCCAGGTCGCCGTCGTGGTCGAAATCGGCATACGCGGCGCCGCGCCCAACGACGGGCCGCGCGAATTCCGGCGACATCTGCTTGGAGACGTCGTCAAACCTGCCTTTGCCGGCGTTGTGAAACAACAGCGGCGGCTGCTTGAACTGGATCTTCGGCTGGACGCGGCCGATCTCCTCATCGATATGGCCGGTAGCGGCGAAGATATCGGGATATCCATCCAGATCATAGTCGAAAAAGAAGACTCCGAATGCGAGGCTCAGCAGACTCGCGCGACCCACGCTGGATCGGGGCGCTTCGTCCACGAAGAGCGAGGTTCCCTCGTTGTGGTACAGCCCGAGCATCTGGTTTGAGAAGTTCCCGACCAGCAGGTGAGGCCGCCCGCTGCGGTCGTAATCCGCGGCATCCACGCCCATCGCGCCGCGTGCCGTCCCGTCCTCGCCATAGGCGACACCGGCCGGAATGGCCTCTTCTGAAAACGTGCCGTGGTTGTTCCGGTAGAGCTTGTTCGGCTGCGTGTCGTTGGTGACGAACAGGTCGGGCCAGCCGTCGCCGTTGTAGTCGAGCACCGCGACGCCCAGCGATTTGCTGGTCGTGTCGCCGATTCCGGCTTTCTGCGTCACGTCCTCGAACTTCCCGTTACCGAGATTGTGGAACAGCCTGGAGCTTGTGCCCTTATACGACTCCGGCGTGCAATACGATTTCGTAGCGCCGTCCAGCGAGCACCAGAGGTCGCCTTTTTGCGTCCATTGCACGTAGTTCGCAACGAACAGATCCACCTTGCCGTCGCGGTCGTAATCGACCCAGGCGGCGCTGGTTCCGAAGTGCGCGTTTCGAATACCAGAGGAAGCGGTGACATCGCGGAACTTGAAGTTCCCTTCGTTATGGAACAGGCGGTCGCCTTCGAGCGCCGTTATGTAGACATCCTGTCTGCCGTCGTTGTCGTAATCCGCGACCGCGACGCCCATTCCGAACAGTTCGATATCCAGGCCGGAACCCCGCGTGACATCGGTGAACGTCCCGTCGTGATTATTGCGGTACAACGCGGCGGTGGAACGCCGTCCTCGCGGCATCCAGTCCTTCGAATTCACCAGCAGGATGTCGACCCATCCGTCGCCGTCCGCGTCCAGAAACGCAACGCCAGAGCCCATCGTTTCGGGAAGATACTTTTTTCCCGTCTTGCCGGCATTGTGCACGAATTTAATGCCGGCCGCACCCGTGACATCCGTGAAGCGGACACCGGTTGACGGCGTGGTTCCCATGGACGCGATCAGACCGGCGACAAAGGGAACGGAGCAAAACAGCTTTTTCATTTCAGGGGCACGCTCTCATGATCGTGAATCTGCTGCCGCTCGTTGTTGTCCTCGGGGCTGATCATCCGCGCCTTCGCCGTGATCGCGGTGGACGATTCGTCGGCCTTAAACCGGCCGAACAAGTGTCGCTCGCGATCCGCAAGTGCGGACTGCCCGAGTCCGTTGTAGCACAGCATTAGGCTGTAGTGCGCCTGTACGTCCTCCGGGTCGACGCCCAGCGCCTGCTGGTACGCTTTTACGGCCTCCGCGTAATTGCGCTGGAGGAACAGGATACGGCCGATCTGGTTCCACACGACGCGGTCGCGTGGATACATTTGCGCGACCGTGCGGAGGCTGGTCAGGCAGGCCTCGTAATCGCCGTCGGCTTTTTCGATCATCGCCTTGAAGAAATAGATGCGGCCGAGTTTCGGATCCACGGCCAGGGCCTTGGCGATGTACGGCTTCGCGGCGTCGGTTTCGCCTTCCTGGATCAGCGCGCGGGACACGTTCAGCCAACCATCCGCATATTCCGGTTCGGCTTCGGTCACCTTCTTGAAGGCGTACTCCGCGCCTTTGAGGTCGCCCTGAAGCAGGAGAGCAATGCCCCAATCGTTCCAGCGCTCGCGGTCTTTCTTGGTTACCACCGGCGCCCAGGCCGGTGTGCCCAATTGCAGTTGCGTCGTCGCTTCGGCCACCGTGACGATCGGCAAATTCGGAATCTCGCCCTTGATCGCGCCGGAAACGTTGGCTGGGATATTCGAGGGATGAAACGAGAACTCGCGATTGTCGACGCTTGCGTTCACGAGATGAGGATCGGAGCTGGATGGCTTGCCGGCATACGCGAACTGCGTGTAGTAATGCGAGAACTTGCGATAGTTCAGCTTGGCATGCAGCGTGATCGGACCCTTCACGTCTTTCGGAATCTTCAACCGGAAATGTCCGACGTCGGCAGCGCCCGGGGGAATCAGCTTTACATACAAAACGCTGCGCGTCTGGAACGCATTCCGCTTATTGATCATGTTTCCTTCGCCGTCGAGCTGATACGAGCGGTAGAAATGGGCCCCGCGTTCGACGGGTCCCGTGCCTTGGTCCTCCACCTTGCCACTCCAGAAGATGGTCCGGCCGGTCGCGTCACTGGCGATCAGTTCCAACCAGACATCGAAGACGTCCACCGTGCCGCCGGGAAAGAAGTGACCGATGCGGCGGGTCCGCACGACGGTATCGACCCGCACCGTCTCGCCCGGTTCGACGCGAGCCTGGGCCGTATCGATCGGAGCTGCAATCTTGCCCACTTCGCGCAGGACTACTGGGCCCTGCTGTTCGGATTCCTCGCCGACGGCGAAAGTGGACATCAACTGAGGCGTGCTGTCGGTGGCGCGCCGCCGCATCTCGGTTTGCCCCTTGGTCTTTTCAACCGGCGTGACTGCGAAGATGTCGACCGTGACGAATCCGGACTTCAAGAACTTCTCGGTCTCGCTCAACTGCTTCTGGTCGTGATTCACATAAGCGACAGCCGTGTTCGCGGCGGCAAAGCGATGCGAATGCACCTTGCCGTTGACATTTCCGGGGTCCTGCGAATCGAGAAGCGGCATATGGCACCCCGCGCAGGTGGATGACTGGGGCGGGTAATAGAAAGAGCGCGCACCCTGGCCGGATATGCCGCTGGCCTGCCAGTTATCGTAATCGTTGAAACCGCGCAGCCAGCGATATCCGTTGACCGGAACGTCCAGGTGCACCTTGTGGCAGGCGGAGCAGTACTCCGACTCCTGCTCTCGCATGAAGGGCTTCAGAAAGGTGCGGCGATGAGGCTCCGGGTTGAGGTACGTTACATAGCGATCGAACTTGCGAATCCACGGATTGTGACTGGATGCCAGTTCGTGCAGCGGAGGGTATTCGATGAGGAATCCGCCGTTCCCCATGCTGCCGTCGACGCGAACGATGGAGTGACAGGAAAGGCAGCCAAGCCCGTTCTGAGCCTCGGGCGTATCTATCTGTTCCTTGATCGGTTTGTCGAACCGTCCATTGAAGAATACGGCATGGTCGTGGCAGCCGGCGCACCACTTGGTGGGTTTCGTCCCGACCACATCCTGCATGTTCTCGATCGCCTTCCGGTAGAACTGGTTGTTGAACGATGCGAAGTGGTGCATGGACGATTGCCACTGTTCGTATATGTCCTTGTGACACTCGCCGCACAGCTTGGAATCCATGAAGAAATTCGAAGGGATGATCCCGTTGACGCTCGTGTTCGCCGAGGAGGGGAAGAACGGCGACTTAGGGCCCGCCCCTTCCTCATCCATCGACGCCGGAACATGGAGCGGGTTTCGAATTCGCGCGCTCGGATCGGGCCAGATGCGGTTCGACCAGGCTGCGCCGAGCGGAAGCAACACCGAGAGTCCCAGCGTCATCAAGAATGCTCGCCGGTACCGGGCGGGAGCGAGGCGCAGCATAAACGGCACAAGAGCGCCGATTCCGAGAGCGGCAAGAAAAATGTGTAGTTTTACCGCCCACCTGTTCGGAGTAGTCGCGCCGAACCACGCCAGGTACAACCCCAACGCGGCAGACACCAAAAGAAAGCCCGAGCCAACGCCGATCTGCTGCCATCGCGGGCGCACCCATTGAACGAACAGAATGGTTGCGGCCACGCCGAGCACCACGTGCAGGAGCACATTGCCGACGTAAAAGATGGAGGCAGTCGCGAACGCCGAGATGTAGCCGGAGTTCAGCAACAGCGCGAGAAACAGCGCTCCCAATAAGCGAGATTTCATGCTTAGTTAGTTGGCCTTTGCAAGCGGACGAATTAATCGCAGCGCTGGACGTTGAGTGTACAGGGCGCGGTATTCATTGTGAATAGTGTCTTTCGGGTATGACTCGCCGGGGCCGTATGGATATTGGCTCATTCCGTGGAACGGAAGGGGTTCGACAGACTGCGAATACGCGGTGTTCGCGTCGCGGTCTTTGGCCCAGCCGTCCACCTTCAGCAGCCAATCGCGTTTCCATCCCTGGGGGGTCCGCGGCAGCGATGCCGCGTCAAAACGCAGCCGGATCTCATCGCCCGAACCCATAATCACGAACCGGTCATCCACGTCGGACAGCAACCCGGCGACAGGGCCGTAGCGGGTGTACATGCCCGGTGTCGGATTCCAGTTCGACGTTGGGGTAGACACCTCATAGAAGAACTGCTCGGGTTTTTTCCGCTCTCGATCGATTCTGTTTCCGGAGAACCCCCGGAACCGAACGTCGGCCGATGCGGTTTGCACTTGCGCCTGCCGGACCGAAGGCGGGGCGCTCGATTCACCCAGGAAGATCTCGTCCCAGTAGACGCATAGATTCGTGATGATGCGGACCTCTCGCGATGCACTGAGAAACTTCCCGGTGAGATCGACGCCGATGGTTTTGGGCTTGCCGTCGGGCATGCCCATGTCCTCTATGACCGTCTTCCACTTGCCCGCGGCATCTTTCACCTGGAGATACGGCGGCACGAGTCCGTCTTTGTACTCCTGCGCGGCGGAAAGGAACGTGGAGCCGTCGGCCCAATCCACCCAGCCGTTCAGGATCAGAACAGCGCGATTATCGGGCGCGGCCTTTCCAAAATCGAGCGTGATCGAGTGAAACTCAGCCACGCCATTCTCACGCCTGGCGAAGTCGTCAACATAAGAATCATCCTTCGCCTTGATCCTCGCGAGCACATCATGGCCGTGATGATCCACGGCGCGGACCGGGTACACGCGCCGCTTCACTCCGTAGAAACGGAAGTCCGGGAACGGCGGACCTTTCCAGCGTTCGCTGGTGTAGATCTCCTCGCCAGCCGGATGATCCACCGCGTAAAGCCGGATCTGATCGAAATACGAAACTTCACTCAACTCCTCAGTCAGCCGGACGTCGTACTTGCCGTCGACAGCTTGCAAGGCATCGCCCGGGATCTGGATGTACTCATGGTGATCCGTCGGAAAATAGGTGCCGTCGCCGGAGGTCGCGCCCAGCGGCGCCACGCCGAGCACGTCGGTGATGTAGCGGAAATGCGTGCCGTCCCAAGTCCAGATCATCGGGCACGAACCAGACAAGCGCTGAGCTTCCTTGTAGACGTGCGCCTTGCCGGTGGGCTGCTGAGCTTCGTTCTGTATGAGTCCGTTTCCCCATGTCGTCCGAACGGTGTCGGCCTGGTCGTAACCGTGCATGTCGAAGAGCAACGGCAGGCCGGCGTAGCGCAGCTTCTGATACAGCGTACCGGCCTTTATCTCAACTTCGCTTCCCTGCCCCAGCTTGAGATTCTTCACGCCCGCGAGCTCGATCCGCATCCAGCGGCGCTTCGTCTCGGTGCGGTTGAACCGAACCTTCACCTGATCGCCAACCTCGGCGCGGTCCAGGCGTCCGTCGCCATCGAAATCAGCCGTCACTTCGCGCGGAGCCGACTTCGCGACCTGCGCCTGTCCCTTGCCGTCGTACGCGAGGTCAAGATTGCGGGCGCCTGCCTCGACGTCCTTCGCCGGCATTGCCTCATATTTCGCATTCAGCTTGTCGTGGTAGAGGACGCCGCCATGATCCGCATACGAAACGACAATGTCGAATGACTTCGAATCCTTGACCAGACGGAACGGGATCGCGTCCAGCGCCTCGCCCTTCTCAAACGGAAAATCGGCGGTGTGGTCGGCGAATCCGGCGGTGCCTTGATTCCGCAGGAGCTTCGACTGTTTGCCGAGGAGGAACAGGTCGAGATCGTAGTCGTGATCGAAGTCCACCCAAATCGCGGCGTTGTACGAACCGGCTCCTCCGCGCAGATCGACTTGTTTGAACCGGCCCTTTTCGTTATGCCAGAGCGTCACGCCCACAGGCTGCACCACGGCGAGGTCCATCAGACCGTCATTGTCGTAGTCCCCAGGTGCGATCGAGATGATATCCGTCAGCCTGTCGAGACCGAAACCCTTCACGGGCTCGGTCCCGTTCTTGTACAGCAGCACGCCTTTCGAAGACCACACCAGGAGATCGGGCTTCGAATCGCCATCGGCGTCTATCACGATGGCGTGCGCGGTCTTCGCGTCCACCGCGCCAGGCAGAATTCTATCCTCGAACTTTTCCTGCTCCGGCGCGGGTTCGGGTGCCGTCATGTCCAGCGGATCCCAGACCTCCGCGTAATCGCACCACTCCATGTCTTCGCCGGACACCCAGCTTTCCTGCGCCTTTTTATTATTCCGGAAGATGTCCAACTCGCGGGCGGCGTCCACCGGATGACTGCTGGTTCGATAGATGTTGTAGAGCTGGAAATGCGGGGCCGCCAGGTTCTCGTTCAGCTTGCCCGACGTGGTCAGTTCCCGGATCGCCTCTTCGGTTTTGCTCTCCTGTTTCAGGAGAACACCGAGATTGTAGTGACCCACCGGCTCGTCGGGCACGAGTTTCACGAACCGCTCGAACTGCTGCCGTGCCGCGGGGAAATCTCCATCCTTCTTGAAAACAATTCCGAGATTGAACCAGGTGTGCGGAATCTCCGGATGCGCCTCCTGTACCCTCTGGAGCGCCTCCACGCCTTCCTTTGTCTTGCCGGCCCGCAGCAACGCGAGGCCATAATTCACTTGCTCACGCGCGGATTTCGGCGCGAGGTCGAGCGCCTTCTTGAATTCGTCCACCGCCTGGATCTGCGTCGTGGGGTTTTCATAGAAGGCTTTCCCGAGGTTGCGGTGGCTCCAGAGCCGCTCGTCGACGGACTTCGACGTGTCCGCGGCCGGGAGTAAAAAAGCGAGTAAAACCAGTAGCGCCCTGAGAAGCATTGAGTCTTCCTAAATTCTACCGATAACCACGGGTCCCTCGTGGGTGCTAAATTTCTTCTGGGGGGACCGGGCTATGTCAATCGAAGCGCCGCCGCGGCCGATTACGGCTCCGCGGGGCCGCACATTGCGGACGAAGGGGTGGCACCAGGAAGGCGCGCTCCGCATGCTCATGAACAACCTCGACCCGGAGGTCGCGGAGCGTCCGGACGACCTGGTCGTCTACGGGGGGACGGGCAAAGCGGCCCGCAACTGGGCCGCGTTCGAGGCCATCGTGCGGTCGCTCGAATCGCTCGACAACGACGAGACGCTGCTGGTGCAGTCCGGCAAACCGGTGGGAATCTTCCGCACGCATGACGAAGCGCCGCGGGTTCTCATAGCGAATTCGAACCTCGTCGGACACTGGTCGAATTTCAATGAATTCCAGCGGCTCGAGAAACTTGGCCTGATCATGTATGGCCAGATGACCGCTGGGTCCTGGATCTACATCGGCAGCCAGGGCATCGTGCAAGGCACCTTCGAGACGTTCGCAGCCGCGGCGGCTCGGCATTTCGGCGGGTCGCTGCGCGGCAAGCTCGTCGTGTCCGGCGGGATGGGCGGGATGGGCGGGGCTCAACCGCTCGCCGCGACGATGAACGACGCCTGTTTTCTGGGCGTGGACGTGGATCCCAAGCGGATCGAGAAACGCATTGCCACCGGTTACTGCGACCGGATGTCCTGCCGCCTTGATGAGGCGCTCGGCTGGTTGGACGACGCGCGGCGTAAGGGCGAGGCGCTCTCAGTTGGACTCGCCGGCAATTGCGCGGACGTCATCCCGGAGCTTGCGGCCCGCGGGATCGTTCCCGATATCCTGACGGATCAGACGAGCGCGCACGACCCGCTGAACGGCTACGTTCCGAACGGGCTGACGCTGGACCAGGCAGTTGCGCTGCGGCGATCCGATCCCGAGGAATACGTGCGCC
>JANXRE010000106.1 GCA_025353165.1 Acidobacteriota bacterium | reverse complement strand
GGTTGGGGCCGAAGTCGAAGAACGCCGAGCGGTCGCTGGTTTCCCAGGTGGGCGAGAAACGGTCCCAGCGCAGGCCATAGTTGACCGTCAGCTTCTGCGTCATCTTCCACGTATCGCCTCCGTAGATCGAGTAAGCGTGCTGCATGACGCCGTACTTGGCCACGTTCAACACGCTCAGGTTGCCATTGTCGACCGCGCCCAGGTCGAAGCTGGCAAACGGATTGCCGCTCGGCGTGCCGGGCAGACCGGTACTGTTCTGCGCGAATCCGACGGTGCCGGACTGATTATTGTTGTTACGGAACACCTCCTGGAGGTGCCGGACCTCAAAGCCCACCTTGAGTGTGTGGGCGCCATGCACCCAGGTGATCAACTCGTTGGCGATGATCGTAGGACGAGTGGATTTGTTGAGCGGGCCATAGCCCTGCGTGTTGCCCCAACCAACGAAATTGGTCACTCCGTTGCCGCCGAAGTTCGCCGCCGGAGAGGCGTTATAGGCCGCCGCGTTGGGGATGTGCGGCAGTTTTGCCGGATCCTGCCCGGTGACCGAGCCGTAGCCTTCATTCCGGTTGAGGTAGCCAATGGCGAAATGGCTCAGCAGCGTGGGGCTGAAAGTGTGGTCATAGTTAAAACGGTTGACCCAGGCATCCTCGGGGTTGGCGGGACTCGACGTACACAGCAAGATCGGGAGAGCGCATTGCTCGTTGGGCTGCGTCTGCTGCCGCCAGATGGTGGCGAAGAAGTGATCCTTGTCGCCCCAGTAGTGGTCAATCTTATACAGGAAGTGATTGACGTTGGAGAGAATGCCGTCGGAGACGGGATTGGCAAGGTAGTTGTTGATGGGACCGCTGCTGGTCGGGGTGGGCAGATACTGCATCCACTGCATCGCCAGCGGGCTGAGGCGCGCCGTGGGGATCTTGTTTCCGCTGAACGGGGTGCGCGAGATGACGCCGTTGACAATCGACGTAGAACCCGGATCGTAGATCGGCGTGCTCCAGTCGGTGAAATCGCCGGTCCGGTTGAGCATGGACGGAATCGTGTCCAGCGGGCGTGTCGTGCCGCCCAGGCTCTTCAGGTACTCTTCGTCGTGGAAGAAGTAGGTTTTGTGTTTTGCGCCCCAGACGACTGGCAGGAACGGCAGCTTCACCGGTCCGCCAATGAAGAATCCGTACTCGTTTTCGTTGTCCTTGGGCCGCTGGTCGCCCGGCCCCCGGTTGTTCGTGAACTGGGTGGCATTCAAATCCTTATTGCGGAGATACTCAAAGCCGCCGCCGTGAAACGTGTCGGTTCCGCTGCGCGTGGTGACAATGAGCGAGCCGCCGGTGGTGATGCCGTATTCCGGTTCGTAACTCGAGGTAAGCACGCGGACTTCGCTTACCATGTCCGGCGTCGTCGGGAAGTCGAAGAAGGACACCATGCCGCTTTGCGACATCGTGCCTTCTTGCATGCTGACGCCGTCCATGATGGCCTCATCGCCCATCTTCAGTCCGCCATTGATACGTGCGTTGAACGCTTGCGGGCTGCTGCCGGTGTTGACGCCCGGGAGGAAGCTGATGAACTGCACTGCGTTGCGCGGCGTTCCCGCCGCGACCAGCAAAGGCAACTGGTTGATGACGCTGGGCGCGATGCTCTCCTGCTTCACGCCGTTGTCCAGATTGAGTGTCGTAGTTTCCGCCGTGACTTCAACCTGGGTCGATGCATCGCCCACCACGAGGCCGGCATCCACACGCTGGGACTGATTCGCCAACAGCACAATGCCACGCTGCACATAGGTGCGAAAACCGGCGGCAGTGACGCTCAGATCGTACGTGCCGGGGGTAAGGTTCGGGAACGCGTAGCGGCCCGAGACATCGGTCGCGATGTCGGAGTGCAGAGCCCGCTCCGTGGAGGTAACCGTAACCTTGGCGTTGGGAATGAAAGCGCCGGACGGGTCTGTTATTTGACCAGCCAGGCTCGCATTCTGACTTTGAGCGTAAGCCGTTGCAATACTGAGAGACAACGCTACCAGACAACTCAGGAAACGAATCCCAGACATATTTCCTCCGGCACGAGTTTGTAGCGGAGCCGGGCTCCAGCTTGGTAGGAGCGTATCACCGGGTGAAGCACCTGTCAACGATGAATCCCCCATGGCTGGAGCGGTATGCCCTCAGGGCGAGCGCCGGAAGCTGTCGGACTTCTCGATGCCCGCGCCTTCCCGGATCGTCACCAGCTGGTCCGCCGCGACACCGGCGTAGCGCTCTCGCGCTCCGCTCGGCCACAGGATCTCCAGGTCGGCTTTCTGCGCATCGCCTAATCCGAAATGCAGCCGCCGGTCGTTCACCGAAAGGTAGCCCGACTGCGCCGTTACCGCCTGCGCCTGACGTCTGCTCCCATAGCTCGCGATCACGGTGGCGCCGATGGCGCTGCGATTCGACTTGGTCCCCTTCAGCAGCACCTTGAGCCAGTGATGGGACCCCGTGACATCGTTACGCAGCAGCGACGGCGGCTCGTTGATATTCATGATCAGAATGTCGACGTCGCCGTCGTTGTCGAAGTCGCCGAACGCCACGCCGCGGCTCGCGTGCACCTCGCCGATCGCCGGCCCCGCCAGGTCCGGCAACTCCTCGAACTCCCCCCGGCCCAGGTTGCGGAATATCACCCGTGGAGTCCGGAATGGATGGCCCGGGTAGGACTTCTCGATTTCCGGATAGACGCTTCCCGTCACCCAGAAGATATCGGGTAAACCATCATTGTCGAAATCCTGAATGCCTGCCCCCCAACTGACATAGCGGGTTTCCACGCCTAGTCCCGCATGCAGAGTGCAATCGACGAAATTGCCCTTGCCGTCGTTCTGGTACAGAGCCGGCGTGTCTTCCGTGAAATGCGTCTTCAGCACGCCCAAGGCGCCGGTCAGCGAGAAGTCGCCAATGCTGAGCCCCATGCCGGCCTGCTCCAGCCCGTCCTCGTTTAACGCCACCCCGCGCTCCAGACCCTCTTCAGCAAACGTTCCGTCGTGCTGATTGTGGAAGAACATGCTGGGCGTCGAGTCGCATGCAACGTAGATATCCTGCCACCCGTCGCCATCGAAGTCGGCCGCCACGCTGGTGAGCCCATACGCCGCTCCCCCCTTCGAGATGCCGCTGCGCTCCGTCACCTCGGTGAAGGTCCCGTCGCCGTTGTTGTGGTAAAGGCTGCAGCGCTCCGCCCGCAATCCGCGCGGGCCGCAGTTCACGGGAATTCCCTTGTAGTTGCAGCTCGGATCCTTGCCTGCTGGCGGGACCGTTTGGAAATCGAACATCACGTAGTGAGAGACGAACAGGTCCAGCCTGCCATCCCGGTCGTAATCGACCCAGGTGCATCCGGTCGCGAAGCGGTTCCCGGCCACCCACAACCCCGCTTGCCTGGTCACGTCCGTGAATGTGCCGTCCCCGTTATTTCGATACAGAATGTTCTGGCCGTAGCTCGTGATGAAGATATCGTCAAAGCCGTCGTTGTTGTAATCCCCGACGGTCACGCCGTAAGCCCAGCCCTGCCGCCGCAGTCCAGCCTTCTCGGTGACATCGGTGAACTTGCCATCCCGATTGTTCTTGTACAACCGGTTCGATGCGCCCGGCACCTCGCCCTCCTTGCGCGTCCCCGACAGCAGGAAGATGTCCAGCCAGCCGTCGTTGTCGTAGTCCAGAAACGCCACGCCGCATCCCATCGCCTCGAGAATGTAGTCCATCCGGTCGGGAGGTCCGTAGATCACCGGCGCGCGCAGGCCGGCCGGATGGGCCACGTCCGTGAATCGGGCATGGAACGGCAGCCCCGATCCTTTGCCCCGGGCAACGGACTTGACGCCACGCGATGCCATCTGTCCGGACAGGGTCGCGCCGGTGAGTCCGAGCGCGGCAAGCATGCGTCTGCGAGTCATCCGCGCCGCCGGCGGATCTCGTTGAGACGTTCCTGGATTCGCGCCTCTACTCCGCGGTTGGTCGGTTCATAAAAAATGCTCCCGGCAAGCGAATCGGGTAGACACTGCATGTCGGTCATCGCATCTTCCGCCCGATGCGCATGCTCGTATCCTTCGCCGTAGCCCCACGCCTTCATCGGACGCGTTACAGCGTTGCGAAGCTGCATCGGAACCGGGTCCGACGTCGAGTGCTGGACCACGTCCATCACCCGGTTCAAAGCGCGGTACGAGGCATCGGACTTCGGCGCGATGGCCAGATAGATCGCAAGCTGCGCCAGGGCTAGATCGCCTTCTGGGATGCCGAGAAAGTGCACCGCCTGCTGCACCGCCATCGCCTGCTCCAGCGCGCGCGGATCCGCCAGGCCGATGTCTTCGATCGCCATCCGCACCAGACGCCGTGCCAGGTACATCCGGTCTTCCCCGCCCTCCAGCATGCGCGCCAGCCAGTACAGCGCCGCGTCCACATCGCTCGACCGCACCGATTTGTGCAGCGCCGAGATCAGGTTGAAATGCTCCTCGCCGGATTTGTCGTACAGCAGCATTTTCCGCTGTAGCGTATCCTCCACAGCCTGCGACGCCAGTTCGCCCCCCAGCGGGGACGCCGACGCAGCCAGTTCGAGAATGTTGTAGGCCGATCGGGCATCTCCATTGGCGTAAATCGCAATCTGCTCCAGCAGGTCGCCGGATGCGCGGAGCCCCAGGCTGCCCAATCCGCGCTCCGCGTCACACAGTACTCTGTTTAGTAACGTTACGATCTCCGGGACCGTTAAAGCGCGCAGCGCGTAGACCTTAGCCCGCGACAGCAGCGCGGAAACCACCTCGAAGGACGGATTCTCTGTAGTCGCCCCGATCAGTATGATGTCGCCCCGCTCGACGTAAGGCAGGAACGCATCCTGCTGGGCCTTGTTGAACCGGTGTATCTCGTCGATGAACAACACCGTGCGGCGGCCGAGGCGGCGCAGTTTCTCGGCGTCGGCCATCACCGCCTTGATCTCCTTGATCCCGGCAAGCACGGCGCTGAAGGGGATGAACTCGCACTTGCTCAGCCGCGCGACCAGGTGCGCCAGAGTGGTCTTGCCGACGCCCGGCGGCCCCCACAGGATCAGCGAGGTCAACTGGTCGCGATCGATCTGCATGCGCAGCGGCTTGCCCGGACCAAGGATGTGCTCCTGCCCGACGAATTCGTCGAGGGTGCGCGGCCGCATCCGTTCCGCGAGCGGGCGGGTGCGATCCGTCTGCGCGGTGTCCGGCGGCGTGGTGTCGAAAAGGCTCACGGCTGCCGCGCCCTCTGGCGGCGGGCTTCGTATAGCAGGATACCCGCCGCGACGGCCGCGTTCAACGACTCGACGCCCGCCGTCGGTATGCGCAGTGCGGTGGCGCGACCGGCGATGTCCGGCCGCACGCCGCGTCCTTCGCTCCCGATGATGAACGCGCAGGGGCCGGTCAGGTCGGCATCGCGCAGTGACGTTGCCCCTAAAGGCATCGCGGCGTAAACCGCCATGCCACTCCCGGCCGCCGCGGCCCAGAAGGTCTCCTCCGCGATCCCATAGACCATCGGAAGCCGGAACAACGAGCCGGCCGAGGCGCGCAGGCACTTCGGATTGAACGGATCGACCGAGCCCTTCAGGAACACCACCCCGGTAGCGCCAAAGGCCTCCGCCGCCCGCACGATCGCCCCCGCGTTGCCGGGCTCCTGGATTCCGTCGAGAACCACCGCCAGCGGCGTCTCCGCGAGTACCTGCCGGAGCGTCCACGAGGGCGGCCGGACCAGCGCCAGGACTCCCTGCGGGGTCAGCGTCGTGGAGATTTGGGCGAACACCGCCTCGGGCACTTCGTAGACGCGATCCATCCCGCCGACCAGCGAGAGCGCCCGGGGGGTCGCCAGAACGGGCCCTATTTCGCAGCCGCCGCGGACCGCTTCTTCGAGCAGATGAAGACCCTCAGTCACGCAAAAACCGTCGTGCGTCAGGCCCCCACTCGCCACAGCGCGGCGAATCCCTTTAATTAGAGGGTTTTGCGAGCTGGTTACGGCCTTCGTGGACACCCCCGATTCGACCGTTTCCGGCCGGTTGGACAGGCCGTTTTCGCGCCTCGCCATGATATGTATTGGGCGTGAAGAACACCAATCACTCGCAACCTTACGTTCGCCAACTCCAAGACGTCCGGGCCAGTAACTCGGTGGCGCAGTGCCCGGACTGCGGTCAGCCGATGAACCCGAAAGTCCTCGCCGATCACCAGCGAACCTGTCCGAAGCGACCCAAGCAAGCGGACCAGATCCATAATTCCGGCGGCGGGTACCGCTCCGACCTCGAAGTGGTGGGCCCGGGCGCCGTATAACCATCTGCAATAAGCTGTCACGCTAAGAGCCGGGGCGGCGCGGCCCGCCCCTGATACAGTATTGTACGAAGCCCCGACATTTTGAACATGAAGAAGTTCCTGTGGGCCGGTCCGGCGGTTGTGCTGGTCGGGCTCTGCGCTTGGCTCTGGCACATCGCACGGCAGATCGAACGGCAATCCGAGGTCGACGAGGCCCGCCCGGCGGACGTGATTCTCGTGCTCGGCGCGGCGGAATACCGCGGCCGGCCGTCTCCCGTGCTGGAAGCCCGGCTGAATCACGCCCTATATCTCTACCTGAAAAAGACCGCGCCGTATATTCTCACCACCGGAGGCGCGGGGGGAGAGCCGTTCTTTACCGAGGGCGACGTCGGACGCTCTTACCTAAGCCGCCACGGCGTCCCCAGCGAGGCCATCCTGGTGGAACCCGAGGGAGAGAGCACGGCCGAGAGTGTCGCGGCCGCCGTGGAAATCATGCACCAGAAGAACCTGCGCTCCGCCGTAGTGGTCAGCGACGGATACCACATCTTCCGGGTGAAGCAGATGCTGATGGCGCAGGGCATTGCCGCCTACGGATCTCCGCGTCCGTCGCCTCCCACGGCGAGGTGGATGTATTTCCGGCAGGCCATGGGCTACAGCCTGTGGCGAATCGGCGTTAACATTTAACGAGAGCCATGGGACTGGGACGAGAAGTTTACATCGTGGAGGCCGTGCGGACACCGATCGGCCGGGGCAAGGAAGACGGAGCGCTGCACGGGATTCATCCCGTCGATCTGCTGGCGCGCACCCTGGACACGCTGGTGCGCCGCGCCGGCGTCGAAAAGGCGCAGGTGGAAGACATCGTCGCCGGCTGTGTCACGCCTACCGGCGAGCAGGGAACCAACATCGGCCGGCTGGCCGGACTGCAGGCCGGATTCCCGATCGAGGTGCCGGGCGTGCAGTTGAATCGCTTCTGCGGCTCGGGGCAGCAGGCCATTCATTTCGCCGCGCAGGCCATCGGGTGCGGCGACATCGACCTCGCCATCGGCTGCGGCATCGAGAGCATGAGCCGCGTGCCGATGGGCAGCGACGCCGGACTCACGGCGGAGTTTCGCGCCGCCTTTCCGTACCCACTGCTGCATCAGGGTATTTCGGCGGAACTGGTCGCGGAGAAATGGAAGATTGGACGCGCCGAGCTCGACGAATATGCGATTCGAAGCCACGCGCTGGCGGCCGAGGCCCAGCACAAGGGCTGGACCTTCGCGGAGTTGTTCCCCGTCGAGCTTGGCCACGGCGGCGCGCGCCGCGTGCTCGATTTCGATGAGGGCGTGCGGTCGCAAGTGGACCCGGCCAAGATGGCTGCCCTCAAGACGGTGTTCAAAGCCGAAGGCGTGATTACAGCCGCGAACTCCAGCCAGATTTCCGACGGCGCGGCCGCGGTGTTGCTGGCCTCCGGCGAAAAGGCCGACGAACTGGGCCTGCGGAAGCGCGCGCGCCTGGTGGCCCGAGTGGCGGTGGGAAGCGATCCGGTGCTGATGCTGACCGGACCCATCGACGCCACCAAAGCCGTCCTCCGCAAGGCGGACTTGAGCATTTCCGATATCGGCGCGATAGAGATCAACGAGGCCTTTGCCAGCGTCGTGCTGGCCTGGGCGCGCGAGATCCAGCCGGGCATGGACCGCGTGAACGTGCAGGGCGGCGCCATCGCGCACGGGCATCCGTTGGGCGCGACGGGCGCGGTTCTAATGACGAAACTGGTGAACATTCTCGAGCGGACGGGCGGCCGCTACGGTCTGCAAACGATGTGCATCGGCTTCGGCATGGCGACCGGCACCATCATCGAACGCGTCGATTGAAATCGGAGAGTGGAAAAACTCGGATAGCGCCATATCCCCCAGTCACTCAAAATCGAACTGTTGTGATTTTCGTCACTTACAAACGGTTGAGGGATTGCAATCCTGGATCTTATGATGGATTTCAGTCAGTCCCCCTTGCTGGTCATCTGGGAAGTGACCCAGGCGTGCGATCTCGCATGCGTGCATTGCCGGGCATCCGCGCGGCCGGGGCGTAATCCCGACGAATTGAGCACGGAGGACGGCTATCGCCTCCTGGAGCAGGTGAAGTCGTTCGGCCCGTCCGGCCCCATGGGCTCGCCGCTGTTCATCTTCACCGGCGGCGATCCGCTGAAACGCCCGGATTTGTACGACATGATTCGGTACGGCGTCGGCCTCGGATTGCGCATCTGCGTAACGCCGAGTTCCACCCCGCTTCTGACCGAAGATGCGATCGACGGATTCAAAGCGGCCGGAGTCTCGCGCATGGCGATCAGCATCGACGGCGCGAACGCCGAAACGCATGACTCGTTCCGGCAGGTTCCCGGCAGCTTCGACCGCTGCCTGATGGCGCTGCGGCACGCACAGAAGATCGGCCTCGAAACCCAGTTCCAGACCACGGTGACGCAGCGGAACATACACCAACTGCCGGCGATCGCGGAGATCGTTCGCGAAGTCGGCAGCAAAATGTGGAGCCTGTTCTTCCTGATCGTCACCGGGCGCGCGAGCGCGGCCGACGATCTGACCGCCGAGGAATACGAGCAGGTGTTCGGCGTCATGTACGACCTCTCGAAGACGGCGCCCTTCGATATCAAGTCGACCGAGGCGATGCACTACCGCCGCTACATCCTGCAACGGCAGAAGGCCGAGCGCGGCCAGGGGCTGGAGAGCGAGAGCGCCAAGCGCATGGCGTTCCGGACGGCGGGCGTGAGCGACGGCCGCGGCTTCGTTTTCGTGTCGCATACGGGCGAGATTTACCCGAGTGGATTCCTGGCGATCTCAGGCGGAAACGTACGGCGGCAGTCTCTGCCGGACGTGTACCGGACCTCGCCGGTATTCCTGGCGTTACGCGACGCGAAGCAGCGGGAAGGCAAGTGCGGGGCGTGCGAGTATGTACATGTTTGCGGGGGGTCGCGGTCGCGCGCGTACGCGCTGACTGGCGATTGTCTGGCGGAAGATCCGCGGTGCACGTATGTCCCGACGGGCTACGAAGAGCCGGTGCCGGCTTAGTGCGGGGATCTCGACTTCGGCTCATCGACAATCCGCCTTGGCGGGTCGGCATATCTTGATATGGCAACGTTCATGACAAGCGTAGCTTCGGTACTGCGCGTCCTGCTACAGATAAGGATTGTGGCTAGCGCTCATGATCCTCGTGCTGATCGATTACAGGACGGTTGAATACCTGAGGCACGGCCCAGACGTCTTCCATTTGGACAAGGACGGGCGAATGCTGCCGCCTCCGCCGTTCTCGTTCGTGGACTACGCCGGATTTGGCCTCTTGATCTTGCTCCAAATACTGCTCGTCATGGGACTATTGAGAGTGTATGGGCGCAAATCTCGCGTTTGAACCCGGAAGCCCGGATGCCGCAGCGACGCATCGGCGAAACGCCTGACCCGGGATTTTGCTAGTATAGAGCCCCAGTGCGCAAATCCGGAGTGGGGCTCTCGCTGGGCGTTCTCATCGCCATCAATATTCTGAATTTTTACGACCGGAACGTCGCGGGCGCGCTCGCCGAGCCGATCCGCAAGGAATTCGGCTTAAGCGACACGCAGGTCGGTCTGCTGGGGAGCGCTTTCGTCTGGCTGTACGCGCTGATCGGAGTGCCGCTGGGCCTCGTTGCCGATGTCTGGAGCCGCAAGAAACTGCTGGCCGCCGGGCTCATCGTCTGGAGCGCGCTGACCGCGTTCGCGGGGTTCGCAACCACTTTCCCGCTGCTGCTGGTATCGCGACTCGGCGTGGCGGTGGGAGAAGCGGTAGTGGCCCCGACGGCCACCAGTTGGATCGGAGATCTGTTCTCTTCGTCGCAGCGCTCGCGCGCGCTGGCGCTGTTCATGCTCGGAGTTCCCGTCGGCGGCGCGATGAGTTATTTCTTCAGCGGTCCGGCCGCGCAGGCGTGGGGCTGGCGCACGGCGATGGTGATCGCGGCCGCGCCCGCGCTGCTGCTGGCTCCGGCGCTTTTGCTGCTGCACGAGCCCGAACGCGGGGCGGCGGAACATCGCCGGCAGGGACCGACGGCGCAATCCATGCTGGCCGTGCTGCGGATCCCGACGTTGTGGTGGATCATCGCCTCTGGCGCGCTGCTGAATTTCAACATGTACGCCATCGGGACGTTTCTGCCGGCGTTCCTGAGCCGCCTGCATCACGTTTCGCTTAGCCGGTCGGGGATGCTGACGGGGATCGTTTACCTGATCGGAGGAGTGGCGGGTGGAACGCTGGCCGGGCTCTGGGGCGACAAGATCATCGCCACAAAGCGCAACGGACGGATGACGCTGGCCGCATGGCTGGCGGTCGCGGGAGCGCCCTTCGCGTTCCTCGGAATCAATCTCCCGTCGACCGATACCGCGCTCGCGATCGTCCTCCTGGCCGTCGCTTATGGCGCGCTGAATACCTACTACGGGCTGGTCTATTCCTCGATACAGGACATCGTGGCTCCGACGCAGCGCGGCGCAACCATGGCGATTTACTTCATGTTCATGTACATCTTCGGCGCCTCGTTCGGTCCACTGTTCACGGGCATTCTCAGCGACCGGCTCGCGTGGAGAGCCGCGCACGCCGCGGGCGCGATGACCATGACGGAGGTGTTCAAGGCGACGGGCCTTCAGCAGGCCATGCTGGTGATTCCGGCGCTCTCGGTCGCTCTCGGGGCAGTGCTGTGGGCGGCCAGCCGCACGATCACGCGCGACATGGACCGGCGCGAGAACGCCGCTATTTCGCTGCCATCAACTTCTTAACTTCGGCGGGAGGCTCGAACCGGTCCTTCGGAATCTCCGTGTTCGTCTTGAGGTCCTGAACCGAAATCGAGAACTCCTGCCCCATCACCTTTTGGGTCATGGAAGCCGGCATCCGGACGCCGCCGAAATCCTTGTAATTCGCCATCCCCATCTCCATGGGAATCTCGCCCATGGGATTGCTGATGGTGGCCACGCGCTTGATCATCAGCCCCGATTTCTTGCCGAGGAAAATCGTTTGCTGCTTGCCTTCGTTCGGCGTCAGGACAACCTTGTACGCCGCTTCCCCATTCACGTCTTCGACGCCGACCGTCTCGGCCTTGGAGTACAGCTTGCGCCAGTAGAGGGGGCCGTTAAAGGTGGAATCGCGTATGGCGTCCGCCTTCTCGGCGCCCTCGCGCAGTCGAGTCCCTTGCAGTGAGGAAGACTCCCAGGGCTGACCGTTGTACACGCCGGACTCGATCTTGCCGATTCCTTCGAGTTCCACGACGGTGTAGTTGTTATTCGACACATCGGAGTAGGACGCGACCGTGCCTTTCATTCCGGTGGCGGCGAACTCGATCGTCCCGCTCATGATTTCGCTCTTGCGTTTTTCGTAGGCGGCCCTTCCGCCGGTCGCGTCGACGTAACCGTCGAGCAACGTCTCCGCCTTCGGCAGCGGCTCGTCGGCGGCATGGAGGAAGCCGGCGCACGCGACGCCGGCGAGTACAAGCAAGAACCTTCTCATTTCGTTTTCCTTTGCTCTCGAATCCAATCGAAGGCCGCTTCCAGCGCCGGATCGTGTCCGGCCAGCAGCGCCTTTCGCGTCAGGTTGATTTCGACATCGGGAGTAACGCCGAGCCCTTCGAGCGGTTTCCCGCCCTCGGCGATGTAATTAGCGATGGCGTATTGAAAACCATCGCCGTTCGGCAATCGTTCGAAGACGGAGGGCAGCGCCGCGCCGGCGGTAGGCGATCCGAAAATCCGGGCGCGGCCGAGATCCTTCAGCCCCTCGGCGAAAATCTCGGAGGTCGAGGCCGTGCCTTCATCGACGACGATGGCTAGCGGATTCGCGAACACCTCGGAGCGCGGGAAGACAACGAATTTCAATTCGCTGTCGCGCGTTTTCATGACGCCGAGCTTCTGGTCCGGGCGGGAGATAAACCAGCCGGCGATGCCCATGGCCATCACGCCCAGCCCGCCGGGATTCCCCCGCAGGTCGATCACGAAGCCGTCGCACTCCTTGCAACTCTGCACGGCATCGCCGAAGCGCGACATGAGCATCGGCGGATCCATGAACATGTTCCAGCGCGCGTACCCGATGTTGTCCTTCTTCGCCGACTCGAACCAGATGTGCACTTGCGGCATGTACCCGAACTTCACCGCCGCTCCACGGGGATCGATGGCGCGGATCTCTTTCGCCACTGGCTGGTTCGCGCCATCCAGGAATTCGAGCTTGATGGTGGAACCCGCGGAGCGCTGCATCAGGAAGAGCACGGCTCTCGACAGCATCAGTCCCCGCGTCCGCGGCTCGACGATAACGGCCGAGATCTTCCGGAGTAGGGGATCGATTTCGACGGCGTCCGCTTTGCGGATAACCCAGCCCGGCCGGACGCCGGACTGCTGCGCCGGAGATCCATCGGCGACCGACACAACCACCGCATGACCGTCTATGATCCGGACGTCGAGCCCCGGGTCGCCCTCGCCGCTGTGCTCCGATTTGAACGCGTCGCCCAGCACTTCCGAGACATCTTGCGGAACGATATTGAAGTGCGATTGCTTGAGGCGGCCGATCATGTCGAGCATGGCCGTCCTGGCCTGGCTCGCGCTCGTTGCGGTTTCGACTTTAGGCCGCAACTCGTCGCGAACTTTGTCCCAATCGAGGCCTGCGGGCATGGACCAGTGCTTGTCGCGGATCGTCGTCCAGACGTAATCGAAGGATTCGATGTTGCGGGAACGCTGCTCCGGCGTCATTGCGGCCAGCAACGCCGCAGTCAGAGCTACCGAAAGCAGCATACAGACTCAGTATGAGCGATTCGAGCATTGCTTCGCCCAAGCCGTGTGCATACAATACGGGCAGACTGGAGCAAGTCATGCGCGTTTGTTGCACACTTGTTTTTTTGGCCTCACTGGCGTTCGGCGCGGACCAGGGCCTGCCCGGATGTGAAGCCCGCCCGGAGGTACGCCAGGTTTTGCAGCGCGACGAATCTCAGAAGTTGAACGCGATGAAGTGGACGGACCGGACCGCCTATCAAGATCGAGAGCTGAACGATCTCATCGCGAATTACCCGCGTGAGTCCGCTCCGCACGAAAATCGAATCAACAATATGCGCTGGCAGCAGCCGGAGCGGTTCCCGGAAATCCGCCAGCGCTATCGGAAAATGGCGGCGGCGGATCCCGACGATCCACTGGCTTTGTATTTGGCGGCTTCCGTGCAGTACCGGAGCGACACTCTGGAGGCGATCCGCCTGGCCGAGCGAGCGCGGCAACTCGCACCGGGGTTCCCCGCCCCGGCGCTGCTGCTGAGTCAGATATACGTGGGCGGCAAGTTCGAGGACAAACCCAAAGCGGCGGCGCTGCTGTCGCAGTACTTCGATCTTTGCCCCGCGTCCACGCAGGGCGGTTGGGAACTCAACAAGGTTGGGACGACGGAACTCCGATCGAAAATTGCGGCCGCGCTGCGGGCGAAGCTCAAGAAAGAGACGGATCCGGCGGTCCTTCGGCTGTACGAGACCCTGTGGGGATTGGAATTCCGCGTCCGCAAGCCCGCTGATCACGCGGCGCTGCGTAAGCAGGTGGCCGAAGACGTTCAGCGAATGGAGAACCTAAATCCGAAACCGGACGAACGGTACTTCAACGCACTCCGAAGCGGGTTCAAGCAGAGCGGCGCCGCAAAATCGGTGATCACGGCCCTGGAAGACCGCATTCTGCGCGAGGCTCCGGGATCGGACCTGGCCTTCGAGATCGAGAGCGATCGGTGGAACGACGCGAACAAGCCACCGGAAGATCAGAAAGACACGGCTGCATGGAAGGCGTACAAACCGAAAGAATCGGCCGTACGCGAGGAGTGGCTTCGGCGTTATCCGATCGCTGCGCGGTACCTGCTTCAACCCGCCTTCTACAGCCTGGCGCAGGATCCCCAGACCTCCGACCGGAACGTGCTCGCCGCGCTCGACAAGGCCCTCGCGAGCCTCCAGTACGATCGCGAGTACATGTGGTCCTACTGGCAGCCCGCGAACGCGCTCCTCGAGCGTAAGCTGGAGCCGGCGCGAGCGTTAGTCCTCCTGCGCAAGGCGAACACGCTGTTCAAAGAGGATCAGGCGCGGTCGGCCAGAAACGATACGGTCACCGACAGCGACCGCGCCGAGAGTGAGAAGAACGCGCGGGAGATGCGGGCCGGACTCCGCCACTCGATGCTAAAGGCGGCGCTGTTGATGAACCAGCCGGACGAGGCCGCCGCGCTGAAGGACGGTCCAATTCCAACCGAGAAGAAGGATCTGGAACTGTATTGGTACGACCGCGCCCGCACCGCTGCTCTGCAGGGCCATAAGGTCGACGCCCTCGCCTACTATCAGACGGCGCTGCAAGCGCGGTTGGAACCGCCGCACTGGCGCGAGGGCCGTGTCGTCGACGACCTCACCGACGAGGCGAAGGCGCTCTGGAAAGAACTTGGCGGAACGGAGGTTGCGTATCAGCACTGGAGCGTTCCACCGGCCGTGGTCAAGGGAACGGAAGCCGCGGAAGGCCGATGGGAGAAGCCCACGAAGGAGTTGGCTTCCTTCGAATTGGCGGACCTCTCGGGCAGGACGTGGAAGTTGAAGCAGCTTGAAGGCAAGGCGGTGCTGATCAACCTCTGGGCCACGTGGTGCGGCCCCTGCCAGTCCGAGTTGCCGAAGCTGCAAAAGCTCTACGAATCGGTGAAAGACCGCGCCGACATACAGGTGCTGACGTTTAATATCGACGACGATCTCGGCCTGGTCCAGCCATTCACGAGCGAGAAAAAATACACCTTCCCGGTGCTGCTCGCGAACGAGTTCGTGAACCGGATGTACAACGGTTGGGCCATCCCCCAGAACTGGCTCGTCGATCCGGGCGGAAAATGGCGTTGGGTGCAGATCGGCTACGATTCCGGCGATCCAGACTGGGTAAAGTCCATGCTCGAGCGGGTCGAAGATTTGAAGAAGGCTGGCAAGATCGACTAAGCTTTCACGCCGAGTTTCGCAGCTGCGAACTTCAGCCCTTGCACCCCGTGAAAGCTGTGCTCGCCGCTGAAGACCTCGTACCCGATCTGATCGGAAGCGCCGAGTGCGTCGTACACTTTCTTCACTCTCGAGAAGCTCTCCCGCGCCGCTGCGACCGGGAAGATATCGTCTTTGTCGCCCGACTCCGCATAGAACGCTCGCGGTGCGATCAGCCCCGCGACGTCGTACATCTCGGCCCAATTGAGAATCCCCGGCACGTAATTGTCGATGCAGTGGCTGATGCTCAGGATGCTGTCGCGGAACGAGCATAACGAGCAGCTCATAAACGCGGCCTTGATCCGCTGATCGAGCGCCGCGGCGAAGACGGTGCACGTGCCGCCGCCGGAGATGCCCATCAATCCGACGCGCGAGCCATCCAGGTCCTTACGGCTTTCAATCCAATCGATGGTGCGCATGACGTCGAACACGCGCCACCCGATCATTGTCTCGCCGAATAACAACGCCGCGCCGGCGGCCGGCTGGCACGACGAATGGCCGAGTCCCTCTTTCCTCGCGGCGGGGTCGCGGCGGCAGCCGAACGCCATCGGCTCCATCGCGACCGCCGCCATTCCGTGCTCCACCGCCTGGATCGCGAAATCGTGTTGGTAACCGGGCTTATTCGCGCGATCGCGGCCCTGATCGTCGATGCCCACGATGTCGTCCACTCCGCGCCCGTGGCCGGGCACGCAGATCATCGCGGCGTGCGGGCCGGCCGATTTCGGCTTTAGCAGATACGCGAGCACGGCGACTCCCGGCCGGCTCTCGAACACGAACTTCTCCCGAACGTAGCCGGGGAACTCGCGCGTTTCGAGCACCTGCGCCTTCGGCGTCGCGCCGCGGTCCTGGACTTCGCCGACGAGCTCCGACACCTTGGCGCGCAGTTTCTTCTGCCACGCCTCGGCCTGCTTGCGGTTTTCCGCCCGGAACGCCAAGCGCAGCGGCGCCGATTCCCATCTCTTGCGAGACCACACCACCGGGTCGAACGCCGCGAGGTCGACCTTCGATTCGAAGCCATCCAGCGCGCCCGAGTATTTCACGGCCGATCCTCCCTGGCCTCGCGACAGCGCGATGGAACCCAATGTCAGGCCAAGTGCCCTGCGTGTCATTCTGGACATGCAGACAGTATATGCTCTCGCCGACCCGCGAACGCCTCGAGCGCTATTTCGAATTCGACCGCCTGGGGACGAACTGGCGCACCGAGTTGCTCGCCGGCATCACCAAGTTCATGACGATGGCGTACATCATCTTCGAGAACCCGTCGATCCTGCGCGAGACGGGCCTGCCGTACCAGGCGAGTGTGGGCGCGACCTGCTTCTGCGCGGGCTTCGCCGGCATCCTGATGGGCGCCTTCGCGCGCTACCCGATCACGCTCGCGCCGGGCATGGGACCGCGTGGCGACCGTGTTCGGGCGGCCGACCGCGTGGATTCTCCGAACATCGTCGGCTCTTTCAAGTTGACGTATTTTCGAAACGCTGCAACGACGTCGTTCGGCTTGCCATCGCGCAGCTGCTGGGCCAGTTGAATGCCGCGCTCGCTCCACTCCGGAGCCGCGCCGAACATATCCGGCTGAGCGGTCACGTCCGCGAGGTTCTTAATCCCGTGCGCATTCGCGTACTCGATCAGGTTCACCGCCTGGCGAACGTCGGGGATCAGGGTCCATTTCGGATCGCTCGCGACCCGTGCGGCTGAGCCCGCCACGCGCTCCAGCTTGTTGCGGATCGCCGCGGGAGTTCGGGCGATCTGATCGGAGTCCTCGAAGAACTGGCCGAGCAGCGCCTTGCCGATACGGTCCTTGGCCGCCTGGGTGATAGCGCCCGTCTTGCCGTCCATCAGAGCGGGCCTTTCCTGCTCGTTGAAGAAGCCCTCGGCGATCAGGCGGTTCACCAGCGCCGTGCCCTGTCTTCCCGACAGCGCGTCGGCCAAGGTCGCATTGGGGCCGGTGTTCTCGATCGTCCGGCCGATATCGTTCATCAGCTCGGGCGAGAGCTGGCCCGCGTCGGCGGCCGCCCGCTCCGATCCACTGAGCGCGGCCGTTCCGCTCACGTTGGTCTTCCGGATGGCCCACTTCGCCCCGCCGGGCAGCGAGTCCAGTTCCTCGTTGGGAATCGCGCGTACGAGCACGGGCTGTTGCATGGCCCGGATTCGCGCGGGTCGATTCCGAACTGGGCCGCCTGCTTTTCGAGTAGAGTCCGGTAAGCGTTCGCGCCGCGCCCGTTGCGCCCATAGACGCGCTGCAGGATCATCCCCCTGGAGTTTCCGCCGAGTATGCTCCCGTTTTCGTCTACGACCGGGGGCCCGTTCGATGCGTCGGGGTTGTCGGTGATGTGATAGCGCGGGTTGAATTTCTCCTCGGAGCTGTTCTCTACGACGCGCTGCTGATTTTCCGCCTTGGAGTAATCGCGCTCGTTCTTGCGCGTATGGCGGGGGTTCGGACTGAAGGTCTGCCCTACGTGCGAGGGCTGGATGGCGGAGAGTTCGCGGACTTCGTAGCGGCCCCGGAGGGTGCGGTCTTCGCCTGGGACGAGGACTTCCGTCGCTCCTCCAGGGACGCGTCCCGCGCTTGCCGCAGGAGTTCCATGTACCGCGGGCCCTTCTCGAGTTGTTCCGGCGTCCACTCGGGGCGCTGGACGCCCTGCCGGGCTTTCTTCTCTTGCGCTGCTTTCCGGAGATTGCGGAGGCCGTGCTCCTGGATTTCCCTGCCGCGCTCCACTAAGCCCGGCACCTTTGGTGGCCAGGTAGATGGCTGCGGGGAGTTCGGCTCGGCGGGATTCGAGGATGGCATGGAGAGAATCTCTGGTGCCAGCATAGTCCCGCTGCGTGGCGAGATCAATAGTGCCGGGCCGAGGTCCCGCGCCACCGTTGTCTGTGAAGGTGAAGTTCACCATCGGGTTGCCGCGGTACTCGTCATACAGTTCACGAACCGTCTTGGCCGATCCTTCGTGAGTTTGGATCAGCGTCGAGATCGGGACAGTTCGCCCCTGGTCGAGCGCGCGGTCGAGGACGCCATTGTTCAAGGCTTCGTCGATCGGCCGGTAGGTATAGGCGATCTGAATCCCCTTTCCCGCATCGAGCGCGCTTTGAACGAGCCCGCGTGAATGTTCCAGATTGCTTGCGGTCGAGTCCAGTACAACGGATCCTTCTGGTGCGCCGAATGTTGTCTTCCCTGCCCCGTTTCCACCTGCGGTGAAGACCACTTCCTTAACTGCCGGATCCGCCATGGATCGCTGGAACAACTCGTCGCGGACCCACTGCGCGGCGGGATGAACCGCGGCGCGGTACTGAGTGCGTGAATCGCGCGATGCCGCGTAATCAGGAAACAATTCGGCCGCGTTGTCGGCGTTGGGGCTGAACGCCTAATTCACTTGTACGGTCGTCAGGGGAATGGGCATCCCGTGGCAGGTCGCTCTCGGCGCGGTCTTCCTGTCGGGCGTGATCTAACTTTTGCTGACCTTCGTCGGCATCCGGCAGCTCATCGTCTCGGCGCTTCCGGCGGAACTCTACGCCGCGGTAGCGGTCGGCATCGGGCTGTTCATCGCGCTGATCGGTTTTCGAAACGCTGGCATCATCGCTCCGAATCCGGCGACAACGGTAACGCTCGGCAACCTGCGCGATCCGAAAACGCTGCCGGCCATCTTCGGCCAGATCCTGATGGCGGCGTTAATGGTCTGGCGCGTTCGCGCCGCGATCCTGATCGGGGTTTTGGCAACGGCCGGAATCGGCGCGGCATTCGGACAGATTACCTGGACTCCCGCGGCTTACGATTGGTCCGGGCTCACCGCGACCTGGTTCCGGCTCGATATCCCGGGCGCTCTCCGCGTGGGTCTGCTCGAGATCGTCTTCGTGTTCCTGTTCGTCGATCTGTTCGACAATCTCGGGACGTTGGTCGGCGTCGGCAAAAAGGCGGGCCTGTTCCGATTCGATGGCCACTATCGCCGGGTCGGCGGCAGGCACATCGACCGTCACCAGCTACATCGAAAACGCGGCTGGCGGTGTGGCCGGCGGGCGAACGGGCGTGACCGCGATCGTCACCGGCATCCTCTTACTTGTTGCGCTGTTCATCGCTCCGGTGGTGGGCGCAGTCCAGGCGTTCGCGACCGCGCCGGCGTTGATCCTGGTGGGCTCGCTGATGGCGTCCCACGCAAAGGAGATCGATCGGGAGGACCCGCTGGTCGCACCCCCGGCCTTTCTCGCCATCACGACCATCCTGCCGACTTTCAGCATCGCCAACGGCCTCGCGTTCGGCTTCTGCTGTTACACCCTGCTGAGAATTTTGCGCGGCGAGTTCCGCAAGGTCGGCTGGCTAGTGTACGTGCTCACCGCGCTGTTCATCGCGCGGTTCTTCTACCTGGGAGGTTGATAGGCCGGCCGGCTGACGAAGAGGGCCTCCGTCTGCGGTTGCATCAGCGCCCAGAGCCCATAGACACCGAGAATCGTGCCGAATGGAATGTGCAGCAGATCCAGCGCCGATAGAACGATGCCCCCTATGCGCGCCCACGGCCGGAACTGGACCAGTCCCACGCCGATGATAATGCCGGGAACCGAGAGGATCAGAATCAGCGCCGTGACGCCAACGCCGATCACGCCCAGGATGGGCGCGGCCATCCTCGCATCGGCGTCCACGTCGTGGATGAAGCCGCCGCCGATGACACCCGCAAGTCCCCCGAGTACCGCGAACACAATGATGGCCGCAAGTACTCCGAACACGCCGAGCGCGATGTGCAGAACGCCGAGAATCTTCACGTGCTGGGCCATGGCCCCTCCCGCTCCTATCTTTTCAGGTTGGTGTCGAACAGCTTGAGTATACGCTTGTAATCGTCCGCCCAACTGCCGGGCTGAATAAACCCGTGATCCTCGACCAGATACGGTGCCAGTTCCCAATTATTCTTCCGCGGCTCGATCAACTTCTGGGCGAGCCGCACCGACCTGGAAGAACACGTTGGTGTCCACCATCCCGTGGCAGATCAGCAGCGCGCCTTTCAATCCCGACGTGAAGTAAATCGGCGACGACCGTGTGTATGTTCCCAGTTTCGCGGAGCACCTCTCGGCCGCCCGGGGGGGGGCGGGGTACACTTGCCCGTATGCTAGATCGAATAAAACTGTTCTTGCTCACGGCGATCTCCCTTACGGCGATATCGTTTGGGGCGACCCAACTGTCTGATCCGGCTGGTGCGGCCGCGATTTCGAGCTGCACTGCAAGCGCCGACTACCAAGAAGGCCAAACATGCTGCGGGGGTTGCAACGGTGCGAGGGACGGTAGCACCAGTAACACTGGTTACTGCAGACCCAATGGTCCAGGCGGGTCAGATGATTGTCCCAAATGCCAGTGAACGCGTCAAGAGTTGGATGAGAGAGTCGCGAGCCAGGACTCAGCGTTTCGTTGGTTTGTTGGCCTGAACATGGACGAGGCCGTGTGGGTTCCGACGGTGTTCACCAAGAATCGAGACCGGCTTTGGGAGGGTGATCCGACTTTTTTTTGACGAACACTTCAGCGTAGACGGGACACTCCTCGAAGCTTGGGCGAGCCACCAGAGTTTTCAGCGGAAGGATCAGTCGACACTGCCCCCAGACGATCCCGGCAATCCGACGGTGAATTTCCACGGCGAGAAGCGGGGCAACGACACCCACAAGTCCACAACCGACCCTGACGCGCGACTGGCACGCAAAAGTGGTGGCCATCAGGCGAAGCTGGCGTATTTGCGGGAATGTGACGATGGAAATCGGAACGGGCTGGTGGTGGACACGGACTTACTGCAATGCAACCACCGCGGAGCGAGATGCGGCAATGATCATGGCGGAGCGCGTATATGGGGTGGAGCGCGTTAAGTTGGCTGCCGATAAAGCCATACGACACCAAGGACTTCGTGATGGAGATGCGGGGTATGAAGGTGACGCCGCATGTTTCGCAGAACGTTAAGCGTCCCGGCGGCAGCTCGATAGACGGTCGCACGACGCGGCATGCAGGTGACCAGGTGAGCCAGCGGAAGCGGAAGCGAATCGAAGAAGTCTTTGGCTGGATCAAGACGGTTGGGATGTTACGTAAAACTCGGCATGCGGCCTGGAAACAGTCGGGTGGATCTTTACCTTCACGGCCGCCGCTTACAACCTCTTGCGGATGCGCAATCTGCTATACCCGGCAGTTCAATCTGTATAAGTCTCAGAAGAGCTGTGTCTTGGCGTGAAAACACGGGGCCATTTTTCAGCAGCCTGGTAGATGAGACCCGACGCACCGGAGCCGGTTCGATATAGGCCGGTAGCGTCTACCGATGACGCCACAGGCTGCCGCGCTACAAGCTTGATTTCGCATCGCGCAGGTTTGATATGATGCTTGCTCCATGCTTATCCTTGCCGCGGTTCTTGCGATTTTCGTGTACGGCATCATTGCCGCCATGCTGGGGACGATTCTTCCCGATCTCTCCAAGCGCTTCGGCCTGACCCCGAAACAGAACGGCAACATCGCCATGCTGCAGGCCGTCGGGCTGATGGCCGGCGGATTGTTCGTCGGTCCGCTGATGGACACCGAGGGAAAGAAGGTCGGGCTGCTGCTGGGCCTCGGGCTGATCGTCGTGGCGCTGTTGGGGCTGCGGGCGGCGACGGGCTACACGGTGGTCGCGGCGTTCATGTTCGTGCTCGGGATTGGCGGCGGAGCCATCGTCACCGGCGCGAACACGTTACCGCCGTTTATCAAGTTGGGGGATTTGACTACCGGCGGAGTGTTCAATCTGCTGAACCTGTTCTTCGGGCTCGGTGGGCTGGTGACACCGCTGATCGCGGCCCGGTTGTTCCGCAACCAGACGGGCCGGCTGCTGGTTTTTGCCGGCGTGCTGGGCGCAATCGCGTTCGTTGCGAGCGCCATCGCGCCGATGCCGGTTGCAACCGGCCAAGTCGCGTTCCAGGTGTCGATGGTGACGGACCTGCTTGCGAAACCGTCGCTGCTCGCACTCGGGCTGATGCTGTTCCTCTATGTAGCCTGCGAAGTGGGCGTGTGGAACTGGCTGGTGCGGCACCTCATCGCGCAGGGTGTTTCCGAAGGCAAGGCGTTGACGATCCTGTCGCTTGGTTTCGCGCTCGGATTGCTGCTCGGCCGCGTCGTCGTCTCGCAGGTGCTGAAAGGCATTTCGCCGGAGCAGGTGCTGGTGGGCGCGGGTGTCCTCATGGCGGCGACGACGTTTATCATGCTGCAGTCCAAGAGCGATTCGGTCGCGTGGGTGACGGTACTGCTGGCGGGCATCGCGATGGCTCCCGTGTTTCCGACCACGCTGGCCGTCGTGAATACGCGGTTCCCGGCGACGGCTGCAACAGCCGTGGGCATCGCGACGACTGCCGGGTGGCTGGGGCTGGTGGTGAGCTCGCCGATCATCGGAGGCATCGCGGGCGACGATCCGCGCCGGCTGAAGAAGGCGCTGCTGATCCTGCCTGTGTTTTCGGTGCTGATGGCGGTGGTGGCTCTCGCGCTTTAAGCCCGTGATGAAACAACACGCCAGTCGGAACAGGCGTCGCCAGGAGTGGCGACGCGGCACGCACGAGTGCGTGCGCCACGCAGAATAGATGGAAGCAAGCCCGGCCATCGCAGTTCGCGAACTCCGCAAGGTGTACGGCTCTCACGCGGCCGTCGACGGCCTTACTCTAACCGTTCCGCGCGGTTGCTTCTTCGGATTCCTTGGGCCGAATGGCGCGGGCAAAACGACGACCATCCGAATGCTGATGGGCCTCGCTCCGCCTACGTCGGGCGAGATCGAGATCCTCGGCTTCCGAGTGCCGGATGGGGAACTGGAGATTAAGAAGCGCATCGGGCTGGTGCCCGACGAGTCGCTGCTGTTCGATCAGCTCACGGGTTCCGAGTTCATCGAATTCGTCGGGCGGATGTACGGCCTGGAGCGTCCGGTCGCGCGAGAACGCGCGAAAGAACTGCTCGAGCTTTTCGAATTGGGCGACACCGGCCGGAAACTGATCGGGGAATACTCCAAGGGCATGCGGAAGCGCGTCGCGATGGCGGCGGCGCTGATCCACCGCCCGGAACTGTTTCTCATGGACGAGCCATTCGAAGGCGTCGACGCCGTCGGCGCGCGGCTCATGAAAGACATTCTGCTCGAACAGGTCCGGCGCGGGGCGACGATCTTCCTCACGTCGCACGTGCTGGAGGTTGTCGAGCGCCTCTGCGATCGCGTCGCCATTCTCAACGAAGGAAAGCTGCTGGCAAGCGACACGATGGCCAATCTTCGGAGCGGTTCTGAGACGCTCGAGGACATCTTCGTACGGATGGTCGGCGGCGAGCGGACAACGGAATCCCTCGACTGGTTATGAGCGGGCAGGTTCGCGCGATCCTATTGGCGCAAGTCCGATCGCTGGTCAATACTGGCCGGCGCTCCGGGCTCGGCTTCGCATTTACGGCCGTCCTCTTCGTGTTGTGGTATGGCCTGTTTACGGCGCTGGCCGTTCTGGCCGGGAAGGTCATGTCGGAGCCCGGCCTTGGCCCGACCATTGCGCGGCGTCTGCCGGGAGTTCTGTTCGGGCTTCTCCTTTACTGGCAGGTTGTGCCGGTGCTGATGGCCTCCACCGGGTACGCGCTGGAAATGCGGAAGCTGCTGGTCTACCCCATCCCGCACCGGCGGCTGTTCGGGATCGATCTGCTGTTGCGCGCCCTCACTTCCCTGGAAATGTTCATCCTGCTGACTGGCGGGGCGATCGGCGCGGCGATGAATCCCGGCTACCCCAAATGGGGATCGCCCGGGTTTGCCGCGTTCGCCGCTTTCAATCTGTTCGTCGCATCGGGCATCAAGGAATTGCTGGCGCGGGCGCTCGCGCGGCGGCGCTTCCGGGAACTCTTCACGTTCCTGTTCGTGCTGGTTTGCGCGCTTCCGCAATTCGTGATCGTGACAAATAGCCAGGAACGGGTGACGCGATGGTTCGGATTCATCACTGTTCCCGTGCTGCCCTGGTCGGCCACGGCGGCTTTGGTTCAAGGCCGCCAGGCGATGATCTCCCTTGCGGCGCTTACCGGTTGGGTCGCGCTCGCGTACCTGTTCGGGCGGTCTCAATTTGAGCGGACGCTGAGGTTTGATGCGGACGCCGCCCGTTCGTCGCCGACAGTAACGCGGTCGCGCGGCACGGGCGCGATTGAACGGCTCTTGCGCTGGCCGTCGGCATTGTTTCGCGATCCGCTCGCCGCGCTGGTCGAAAAGGAACTGCGGTTCCTGTCGCGCGCGCCTCGATTCCGGCTGGTGTTCGTAATGGGCTTCTCGTTCGGCTTGTTGATTTGGATCCCGGCGGTGATGAACAGCAGAGGCGGTTTCGTGGCGCGGAACTTTCTGGTAGTGGTGAGCGCTTACGCCTTGCTGATGCTTGGCGACGTGTGTTTCTGGAACACGTTCGGCTTCGACCGGAATGCCGTCCAGGTGTATCTTACGGCGCCAGTCCGATTCCAGGCCGTATTGGTGGCGAAGAATATCGCGGCATTTTTCTTTATCCTGCTGGAAGTGACCGCCATCGCGCTGGCCTGCGCGGTAATCCGGCTGCCGCTCAACCTCGTTCGAATTCTGGAGGCTGTTTCGGTGACGTCCGTGCTCAGCTTATACCTGATGAGCATCGGCAATCTCACTTCGACGAACGCGCCCCGCGCATCGAACCCGCAGAAAACGACGCGATCGGGCGCTGCCGCGAAAAGCCAGTTCCTGCTGGCGTTCCTGTTTCCCGTGGCTGCCGTTCCGGTCGCGCTGGCATACGCGGCGCGATGGGCTTTTCGATCCGAGCCGGCTTTCTTTCTGGCCCTGCTGGTCACCGGAGTCGTCGGGGCCTGCTTCTATCGGATCGCGTTGGAATCCGCGGTCTCGACCGTTCGTCAGCGGCGCGAGCAGTTTGTCACTGCCCTGTCGCAGGGGGAAGGCCCGATCGGGTAACTGCCCGCCACAAAGCCGGGAACGTGGCGCGATGGTCGCCGCTGAAATAGTAACTCTCGCCTCCATCGGCGACGGTGCGAATTAATATAGTCTTAATTGGCCGGAAATAGTAAGCCGGCTCTGTCTTCGGAAGTTCGCGGCGGAAGTCTCCCGGGATTGGCATTAAGTCGAACACGGCGGTGGTGAAGTTACGAATTTCCTTTCTCGCCTGGCGCGCGACGTTGCGCGCCATGGAAAGCGCCTTAAGATAGATCTCCGGCGCCATGACCGCCGAGCCGAAACTCACCATGACCCCGCCCTCCAGATTCTCGACGCTGTTCGTAAACATCAGGAAATCTTCGTAACTGGCCGCGCCGATCGCCGCGCCATCGCAGTTCGGATGCTCGTGGATGATGTCGTAACCGATGCCAACGTGGACTGTCGCCGGAACGGAAAACTCGTAAGCAGCGGCGAGGACGCTCAACTTCCGATGCGGGAAATCGCTCTCGAGGATTTTGCGGCCGACTGCTTCGCCCAGGCCAAGACCGCCGGCCTCACGAATCCAGTCGTTGAGGATGCCCGTCTCGCGCCAGAGTCCGAACTCGCCGGTGCGGATGTAGCGCGCCACGCTCTCCGTGGTCGCGCCGATCATCGCCAGTTCGAAGTCGTGAATGATGCCCGCGCCGTTCATGGCGATGTGGGTGAATGCGCCGCGCTTCATGAGATCGACGATGTGGCGGCTCACTCCGGCCCGCAGCAGGTGAGCGCCAAACATAAGGATGCGAGCCGCGCCTCGTTCCCGGGCCTGCTCGATGCGTTCCGCCAGGATCGAAAGATCAGCGTGTTCGAAGGGCGGCGCGGGATCTTCGAGCCCAAGCCAATGCTCGATCGAAAGGTCGTGTGTTCTGGACGCCAGCGGGGCCAAACGCAGGCGGCGACGGTCGAAGCGGGTGTATTTGGATTTCATTGCGATACGTGAAGCACTCCGGCGCGGAAATGGAAAGCCTGCCCCGCCGCGACGAAGTCCATGTTTGCCGGCGGCAGCGTCGTATGCTCGGCGCGCCCATTCACGCTGTGAAAACGATCGAACGAGCGCAGCATCCGCTCGCCGGCAAGCCGCATTTCCACGTTCGGTTCGACGCCAGGAACCGGGCATCCGAGTTTCAGAAATAGTCTAGCAAGCAGGCCGGTCCCGGACCCGATGCCGGCAACGCTGGATGCCGCCGATAGCCCGCATTCGCTCGCGAGGACGTCCATCACGCCGCGGGGATACGACGGCCGGTAGCGTATGTAATCCCCGGCTCTGAAAGAGAACCTCTGTGTCGGATCGGCACTAAATAACACGGCTGATTTGAGTATCCCTGATATCCTCGTATCGTAGATGGCGACGCAGACCAGTGTCGCGGTCGTCGCCGAAAAACCGTCGGTGGCCCGTGACATCGCTCGAGTTCTTAACGCCACCAAACGGGGCGAAGGCTTCCTGCACGGCGACGGGTACGTCGTGACGTGGGCCATCGGTCACCTGGTGGCGCTCGCGCAGCCGGGCGAGATCCGGCCGGAGTGGCGTGCCTGGCGACCGGAGCAGTTGCCGATGCTGCCGGAGTCGTGGCCGCTGGTGATCGGCGAGCAGACCAAGGATCAATTCGAGGTCGTCCGGAGGATCCTCACGTCGCCGAAGATTTCGGCGGTGATCTGCGCGACGGACGCGGGGCGCGAGGGGGAGCTCATCTTCCGGTACATCTACGAAGCGGCCGGGGCCGACAAGCCCGTCCAACGGCTGTGGATCTCCTCGCTGACTCCCGAGGCCATTCGCAACGGCTTCGCCAAACTGCGCGACGGAACCGATTACGACGCTCTCGCAGACGCCGCGCGCGGACGCAGCCGGGCCGACTGGCTGGTCGGGATGAACCTCTCGCGCGCTTATACGCTGGCGTGCCGCGAGGACCTGTCGGTGGGGCGGGTGCAGACGCCGACGCTCGCGATGATCGTCGAACGGGAACTCGCAATTCAGAGTTTTGTTCCCGAAGACTATTTCAACGTGGCGGCCACGTTCTCGCCGCGCGAGGGGCAGAGCTACGACGGGATATGGTTCCAGGCGGGAGTGGAGCCGCTGGACGCCGCGATGAAGCTTCCCGCTTCTGGCGAAGAAGCGCGCGCCGTGGTCGAGCGCGTCCGCGGCGGCGACGCCGGGATCGAGAAGATTGAAGCTCAAACTAAGCGGATGGCTCCGCCTTTGCTGTACGATCTCACCGAACTACAGCGGCACGGGAACCGCTTGTACGGATTCAGCGCGCTGCGGACGCTCGAACTTGCGCAGTCCTTATACGAGCGGCACAAGCTGATCAGCTACCCGCGCACGGACAGCCGTCATCTATCGCAGGATGTCGCGGGCACGTTGCCCCGCATCGTGGATTCCATCCGGGGCGAATACGAAAGCCTGCTCGCGCCGGGAACAGGCGAACGCCCGCTGGGCCGCCGTTACATCGACGACACGAAAGTATCGGATCACCACGCGATCATTCCGACCGGCGTCGATCCCGCTAGAGCCTCGCTCGACCAGGACGAACAAAGAATCTTCGATCTCGTGTGCCGCCGCCTGCTGTCTGCGTGGCACGACGACTACATCTGGTCCGTCACCACCGTTATCACCCTCGTAAGGAGTGGCTCGGATGACCGGTTCCACACGACCGGCACGGCCATCCAGCAAACCGGCTGGAAAGCGCTCGACATCGGCGGCGTGAAAAAGGAGCGCAAGAAGCCGAAACGCGGCGGGGAGAGCGATGAAACGCCCGTCGACGAAGGGCAGGCGCTGCCTCCGAACCTGGCGGAAGGCCAGCGGCAAACGATCGTCGAAGTTGAGGCTCTGGCGAAGAAGACGCGCCCGCCCAAACGGCTCAACGACGCCACGCTCCTGACCGCGATGGAGACGGCGGGCAAGACACTGGACGACAAAGAACTCTCGGACGCGATGAAGGACAGCGGTCTCGGAACGCCCGCGACGAGAGCTCAGATTATCGAGGTACTGCTGAAACGCGGGTTCATCGAGCGTCGCGGCAAGAGTATCGAAGCGACCGAGAAGGGTATTCGCCTGATCGGAATCGTGCATCCCGAGGTCAAGAGTCCGGCGATGACCGGGCAATGGGAAGCTTACCTGAAGCGCATCGAGCGCGGGCAGGCGCAGCTTGGGCCGTTCATCAAGGGGATCGAGGAGTACGTGACGGAGGTGGTCGGGAAGGCGGGAATTTCTCCGGCGCCGGCGGCGTCTGTCGCGCCCGCCAGGAGCACTGTTCCGGACGGTAGTTCGCTGCTGGAGGTTTTGCAAAAGTCCTTTCGCTTCGAGTCCTTCCGGCCCAACCAGGAAGAGGTTTGCCGCGTCCTGACCTCCGGCCAGGACGCGCTGCTCGTGATGCCGACGGGATCGGGCAAATCGCTCTGCTACCAGTTGCCCGGTATCATGCTGGGCGGCACGACGCTGGTGATCAGCCCTTTGATCGCGTTGATGGAAGACCAGGTCGCAAAAATGCAAGCGCTCGGGTTCGCGACCGAGCGAATCCATTCCAACCGCGATCGGGCCGATTCGCGCGAAGTCTGCATTCAATACCTCGCGGGCAAGCTCGATTTTCTTTTCGTCGCGCCCGAGCGCCTTCGCGTGCGCGGCTTTCCGGAGATGCTCGCCAAAAGGAAGCCGCACCTGATCGCGATTGACGAGGCCCATTGCATTTCGCAGTGGGGGCACGATTTCCGCCCGGACTACCGGACCATCGGCGCACACCTTCCGGCTCTGCGTCCCGCGCCCGTCATCGCGTTGACGGCGACCGCAACGCCGCTGGTGCAGAGCGATATCTCGAAACAGCTCGGCCTTCTCGCGCCGAGACATTTCATTCACGGATTCCGACGCGACAACATCGCCATCGAGATCGTGAAGACCTCGCAGGATGCGCGCTTCGCGCTGACTCAGGAGATCCTCCAGGACGATGGCCGTAGGCCCGCGATCGTCTACGTTCCCCGGCGCAAGGATTCGAACGCGCTGGCGCTCGAACTGCAGCGCGATTTCGCGGCGGACGCATATCACGCGGGACTCGATGGAAAGCGCCGCGAGCAAGTGCAAAAAGACTTCCTCGAAGGCCGCCTGGACGTGATCGTCGCAACCATCGCCTTCGGCATGGGCGTGGACAAGCCCGACATCCGCACGGTGATCCACACGGCGCTGCCGGGCAGCATCGAGGGTTACTACCAGGAGATCGGCCGCGCCGGACGCGATGGACTGCCGTCGCGCGCGGTCCTGATGCATTCCTATTCGGACCGCTTCACCCACGACTATTTCTTCGAGCGCGATTATCCCGATCCCTCCGTTCTGACGCGCATCTTCGATTGCCTGACGGCCGAGCCGCAGCCGAAGGAGGCGGTGCAGAACCGCACCCGTCTTCCCGAAGAGGCGTTCGGCGCCGCGATGGAGAAGCTCTGGATCCACGGCGGCGCCGTGGTGGATTACGCCGAGAACCTGAGCCGGGGCGCGGGGAACTGGCTTCCCTCTTATGAAGCGCAGCGCGAGCACAAGATGGCGCAGTTTGAGAAGATGCTCTCGTATTGCGAAGGCGCTACCTGCCGGATGGTGGCGCTGGTGAGATACTTTGGCGACACCGCCGATTCGCGGCGCCGCTGCGGCGTTTGCGATTTCTGCAATTCCGGAGCGGCGGTGGGCCAGGCGTTTCGCCCGCCCGATCCGGTGGACCGCGAAAACATCCAAAAGATCCTCGATGGGTTGAAGCGTGGCGACGGCGTGGCGACGGGCCGCCTGCACACGCAACTGTTCGAAAATTCGCCGCTGGACCGGCGCGGCTTTGAGGATCTCCTCATCGCTATGGCCCGCGGCGGATTGATCGAAGTGATGGATACATCTTTTGAGAAGGATGGAAAAACGATCGAGTTCCGCAAAGCATATCTGACGCGGTTTGGACGGGAAGACGGAGCGGTGGAGGCGGTCGCCATCCCCGCCGACGTCATTGCCGAAGAAAAGCCGCGCAAGCGCAAGAAGAAGGCGCGCGCGCCCAGGATCGCCGCGGCGCCCGAGCCGGTGAAACGAGCAGCGTCCAACCCCGCACTCGCCGAAGCCGCGTTGAAGTCCTGGCGCTTGGCGGAGGCCAAGAAACAAGGCGTGCCGGCGTTCCGAATTCTCACCGACAAGGCTCTGCGGGCGATCGCGGAAATGCAGCCTCACTCGGACGCGGAGCTGTTGGAGATCTCCGGCGTCGGGTTAAAGATTGTCGAGAAGTACGGGAATCAGATCTTTCGGGTGCTCGGCGCCGCGGGGGGCTAAGAATCGGTGTCTTCCAATTCCTCCGCGCGCTGCGAATACTTCTTCAACACCCGAATCGAGTTGCCCGGACTGAAGCCGGCTGTACGGAGCTTGCGGAATGCCGACGCAAGGTTCTTCTCTTCGGCCAGGTAAACGGGCATGTCCTTACCGCGAAACTTCTTGGCGATATAGTGCTCGATGAGGGCGGTCTCGTCGGTTTCGCCGTAGGCCGACGTGACGGCTTCTTCGGCGGTTCTTGGAGACACTTGCCGGGCGCGTAAATCGCGGAGGACCCGCATGCGCCCGAAACCCCGGTTCTCTAGGCGCGATGCCGCAAACGATTCGGCGAATCGCTCATCGTTCAAGGCCCCGGCGTCCTGCAGGGCGGCAACGACGCGATCGACGTCCTCCCGTTGCGCCGCCCGGAGCGCGAGTTTCCGCCGCATCTCCGAAGCAGACAAGCCGCGGCCGGCAACCGTTCGCACGGCGTATTGCATCAGCGCGGAGTACTCCAACGGCGCGGGCTTGCGTATCATCGGCGGTTCGATGTTATCACGCGCTCCGCTTTGATATGCTCGTCGCCGTCATGTGGAGATCCTTCGCTATCGTAATCCTTCCAGCGCTTGCATGGGCGCAGGCCACGGTCATCGTAAGCAGCCAGGCGGGCGACCGGATGAGGGCGTTGCCGCCGGTTCCGATGCAGACGGGCGCGCCCAGCGGCGACGTAATCCGGATCGACCCGGCCCAACGCTTCCAAACCATCGACGGCTTCGGCGCAACCTTCACCGAGGCTGGACTCATGGTGCTCAACCGCCTACCGAAGGACAAGCAGGAAGAGACGCTCCGCCGGATATTTAACCAAGGCGGTGGCGCCGGGTTCACCCTGATGAAATCGCCCGCGGCCGCATTCGACTTCGCGGCAGACGGCGGCTGGTACACCTACGACGACGCTCCCGGCGACCTGAATCTGAAGCATTTCAGCATCGCCCGCGATCTCAAGCCGAACGGCCTGATCACGTATATTAAACGGGCACGCCGGCACGGCGACTTCCGTATTCACTCCACGACGGATTACCCGCCCGATTGGATGCTCGATGCGAACATGAGCCTCAAGCCGGAGCACTACGAGCGCTTCGCCCGCTACCTGGTTCGCTATCTTCAGGAGTACGAGAAACAGGGCGTCAACATCGACTACCTGGCCCCGTTCAACGAGCCGGAGTTCATATACTGCAAGATCAAGTACGCGGACATCGCCGACCTGATCAAGCACCATCTCGGTCCGGAGATGCGCCGCGCGGGCGTGACGACGAAGCTGCAGGTTTGCGAGTCGCACAACCGGAGAGTGGGCCTGGAGAATCTGACGAAGATTCTCGATGACCCGGGGGCGCGGCAGTACATCGGGACCATCACGGTCCACGGTTACGATTGGGAACACCAGACGAGCCAGCCGTTGAAACGCTTGCACGAACGCTACCCCGACCTCCCGATCTGGCAGTCAGAGGTCTGTTACGCGAAGGTGATCGACAACCGTCCGATGCCGGTGCGCGGCTTCGGCGATGGCGACCGGTGGGGGCGCATGATCGTCTCCGATCTGGCCGCCGGCGCGTCCGGCTGGATCTACTGGAACCTGATCCTCGACGAGAAGGGCGGCCCGTGGCTCATATCCGAAGAGCATGGCGACCCCAAGGACAACCCGCAGCACCCGCTGGTCATCGTCGACGGCGCAAAGGGTGAGGTCGAGTATACCGGCGCGTTCTGGTATCTCGCGCACTTCAGCAAATTCGTGCGCCCGGGGGCGGTTCGAATCGCCAGTTCCGGCGAGTTGCCGGGAGTGTCGCACGTGGCGTTCTCCGCTCCCGGCGGATCCACTGTCCTCGAAATCGTCAATTCGGGCCAGGCGCGCCGGATCGCCGTCCGTATCGCAGGTTCTTACGCGCACGTAACACTCCCGGCGAGGAGCATGGTCACAGTACGGCTAAACTAGGACTATCCGATGGCGCAAACCACAGACCAATACATTCAGCAGAACCGGCAACGGTTCCTGGACGAGTTGAAAGATTTCATTCGCATCCCCAGCATCAGCACTCTCCCGGAGAACAAGCCGGATGTGGATCGCGCGGCGGCGTTTGTCGCGGATTCGCTGAAGAAGGCGGGCCTCGAGAACGTCGAGATCATCCCCACGCCGAAACATCCTCTGGTCTATGCCGATTGGCTGCATGCGCCGGGCAAGCCGACGGTGCTGTGTTACGGGCACTACGACGTCCAGCCTCCCGATCCGATCGAGCTGTGGCACACGCCGCCGTTTGAGCCCACCGAGCGCGACGGCAATCTGTACGCGCGCGGCTCGGCCGACGACAAAGGGCAGATGTACATGCACATCAAGGCCGTCGAAGCGCTCTTCGCGGTCCATGGAAAGCTGCCTATTAACGTGAAGTTCCTGGTGGAAGGCGAGGAGGAAGTCGGCGGCGAGTCGGTGGCCAAGTATGTCGCGGGGAACAAAGCGAAGCTGAAGGCGGATGTCGCTCTCGTATCCGACACGGCGCTGTACGCCGATGGCATTCCGACCCTGTGCACCGGTCTGCGCGGGCTGGTCTACACCGAGATCGAGGCCAACGGACCGAAGCGTGACCTGCACTCGGGGCTGTACGGCGGCGCGGCGCCGAACCCGATCTTCGCGCTGATCGAGTTGATTTCGAAGATGAAGGACGCCGCCGGAAAAATCCAAATCCCCGGGATGTACGACGACGTTGCCGAACCTGCGCCGGCGGAAAAGCAAAGCTGGGCGAGCCTGCCGTTCGACGAGAAGGAATTCCTGGCGAAGGAAGTGGGCTCGACACAACTTACGGGCGAAGCGGACCGCACGGTTCTCGAACGCGTCTGGTCGCGGCCGACCCTGGAGGTGCACGGAATCGCGGGCGGATTCACGGCGGCGGGAGCAAAGACCGTCATCCCGGCCAAGGCGACCGCGAAGGTCAGCATACGGCTGGTCCCGAACCAGGATCCCGATAAAATCATCGCCGCGTACAAAAAGTTTGTGAAGGACAACACCCCGGCGGGGATTACTACCGAGGTCCGAATGCTGAGCGCCGGACCCGCGGTGGTTGTGAATCCGGACCATCCCGCGATCGCGACCGCGTCAAAGGTGTTCGCCGACATCCTCGGGCGCCCTACGGTGTTCATCCGCAGCGGCGGCTCGGTGCCGATCGTCGGTGACTTCGCGAACCACCTAGGAATTCCGACGGTGATGATGGGTTGGGGGCTCCCCGATGACGGTCTCCACTCGCCCAACGAAAAATACAAGATCTCGAATTTCTACAACGGGATCATGACGGTTGCGCGCTTCTTCGAACAATACGGGCATGCCGACTGAGCACCAGGAGCGGGCATTCGCATTATTGCGCATCGTCGCGGGATTCCTGTTCGCGTTCCATGGGGCGCAGATCGTCTTTGGTTTGTTCGCCGAAGGCTTCCCGCCGCCCCACGCCGGTTCACAACTGTGGTTCGGCGGCATGATCGAGTTGATTGGCGGTCTCCTGGTTCTGATCGGATGGCAGACCCGCTGCGCGGCATTCCTCTGCTCGGGCACCATGGCGGTGGCATACCTCCAATTTCACTGGAAGTTTCAACTGGGCCGGATGCTCCTCCCCGCCCTCAACCAGGGCGAGTTGGCAGCGCTCTACTGTTTCATCTTCCTTTTCATTGCATCCCATGGAGCGGGAATATGGTCTGTGGATCGGCGGTAACAATCGATTTTGAACAACACGGAAGGTGAGATCGTCCAGCCGTCCGACAGCGTAGTCCGCTCCGCGGGCGTCGTCTCGGTCGCGGTATTTATGAGCCGCATCACGGGGCTGGTTCGTGAAAGCGTCATGAGCCGCCTGTTCGGCGCGGGCGTCGTGATGGACGCCTTCAACCTGGGATTCCGTATTCCCAACCTGACCCGAGACCTGTTCGCGGAAGGCGCGCTCTCGTCGGCCTTTGTCCCGACCTTCACCGAGTACCTGGCCACGCGCTCGAAGAAGGAAGCCGCCGAACTGGCCAACCTGGTGGCCACCGCGCTGACCGTGGTGGTCGGAGCGCTCTGCGTGATCGGCGTGATCTTCGCGCCGGCACTGGTCGGCATTCTCGCCAGTGGGTTTCGGGCCGACCCGGCTAAGTTCGCATTGGCCGTCGTGATGACGCGCATCATGTTCCCGTTTCTGCTGCTGGTCGCCCTGGCGGCGCAGGCCATGGGAGTGCTGAACGCGTGCAATCAGTTCTTCGTGCCGGCGATGGCATCCACGTTCTTCAACATCGGAAGCGTGGGATTTGGACTGATCGCCGGTTACCTGCTCGGGCCGCATATCGGCATCACACACATCGAAGGCATGGCGATCGGAGTCGTGCTCGGCGGAGCGCTGCAACTGTTATGGCAGGTTCCCAGCCTGCGAAGGTCAGGGTTTCTGTTCCACCCGGATTTCAAGTGGCGGCATCCTGGCCTGATTCACATTTTCCAGTTGATGGGACCGGCGATTCTCGGCAACGCCGCGACTCAGATCAACGTGATGGTGAACACCAACTTCGCGTCTCAACTGGGCAACGGCCCGGTGAGCTGGTTGAGCTACGCCTTCCGGTTCATGCAACTGCCGATCGGCCTGTTTGGCGTTGCCATCGCTTCGGCCACTCTGCCCGCCGTATCGCGCAGCGCAGCGGCGCGCAACTACGACGAGTTCCGGCGGACCCTGTCGCGATCCCTCGCCATGGTGTTTCTTCTGACCATCCCTTCTTCCGTCGGTCTGTACGTGCTCGGGCCGTCGATTATCGGCGCAGTGTACCAGGGCGGGCGGTTCCACGTTTCCGACACTTATCAGACGGCGACCGCGCTGTCCTGTTATGCCGTCGGGCTGGCCGGTTACGCCGCGCTGAAAGTGGTCAGCCCGTCGTTTTACGCGCTGGGCGACGCGCGTACGCCGATGTACGTCAGCCTGGTTTCCATCCTGGTCAACTTCGGAGCCGCGTTCGCGCTCACCCGATATACCTCGCTCGGCCATGCGGGCCTCGCGCTGTCGACGTCGGCTGTCGCTACCTTCGGTTTTATCGTGCAGTTCTGGATCATCCGCGGGCGGATCGGCGGCATCTACGGCCGCCAGTTGGTCGCGAGCGTTGGGCGGGTTCTGGTTGCGTCGCTGGCGATGGGCGCGGCCATCTGGGTTTCGAGCCACTTTATGGAGGGCCGCTTCGGCGTGTCTCAATTGGGACGGCTGGCGGATCTCAGCGTTTCGCTTCCCATCGGATTGGCGATTTTCTATGGCGCTTGCCGGATTATGAAAGTTCCGGACCTGGACGCCGCGATCAATGCCGTCGCCCGTCCGGTGATGCGGCGCATGAAGCGATAGCCGCGCTCTTACAGAGACTTCACCGCGTCTTGGATTCTCCGGGCGATCCCCGCGTAGTTGTCTCCGGTGAACCGCAGCGGTTTCCCGAACACCACACGCGCGCGTCCCGGCCGGGCCATGCGCCAGCTTTGGTGCAGAATGCGGTCGAGGCCCTCGAGACGAACCGGAACCACCGGCACTCCAAGGCGGGAGGCCATCATCCCAACACCCGGCCGGAACGGATGAATCTCGCCGCGTTCGGTTCGAACGCCTTCCGGGAAGATTAGGATGGCCCATCCCTCGCTCACCAGATCGCCTGCGTATCGCAAGGCATCGATCGCGCTCCGCTCGCGCTGCGGCAGCGGGAATGCGTTGAAAAACATCGCGGACAAGTAGTAATTCAGGCTGTTCGCGATGCGGTCGCGAAACGAGTGCCGCTCAGGATGAAAGTGGGCGTCGAAAAACTCCTTCGACATGGCGGGCGCAACACGGAAACGCCATCGCCACGGCAGCGCCATCATCACCGCCGGCACGTCGAAGTGGCTCTGATGATTCGGCGCGAAGATTACTGGGCCGGTCAAATCCTTGAGGTTCTCGAGGCCTTCCGCCCGTACCCAGGCGAACAGCCGGCCAATCGGCAGAATCCACAATTCCAGGCTGAGATTGCGGATCCAGCGCGCCAGCCGGGAGCGATTCCAGCGCGGGAATTCGAACGTGTCTTCCGTATGCGGTGGTGTCGACGGCCGGTGCTCAATCAGGTCGGAGACCGTGCGCGCCGGCGTTAACTCGCCCTCGTGTACGCCGAGCTCCATCATCAATTCGACCCGCTCCAGGGAGCTGAGGCCGAGCTCTTCGAGCGTCGTGTCCGGCCTCAATTCACGGCCCCCGGCGAGCCTCGCCAGCGCGGGTGGCAATGCCATGACGCGATGGTCCGGCGCGGCAACGGCTTCCGATTCCACCTGGCGGGCGATCTCGCCTCTCTTCAGCTTTCCAGTGCCTTCGGTGCGAGGCAGATCGGAACCGGGCCAGACCGTGACGCTGCGAATCTTCTGCTGATCCTGCAATTGAGCGTTGGCCTGGCGAACGATTTCGCGGTCGTTTGCTCCGGGCGCGAGAACCAGAACCGCGTGAACGCGATCCTGGCCGATCACCGCCGATTCCCGCACGCCGGGGATTTGATCGAGCACCCGCTCGACGTCCTCGGGGAAAACATTCAGCCCCTCGGGAGTGACGATCATTTCCGTTTTGCGCCCGCGAATCATCAGGCTGCCATCCGGCGCGAGGGCCCCGGCATCGCCCGTGTGAAACCATCCCTCGCTGTCGAACGCCGTCGCGCTGCCGCCGTAATAGCCGGGCGTCACGTTCTCGCCGCGGACCAGTACCTCGCCGTCCGCGGCAATCTTCACCTCCACGCCGCCGATCGGCTTTCCTACCGATCCCTTGCTCGTGTGGAACGGATGATTCAGGGTGACGATGGGCGCTGTTTCCGTAAGGCCGTAGCCTTGAATGACGACAAAGCCCAGGCGCGACCAGAATTCCTCGAGATCCGGCGGCAACGGCGCTGCGCCCGTGATCAGCGCCCAGAACTTCCAACCAAAGAGGCTGTGCACGCGGCGATAACGCCACCAGCGCCGCACCCAGTGCTCGCCAACGGGCTGGGTCTGTGCGAGCTCGGGAAACCGCAGCAGCACGTGATCGCGGAGAATCTCCAGGATCTTCGGCACCGAGACCAGCACCGAGATCCGCCGCGAGTGGATCTGCCGCACGATCTCATCGGGGTTGTACCCGCGCAGGAAGACAGCGATACCCGGCAGCATCGGAGGGATGAACGTACCCATCGCCTGTCCGAACATATGACTAAGCGGCAGCAAGTTCAGAAATCGGATGGGGAAAAACGGCTTTCCCCAGCGGCGGTACTTCCGTACCTCGTTCTCCACTGGAACAATGTTGGCCAAAATGTTCAGGTGCTGGATGAGGACGCCTTTCGGTTCGGCGGTCGCTCCCGAAGTGAAGATAATCTCCGCCAGGTCGTCCCGCGAGACTGTGACGTGCGCCGGCTCGGTCGCATCCGTCCAGTCGAATTGTGAAAACTTCCACGGAGTGATACCCGGCGCGCCGCCGGACCAGAGCACCTCGTCGCCGATCACCGCCGCGCGGGCCTGCACCTGACTCTGGACGCGCTCGAGAAAATCGAAGGAGGTGCGATAGTCGATGGGAACGGCAACCGTGCCGTTCAGCAGACAACCCCACAGGCAAGCGATCCATTCGGGCCGGTTCTCGGACCAGATAAGAACCTTATCGCCTTTGGCGATGCCGGCCCGCTGCAAACGCGCGGCGAACGCCCGGGCCGCGCGCGCGACATCGTTATACGTGAATCGCCGCACGCGGAATCCGTCGTCGTGGACGAGGAATTCGTTTGGATACGACGCGAAGTCTTCAAAGAAATCCAGCAGCGTGTCGCGTCGCATCTCTGCGACTATGATGACTCATGCTAGCGCCACAACAGGCGCATCGGCCCGAGCAAACCGGACGAAAGCAGCGGGCGATCGCTGGGCCCGTACAGGATGTCGGTCAGGCTGTATCCAGGTCCCGGCAGCATCGAAGGCGTTTTTGGGAGCGCGCGGATGTAGTTGCTCCAGAGATTCGCGACGCGCACCTCAATCTGATTTCGGCCCGGATGCCACAGGTCTTTCAGATCGACGCGATAAGGCGGAAGAAACGCTATGCCGGCGGATTGCCCGTTGACGATCACTTCCGCCGAGGATCGAACATCGCCGATCTGGACGGCGGCCTCGCGGGTGTCGGGTGGCACTTCGAACTCCGACTTGTATGTCGCGATGCCGGAGAACGACCGCAGCTCCGGCACGTTGATCCAGTCCTGCAGCCGCGCCCACTCGAAAGTCCGATCCGGAAACGAGACGGTCCACTTCAAATCGAGTGTCTGCGAATTCGGCGGGCGCTTCGTATGGCGTATATATTGGTACCGGTTCGCGCGGGAAGACGAACACGGTCGACTCCCAGGGCCCAAGATTGACCGGATTGTGCGCGGGTCCAATGCTGCCGTCCATCGGATTCCACTGCTGCACCGCATGCACCGCCGGCCGGAACCACAGTTGAGCCGTCACCGGATGGTCCGAGCCGTTCGCCACGAAGTAGTAATCCACGCCTTCAGAAACCCGGTGCAGGAAACCGAGCGGATGCGTGGACCGGAAATCCGGGCCACTACCAGGGATCGCTTGAGCCGTTGCACACCAGCGGCCCGGTCTCGGGAGCCCGGTAATTCGACATCGACCACTCGGGACAACGCTAGAAGACGGATCCGATCTGCTCCCACTTCTTCAGATCGGGAGAATGAAAGATTGGGAAGACCGAAGCCCACTCGCCGCTCGTCGCGGTCGCGTAATGATCCTCGTCCACGCGCACGACGGAAGGGTCGGGATGATCGCCTGGAATGACCGGGTTGGCCCAATCCTAAGCGAATGCGACGGACGCAAGCGCTGCAACAGCGGCAAGAACACTCATAGCTGCGTAAGAGTCTATGGAGCCGCCGTCTAAAATGCCAGGCGCAGGAACAACTGAATCTGACGCGGAGACTTGGCCGAGAAAATCTTCCCAAACGCGGCCGGTTCGTCCGCGTACATCTGCGGCAGGTCGAAGTTCACCCGGTTCTGTACATTGAATGCCTGCGCTCCGGTGACGATCGAGAACCGCTCGTTGGTTTTGAACACGCGCTGGACCGACAGGTCCATGCTGACGAACGCCGGCCCGCGCACGATGTTGCGGCCCGCGCTGCCGAAGGTGTACTGAGCCGGCACGGCAAAAGCCGACGTGTCAAACCAAGCGTTCGGTCCGCGGGCGATGTCCTGGAGCGGATGCACGACGTTCGGGCGGTCGTTGCCGAACTGCCCGTCGTTGCCGGTGTTGCTGTTGTCAAAGCGCAGTAGCGGAGTGAACGGCTGGCCCGATTGCGCCGTGAAGATCGCGCTGCTCTCAAAGTTCCGCAGGAGGAGGTTCCTGCCGGGAACGCGGTAAACGGCGGCGATGGTGGCGCGGTGCGGCGTGTCGAAACTGGACAGCGCCCTCTCCGCGCCGTAATTACTGCTGTCCTGCGGAAAATTCTTGTCCGAGACGGTCCCCAAAAATGCGGTCGTGTTGTCAATCGATTTCGAGAACGTGTAGCCGGCCAGCAACGCCAGCCCATTCCGGAAGGGCCTGTTGAACGAGAGCTGCAAGGAATGATAGCTCGAGTTTGCTCCGCTCTCGATAAAGAAGATGTGGCTGAAACCCTGGTACGGTCTCCTGGAATCCACGTCCCCCGGACCGGGTGGCGGCTGGTTCAGATCGCGCGACCGGATCAGATGCGTTCCCTTGCTGCCCGAGTATGCAACGCTCATCGTGCCGGCGCGCGTGAATTCATGCTGTACGTTGAGATTCCAGTGCTGGAGATACGCCGAGGCCAGATCGGGGCTGAGCGTGCTCAGCGCTGCCGGCGGCACAAATCCGGAGGTGAGTGGAAACGGGTTGTCCAACGTCAGCAGCGAAGTCTGGCTCGGGAAAAATACCCGGATATTGAAGTACGGCGGATTGAAGTACAGGGACGTGTTTACCACCGCCATTCCTGCGTCGTAGAAGATCCCGTACGCGCCGCGAATCACCGTGAGCTCCGTCGGGGACCACGCGAACCCGGCGCGGGGAGCGAAATTCGTGGTATCGGGATGGAAGCCGGAGCGCGATACGCCATTCGATCCCACTTGCGAAACTCGCCGAGTCGCCAGGTTGAATACCGTCATCCGGTTCGTCGGGTCCGTCGCGGGACTGTTGTATTCATATCTCAACCCGAGATTCAGGGTCAGATTCCGGCGAACCTTCCAATCATCCTGGAAAAAAGCGTTTGTGGCTGTCGTCCGCAGAGTCTGCGTGTTGTCGTCCTGCGCCTGTAATCCAAACGTAGGAAATCCCAAAAGCAGGTCCGCCATTCCCACCCCGGTTATGGCCCCAGGGAACGACAGGAGTCCCCGAGATAGGAGATCGACGATGCCGTTGTGCCGGAACTGCCTCAACTCAACGCCCGCGGTGAGCCCGTGCTGTCTGCGGTTCACGGAGAGCGTCTCGGTCACTTGGTACGTGGTCGCCGTGCGGATGATAGGGAGTTGGGTCTGATCGCCAACCTGATCGAAGCCGGCCACCGACACCGCCGGATAGCCGAAATCGATGGCCTTCGTGGGCAGCCATTGCACGCCCCATGCCTGGTTCACATTCGTCGCGTGGTTCTGAACCAGAATCCCCCGCTCGGCTCGATTGAATCCCAGCAGCAGCGAATTGACGATGCTGGGACTGATCGTCCGCACGTAATGAATCATCGCGTTGTGCCCGCGATCGCTGACAAAATCGCCGAATCCGGGGAGATTCGTCGTGTTTTCGGCGTACGGCTCAAACAATTCGCTCCGGCCCCAGCTATAGCGCAAACTGAGCTGATCGATCTCCGTCAGCTTATGATCCAGTTTCCCGTTGAACTGCGTTACCGAATCCGTGCCCACCGGCTGCGCGAGGTAATTGCCCGCGGCGCCGGGACGATCCGGTAGCGGGAAGAGCTTCAGGATCTGAAGGGCTACTGGGGACATCCGGCTGTCGGGAATGCGATTGTCCGGAAACGGCGCCTGCGTGAACGGGTCGATTGCCGTCCCCAGCGCGGACATATCGCCGCTGCGCTCCGCGGCCGTGGGCACCGTCGCCAGCCGGCTCGGCCCTTGCCGCTCCTGCAACGAGTCTGCGTTGAAGAAAAAGAACGTCCGGTCCTTAACCACCGGCCCGCCGACTCCTCCGCCGAACTGGTTCCGGATGTATTTCGGTTTGTCCGGTCCGTCGAAGAAATTGCGCGCGTCGAGGACTCTGTTCCGCAGGTAGTCGTACCCGAATGCGTGCACCGCATTCCCGCCGCTGCGAGTGATCACGTTCACTTGGCCGCCGGCGTTCCGTCCGTAAACCGCGCTGTAGTTGCCGGTCTCGATTTTGAACTCCTGCACCGCGTCGACGGGAGGCTGGAGCACATACCGGTTCACGTCCTGGTCGTTGTTGTCCACCCCGTCCAGCAGGAAGTTGTTGAACTCCTCGCGCGCGCCGTTGGCGTGCATCGCGAAAGATCCGCGCGTGGACAGCTCGGAACCCTGGACGGGCGGAAGCACGCCGGGGGTCAGCATCGAGAGTTGCAGGAAGTCCCGCCGGTTCAGTGGAAGCATGTCCATCCGCGCCTGGTCGATGGTGGCGCCGAGATCCGACGACTCCGTCTGGATATGGTGGACCGTCGCCTCGACCTGAATCGATTCTCCGCGGCTTGCGAGGGTCAGGTGGAAGTCCACTCGCGCGGAGCCATTGACGCTCAGAACAACATCTTGGGCCTTGGCTACCGCGAAGCTGGAAGCCGTCGCGGTGATTTCATAGACCGACGGCGGCAGTTCGCTGATGCGATAGTAGCCGAGATCGTCGGTGAGCGCCGTCCAGGAACGGCCTTGCTGAACGTCGGTGGCCTGCACCGTAGCTTTCGAAATCGAACCCCGCGAGGGATCCAGGACGTATCCCGTTACCGTTCCAGTGAAGACCTGCCCTGACAGCGCGAAACCCGACAGAAAAGTGAGGACGCACGCACGCAACGGCATGACGTCACCATTATGAGGGAGTAGACCGAGCGATACAACACCCGCGGGACTGGTACTAACGGTCTACCCGCCGGACGAAACAGCAAAACTGTCCAGGGCAGCCTGTTCGTTATCGTAGACCTCGAACAAAGTGTAAAGCCGGGTCATCTTCAGAAGTTCCTTCAGCCGCGGCTGTACGTTCAGCAAGCGGACAAACCCACGCCGGTTGAGCATGGTGGTGTAGCAGCCCACCAATTCGCCGAGCCCGGCGCTGTCTACGAAATTCACCTCAGCCAGGTTCAAGAGGATGCGGGTGTTTTTGTCTGCTTCCCGCCGGACGGTATCCCGCAACACGATCGCCGATTCACCGAGCGTGATTCGCCCGGCGAGATCTATGATGGTGACGCCTCGCGAACTGCGGGTGGAAGCACTCAGGGTCATGATTGCCTTTCCCTATCGTATCTCGGCCTACTCTTTCATACGCCCGCCTGTGCAGTCAAGATGCCTGATAAACTGACTGCCAAGCGCGTATGACCGCCGAGCTGATTGCAATTCGCGGACCGCTGTTAGGCGCACGATTCAAGCTGTGTTCCGGTGCAATCCAGATCGGGCGCGCGCCGTCTTCCGAAGTGCGGCTGCCCGAACCCGCCGCTCCCTGGCGTTATTGCGCGATCGAGAATACGCCGGAGGGGTTTGTGATATCGGATCTGCGGTCCGGCCAACCCACGCTGGTCAACGGGAGCCCGATAGGGCGTCATTTGCTTCACGACGGGGATCAGATCGGCGCCGGAGACACGATGCTCGTCTTTCGCGCGCGGGAGGCGGGGGCATCCCCACCCGCGGAGACGCATGCCACTCTCATGCGCGCCTGCGCTGTCGTGGCGCTGTTTCGTGCGCTTGCGGTGGCCGACGATCCGACACTGTATCGAGCCCTGGAGGCGCGCGCGGCCGACCTGATTCGCGACCTGATGCCGTGCGATGAAATCCTGGTGCTGCTTGGGTCCACGACCGACGACTTAACGTTAATCGAGGATGGAACCTCCTGCGTCGCCTCGCCGCTATTCGTTCGGGAGAAACCCGCCGGTGCCATTGTGGCGCGCGGCATCCACCCCGATGAAACCGGATCGGCGCGGCTTCGCGAGACTCTCAGCGCGGTCGCAACTTTGGCCAGCGCCGCGCTGGAAAGCGCCCGCGACGTCCAGGCGCTGCGGACCGAAAGGGAGCTGCTGCTGGAGGAACTTCGCGGGCGCGATACCCGCCTGCTGGGGGACAGCCCCGCCATTCGCAAGCTCCTGCAGATGATTGAACGCCTTGCGCCGCAAGCGACCACCGTGCTCATCCTCGGCGAGAGCGGCACCGGCAAGGAGCTCGTCGCGCGAACGCTTCACGACCGGAGCCCGCGCGCGGAACGGCCGTTTGTCGCCATCAACTGCGCCGCCGTCACCGATACCTTGCTCGAAAGCGAGTTGTTCGGGCACGAGAAAGGCGCTTTCACCGGGGCCGTCGCACAGAAGAAGGGCAAATTGGAGATGGCCGAGGGCGGAACGGTTTTTTTGGACGAGATCGGCGAACTCGCCCCGGGTCTCCAGGCGAAACTGCTACGGGTCTTGCAGCAGCGCGAGTTCGAGCGCGTGGGCGGGACGCGCACCATCCCGCTGGATGTCCGGCTGATCGCCGCCACCAACCGGGATCTCACGCAGGAAGTGAAGCGCGGCGCTTTTCGCGAAGATCTCTATCATCGCCTAAACGTCGTTACCCTACGAACGCCTCCCGTGCGCGAGCACCGGGAAGATATCCCGCAACTCGCGCGCCACTTTGCCGCCACCGCCGCTGCGCGCTGCGCGCGACGGATCGAAGGGGTCTCGCCCGAAGCGGAACGGTATCTGGTCCAATACGCCTGGCCCGGGAACGTGCGGGAAATCGAGAACGCCATGGAACGCGCGGTGGTCCTCGGAGCCGATTCCGGCTGGATTCGCCCGGAAGACCTGCCGGAAACGATTCTCGAAACCGGATCCGCGCCCGATACGGCCGCGGCCTTTCACGTCAACGTCGCCGGCGCAAAGCGGGACTCGATTGTGCGAGCCTGGCAGGACTCAAAGGGCGATTACAAAGCGGCGGCGGCGATTCTTGGCCTGCACCCCAATTCGCTGCTGCGCCTCATTCGCAACCTGAATCTCAGGGACATGCTGGCCGGCGGCGCTGGCAGATAGTAAGCGTTCCGCCGGCTTTCCGGCAAGTGTTCTAATCTAATCACGTGTCCACACCCACGGTAAAGACCGACCGGCGCGGATTTTTTCTGACTGCCATTTATGGCCTATGGAGCGCCATCGGGGCTGCATTGGCGATTCCTTCGGCGATCTACCTGTTATGGCCTCCGCGCGCCAAGCGCAAGAATGAGTGGGTAGAGGCCGCTGACGTCGGCGAGTTGCACACCCGCGCTCCCGCCGAAATAGTCTTCCGCCGCAATCGCGTCGATGGCTGGAAGGTCACCAGCGAAAAAGCGAACGCCTGGGTCGTGAAGACGTCCGGCGGCCAGGTGGTCGCCTTCGCCCCGCAATGCACGCACTTGGGCTGCGCCTACCACTGGGACGAGGACCGCCACAACTTCATCTGTCCCTGCCACAACTCCGCCTTTTCCCTGGATGGAGCCGTTCTCTCCGGCCCGGCGCCGCGCCCCCTGGACCGCTATGAGGTCAAGCTGGACGGGAAGAAAGTCATAATCGGCCCGCTGCGGGGACGGGTATGACCGTCCAGCGGATTGTCGACTGGATTGAGCACCGTACCGGGCTCGAGTCCGCCCTTCGCAGTTTCCTGTACGAGGAGATTCCCGCGTCGTCGGGCTGGCGTCACGTGCTCGGAAGCGTCGCGTTGTTTTCCTTTCTTGTGCAGGCGTTCACCGGAATTTTGCTCGCGTTCAACTACGCCCCGACTCCGGGCGATGCCTACAACAGCGTCCGCTACATCATGACCGAACTGACCGCCGGCAAGCTCATGCGCGGCCTGCACTACTGGGGCGCCAGCATGATGGTGGTGGTTGTGGTGCTTCATATGGTGCAAGTGTTTGTCTGGGGGACCTACAAAAAGCCACGCGAAGCCACCTGGATGGCCGGTTGCGTTCTGCTCGTCATCACCCTGGGATTCGGCCTGACGGGGTATTTGCTCCCGTGGGATCAACGTGCGTACTGGGGAACCGTTGTTGTCACGCAGATCGCCGGCTCGGTTCCGTTCCTCGGTCCTTACTTTTCGCGCCTGCTCGGTAGCGACGGCGAAATCGGAGTCGTCACCTTCGCGCGGTTTTTCGGGCTTCACGTGCTGATCTTGCCACCGCTGATGACGGCGGTCATCGGGCTGCACGTTTACCTCGTGCGAAAGCACGGCGTCATGCCGGAACCGGGCGAGGTCGAGCGCAAGAAATTCTTCCCCGAGCAAGCTTATCGCGATACCGTCGCGATCTTCATTGCTTTTATCATCTTGTTCGTGGCCGCCGTCGCTGTGCGCGTGCCGCTCGAACGCCTCGCCGACCCGACCGACACTGCGTATATTCCCCGCCCGGAATGGTATTTTCTGTTTCTGTTTCAGGCTTTGAAGTTGTTCGAGGGGCCTCTTGAACTACTCGGCAGCTTAGTCCTGCCGAACCTTGCCATTGTGCTGCTGTTCCTGGTGCCTTTCCTCGATCGCAGCAAGGCGGTTCGAGTGTCGCGGCGTTTCGCTGCAATGGGTGTGGTGTTGCTGGCGTTCGCGGGTTGGGGCGCGTTGACAGTTACCGCCGCGTTGACTACGCCGAAAAGCACGGAGATCGCCGTCGATACCACCGGCCCGGAAACGTGGCAGGAACTGTCGCCGGAAGAACTGGCGGGCATCGGCTATTTCCGCGCTGAAAACTGCGCAAGCTGCCATCCGCCGGGAAAGGCCGGCGTGGGCCCCGACCTCACGAAAGCCGCGATCCGGCACAACGCCGCCTGGATGATCGAACACTTCAAGCGGCCTCAACAACTTGTGCCCGGCAGTTCCATGCCATCCATCCAGTTGAGTAACTCGCAGTTGAATTCGCTGGCGGCGTTCCTGTTGAAGCTCAATCCGAAGAACAGCGAGGCCCTGCAATCGGCCCCACGATTTGCCGTGGACGGCGCGATGGTTTATCAGCGTTTCCGGTGCTCCGCCTGCCACCAGGTGAACGGGGTTGGTATGCGGGTCGGGCCGGTTCTCAACGGCCTCGTTTCCCGCCGCGATCGGGCGTGGGTCGTCGAGAACTTCGCGAATCCGCAAAAAACTTCACCGAGCTCCATCATGCCCCCCTACAATTTCAGCGCGACGGATCTCGAGGCCATCACCACCTATCTTCTAAATCTACCCGCTCCCGCCTCGTAGCCCCAGCCATTGTTCGTAAATTGCGCCGATGCTCTCGCAGGCGCGCTCAATGCTGAGCTGGGTCCGCGCGAACTCGGCGCCCCTCGATGCCAATTCGCGCCGCAGTTCGTCGTTGCGGATCAGACGCTCGAGGCACGCCTCCAGATCGCCCGCGTCGCCCGACCGGAATAACAGGCCCCGCTCGTTCTCGCCCAGCATCTCGGGCGTGCCGCCGACCCGCGACCCGACGCCGCAGCAGCCGCAGGCGATGGCTTCCAACAGGGAGTTCGAGAAAGCTTCCGATTTCGACGAGAGCACGAAGATGTCCATCGAGCGCAGAAAACGCGGAACTTCCGGCGTGGTCGGGAAGAACAGATTCGAATCCTCAATCCCCAACCGTTTCGCGTTCGCCTTCAGCCGCGGCAGTTCCGGCCCGCTGCCAACCATCATGAGTTTCATCCCCGGCTTCAAGCGCCGCACCCGCGCAAACGCTTCCTGCACCAGATCGAGCGCCTTCTCCGGACGCAGCACGCAAAGAGTGCCGATCACCAGGGAAGCGTCCGCAAGCGCTTCCATCCGCGGTTCCGCGCGAGGAAAGAACTGCACGGTATCGACGCCGTTGTAGCACAGCGCAATCCGATCCGCCGGATATCTTTCATCGTCTACCAGGTGGCGGCGCATGGCCTCGCAATTCACCACGATGCCATGCACCAGCCGGTCCGTTAGGCGGACCATCCGGCGGCTGTGGGGATCGGTCAGGCTGCGATAGCTCAACTGGCTCTTCAGCGCGACACGTACGCCGGCGGCCCGCGCGACTGGAACCGAGAATGTCGCGCTGTTGTCCCAGGCGTGCATCAGCACAATGCCGTGCTCGCGGATGTATCGCCGCATCCTCAACGCTGACGACAGAGCCATCTTCGACGCGATCGACGTCAGGGGAATATGCAGGTAGGGAACGCCCGCGGCGCGCAGCTCGTCGTACCGCATTCCGGTCGCGTGGAACGATGCGACATGCGGCTCCCAGCGCGTCCGGTCGAGGTGCATCGCAATCTTCGCGACATCCCGCTCGATGCCGCCATGGTGCAGCTCGCGAACGGTGAACAGCACGGGAACGGGTCTCAAGTTACAAGATTATCAGCCGCGCGTATAATAGGCGGTCAAGTGTACCGCCTCACGATATCGCTCACACTGCTTTCCTCCCTAACCTTCGCGCAGGGCGTCGGGGATTGGCCCTTGCACGGCCTGGATTACGCCGAGACCCGGTACAGTCCGCTGAAGGAAATCCACGCCGGGAACGTTTCCCGCCTCGGGCTCGCCTGGTATCTCGACATGGAGACGCGCCGCGGTCTCGAGGCCACCCCCATCGTCATCGACGGAGTGATGTACGTCACCGGGAGTTGGAGCGTCGTTTACGCCGTGAACGCAGTCACGGGTAAGCGCCTCTGGCGTTGGGATCCCGAGGTCTCCCACGCCTGGGGCCAAAAGGCGTGCTGCGACGTAGTAAACCGCGGAGTGGCGTTCTACCGAAACCGCGTGTACGTCGGAACGCTCGACGGCCGGCTGGCCGCGCTGAACGCCGCGAACGGGATTCCGCTCTGGCAGGTGCAGACCACCGACAAGAACCAGCCGTACACCATCACCGGCGCGCCGCGGATCGTCAAGGGCAAGGTCATCATCGGCAACGGCGGCGCGGAATACGGAGTCCGCGGATACGTCTCCGCCTACGACGCCGAAACCGGCAAGCTGGCCTGGAGATTCTACACCGTCCCCGGCGATCCCTCCCAACCATTCGAATCCCCCGCGCTCGAGAAGGCGGCGAAAACATGGACGGGCGAATGGTGGAAACACGGCGGAGGCGGCACCGTCTGGGACTCGCTGTCCTACGATCCCGAGCTCGACCTCCTGTACGTCGGCGCGGGCAACGGCTCGCCCTGGGACTGGAAGACGCGAAGCCCGGGCGGCGGCGACAACCTGTACTTGTCTTCGATTCTGGCTTTGCGGCCGGATACCGGCGAGCTCGTCTGGCATTACCAGACCACCCCCGGCGACAGTTGGGATTACACCGCCGCGCAGCAGATGATCCTGGCGACGCTGGAAATCGGCGGCAAGCCGCGCAAAGTCTTGATGCAAGCGCCGAAAAACGGCTTCTTTTACGTGCTCGACCGGGCCACCGGCGAGCTGCTTTCGGCCAAGCCGTTCGTCACCGTCAACTGGGCCAAGGAAGTCGATCTCAAAACCGGAAGGCCGGTGGAGAACCCGTCGGCCCGGCAGCCGGCCATGGGCTTCATCCAGCAGCCCGGCCCGCTGGGCGGCCATAACTGGCAGGCGATGAGCTTCCATCCGGGCACCGGTCTCGTCTACATCCCCGCGCAGGAGACCGGATTCCCGTACATCCGCGACACGCGGTTCAAATTCCTGCCGGGCACGTGGAATCTCGCCACCATGGCTCTTCCGACGGCCGATCCGCTGCCCATCACTCCCGGCATGCTGCTGGCCTGGGATCCCGTCCGGCAGAGCGCGCGCTGGAGCGTTCCTTACCCGAGCTACTGGAACGGAGGCACGCTGGCCACCGCCGGCAATCTCGTGTTCGAGGGAACCGCTGATGGCCGCTTCGTCGCCTACGACGCCGAAACCGGCGAGAAAAAATGGGAGATGCCGGTCGGCACGGGCGTGATGGCGGCGCCTGCCACCTTCACGGTGAAAGGCAAGCAGTACGTGTCGGTGCTCGCGGGGTGGGGTGGCTCGTTTGCGCTGATCGGCGGTCGAGCGACGAAGGACGGCGGAGTTCCAGGGCGGTTGCTGACCTTCGCGCTGGATGGCAAAACGACGCTTCCCGCGCCTCCTCCGCCTCCTCCTCCGCCCGCACTCTTCGCGTCGGATGCCGATCCGAAGATCGTGCCCAAGGGCGCGGTGCTGTATGCGCGCTGGTGCTCCGTCTGTCACGGATTCGGCGCCTACTCCGGCGGTGCGATTCGGGATCTGCGCTATTCGAGCGAGGCTGTCTTGCGCTCGTACCCAAAGATCGTTCTGGAAGGCTCCTACGCCAGCGCGGGAATGCCGGCCTTAAAGGAATGGATCGGCCCCGAAGAGGTGGATGCGATTCTTGCGTTCGTAGTCACGCAGAGAAACAAGGCGGCGGCCGGGAAGTGAGATCCTCTGGACTTCACGCTGCAAATGTGATGAAGTCTTTTGCAGCCGTAACTACTTAGACAGGAGAACGCTTACATGCAAAGAAGGACGTTTCTTACGTTTGCGCTTTCGCTCGGCGTTGCCGCCGGAGTGGCCGTCGCCCAGGAGAAGCTGGCCAAGCTTTCCGGCCGCGTCATCGATATCAATAAGAGCACGATGACCATCACGATGCACACCAAGCTGAACCGCATGGTGTCGCATAACGTTATTTACGATGCCAGCACCAAGTTGACGCTCGACGGCAAGGAAAGCAAGGCCGATGACGTGAAGGCCAACTTCCGAATCGTCGCGCAAGGGAAAAACGAAGGGGCCAACCTGAAGGCTACGCAGATCGATCTCTTCACCCGGTAGCGCGATACTATCGAAGGGATGGATAAACAGGCAATCCTGTCCCTGATCTTCGACATCGGTGTCGTTCCCGTCATCCGGACCTCCAGCGCGGAGTCGGCGATCCGGTCCATAGAGGCCATTCATCGCGGCGGTATTCGCGCCGCCGAGATCACCATGACCGTCCCCGGAGCCATTCACGCCCTGGAGAAGGTCGCGGACCAGTTCGGCGATTCCATCGTACTCGGCGCGGGAACCGTTCTGGATCCGGCCACGGCGCGCTCCTGCATGCTCGCCGGGGCGCAATTCTTCGTCACTCCCGCGCTGAACACCGCCACCATTGAGATGGCGAGGCGGTATTCGAAACCGATTTTCCCCGGAGCGCTCACGCCCACCGAAGTTCTGACCGCGTGGGAAGCGGGCGCCGACGCCGTGAAGATTTTCCCGTGCAGCGCGGTCGGGGGCGCGAAGTACATCCAGGCGCTCAAAGCCCCGTTCCCGCAAATTGAGATGATCCCGACCGGCGGCGTGAACCTCGACACCGCGGCTGATTTTCTGCGGGCTGGCGCTTGCGCCGTCGCGGTCGGAGGCGAACTGGTGGATGCGAAGTCGATCCGGGAAGGCCGCTACGACGTCTTCGAACAGCGCGCAAAGCAGTACTTGGAGATCGTGAGAACCGTACGGAGCGAGATGAAATGAGCTGGGGGATTTACTGGCTCGCGATACTGGGGCTGCTGGGGCTCGGTCAGGACAAACCCGCCGCGCCGCCGCCCGTTGCCCATTTTCATCATGTGCACGTAAACTCGACGGACCCCAAGGCCTCCGTCAAGTTCTACACCGGCAAATTCGAAGCGGAGAAGGGCGAGTTTGCGGGCGTGGACGGCGTGTGGGCATACAAGAGTTGGGTGCTGTTCAAAAAGGCGAGCGCTCCGCCGCCAAACGAGATCACGTCGGCCATCTGGCACATGGGCTGGGGCGCGGAGGACATGCAGGCGGAGTGCGAGAAGCAGGTCGCGTCGGGAACGAAGTTTGAAACTCCGATCACGGATATCAGCGATCTCGCCGGGCGCCAACCGGGGCAGTTCTTCTTCGCTTACGTGGAGGGTCCCAGCCATGAACTCATCGAGCTGAACACGGCCAGCCACCACCATTTCGGACACGTGCACATGCTCAGCGAGGATCCGATTGCGGCGGGCGAGTGGTACCAGAAGCACCTGGGAATCCAGGTCCGCGGCAAGCAGACCAAGCCGCAGATCTATCACACGATGGACCGCGATTTTCCGGTCGGGCCGGCGTCCTTCCTGCAGGCGGACCACGTGAGCATGATCATTTACCCGGTGGAGTACGCGCGAGCGCAGTGGCCCGATCTGTGGAAGAATCGGAAATCCTTCGACGCCACCCGCGGCCGCGTGATCGATCACATCGGATTCAGCGTCGATGATCTGCCCGCCACTCTCGACCGCGTGCGGAGCGAAGGGGTGAACGTGCTCGAAGGGGTCCGGACCATCACGGGGGGAACGAAGATCGCCTTCATCGAAGGCCCCGACCGGATCTGGATCGAATTAGTGGAAGGCCACGCAAAGAAACCATGAATCTTCACGGCAAGACGGTGCTGGTTACGGGAGGCGCTTCGGGTCTGGGAGCGGCCTGCGTGCGCATGGCGGTATCGGCGGGCGCGCGCGCGGTGATTCTCGATCTCAACGAGTCTGCCGCGATGGCGATCTGCGAGGAAGTGGGACACGCCGAATTCTACCGCGCCGATGTGAGCGACGGCCCGTCGGTCGAGCGCGCGCTAAAGGACGTCCCGGCTCTACACGTCGCGATCAACTGCGCCGGCATCGCGCCCGCGCATAGGACGATCAGCAAGGAAGGTCCGGCGCCGCTCGATTGGTTTGAGCGAGTCATCCGGGTGAACCTGATCGGCACGTTTAACGTGGCGAGGCTGGCCGCCCACGCGATGTCGCGGAATCAGCCCGACGAGAACGGCGAGCGCGGCGTGATCGTCAACACAGCCTCGGTGGCGGCGTTCGACGGCCAGATCGGACAAACGGCATACGCGTCTTCCAAGGCCGGCGTGGCCGGGATGACCCTGCCCATGGCCCGCGATCTTGCGAAGCTCGGAATTCGCGTGATGACGATCGCGCCGGGAATCTTTGAAACGCCGATGATGGCCGGGATGCCCGAGGAACTGAAGGCGTCGCTGGGCGCGCAGGTGCCGTTCCCGTCGCGGCTGGGACGCCCCGAGGAATACGCGGCGCTGGCGCGGCACATCGTCGAGAACCCGATGCTGAACGGCGAGGTGATTCGTCTCGATGGCGCGATTCGCATGGCTCCTAAGTAGTCTTGCCCTGATCGCTTCGGCCCAGGAAACGCGCGATCCCGCCGCCTGGGGATCCACGCACGCCGGACAGCCGGTGCCCGATTTCGTCCAGGGCGACGAGTGCCTGTTTTGCCACCGGAATAACATCGGTCCGGGCTGGCAGAAGAACTCGCACGGCCTGACGGTGCGCCAGCGCGAGGACGCTCCGGAACTGATCGCGCTTCTGAAAAACGGCGACGGCACAACCCACACCATGGGCAGCCGGAATCATATCCGTTTCCTCCGCAAGGACGGCTACGGCAAGTTCGACCTCAAAGACGTGGCCAAGCCGGACTGGCAGAAGGGCAAGTTCGAAAACCGTTGCGCCGGATGCCACACCACTGGCATCGACGCCGAGTCCAAGACCTTCCGGGAGGTCGGCCTGGACTGCTACACCTGCCACGGCGTCGTTGACCTGGATCACTCGGGCGATGTCTCGCTGATCTTCCTTTCGAAGAAGCGGCGATCGGACGTGCTGGCGATTACGTCCACCTGCGCCCAGTGCCACTTGCGGGGCGGGCGGTCGCGGTCCACCGGCCTGCCTTATCCGAACAACTTCGTTCCCGGCGACAACCTGTTCAAGGACTACGAAGTGAACTGGGCGATGGCCGGCGATGCGAATACGAACCCGGGCGATCGCCACATCTGGATCAACGTCCGCGACGTGGCCGTGAACGGCGGTGATACGACCTGTCTGAGCTGTCACCGATTACACGCCAACTCAACCGACAAGCACCGCCGCGTGCTCACGGGACCGATTTGCCTGGAGTGTCACAACGCGCAAGGACCGAAGAAAGCCGTAAAGGCGTACTCGGTCCACAGCGAGTTGTGCGAGTATTGACTGACTGGGAAAGGGAGGTTGGTGTGCTGAGATCTTCTTGTCTGGTGCTCCTCATTGCGGCGCTTGGCGCGCCCCTATTCGGGCAAACCGATGTCGCAGCCGCATTCGTAAAACACATGCAAACGTCGCGCGACTTCACTCTGAAAGTAGCGGACCAGATGCCGGAGTCGAGCTACGATTTCAAGCTCACCCCGCCCCAGATGAGCTTTGCCCAGCAGATGGTGCACCTGGCTCAGGGGTCGGAGTACTTTATCTCGCCAATCCTGGGACAGAAGCCGAATCCCGGAGAACCGGCCTCGCTGAAAAAAGCGGATGTCATGGCCTTTGTGAAGAAGTCGTTTGACGCCTCGATCGAAAAGGTTGCGAGAATGACGGCCGCGCAACTGGCAAAGTCGTACAGCAGCTCCGAAGGCGCCATGACCGGTCTGGAACTGCTCGTGGGTCTCCTCAATCACGCGACACATCATCGGGCGGCAGCCGAGATGTATCTGCGGGCCAAGGGCATCACGCCGGTTGAGTATCAGTTCTAACGCGGGACCGGTAAGCGATGGCCTGATCGAGCACTTGACGATACTCTTCCAGGAACACTTCGCGCTCGGAACAGCCGAGCATCAACTCCGCCGGAGCGGCTTCGTCGTCAAGCTTGAAATTCCCGTCCCACTCGACGACTTGTTCGTCCGTCCACTCGGGGCGATACTGCAGCATCTTCTCGTCCCGCATCCGGTCGAAGTAAGCGCGCAGGTTGACGTCGGTCTCGTCGTGCGGCCTGTCCCAGGGCTCCTGTTCAAAATTCCAAACGGGTTGCTGCATTGTGGTGCTCACGACTTTCGCCTTCAGCGAAGGTAGCATATTCGACTCCATCAGGCGCTGCTGCAAGCGGCGCATGCCGCGCAGCCACCGGTCGTAGTCGGACGCCTTGCGCTGGAAGTAGGTGGCGACTTCGGGATGCGGAAGGATGAGGAACCGCTCTTGGGCCAGTCCTTGCAAGACGGAATCCGCGACCTGTTCCGGTTCGAGCGCGCCTTCCGTGAGGAAGTGGCCCGCGCCGGCGCCCGAATCGAGTAGCATATCGGTCTTCACCCCCTGAGGGCAGAGCGCCGAGACGCGGATGCCCGCGTCATAGTACGTGATGGACAGCCATTCGGCGAAACCAAGCGCCGCGTGTTTTGTCACGGAATAGGGTGCCGACCCGATCTGCGAAAGGAGTCCGGCGGCCGAGACGGTTTGCAGCAGATAGCCCTCTCCGCGGGCCAGCATCTGCGGCAGCACCGCCCGGGTGGCATACACGTGGCCCATCACGTTCACGTGCCAGATGCGGTCCCAATCGAAATCGGGAACCTCCGGCCCGCCGTCCACGGCGATGCCGGCGTTGGAGCAGAAGAGATCGATCTGGCCGAACGCGTTGTTCGCCAGCCCCACCAGCCGGTGCATGTCCGCTTCGTTTGCGACATCCGCCGCCACCGCCAGTCCTCCGGTTTCGGATGCTACCCTACGGGCCGCATCGGCGTCGATATCGGCGACTACCACGCCGTGAGCGCCTTCCACCGCAAAGCGGCGGCACAGTGCGCGTCCGATGCCGTGGCCTCCACCCGTCACTACGACGACTTTGCCGTCGATATACATGGTGAAAGAAGGATACTCCGTTTCGGCGCTGTGTTCAAACTCGGGCTATCGCCGATGGTCCTTCGCTTGCTCCCGATCTGCTTCCTCAGGATGCCACCGAGAACAAACTCCGATCGATTATCGAGCGCGGGGAGGTGGGCGGCACCGTCGCCAGGTATCCGCGGCAGAAACTGGTGAGGACCAGCCCGGTGGAGTTTCCGATGCACGGAGAACGATTCTGCAGCGCGCCGGCAAGCTCGGCGTCCAGGGCGAGGATCTGCCCAACGTGATGTACCGTTTGATCGAGGCCGACCACTACATCGGCAAAAAGATCCTAATCGTCGGCGGAGGCAACAGCGCGCTGGAAAAGTAAACGTGATCTTCAATTCCAATCCGGTCGACTTCCGGAAGGATTCCGTGGTGTTGGACACGGGCGGTTCGCCCCTGGAAATCCCGAACGATTTTGTCTGGATTTTCGCCGGCGGGATTCCCCCCAACCCGGTCCGCTCCAAACCGCCCGCAACGATCCTCAGCACAAACGAGGCCGCGCTGGACGAAGGCCTGAAGAAGAAGCCCGATCACCCCCCCATTCTGCTGCGCCTCGCCGAACTGGCCCGCGATGCCAAACAGCGTGAACAGGCCGCCGATTCCACAAACCGGGACGCCCGGCTCGAGTTCAGCCGTTTCAACGTGGCGCACGCACTCGTGCGTGCCGCGTCGCCACTCCTGGCGACGCCGATCTTCTCGACTCCAGTTACCGGAACCGACGTCGAAGGCGCCCTCGCTGACCACCCCAACCAAATCGATGCGCTGTACAACATAAGGGCCATTCACGCGAACCTGGGAAAGATCGATCTGGCGCGCCAATATTAGAACCAGGCCGTTGCCACCGGCCCTAGCTCCGATTCTGGCCGCAAATCCGCTGCCGCTCTCGCCAAGATCGCTAAATAGGTCCCCGGCGTTGCTACAATCGTCCCGTGCCCGATGAACCGATGACGCTTGCCCAACTGCGGCAGATGCTGCCGCACATGCCGTTCAATGCCCTGCTGGGCATCGACGTGAAAGAAGTGCACGACGACGGCGTTACTATCGAATGCCCCATCCGCCCCGACCTGTGGAACGCCACGGGCGTCGTGCACGGCGGCGTAATTGCCACGCTCGCCGACGTCGCGGTCGGAATCTCGTTGATGCAGAAACACGGAGCCGAGCAACCGGCCACGACCGTCGAGCTGAAGCTGAACTACCTCCGGCCTGCTGGAAAAGGTTCGCTGTTCGCGCGAGCGCACCTGTTGAAAACCGGGTTGACGCTGGCCGTCGCCCGGGCCGACGTCAAGGACGATAACGATAATCTCATCGCGACAGCGTTGGTCACCTACATGTACGTGGGACGGCGGCGGTAGCGTAAGCTACAGAGGGAATCCCCCGGTTCGATGAAGTCTCTTCTACTGATCGCGGCCGCTTCCGTGGTGGGGGCTCAAACGGCGCCCCAACCGCTTACGTTTGCAATGACTGTTCGCCAAGCCTCGGCGAACTACGCTTCGGTGCGTGTCTCGCAGGAGCAGTTGACGGCGGCGCGGGCGGGCGTCAATCTCGCCCGGACAGCTTACCTCCCGCACATAGATTTCCTCGCGCAGGCGAATCGCGCGACGCACAACAACATTTACGGACTGCTGCTCCCCCAATCCGCGATCCCGTCGATCTCCGGGCCGGTGCTGCCTTCGGTCGCGGCCAATGTCTGGGGCTCGGCTACGGGCGTACTGGTCGCCTGGGAGCCGTTCGATTTCGGGCTCCGAAAAGCAAACGTCGAAGCCAGTGAAGCGGGACGCAAGCGCGCCGAAGCGGCGGTGGCGCGGACCCAATTCGAAGTGGCCTCGCTGGCCGGGGATGCGTGGCTGACGACGCTCGCCGCGGAAGAAACGGTGCGCGCCGCGCACGCCGCCGTCGAACGCGCCGAGACCGTTGAGAAGATCGTCGGCGCGGTGGTGAAGGCGGAGTTGCGTCCCGGCGCGGACCTGTCGCGCACGCAAGCGGAGACCGCGCTGGCGCGAACCCAACTCGCGCAGGCGCGGCAAGCCGAAGCGGTGGCAAGGGCAACCCTGGCGCAAATGGTCGGCGCCCAGGGACCGGCTATCGTGCAGATCGCGCCCGGACGAATGACCTCGATGCCGGATGGCACAGCCGCGCCGGAGGTTCCGGGAACGCACCCGCTGTTGCTCGAACAGGCTGCCGCCATCGAGGAAGTGAAGGCGCGCGAAACGGCGCTCGATACCGCGTGGCGCCCCAAGTTCAACCTGCAGGGCGCGGGATACGGCCGGGGCAGCGGAGCGCGGCTGGATAATACCTCCGGAGGTCCGGCGAGCGGACTCTATCCGGACACCGGAAACTGGGCCATCGGATTCTCACTCGCGTTTCCGATCATGGATTACGCCGCGATCCGCGCGCGCAAACAGATCGAGGCCGGGAACGAACGCGTGGAGGCGGCAAGGCTCCAGCAGATGAACGTCGAATTGCGCGGGCAGCTTGATCGCGCGAAAGCGATGGTGGAAGGCGCGCGGGAGATCGCGCGGAATATGCCGGTTCAGCTCCAGGCGGCTCAAGAGACTGAGCGGCAGGCCGTCGCGCGATACAAAGCGGGCCTGTGTACCGCGATCGAAGTAGCCGAAGCGGAACGGCTGCTGACGCAAACGGAGATCGACGACGCGCTGGCGCGCCTGAACGTCTGGCGTGCCTTGCTCGCAGCCGGCGCGGCGAGCGGCGATCTCGAGCCGTTGCTGACCATGAGCGAAAGGTAGCGTTACATGTGGCTTGTGCTGGCCGCCATGCGGCGGCCCATCACGATCATCGTCGCGGTCATCGCGGTAGCCCTCGCCGCGGGACTCGCGTTGCGCCGCATGCCGGTGGATATCTTCCCGGACATCGGCCAGCCGACGATCTACGTGGCGCAGCCTTACGGCGGCATGGATCCTTCCCAGATGGAGGGGTTCGTAACGTATTACTACGAGTATCACTTCCTCTACATCACGGGAATCGAGCACGTCGAGTCCAAGAGCATCCAGGGCGCGGCGCTGATGAAGATCGCGTTCCACCCCGGAACGGACATGAGCCAGGCCATGGCGCAGGTGGTCGGCTACGTGAACCGCGCGCGATCGTTCATGCCCGCCGGAGCGGTCCAGCCGTTTATCGTCCGGTACGACGCGGGTAGCGTTCCGGTCGGCCAGCTCGTGTTTTCGAGCCCTACGCGCAGTCCCGCCGAGATGCAGAACATCGCCCTGAACCAGGTCCGGCCGTTGTTCGCGACGCTGCCCGGAGTTTCGGCGCCGCCGCCCTTCGGCGGAAACCAGCGAACTGTCGTCGTCCGGCTGGACCCCGACCGGCTGCGGTCCTACCGGATCTCGCCCGAAGATGCCGTCGCCGCAGTCAGCAAATCGACCACGGTAATGCCCTCCGGCAACGTGCGGATCGGCGATCTCACGCGCATCGCATCCACCAACGCCACGGTCGGAGCGAACGTCGCCGAACTGCTCGACGCCCCCGTGCGGGTGACCGGGCCGGGCGCGGCGGTCTACCTGCGCGACATCGCTTCGGCGGAGGTCGGGACCGACATCATCACCGGCTACGCGCATGTGAACGGCAGGCGTACGGTCTATATTCAGGTGACCAAGCGCGCGGACGCGTCCACGCTCGCCGTCCTCGAGCGGATCAAGGACGCCATCCCGCGCATGCAGGCCGTCTGCCCGCCCGACGTGAAGATCGATCTGGTCTTCGATCAATCGAAGTACGTGACGGGCGCGATCCGCAACCTCAAGATCGAGGGTCTGCTCGGGGCGCTCCTAACCGGCCTGATGGTGCTCCTCTTTCTGCGGGATTGGCGAAGCGCGGCGATCGTGATTCTGACCATTCCGTTCGCGCTTCTGTCCTCTGTCGTGTGGCTCTGGGCGGCCGGACAAACCATCAACATCATGACGCTGGCCGGACTCGCGCTGGCTGTCGGAGTGCTGGTTGACGAAGCCACCGTCGAAATCGAAAACATCCATTCGCATCTGGCGGGCGGCGTTTCCCGAGCCGGGTCGGTTCTCAGCGCCACGCGAAAAACGGCCACGGCGCGGCTGCTCTCCATGCTGTGCATTCTCAGCGTCTTCGTGCCGTCGTTTTTCATGGTCGGCGTGGGGAGGCAGTTGTTCGTGCCGCTGTCGATGGCGGTGGGTCTCGCCATGATCTCGTCGTACGTGTTGTCGAGCACGCTGGTGCCGGTGCTTTCCACCTGGTGGATGCGCGAAGGCCACGAGGCGAAATCTCGCGGCCGGGCTTACCGCTGGTATGTCCAGCGCGTCGTCCGTTTTCGGTGGGTCGTTGTGGCCGCCTACGCAGCAGGCGCGGCCGCGATCCTGCTGCTGCTCGCGCCGCGCCTTGGCACCGAGATCTTTCCGCCGTCCAGCGCGAATCAATTTCAACTGCGCCTGCGCGCTCCGACAGGCACGCGAATCGAACGTACGGAGATGATCGAACTGAAGGCGCTCGACCTGATAAAGCAGGAGGTCGGGCCGAACAACGTCCTCATCAGCACCGCGTTCATCGGCGTTCAGCCTGCGAGTTATCCGATCAACACGATCTACCTGTGGACCAGCGGACCGCAGGAGGCGGTAATGCTCGTCGCGCTGAACCCCGCCGCGCGATTAGGGCGCGAGGATCTGCGCGAGCGTCTGCGGGCACGCTTCCGGCGCGAGCTGCCGGCGGTGGAGATCTCGTTCGAAGCCGGAGACATCGTCAGCCAGGTGATGTCGTTCGGCTCGGCGACGCCCATCGAAGTTGCCGTGCAAGGCGCCAGCCTCGCGGCAAACCGCGCCTATGCCGAAAAGGTGAAGGCGCGGCTTGCGAAGATCACGGAAATTCGCGATCTCGAATACGCGCAGCCGCTCGATTACCCGACCGTGGATGTGAACATCGACCGGGAACGCGCGGGTCAGTTCGGGTTGACCGCGGCCGGCGTTGCGCGCTCTCTAGTGGCGGCGACCTCCTCGTCGCGGTTCATCGAGCCGAACTACTGGCGCGACCCGGCCAGCGGCAATGGCTTTCAGATTCAGGTCGAAATCCCCCAGAGCCGAATGGCGTCGGTGAGCGACGTCGCCGATATACCCGTGATGCAAAACGGCGAACCGCGCCCGCTGTTGTCGGACGTGGCGTCGATCAAACTGGGGACGGCGCCCGGCGAAGTGGAGCGCTACAACATGCAGCGCGTCGTCAGCCTGACGGCGAACATCCACGACAAACCCCTCGGCGTGGTGGCCCGAGAGATCCGCGCCGCGCTCCGCGATGTCGGCGATCCGCCGCGCGGAACCACGGTCAACGTCCGCGGGCAGATTCCGCCGTTGGAAGAAACCGTCTCCGGCCTGCGGACCGGATTGCTGCTCTCCATCGGAGTCATCCTGCTGCTCCTCATCGCCAATTTCCAGTCGCTGCGGCTCGCGCTGGCCGTGGTGTCCACCGTGCCGGCCACGCTCTGCGGCGTGGCGCTGGTTCTTCTGCTGACCGGGACCACCCTGAACATACAGTCGTTCACTGGCGCGATCATGGCCGTCGGGATCGGCGTCGCCAATGCGATCCTGCTGGTCACCTTCGCGGAGATGACCCGCCGTGAATCCGGCGATGCGCACTTGGCCGCCGTCGAAGGCTCGGCCGGGCGGCTGCGCGCGATCCTGATGACGGCAACCGCAATGACGGCGGGCATGATCCCCATGGCGTTTGGGTTTGGCGAGGGCGGCGAGCAGACAGCGCCGCTCGGGCGGGCGGTGATCGGAGGGCTCGTGTTCGCCACCATCGCCACGCTCACGGTGCTCCCGGCTATTTACGCCCTGCTGCAGCGTCGGGCGAAGGTCACGTCCGGCTCCCTCCTTCCAAGTGAGGTCGAATGAGCGCGGCAACTGCCCCCGGCATCCGATCCGTGCTGGCCATCCCGGCATTCCGCCGCTTGTGGACCGCCCAGTTCGTCAGCGTCTTCGGCGACTTCCTCGCGTTCTACGCCGTATCCAGCTACATCTCGTTCCGGCTGCACGGCTCGCCCCGGCAGGTCACCATGGTGATGGTCGCGTTCCTGCTACCCTTCGCCCTTTTCGGGCCGATCGCCGGAGTATTCGTCGACCGGTGGGACCCGCGCCGCACCATGATCGCGAGCGATCTCATTCGCGCCACGCTAGTCCTCGCAATGGTTTTCGCCCGCGCGCCCTGGCAGTTCTACGCGGTGTTCGCCGTGTTGAGCTCCATCTCAACTTTCTTCGTCCCGGCGCAATCCATCGTGACGCCCCTCATCGTCCCTCGCGAAGCATTGATTAGCGCCAGCGCGGCCATGCAGCAGACGCTCCAAGTGGTGCGCATGCTCAGCCCGGCTCTAGCCGGCGCCCTAGTCGGATTTCTCGGCGAGCGGTCCTGTTACTACCTGGACAGCGCGAGCTTCGCCGGTTCGGCGGCGCTGATCGCCGGCATCGTTCTTCCGGCGGAGCGGCCCCATCAGAACAAGAACGTCAAGTCGGTGGTGGTGGACATGAACTCGGGACTGAAGTACGTGCTGCTTCATCCGGTCATCGGGTTCGTGGTGGTCGCCATTGCTGCGGCCACATTCGCCATCAGCGCGTTCGCATCGCTCCTGGCGATCTACGTCCGCGACATCCTCCATGCCGGACCGACAATCTACGGCGCGACCGGCGCCATGGTGGGCGCCGGCAGTCTCGCGGGAAGTTTCGCGGTCTCGGCAGTTGTCCGCCGCATGAAGCATTCTTCCTGGTTGATTCTGATTGGCCTGATCGGAATCGCCGCGTCGGTTGTGATGCTGGCCGGGACAAGCTTCACCCCCGTCGCGCTGGCGGCCTGCTTCTTCGTCGGGCTCGGCGCGTCTCTCATCGTTGTGCCGGCCTTCTCATTAATGCAATCCGAAGCCGAGCCCGAGATGCGCGGCCGCGTGACCAGCATCTCGTGGGCCCTGTTCGCCGCCTCCCAATCGGTGGCCATCTTTTTCGCCGGCGACTTCGCCGCGCGGATCGGCATCGTTCTCGTCTATTACGGCTGCGCTGCCTTGATGATCGTATTCGCCGCGGCGGGCTGGCTCCGGCTCCGGAAATTGACATGATCTCTAACCGCTTCGCTTTCCTGTTCGCCGCCGCGATGGCTTTCGCCCAGACACCGGTGGAAGTCGCGCGCGTGGTCTCCCGCCCCCTCGAAAGGACCGTCCGGCTGCCGGGCGAGTTCCTCCCCTACGAGTCGGTCGACATCCGAGCGCGGGTGTCGGGGTACGTCGAGCGCGTCCTGGTCGATCGCGGAAGCATGGTTCGCAAAGGCGATCTGCTGATCGTGCTGACCGCGCCCGAGATGAAGGCGCAGATAGCCGAGGTCCAGTCGCGCGAGCAGTCGGCGATTTCCCAGCGCGCCGAAGCCGAAGCCAAGCTGGCGGCGGCCCAAGCCATCTACCAGCGATTGCAGGAAGCCGCCAAAACGGCCGGCGCCATTTCGGGCAACGAACTCGACCAGGCATCGAAGTCGGCGGATGCCGCCCGTGCCGCCGTGCAGTCTGCACAGGGTGCGATCCAAGCGGCGCACGCCGCGGTCCAGGCCCTCCTCGATCTGCAAGCGTATCTGAACGTCACCGCGCCCTTTGCCGGAGTGATTACGGACCGCTACGTTCATCCCGGCGCGCTGGCCGGGCCCAACGCCGGCCCGCTGCTAAAACTCGACGGCACCGCCCGGCTGCGGTTGGTGGTCCCCGTTCCCGAAACGGACGCCGGGGGCATTGTCCCGCGCGCTCGCGTGACCTTCACGGTGCCGGCTTTCCCAGGCCGTTCGTTCCAAGGCACGGTCGCCCGGAATGGACACTCCATGGACCCGAAAACACGCACGCTGGCCGTCGAACTGGACGTGCCGAATCCCGGGGGCACGCTCTCGCCCGGCATGTTCCCCGAGGTCAGTTGGCCAGTGCGGCGCAAGGCTGCCCTGATGGTGCCCGCATCTTCGGTCGCTACAACTACCGAACGAACCTTCGTGATCAGGCTACGGGAAGGAATCGCGGAATGGGTGAATATCCGAAAAGGCGCGGCGCAGGGAGATCAGGTAGAGGTCTACGGGCCCCTGAAGGAAGGCGATGAAGTGGTAAAGCGCGCGTCGGACGAGATTCGGGAAGGCAGTCGCCTCACCGCCAAAAAATAAGATCGGCGCCCATCAGGAAATCGGAGTGCGCATTCCAATTCCGCAACGAGCGCCGGTCGACGTGCTTTAGAGAATTCGGCAACCTGACTCTTGTCGGATCACCGTTCGGAGGACAATTCTCTTCAATTGACCTGATAGTGCGCCGGCGTTCCCGCGCATCTCAACATTTTTTTAAACCGCTGGAGAGACTTCGATCTCCTTAGCCACGCTGGCCGGACGAGGCACGGCGTCGCCGAACTCCCGCAAGGTCCGCAGATGCCCTTCCATAGCTTCCCGTATGTTGTTCTCGGTCTCTTCAAGCGTTTTGCCGGTGGTCATGCAACCGGGTAGATCGGGGACGTAGGCCGCCCAGTTGCTCTCCGCCTGCTCGAAAACGACCGCGTATTTGAGGCTCATTTCCTATTCTCCAATCCCGCTGCTTTGAGAATCGATCTTAGCGTGCCTGTCGGCACGTCATCGCCAGGATGTCCCGGAACGGTTACGACATTCGGTTTCAAGGAATGCTTGTAGTGTCGATGGCTTCCGGTTGTTCGAACGTGCTTCCAACCGTCCGCCTCGACGAGCCGCACCAAGTCCCGGACCTTCACGGCTTCATTTTAGATCAGCGGGGTTCTCATGGCTTCACGGAACGTTACCTGGGACACTCGCGCATCCCGTGCCGATTGAGCATCAGGGTGAAGATCGCGGATCGAAGCCGATCTCATGACACCGGTCCCGCCCCCGCCGACGGCCGGCATTCGAAGACCTTCGGATCGATCCCGTATTCCGCTTTGTACCGCACCGCAATCTCCCGCTCGAACGCGCCCACCGCCGCCGGATCCACCAGGTTCACCGTACATCCGCCGAACCCCCCGCCCGTCATCCGCGCGCCGTAAACACCTGGAATCCCCAGCGCGGTATCCACCAGGAAATCCAGCTCCACGCAACTGACCTCGTAATCGTGCTGCAAACTCCGGTGCGAAGCGACGAACAATTCGCCCATACGCTTCAGATCGCCCGCCGCATCCGCGAATGCAAGAACCCGGTTGTCCTCTGAGATCACGTGCCGCGCCCGCCGCATCGCCACCTCGCCCATCGCCGCGTCCAGCATTCCGAGCGTCGCGTCGCGAAGCGTCTTCACGCCGGCGTGCGAGCCTTGGATGAACCGGACCGCTTGGGCGCATTCGGCCACCCGCTCGCGATAGGCCGACGATCCCAGCTCATGCTTCACCATGGAGTTCACCGCGATGATCGCCACGTTCTCCGGCAGCGGCACCGCGCGATGCTCCAACGTGCGGCAATCGATCAAAATGGCGGCGTTCTCCCGCCCGAAGATCGACACGAACTGGTCCATGATGCCGCAAGGCAGGCCGACGAACTCGTTCTCCGCCCGCTGGCAAAGCCGCGCCAGTTCCATCTTGTCCATCGAGCCCGCGCCCAGCGCCAGCGCCGCCGAAACCTCCAGCGCAGCCGACGAACTCAGCCCCGCTCCCACCGGCACCGTGGAGTGGATCAGCAGGTCGCAGGATTTCACTTCGCGGCCGGACCGTGCCAGCTGCTGGGCCACGCCAACCACGTAATCCGTCCAAGCCCCAGCGGGCCGGGCGTTCGGAATCCCGCTCGCCGCCATCTCGCTGCCCCGCTGCAACTCCTCCGAATACAAGCGAACCTGTCCCGGCGCGGCGCCCGGCGAGGCAGCCGCTACGAAGCACGCTAGGTCGATGGCGATCGGCAGCACAAAGCCCTCGCTGTAATCGGTGTGCTCGCCGATCAGGTTCACGCGTCCAGGCGCCCGGAACAGCGCTGGCGCGGAACTGCCTGGAAATCGCTCCGGAAACACTTCTCTCAGTCGATCTGTGGGGGTGGACAAGGAAATCTCCAACCTACCAGCATAGCGGCGCGATCACGCCCGGCGGGCGAGCAGGAGAAATACTCCCCCGAACAGCAACGAAAAGATGCCGAAATACAGGTTGAGATTGACGTCCAGCAGCGGTGCCGTGAATTGCGGCGCAGTCAGCGCGGTCGCGATCAGAATGAGCCCCAACGCGGCAAAGAAAAAGCCGGCTGGTTTTCGCAAATCGAGCATGGATATCCTCTAAAAAAATACGAAATTCAACGCGACGCAAACCGCCACCGCGGCCAGGGCCAGCATGGCCGGACGCTTGTACCAGATCGCGTTCTCGACCTGTCGCGGCGTGACGCTGTAGACCAGGCCCACCAGCTCGGACTCCGGCTTCGGTTGCGACAGCATGCTGACGGCCACCGTCACCACCATGCAGACCACGAAAGCGTTGATGGCCACCCAAAAGTTCTGCGCCATGGAAGACGGGAACGTGTGCAGCACCCCGAAGAAACCGCCCTTGCCCTCGGCGCTGGTTAGCCCGTAAGTAAGCCCGGCGGCCGTGGTGCCCGACACCAGCCCGGTGAATGCCCCGTGTCCGGTCGTCCGCTTCCAGAACATCCCCAACAGGAACGTCGCGAACAGGGGAGCGTTCACAAAACCGAACACCAGTTGCAGCAGGTCCATCATGTTATTGAACGACCGGGCCAGGTAAGCCGCGCCGATCGACATGACGGTCCCGAAGATGGTGGCCATGCGCCCCATCCAGAGATAGTGCGCGTCGGGAGCGTTCTTGCGGATGTATCCCTGGTAAATGTCGTACGTCCAGACCGTGTTGAACGCCGTGACGTTGCCGGCCATGCCGGACATGAACGATGCCACCAGCGCCGTCAGGCCGACCCCTAGCATTCCGGAAGGATAGAACTGCGCCATCAGGCTGAACAGAACTTTGTCGTAATCCGGGCCGCCGTTCTTGGTCGGCAGCGCGTATCCCACGCCCATCTGTGCGAGGGCGACCGCAACGACGCCGGGCACAATCACCACGAACGGGATCAACATCTTCGGGAATGCGCCGACTACCGGGGTGTTCCGCGCGTCGGTCATCGATTTCGCGGCCATCGCGCGCTGAATCACCAGGTAGTTCGTGCACCAGTAACCGAAGCTCAGGACGAAACCGAGACCCATGAACAGCCCGAACGCCTCAACGCCCATCGGGTTATCTTTTGAATTCCCCACGAATCTCCACGAGGACGTCATCACCGGCGCCAGTTTCGCGGTCACGCCATGCCAGCCTCCCGCCTTCTGAACCGCGAGAATGGCCAGCGGGGAGAAGCCCGCCACGATCAGGAAGAATTGCAGGACCTCGTTATAAATGGCGCTCGATAGGCCACCCAGGTAGGTGTACATCAGGACAATGCCCGCCGACGCCAGCACCGAAAACGTGAAGCTCCAGCCGAAGATTTCCTGCAGCAGAATGCCCAGGGCGTACATCGAGATGCCCGAGGAGAAGATCGTCATCACCGCGAACGTAATCGCGTTAAACCCGCGCGTCTTTTCGTCAAAGCGCAGCTTCAGATATTCCGGGACGGACCGCGCCTTGCTGCCGTAGTAGAACGGCATCATAAAGACGCCGACGAACAGCATCGCCGGAATCGCGCCGATCCAGTAGAAGTGGGACGTCATCATCCCGTACTTCGCGCCGGAGCCGCACATCCCGATCATTTCCAGCGCGCCCATATTGGCGGCCAGGAAGGCCAGCGACGTGATCCACAAGGGAAGCGAGCGGCCGCTGGTGAGGAAGTCCGAACTCGAGCTTACGTTCTTCCGCAGGAACCACCCGATGCCCACAACGAATCCGAAATAAACTGCCAGGATTAGGTAGTCAACCAGTGTGAGTGTCAAGCGATTGTAAGTCTATCACCGTCGCCCCGCTCAAATCAGAAGTACAGCTTCAGTGCTAGTTGCAACTGCCGCGGCGTGTTCAGAAGATCGCCGCTGGACGTCAGCACCCCGAATTGAGGACTCTGAATCGTCAGCGATCCCGTGCCGAAGCGAACCCGGTTGAACACGTTAAAGGCTTCCGCCCGGAAGTCCGCCCGCACGCGTTCGCCGATGTTAAACCCCTTCGTCAACGAAACGTTTTCATTGAGGTTGGCGAACTGGCGGAACTTCGGATTGTAGCGGGTGGCGTTCCCGAAATACTGCGTCGTTCCCGTAAACTGAGCGCCCGTCTGAGCGGGGAAGAAGGATGCCGGCTGAACGAACGTGTCCACCGACGGATCGAAGCTGCCGCCCTTCGTCTGCGCCCTCCAGTTGTCGTAGCCCGCAATGAGCGGGCGGTTCGGACCGGCGAACAGCACGGACGGAGTCCCCACCGTCGTGCCCAGCGAAAGCGGCTGCCCGCTCGCGTAAAACGTTACCCCGCTGACCCGCCAGTGGCCAAACAGATTGGAGACCAGCCCGTTGTCCAGCCACCGCTTCCCCTTGCCCACCGGCAGCTCGTAAATCCCCGAGAACTTGAAGTTGTGCGTGACGTCGAACTGGCCGATGGATTTTTCCAGGCGGCGGTTGAACTGATTCATCGCCTGCCCGCTTCCCCAGTACGTGTCCGAATCGGTCAGGATCTTGGAGAAGACATAGGAGGTCTGCACCGTCATGCCGCTCGCGTACCGCCGCTCCAGCCGGAGGATGCCGGCGTGGTAACTCGAATGGCCGCTGTGATCCCCTCCGCCTCCGAACGTGTCGACCCCCGCGTATTGCGGGAAAGGCCGCAGGGATCGCGCCACCGTCGCGCCGCTGCCCCAGCATGCGCTCTGCGCCTTGCACGATTTGTCGGGGAACGTGGGATAGGGGGAGTTGAAGCCGGCCGCCACCGACGCGGGCGAAGTAATCAGGCTCTTCATCAGATTGTTCCCGTACTGCGTCAGGTAGCTCGGGTTCACCTGATCGATGTTCAGCAGCTGCGATTGCAGATGCGATCCGATGACCGCGTTATACGACGCCTCCAGAATCATATTGGACGAAAGCTGCCGCTGAATCGAAAGGTTCCAGAAGTTCTGCACCGGCAGCCGCGTCGCTTCCTTGCCTTGCCACCACGGAATGTTGTCCTTGTTGGCAAACGAAGGATCGATGAACGGCGGGATCGGATAGCTCGGGAACCCGTTGTTCAAAACCATATTCGGCAGGACGCCGTTACTGCCATTGTCGGGGATACCGTACGTCTGCGTGAAACCGCGCTGATGCGTGGATCCGGTGACGGTGGTCACCGCCCCGAACGACCTGCCGTACGACGAGCGGATCACGGTCTTATCGTTCCATTGATAGGCCAACCCGATCCGGGGACCGTAGCCGGCGAACCAGGAATCGGCCAGCGTGCGCGTCCCTTGCCGCCCCGCGCCGCTGCCCGCATAGATCAGCGCCCCCGCAATGCCGCCCGCGCTCGGGTTCGCTGTAGTCGGCGAGAAATCGCTCCACTTGTCGTCCAGCCCGCTCGGCGGTAGCTGCGTTTCCCACCGCAGCCCGTAATTCACCGTGAGCTTGGAATTCACTCTCCAGTCGTCCTGGATATAGCCGGCATACGCGGGCCACTGCTGGCCGATAAAACGGATGGTGTCGATCGAGCCACCGTTCGCATATCCCAGCAGAAAGCTGGCGAACGCGGATCCCCCGGCGAGTGGATTGTTGCCCCCCGCCACTCCGGTATTGATGTAGCTGAAACTGGCGCAACCCGAAATGCACTGCCGGCCGAAGCCGTTATAGTGGCTGACCTGCAACCCTCCCCCGAACTTGATGGAATGCGAGTTGTGCACCCACGTGAAGTCGTCGTTGTAGCTGTAGATGGTGTTCTCGCTCCCGTTGTTCGCGCGGCCGCCCCAGCTCGAAAGATCGCTGAAATCCAGGTTGAGTAGATTCTGGCCGCAGTCTGGAACCCCCGCCAGGCAGACTTTGTCCTTCCAGTTGATTCCGCTTTTCACGGTGGCCTGCAACGGGTCGTGCCCCTGACGCCAGTTGTTTCCGCCGGCATAGAAATGATTCAACTTGGTGGGGCTGAAGGTCCAATCCCAACTGAACCGCACCACGTCGCTCGCCTGCGTCAGGTCGTTATAGGTGGAGAACAGGCCGGGCAGAGTCGGCGGCCCGTTCGGCCCCGGCTCGATCGATTGGCGGTTGTAGCCGTAGTACCCGGAGATCCTGTGTTTGTCGTTGAACACGTGATCCCCCTTCACGCTGATCTTCGTGTTGGGGCTGACGTTGGTGCCGCTCTCCACCAGGTAATTGTTCTGCACATAGCCGGTGGTCCCTGGCGCCGCTCCGTTGTTGGGCTTGAGGACGCCGTTGGCGGTGTAGGTCGCCAGCGCCTTGGCCGAAATCGGATCGAACATGCTCGTCGGGATTTGGTTGCCGGCAAACGGCGTGCGCGTATAGGACCCGTCGGCGTTCTTCACCTGCGACGTCGGGTCGAAGATGGGGATCGTCGCGCCGCCCTTGTTCACCCAGTTGCGGAAGTCCCCCGTCAGCATCTCGGGCGCCGGCACGGACTGCGAAAACCCCGTGGCGCCCGCACGGTTCCGAAAGGCTTCGTACGAAACGAAGAAGAATGTCTTGTCCTTGCCGTGATACAACTTCGGAATCCAGACCGGCCCGCCGAAGCTGCCGCCGAAATCGTTTTGCTTGTAAATAGGAATGGAGATTCCCTTGCGATTATTGAAGAAATTGTTCGCGTCAAAGTCGTTGTTCCGCAGAAACTCGTACGCCGTACCGTGGAAACCGTTCGTGCCGGACTTCGAAACGAAGTTCATCACGCCGCCGCCCGCGTGCCCGAATTCGGCCTTGAATCCGTTCGTGTCCACGGTGAACTCGGTGACCGCTTCGAGCGAAGGCGCATTGGTCGCCACCCAGCTCTGGCTCAGCGCGCGGGTCGTGTTGGCCGAGACCCCGTCCAGGTTCGTTCCGTAACTTGCCGCCTGTCCGCCCCCCAGCATGAACCCGTTGTCGCCGCCCAGTTGCTTGGCTTCCGGCGTCAGCGCCGCAAGATCGAACGGGCTGCGCAGTGTGCCCGATACCACCAGCGGCAACTCGTCCACCATTTTGTTCGTCACCGCGACGCTCATCTTCGCGTTCTCCGTCGCAAGCTGCAGCGCCGTGGCCTGCACTTCGACGGCCGTGGTAGTGGTGCCGATCTCCAGCGTCGCATCCGTCCTGACGCTCGTAGCGGCGTTTACCGTAACCCCGGTGATCATGGCCACGCGGAAGCCGGACTTCTCCACGCGAACCGTATATTCGCCCGCCGTCAAACTGGGCACGGTAAAGTCCCCGGAGTCGCTGCTCGCCGCAACCACGGTTACGTTGGTGGCCGTATTGGTCACCGTCACTTTCGCCCCCGCGACCACGGCGCCGGAGGGATCCTTGACGGACCCGGAAATCGTACCGCGCTCCGACTGCGCAAACAACGCGGCGGCAAATGTCGTCAATAATAGAGCGGCTTTCAGCATGGAACGCTCCTCATTTGTTACGAACTTGCACATAGTATATCGTCGCGCACGCACTCCTGCGTGCCGCGTCGCCACTCCTGGCGACGCCTGCACTATGATGGGGCAATGAGAACCATCGCAATTCTTACCGCCGCATCTTTCCTCGCCGGGTCCGGCCTGGCCCAGGAGCGAAAACGGGTCAGCCCGCATGAGAAGGCAACCATCGACCTGAACGGCAAAACCATCACCATCGAGTACGGCCGCCCGTACCTGAAAGGCCGCAAGGCGGTGGGCGGAGCGCTCGTTCCCTACGGAAAGGTGTGGCGGACCGGCGCCGACGAAGCGACCACGCTCACTACCTCGGTTGACCTGACCATCGGCGGTCTCGCCGTGCCCGCCGGAACCTATGCCCTCTTCACGCTCCCATCCGAGAACGGCTGGAAGCTGATCGTCAGCAAGAAGGCCAAGCAGTGGGGTGCGTTCAGCTATAAGGAGAGCGACGACCTGGGACGTGTCGACATGACCGCGCGGAAGCTGTCGAGTCCGGTGGAGCAGTTCACCATCGAGTTCGATTCGGCCGCGGCGAATAAAGCAATGTTGAAAATGTCGTGGGAAGAAACCGGAGTTTCAGTACCGGTCGCAGCTAAGTAAGCCGGCCGTCGTCAGCACTCCCCCGGATTTCTCGAACTGCTCCAGCGTCTCTCGCCCCGCCTCTTCGGCGAGACTGCGCACGCCGTCCGCGACAATCTCCACTCGCTTCCCGGTCGGCAGCAATCCGAACGCCGCGAACGCCACGCAAAGTTCGGTGACAACGCCATACACGACATACCGGTCTGCGTTCAGGGCCGCGAGAATCCATTCCAGATTAGGATTCGAGAAGCAATCCAGACGCACCTTCTCCACCAGGATCTGCTGAAAGCCGTCGAGCCGCACGGCCGCATCGAAATTCGGCACGACCACCCGCCGCTCCAGCAGCGTGCCGGCGGGTTTCAACTGCCCGACCGTACCCACCACGCAATGCGCCGGCCACTCCCCAAACTCCGCATCGTCCTCCGAGTGCGCGTCCATCGTCGAGACCACCGGAATCGAATTTGCCGCCGCGTACCGGTTCAGCCTGGCCACCGTATCGACAACCGAAGCGGCATCTCGCGCATACAGCGCCCCTGCCGGAAACACAAAGTCGATCTGCGTATCGATATCGAAAAAGACCGTCTTCACCGCGCCACCTCCGCGCTCAGCGCAATCAATTCCCTGCTGTACTCCACCCGCCACGCATCCTCCTGCGTAAACAGGCTGCGCACCTTCGGCGGCAATCGCGCCAGCGCGCGCGCCCGCCGTTCGCGCGATTCGCCAACCGGCGGCAGCGCCTCCACCAGCCGCCCGCCGAGGATCACGGGGCGGAGCAGCGCCTCCGCGTTGTGGGCTTCCGCCGGACAATCGTGGGAACGAACGATCCGGTCGCGATCCGGGTAGCGGATCACCTGTTTCACTCCCGGCATCGTGTGCTTCTCTTCGCTGTACTTCGCGGTATATCGCCGCTCGCCGCCGCTTTCGATCTCCACCATCTTGTAGACCACGCCCAGCGCCGGAGCGTCGGAGGAAGTCGCCAGTTCCGTGCCCACGCCGAAAACGTCAATGGGCGCGCGAGCTGCCACCAACTCCAGGATCTTGTACTCGTTCAAGTCGCCCGTGGCCATGATCCTGGCATCCGGCAGGCCGGCGTCGTCCAGAATCCTCCGCACCGCCGGAGCCAGTTCCAGCAGATTGCCGCTGTCCAGCCGCACGCCCCACAGCGGCCGTCCCAGCGACGCAGCCCGCCGCGCTCCTTCCAGCGTGTCGTAGCTGTCGATGAGGTACGCCGTCGCGTCCCCCAGCAACCGCTGCAGCGCGCGAAAGGAATCGATCTCCGCCGCAAAAGACATCACCCAGGAGTGCGCGTTGGTGCCGAATACGGGGATGCCGTAGCGAAAACCCGTTTCCGTGTTGCTGGTTCCCGTGCAGCCGCCGATGTACGCCGCCCGGCCCGCCAGTACCCCCGCTTCCGGCGAATGCGCCCGGCGCGTGCCGAACTCCACCACGCCCCGCCCGCCCGCCGCCTCCACCACGCGCGCCGCCTTGGTAGCGATCGTCGACTGGAATCCGATGGTAGACAGCAGGTACGTCTCCGGAATCTGCGCCTCCATAATCGGCGCGCGAAGCGTCAGAAACGGCTCTCCGGGAAACAGCGGCGTTCCCTCCGGAACGGCGAACACATCCCCGGTGAAACGCAGCGCGGCAAGCTGCTCGAAAAACTCGCCCGACACCCGCGCCAACTGAGGCAGCGAGCGCAAGTAATCGATCTCCTCGCCGGTGAACTTCAAATTCAGCAGGTAATCGACGGCCTGCTGAAGGCCCGCGGCAATGACAAAATTCCGGTTCAGCGGAAACCGCCGGAAGAACAGCTCAAACGTGGCGGTATCGCGCGTTTTCCCCGCCTGGAAATACCCGGCGGCCATCGTAAGCTGATACAGATCCGTCTGAAGCCCGATCACATTCCGATTGTATGCGCCTGGCGGTCATCCTGCCGGTTCTGTATTCACGCCCTGGCGGAAGAGGCTGTCTGTCCCCATTTTTCAGACCAGTGCTATAGTTGCGTTGATGCAACCCGGCCAGGCCGTTATTGACCATTGGAGGAACGCCGCCCCCTTCTGGGCGAAGCATCGCGAACTGATTCGGCAAATGTTCGCGCCAGTCACGCAAGCTCTCGCCGAGGATGCCGGGATTCGCAGCGGACACGCGGTTCTGGACGTTGCTACGGGTCCCGGAGAGCCGGCCTTGAGCATCGCTGCTCTGGTCGGACCCGAAGGCAAAGTCGTGGGGATCGATCCTGCTCTGGAGATGGTGGTAGCCGCGCGCCGGGCGGCAGACGACAGCGCGTTCAGGAATACACAATTTGAAGTCGCCTCCGCGGACTGCCTGCCCTTCCCAGCCGATACCTTCGACGCCGTGGTCAGCCGATTCGGAGTGATGTTCTTTCCATCTCCCGCCGACTCGGTTCGCGAGATGTTGAGAGTGCTCAAGCCAGGCCGGAAACTGGCCCTGGCGGTTTGGCATCTCGCCGGGAACAATCCCTACTTCCACACGCTGTCCCAAATCGTCGGACGGTATATCGATTCGCCGCCTCCCGAGCCGGACGCTCCGGACGCATTCCGCTTTTGCACCCCCGGCAAGTTACGGAACGTTCTTGCCGAGGCCGGCGCGATGGCTCCCTCCGGGCGCCTGCTGCAATTCACAATACAAGTGCAGGTCCCGGTGGAAGACTTCTGGACGCTGCGATGCGAGATGTCGGAGAAGCTGCGTGAAAAGATCGCGTCCCTGTCATCCGAGCAACTGCCTGAAGTGAAGCGTCAGTCGCTGGAAGCTCTTCGTGAGTACTCCACGGACCACGGGATGAGCTTCCCGGCCGAGGTTCTCATCGTGAGTGGAACGAAACCGCCCGGCATATAAAATACCGCACTCCGTATACTGCACTCCGTCGTGGCGCACGCACTCATGCGTGCCGCGTCGCCACTCCTGGCGACGCCCATCATTGAGATTGCCACGCTGATCACGGCGCCGATAGACCTGTGCTTTGACCTTGCCCGCGATATTGACCTACACATCAAATCGACTGAGGGTCCAATGAAATGGCAGTGGGCGGCAGAAGTCAAGTTGTTGGGAACGGAAATTACGGTTGCCCATCTTGAACTCCTGCGAGGCTATCTAGACTTAGCTAAGCAAGCACTGGGCGGAGAACCCCCAAAGAAAGCCTGAATCCTTGTCTTGACTGCGTTTCTCGGAACGCGGTGTCAACCAGGATTTAGCGCGCTACCCACCACTTCGATCACGACCACTTCTTCAGCGTTGAATCGGGTGCGACGCTGATGCGGGACGCCTTCAGCTACCAATCTCCGCTGGGATGGTTGGGACAGTGTGCGGATCGTATTCTTGCGCTCTTATATGGCGGGCTTGCGCGAGAAGCGGGCCGGTGTGATTCAGAGGACGGCCGAGATTGGGGCCGCGCCAATCAGCGAAAGCCAAGCCCATTTCCCGCAGTTTCCACCCTCCGCCAATGGGGCGTTCACACATATACTTTTCCAAAAATCACCCTGTATAATCAACAACTTCCAAAAATCACCCCCCTGAAATTTTCGGAGCATGTGATATGAGTGGGAGTAGTAGATACTTCGCGAGGTATTTATGTCAACCGAAAAGCAAATCGAGGCCAACCGCCACAACGCCAAGAAATCCACAGGCCCTAAATCCGAGGAAGGCAAAACGCGCACCCGTAGGAACGCCATCCGCCACGGCCTGACCGCCGAACAAACCGTCCTCCCCCACGAAGACCCCAAAAACTACGACCAACTCCGGGCCGGCCTGATCCAATCCCACGCCCCCGAAAACACCGCCGAGCAAGCCCTGGTCGAAGAACTCGCCAACGCCTACTGGCGTCTCCTCCGCCTGCACCGCGTCGAGACCAAGTACTGGGAGCACCTGGGAGGCAGCTACAACCGAGGCGACGAAGGAGTCGCTGAAGCCCTTATCCAGACCCCCGAACACCAAATGCGCCATTTCTTCCGCTACTACGGCCAGATCGAGAAGTCCTACTACCGCGCCCTGGCCGCCGTAAACCAGCTCAAGCGCGAAAAATCATTGAAACCAAAGGCCTTCCTGGCAAATGGCTTCGTTTCGCAAAACCCCGTGGAGCAGGCCCCTTTGCCCGCGCCGGTCCCCCCGGACCAGCCTTCCGATCGCGGCCGGGCTATCTCCCCGCCCGTGATCCCCACCTCGCGAGCGGCGTGAACATGGACCTGGCATCACTCACCCTCGAGCAGAAGCGTGCCAAACGATTCAGGAGTGTGATAATTGCGTCGATGCGTCGGCTGCCACGACCCGAACTTCCGCTCCGGCGGAGGCCCCGCGATCCGGTACAACCCGAGCCGGAAAACATCCCCGGCTTTCGGCGCGGCGGCGGGCAGCGACGCCATCGGGATGCGCATCTCGCCGTACCAGACCTTGTGTTCGCGGTCCAGCCGGGCCTTCACCGTAAACCCGGAATTCCAGCTCATCCCGTAATCCGCCTTGGGATGCTCGAGATCGATGTCCAGGTCCACCCATTCCCCCTGCGGCGACATCTCAAACTCACGGTACCGGTCCATCGCCGATCCCTGGATCCCGATGAACGCCTCGGCCACATCCCAATCCCACAGCAATGGAGTATCGCGATCCGTCACCGGATCCGGCTTAAGATGGAGCCGCTCGAACGGGCAAATATAGAGCAGATAAAGAGAGTCCCGCGTCCACCGGGAGCGGATCTCCGCCGCGCCAATACCGGTAGGCTGTGCGAACAAATCCAGCGGAGCCAGCACTCGCGGCGCTGCTCGCCAGAAAGAAGATTCGGGATCCGCCGTGAGCGCCGCCTCTGTTTCGGATCGCGAGCTGTGCAGAACGCCCGCCTCGCTAGCCTCCAGATCGGCGATGGCGAAGCTCTTCAACTCCGCAATCGAGAACTCCGTGGACGATTCATCCACCACCACATCCTGCGCCGGCACGAACTTCCTGCCGAACTCGCTCAAATATACCCGCGGATACCGCCCGAGCACCCGCACCCGCAATCCCTGCGCGGGATTTCGCCCGTATTGCAGCAGGTGCAGCCGCGCGTGCCGCTCGTCCCCGAACAATCGCACCAGCGTGGTCTCACTCCCGTACAAACGAACCAGCCGGTTCGCGTCACCGATCCGGCTGCGCACCTTCGCCGCGAATACATAGGGGTCCTCGTCGGAAGCCCGCACCTGCATTCGACCGCTGGCCCCGTTCGCCTTTTCGAAAAGCAGGTTGCGCCGCACCAGCAGATTCATGATCTCGTCGATCTCCGGCGATCGGTCGTCCACCAGTTCGAAATTCGTCCGGTCGCCCAGCGCCGGCCCGTCCAACTCCTCCAGCATCCGATACGGCGCGGCGAAATCTTCCAGCTTCTCCCGCTTGACGCGAAAGTAGGTCCGCGCTCCCCCGGCATACGCCTCCGCCACCGCCAGCGGCCCGGCAGCCTCGTAGAGAAAGGTCCGGTCGCGATCGCGAATCATGCGCCAGAGATTAGAATTAATCCACGGCGCGGCCGTCGCGCCCGCCACCCCGGCCTGATAATCGACGCTGGGCGCGTCCAGCCGGATCATCTTCGAAGCGTCCACCCGCACCGCCTCAATCCCGCTGCCCGACCAGCGGCCCGCATCGCCCGTCACTGCGATCCGCTCAATTCCGGCCTTCTTCAATTCCGGCGCGGTCGCCGGGCTCTCGTCCCACACCAGCGATGGCAAAACGCTGAGCAGCAGCAGAATCATGCGACCTCGATGCGCGCGCAGCGAATCGCCTTCTGGTCATAAACGCCCAGACCCAGATGCGACGCAAACTCAATGTGGCCCGGCTCGCGGATGAAGTGGTTAAAATTCGGATTGAGCGGAGTGTCGCCGACGTGCTCCGTGGAGCGGTCCCACACCGACACCGCGTGCTCGGCCTTGCGTTTGGCCTCGATCGCATCCAGCAACTGCCGGTCGATCGCCACCGGGTCCGTCCCCACCAGGATTTGCTTGGGGTAAAACACGTAGCGCTTGTTCGTTACGAAGGGGCCGCCGTGCCACACGCCCTTCAGTCCGTCCATGATATGCAGCACCGTCTTGGAGCGGAGCGGCTCCACCGCCGCCAGAGTCCCAATGAAACTCAGCGTGTTGGTCTTCTCCGATTGGTGCGATCGCGCGACGTTCGAGAAGTTTCCGTACGCGATGTTCTTCAGGCAGCCAGTCACGCCGGCGGCCGCGTGGTCCTTCATGTTCGGAACGTTGATAATTTTCGTCAGCCGCTCCGAAACCAGGCGGACGAGATTCGATCGCGTGTCGTCCTCGCCGAAAAAGTTTACTTCGACATACGTGCCCGGATCGTAGCCCGCGCTCGATCCCCGCTCGCGCTCGACCGCGTGAATCTGCACCCCCGCCGGAACGAAGCGCGCGTAGGGTACCGTGGCGATCTGATTCTCAAAACGCTCGTACAAATAAATGTTCTTAGGGCGAACGCCGGTCCCAATCAGGTTGCGCGCGATCTCGCCGACGACTTCGGGCTTCGAGCACACGTCCGGCGCACCCGAGCAGTTCAGCTTGATGCCGACCACATCGTCTGGCGTAAAGAAACGCTTCCACGCATCCTCGCTGCGCGCGTCGCCGGTCAGCGCGCACATGGCCCGCGACAGCATCTCGCGGACCACCGCCGCATCGACGCGCCCCGTCGCCGCATCGACGCTCCGTTCCGCGTGAACCGAAACAGCTTGGCCGGGATACGGTCCGGGCATGCCGAACTTCCCTTGAGCGGAGTGCTTCGTCACCACGCGATATTCCGGCTGCGCGCGCACCGTCGCGGCCAGCGGCAAATAGAAAAAGGATCGTCGGTCCATATGTTTAGGGTAGACTTGCGGCTGCCACGGCTTGCCCGTGCCGCTTCTCGGTTTCGCCCGGCACATGCACCCGGATCGACTCGCGCAGATCGGGGAACTCCGCTTTCAACACTTCGTCGGCCACCGCCAGGATGAGGTCTCCGCCTTCGCCGGTCATCACGCGCCCCAGCACCAGCAGATTGCGGATCTCGTAGAAGTCGGCGAAGTGGGCCATCGTGTAGCCGAGGTACGTCCCGATCGTCTCGTAGATTTTGCGCGCGCGCCCGTCGCCCGACGCCATCAGCTTTTGTACTTCGGCCAGCTTCACCGGCGCCGGCATGTCACCGGGCAGATCGATGCCCGCGGCTGGAAGCAGCCGCGCCACCGCCTGCTGCGAGAAGTACTGCGCGCCCACTCCCGCGTCGCCCGACCACTCGTCCACGGGAGCATTCTCGCGATAGTCGACGGGAACAAACGCCAGCTCGTTCAGCCATCCGGTGATGTTGCCCTGCGGCGTCACGTATCCCGCGGCGAGACTGCTGCCGAACGCCACACCCAACACCGCGTTGTCGTTGAGCGCCATCGAGCCCGCGAGCGCGGTGACCTCGCCGTCGTTCACCACTTCAAACGGAATCCCGCCCCACGCGTCCTGAAGGTCGAAAAAGATCCGGCGAATTCGTTTGTCGAATTGGTCCGGCGGAACGGCGCGATACAGCGAGCCGACGCGGACCTCGTTGTTCACATAAACACCGGCCGCGCTGCCCCCGATGGCATCGACGCGGGGCAGCTTCGCGGCCGCGCGTTTGAGCGAATCGTTTATGCCATCGAAGTGGTACTGCGGATCGGCCTGCCGGCTCGGGTCCCACGGCACTTCATCGCTGAACACCACCTCGCCGTTCAACACCGCCGCGCATTTTCGATCGCTGGCGCCCAGATCGAAACCGATTCGGCAGCCTTCCAGGTGCCGTCCGAGCGGAGCCACCGCTTCGCGCTCCTCGGGCGCGCGATCATACTCGATGCTTTCGATGACCATCGGATGGCCGTACACCCGATCGCCCATGAAATCGAAATCGAAAGCGCGCTCGCCCGCGGGCGAGTACACCTTCTGGAGAAACGCGCCAAGCTGAGGGTCGCCGGCGATCGATATCTTGTAGCCACCTTTCTGCCACAGCAGAAACTTCAGCAGGCGTTCGATATACCGTTCATTGTCCGCGCCGGCGTACGGCAACACCGCGGTACGAAACACCGATACCGAACCATCCGCGCGCTGGAGGGCGATGGCCAGCGGATCCTTTGCAGTTGCGCGGAACGACCGGTTCCAGAGCACGGCGGGCACGAAGGCCGGATCGAGAACCGGCCGGAATCGTGGCCCACGCACTCGTGCGTGCCGCGTCGGCACTCCTGCCGGCGCCTGTTCTCTTCCGTCACGCAGGTGTCGAGGAGACATATTCCTTAGCATTCGCGGCCATCGACAACAGCACCTTCCCATCCGGAACCGACCGCCTTAGCATCTCGATCTCATCGGCTCCTGTTGTAAGCGGCAAGGCCACCTGTCCGCGGTTCGCTACCGAACGGCAAAAGCCCATCATGATTTCGAAACCTTTGTACGCACTTTCGAAATTGCACTCGTGGACTTTCGCGTTGTCGTCCAGCCACTCCGCCATCTGCTGAATGTACGGAGGCATGTCGAGATCGTAATTCATGCAGCCTTCGCCCGACCACGATCCCGACTTCGTCACGGCGCGCCACCCGCCGCCGGTCAACACCTCGGCAAAACCGTCCGGTCCTTGCGCGCCCAACCGGCACTTCCGCCACCAGTAGTCGACCTCCGTCACATCCGGCGCGCCGGCTCCGCATTCCAGGACGCCGCGGACGCCGTTCGCAAAGTGAACGAATCCACCGATGGTATCGGGAGACGGATGCGCATCGGACAGCTTGCCGCGGCCGGCCGCCTGGGCCATCACCCATTCGGCTTCGGCTTCGCCGTTGAACCAGCGCGTGTAGTCGATCAGATGCGACAACATGTGCATCATCCATCCGGTGGCGGTCCCGTACACGGTGTGGATGCGGCCCAGCGCGCCGCTCGCCACGATCTCTTTCACCTTGCGGTAATGCACTCCGTAGCGATGCTGGTGACTGACGACAGCTTTCACTCCGCTCGTCCGCAACAGACTGCGTATCTCCATGCCCTCCGCACTGGTAAGCGCGACGGGCTTCTCCATCGCGATCAGCCGCGCGCCGCACTCCACCCCGATGCGGATCATCGGAAGGCGCAGGTTCGGCAGCGTGCAGAAACAAAACACGTCGGGCCGCAGCGACCCGGCGAGCTCGCGCGCATCGGCGCTTTTCGCGACAGCGCCGAGTTTTGCGGCCGCCGCTTCGAGACGGCTCTCGTCTCTGTCGCAAATGCCCACGACTTCAAAACGGGGATTCGCTTGAAACGCGGAGGCATGGTGCATCCCGCGCTTGCCCATGCCCACCACGACTACTTTGTACGATCCCATTCGACAACCTTCGCGATTACGTGATCTACTTCTTCGGCGGTGAGTTCCGGGAACATCGGCAGCGAGACGCACGTGGCGGCATTCCGTTCCGAGTTCGGAATCGGCCCGGCGATCCTCGCCTGCTTGCCCCACGGGTATCCCTCCTGCTGGTGAATCGCAATCGGGTAGTGGCACTTGGCGTCGATGCCGCATCCGTTGAGGAACCCGAGCAGTTCGTCGCGATGCTCGGGCTTCTTCATGTCGATCACGTACAGGTGGTACACGTGCCGGTATCCGGCTGCTTCGTGAGGCAGCGTGAAGCTGCGGGCGTCTTTCAATCCAGCGGAGTAGCGCGCGGCCCACTTGCGCCGGAGGTCGCTCCATTCGTCAATGTGCTTCAGCTTGGCGCTCAGCACGCCGGCGTGGAGATCGTCCAGGCGGCTGTTGAATCCCATGCTGTGGCAGGATCGTTTCTCCGACCCGTGATTGCGCAGTCTCCGAACTTCCTTGTCGATCTGGTCGTTGTTGGTGACGACGGCGCCGCCGTCGCCGAAGGTGCCGAGGTTTTTCTGGATGATGAAGCTGGTGCAGACGGCGTCGCTAAGTTCACCGATCTTGAATCCGTCGCCGCTCGCCGCGATTCCTTGCGCGTTGTCCTCGATCACAAATAGTCCGTGCTTGTCCGCAATCTTGCGGATCGCTTTCATGTCCGCGCACTGCCCATACAGGTGCACCGGCACGATCGCTTTTGTCCTGGGCGTGATCGCCGCTTCGATGCATGCCGGATCGATGCACGCGGTCTTCGGATCGGAATCGACGAACACGGCGGTGGCGTTCGCAACCCAGATCGCCTCGGCGGTCGCGAAAAAAGTATTCGGCGTGGTGATGCACTCGTCGCCCGGTCCGATGCCCAGCGCCATAAACGTGAGCCACAACGCATCGGTTCCGTTGCCGACTCCGATGGCGTGCTTCATCCCGTGATAGGCGGCCAGCTCTTTTTCGAAGCGCTTCAGCACCGGCCCCATCACGTAGTTGCCGCTCTCGAGGACTTCCGCGATGTTGGCGTCGATTTCGGCCTTCATATTGTGATACTGCCGTACGTGGCCGTAGAAAGAAACATTCATATAATCAATCCTACCTGTAGTGATCAGTTCAAGCGGCCGGCGAGCGTCCGCGCCTCGGTGTCGGCCTGCTTCTCGGGCAGTCCCGCGATCCCCGCGACCCACGCGCCTTTCGTGAACACGAAGATAGGCCGCCCGCCATCCTGCCCGAACAATCCGCCGAACGACGGAACCGGCTTTACTCCGGCCAGCGCCTTCCGCCAATCCGGCAGCGTGATGGCCGCGTCCATCGGAGAAGCGAGTTTGGCGACGAACATATCGTATTCGAGCTTTCCCTTCTTGTAGTGCGCGATCGTGCCGCCGGGCATGAAGTCCTTGCCCATGAGTTTGGCGAAGACCACCTTCGTGCCCACCTGGTTCGCCAGCGGGAACCGCCGCGTTTCGTCCCGCGGCTTCGGCGTTTCAGCCCAACACGACGCGGCCACAAGAGCGGCGGCTATCGGAAAAACTCGCATGCTTCGATTATGCCGCACCACGTAGAATGAAGGTTTCTATGAACAAGATTGCAATCTCTCTATTGGCCTTGGCCGCCCTCTGCGCCGCGCAGCCCGCAACCTGGTTTCCGCCCGAGCAGATGATGACCATCGGGGTCTATTACTACCCCGAGGCGTGGCCCGAATCGCAGTGGGAGCGGGACATCTCGAATATCAAGAAGTTCGGTTTCGAATACATCCATCTCGCCGAGTTTGCGTGGGCGTTCATGGAGCCCGAGGAGGGCCGGTTCGAATTCGGGTGGCTGGATAAGAACGTCGCGCTGGCGCATAAGTACGGACTGAAAGTGATTCTCTGCACGCCGAGCGCGACGCCGCCCGCGTGGCTGGCGCGCAAGCATCCCGAGATCCTCATGATCCGCGACGACGGCACGCGCATGAACCACGGCTCGCGCGAGCAGGCCGACTGGAGCTCGCCGGTTTATCGCGCCTACGTCGAGAAGATCGTGGCGAAGATGGCGGAACGCTACGGAACCAATCCCACGGTGTGGGGATGGCAGCTCGACAACGAGATGTCGCACTACGGGCAAGGCATGTCGTATGCGCCGGCGGCCCAGGACAAGTTCCGCGCATGGCTGCGCGAGAAGTACGGAACCGTCGCGCGCCTCAACACCGATTGGGGCAACGCGTTCTGGTCCCAGATGTATAACCATTTCGACGACGTGCAGATGCCGAATGCGCGGGAGCTGGTGGCCAACCCAAATCCGCACGCCATGCTCGACCTGCACCGCTGGTTCGCGGCCGAAGCCGCCGATTACTTCCGCTTGCAAACGTCGGTCCTGCGGCGCTACGTGAAGAATCAGTGGATCACGTCGAACTTTATGATGAATTACTACCTGACCAATCCGGCGTTGTCGGAGAAGGATTTCGACATCATGAGCTTCACCATGTACCCGGTGAGCGGCGGGCTGTTCCGCGGCGATCTGGGATTCCGCATGGGCGATCCCGCGCAGGTGTCCTTCACGCACGACTTGCTGCGCAACCTCGGAAGCGGCATCGAGGGTCCGATGGAGCTGCAGCCCGGTCAGGTGAACTGGGCGCCGGTAAATCCGTGGCCACAGCCGGGCGTCGTTCACGCCTGGATCATGCGGGCTTTCGGTTTGGGCGCGCGCTTCGTTTGCGTGTACCGCTACCGGCAGCCGCTATTCGGCGACGAGTTGTATCACAAGACGATGGTGGAGCCCGACGGCGTCACGCTGGCGCCGGGCGGCAAGGAATTCGTGCAGTCCATTCAGGAGGTGCAGGCGCTGCGGAAGCTGTACCGGCCGAATGCGCCGCAGCCGAAAGACTACGCCGCGCGGCGCACCGCTTTCCTGTACAACTGGGACAACCGCTGGGACATGGAGAATCACAAGCAGACCATCCGTTGGGACACGATGGATCACTGGCTGAAGTACTATCGCGCGCTGAAGTCGGTGATGGCGCCGGTGGATGTCATCTCCGAAGAGAAGGACTTTTCGAAATACCCGTTCGTGGTCGCGCCGTCCTATCAGCTCATCGATAAGGAATTGATTGCGCGCTTCACGAAGTACGCGGAGAGCGGCGGGACGTTGATCCTCACCTGCCGCAGCGGTCAGAAAGACCGCCGCGGGCACATTTGGGAATCGCTGTGGGCGGAGCCGATTTACGATCTGGTTGGAGCGGCGATTCCGAAGTATGACGTTCTTCCCGAGGGCCGCGACGGTAAGGTTTCCGCCATGGGCAAATCCTACGCATGGGGATCCTGGGGAGACATTCTCGAACCGCGCGAGGGCACCGAGGTTCTGGCCACGTACGCCGACCAGTTCTACAAGGGCAGCGCGGCGGCGACGCGGCACAAGCTCGGCAAGGGGCAGGTGGTTTATATCGGCGTGGATTCGATTACCGGCGAGCTCGAGGCGGACCTGTTGGCAGATGTCTATAAGACGGCCGCGCGCCTGCCGTTGAACTTCATGGTGGACTGGCGCGATGGCTTCTGGGTCGCGACCAACTTCACCGACACGCACCAGAAGATTCCGGCAGCGGCGGGCGCGAAGGTTCTGGTTGGCGCGCGGACGATACCGCCAGGCGGCGTAGCCATTTGGCAGTAGCGCACACTCTGTAGTTTCAGGCGGCTGCCGACTGTCAGAGAACGCGATTCGCGGGGTGCGCAGCGTGGCAGTTCAATGGCATGGCGACTTCACGTTCACGTGGAATGTCCCCCGAATCTCGCGCACAGGGACGGCTTCAAGATGGGTCTCTAGTGTCCTGAGCGGGAAATACGTTTGCAAGGTCGCTCAACCTTGCCGAGAATCAAATCGGCATCGGCGGTCCATACGAAGGGCTGGGGATTCTGATTCCGCTGGTCCAAATAGTCGAGCATGGCTGTCTCCAACATTCG
>JANXRE010000160.1 GCA_025353165.1 Acidobacteriota bacterium | reverse complement strand
CGCAGCGAGCTGTGAAGCAGCTCGAGGCAATGGCCGCAGACGAGAATCCGGCGGTGCAGATGGTGCTCCCCATGGCCGAGATGGTGGGCTGGTTGCGTAAAGGCGTGGGTGAATTGATTCGTCAAGCCGGCTTGCAGTTGAGCTGCCGGTGCTCCAGGGCGTGCCCGGCTTCGTCAAACCCCTGATCCTTCACGGCATGCGGCGGACGATTTCGAAGCCGGAACAGTCCCGATTCGCTCCTGTCTATGAGGGCGAAACGGCCATGAAAAACATAGTGGGCTTCAAGGAACCCGAAGCCGCTTACCTCGTGGTGGCGACCAGCGACGGCAGGGTCGTTTGGACTTCGCACGCGCCCGCTTCAGACACCGATTTCGCGGAACTGCGGAAAGCCGTATCCGCTCTCCTCCGGTGAGGCCACGGTATAATTTCAGCATGATTAAGGCCACCGCGAAGATCTGGCACAACGGAACCCTCATCAACTGGAACGATGCCAAGATTCATGTGCTTGCGCACGTTACCAGCTACGGCAGCTCGGTGTTCGAGGGCATCCGTTGCTACGCCACATCGAACGGCCCGGCGGTCTTTCGCGCAAAAGACCACATGCGGCGGCTGCGCGATTCGGCGAAGATCTATCGCATCGATCTGCCGTATTCGGTCGAGCAGCTCTGCGACGCCCTGCTCCAACTGATTCGCGTCAACAAGATGGGGAGTTGCTACGTTCGGCCGCTGGTGCTGCGCGGCTACGGCAACGTCGGCGTTCTACCGACGAAGGACAATCCGATCGAGACCTACCTGGCGTGTTGGGAATGGGGGAAATATCTCGGGCCCGAAGCGCTGGTGAACGGCGTCGACGTTTGCATTTCCAGTTGGACCCGAATCGCGGCCAATACTCTCCCGGCACTGGCGAAGGCGGGGGCGAATTACATGAATTCTCAGTTGATCCGGATGGAAGCGGAGATCAACGGTTACGACGAGGGAATCGCGCTGGACCAGGCCGGTTATATCAGCGAGGGATCCGGCGAGAACGTGTTCGTGGTCCGCGACGGCAAGATCTATACGCCGCCGCTCGCGGCCTCCGTGCTGCCCGGCATCACTCGCGACACGGTTGTGCAACTCGCCGCGTCGCTCGGCCTTACGGTGGTCGAATCGATGGTCCCGCGCGAGATGCTCTATATCGCCGACGAGGTGTTTTTCACCGGCACCGCCGCCGAGGTAACGCCGATCCGGTCGGTGGATAGGATCACGATCGGGTCCGGCGTCCGCGGCCCGATCACGGAGCAGTTGCAGCGCGAGTTTTTCCAGATTGTCGAGGGCCATGCGCCGGACCGATTTGGCTGGCTGACGCCTGTGCACGAAGGAGTGGCAGTACGCTGATTGGCTTTCGCGAGGGGGACGATCCGCGAATTGCGATCCCGGCTGTCCACCTCCCCCGAGATATCTATACCGAAACCGCAATCCGCGAAAGATCTGACTCATTTGTATCAGGCGCGGGGCGGAATGGCCAGATCAAAAACACTTTCCACAGCGGTTTTTCCTCACGTGTTTCTCCTGCGCTCGCAGCAGTTTGGCGGGAGCGAGCTGTGGGAATGCTGTGAATAAAACAACCTTGCGGTGAATTGTGAAACCTATGAACGTGACAGGAATTGACGTAGCGACGGGCGACGCCGTGGAGGTCAGCGGCGGCCGGGAGATAGAGATCGTCGATCATCTGATCGTCCCCGAGGCTGGGCTCCCCTATATCGCGCCGGGGTTCATCGACATCCAGGTGAACGGATTCGCGGGTGTCGATTACTGCTCGCCGGACGCAACGCTGGAGTCGATCGGGCGGTCAATTCACGAAATCTTCGCCACCGGAGTCGCCCGCTTCTTCCCGACGGTCATCACCGGAACGGAGAAGAACATGATCGGCGCCATGCGGAATCTCGCGCTCGCGAAGGAGACGCTGTCGGAAGGCCCAGCCATGGAGGGCTTTCACATCGAAGGTCCGCATATTTCGCCGGACGATGGGCCGCGAGGCGCGCATCCGCAACACTGCGTGCGGCCGCCCGACATCGAGGAATTCCGCAGGTGGCAGGAAGCCTCGAACGGATACATCAAACTGGTGACAGTGTCACCGGAGTGGCCTCATGCGCCCCAGTATATCGATGCCCTCGTGCGAGAGGGAATCGTCGTCTCGATCGGGCACACGAAGGCCGACGCGCAGCAGATCCAGGCCGCCGTAAGCGCCGGCGCAACGCTGTCGACGCATCTTGGCAACGGCGCGCACGCCGTCATGCAGCGGCATCCGAACTACATCTGGGAGCAAATGGCCGAAGACCGTTTGGCCGCCAGCTTTATCGTCGACGGGATCCATCTGGGCGCGTCGTTCCTGAAGGTGGCGCTGCGGGCCAAAGGTGTCGAGCGCAGCGTCCTGGTGACCGACGCCGTGATGCCGGCCGGATGTCCCCCGGGCGATTACATGCTCGGAGAAGTGGAAGTGGAACTGAAGCCACCCGGCGATCGAGTCGTGCTTCGAGGCGGCACGCGGCTGGCCGGCTCCGCGCTCAAAATGAACGCCGCCATCCCGAACGTGATGCGGATGGCGGGCGTGAGCCTGCGGGACGCCGTCACGATGGCGACCACCAACCCCGCCCGCGTGGGACGCATCTCTGGACGGCACCGCGGACTCGCGGCGGGGCAACGCGCGGACCTGGTGGTGTTCCGCCAGAACGGGGACGCGTTGCAAATTTTGGAAACGTACGTCGACGGCGAGCGAGTCTATAGCTCTTAGGATTCGCCGTGGCGCACGCACTCGTGCGTGCCGCGTCGCCACTCTTGGCGACGCTAGTCTTCCGAGACGGTTATTTCGCGACGTGCCCGTTCGTTCTTAAAAACTCAAACAGCGCGCGCAACGCGCAGGCCCGGTGGCTTACCTTCATCTTTTCCCCTGCCTCCACTTCGCCGAACGTGCAGCCGAAAGGAGCGTAGTAGAATAGCGGATCGTATCCGAATCCTTGCCTCCCGCGCGCTTCGTTGACGATCTCGCCTTTCACTTCGCCGCGAAACGTCCGCACCAGCTTGCCTTCGCGCGCCAGAGCGATCAAGCAAACAAACTGAGCGCGCCGGTCCGCTACCCCGTTCATCTTTTCCAGCAGCAGCGAGTTATTGGCGCGATCGTCCGCATCGGGTCCGGCAAACCGTGCGGAATAAACTCCCGGCGAGCCGTCAAGCGCTTCCACTTCCAGCCCCGAATCCTCCGCGAACATCCAGTCCCCAGTATGCGCCGCGTAGTAGAGGGCCTTCTCCACCGCGTTAAACTCGAAGGTGTCGCCAGTTTCTTCCGGGGGTGGAATGTCCTGCAGGTTCGCAATCGGTTCCACGGCGAAATTTCCGTCCTCGGCGCCCGCCAACCGGAACTCGCGCAGCTTGCCGGGGTTGCTGGTGGCGCAGCGGACGATCACAATTCGCCGAGCACCTTGCGCTGCATCTCAATCAGCTCGCAAACGCCCACGCGGCCCAATGCGAGCAGCGCCGCGAGTTGCGCGTCGTCAAACGGGACCCGCTCCGAGGTAGCCTGTAACTCGACGAACAGTCCCGCGCCGGTCGCGACGATGTTCATGTCCACCGCGGCGCGGGAATCTTCCTCATAGCAAAGATCCAGGGCAGCTTCTCCGTTCACGATGCCGACGCTGGTCGCGGCAACGAAATCCCGCACCGGATTCTGCTTGATGCCCTTGTATTGCTTGAGCTTCCTCAGCGCGAGAATCATGGCGACGAACGCGCCCGTGATCGACGCCGTGCGGGTACCTCCGTCGGCCTGCAGAACGTCGCAGTCCAGAATGACGGTCCGCTCCCCGAGCACCTCGGGGATGATGACCGCGCGCAGCGACCGGCCGATGAGGCGCTGGATTTCGAGTGTTCGGCCGGAGGCCCGCCCTTTCGTCACCTCGCGAGGCGATCGCGTCGCCGTCGAACGCGGCAGCATGGAGTACTCGGCGGTCACCCACCCCCTGCCCGTGTTGCGCAGAAACGCCGGCACGGTGTCTTCCACCGTCGCCGCGCAAAGCACGCGCGTGTTGCCCACTTCAATGAGAACCGAGCCCTCGGCCGTCAGCAGGTACCCGGTCGTAAGGTTCACCGGCCGCATTTGGTCCGGCCTACGTTGATCAATTCGCATTTATACCGATTTCAACACAAAGTAAAACAGCAGCATGATGAGGACGAAGATACCGAGCACGATAATGACGCAGGGTATGGCCGCCGCGCCCGACCGGCCCACTTTCTTTTTCTTACCAGCAAGTCTATATTTCGCCATGAATCAACACTCGATGTAACGCGCCGCTTGCCGGAAAAATTCGTCGAGAGCGGCGAGAGACGCTTCCTCGAGGTCTTTCAACGTGATGGACACCACGTCCCGCCCGCGCTCGGCGAGGGCCATCTGGGTGGCCAGGAACTGCGCGCGATGATAGTCGGCGGTGTATCCCGCTTCCGGCAGCGCTTCGGGCTTGCCCGAGATCAGGACGGTTGAAAAGCAGCGGCCGTGACCGATGATCATCTCATGATAGGAATGGTTCATCGCCGGGCCTTCGGACACATCGACCGGCATTTTCAGCCGCGCGCGAAACAGTTTTTCCGCGGCCCGGTCGAGAACCTTGCGCAGCGCTTTCCCTCGCGCGGAATAGCGCGTGTCGCCGAAGAACGTCAGCTCGCCATACTCGACGGCGCGGCTGCAAGCACGGCTGCTCAACAGGGCGGCGTAGATCTGCGGCGCGGTCCCCTTGGGCGGCGGATTACCGGGATGCCGGTCGTACCGGAGCGTCACGCGTCCCCGCCAGTCCGCGCGGCGCGCCGACGAGGCCCCGGATTTCCACTCTTTGGTGCTCTCGATTCCGCCCGACCGCACCGCTTCCGCATGCAGCTTGTTCGTGATCGTTTTGTACAGTTCGGCACTTGGCTGAGTCACGAAATTCATCTTTCGAAGACACGCCATGCCGAACACCACGTAGTGCATGAATTGCATGTACCGGGACAATTGCGAGCCGCGCGCCAGGGTGAGAACGGCGGCCGCATAGCCCGCGCGCCGTGCCAGGCTCACGCGGTCCGGTTCGGCTCCGTTCAGCCCCTTCACCTGCACGGCCAGGAAGCAGCAGTCCTGCGCGGGATCCCGAGGCGGCCGGTAGTTTGTCATCCGGATCTTCTCGCCGATGACGATCTTGACTCCGAGTTCGTCGCTCTTTCCCAGGCTTTCCTCGAAATCCTGCTTGGTCCAAAGCGCGGCCCCGGCCCACTCTTTCGGTAACGCCAGACGCACTTTGTCGCGCCCCGCTACTCCCTGCGCGTGCAGAAACGAGGCCAGACGCAACGCGACATCGATATGCTCGGGCTCGAGCGCCGTCGCGGCAATCCACTGCGACAGATCCACTCCGCACAGTCCCAGCGGATAGAGGCTGCCACGGGTTAGCGGTCCGCTGTGCGGGCCGACCGTAGTATTGCCGTCGTCCAGTTGCAACTCGATTTTCCGGTATCCGCGTTTGCTCGCGAACTGATCCAGCAGCGACCCGCGCGGGGTCATGTAGACAAAGTTCGAGCGCGAATCGATGTGATGACGGTCGTAGAGCGCGGCCAGCTTTTCAAGGTTGACAACCGGCTCGTAGGAGGTCATCCCCATCGCCATGCCAACCACGAGGGTGCGCCGCAGCGCCGAAGCCATCGGCTGCCTGGAGCGGCGCGCAATGTCCTCGAGAATTCCCTTCAATTTCGCGGGATCGGTGGAGTCGAGAACATAAACGCGAGGGCCCCGTTTCAGCAGGCCGGCCGCATGGTACATCGCCTTGTCTTCCGCAGAGCCGCCCATTCCCGCCCAGATGACGAATTGCAGTGGGACGCCATGCGCGTCGCGAATGCCTCCGCGGACCTCTTCCAGTTCCCGAAAAACCACCGCGGGCCAGTCCGGCCGGCGCTCCGCCTGCCACGCCAGGTGAAACACGCCGTACCCGTTTTTCACCACCTTGCCGTCGACGACCTCCATGCCGATCCCGATGAGCGGATTTCGGGATGGGTCGAGAGCGTCCAGGCCTTTTCGCCGGGCGCGCGAATCGAGCGCCTGGAGTTTTGCCAGAATCTTGTCTTTTTCGAACTGCTCGAACAGGCGCTCAGACTGCGTCTGGTCGTTGTAAATGGCGAGGTGCACTTATCACTCTAGGTTTAACACACGTCCAGCCTCCATCACCTATGGTGAAGCGCTGTGAACCCCGCGGGCGCCGGCCCCGAGAAGGGATCGTGTCAGTTCCAGGTGCCCGTGGTTACTCCCTGCGTGAAGGAATTCACCAGGTCGATGTTGGCCCCAATGTCGAGCCCGTCGGTGCCGGCGTTCTTATACGGACTTGACAGAGACAGATGGTAATCACCTCCCGCGCCGCCGTTGAAGTTGACAAAACCGATCACATCCGTTTTGGCCGGCAGGAAGGTTGACGCCGGCCACTGTAGATTTTTGAAGGGAAGCGAACCGCCGCCGACCACAACATTGTTCAAGAAGCTGTACGGAACCCAACAGGCGTTGAACATAGCCAAGGGAGCCCCTGAGGAGACGTTGGCGCAGTTGCTGGCCGGCTGCCCGGAATTCGTAAGCCCGTGGATCCCGGCGATGAAAATCGAGTTGTTTATGTCGATGTTACTTTGTTGTGGCGGATATGCCGCAGTCATGCCGCCTAGTTGGAGAAAGCCGGTGGGCGTACCCGAAGCTACTTGCGTGACGTGGCTGAGGGTGATGTCGTGAAGTACGGCCGACGGCGGGGGTAGATTTTGATTCGTGCCGCTGAAGATTTGGTTGGTGTAGGTCACCGAACACTGATCGCACCCCTGGTAATTGAGATCGTCGAACAGATCGTCATGGATACTGAAAGTGTTCGCCGCATACGCATAACCGCGCTGGGTGTTCGGGGGGATAGTAAGCGAGAAAGCCTGAGGGACCCGCGATGCGCGATTAAACCGGATGACCACATCCGTGACGATGCAGATCGGGCAGTCCGGAAGCCCGCCGGTAATGTGATTCCTGGGCGTAAGGAAATAGGCGGCGCCCTGCTGGTCTTGATGATACCCCCAGGAGTTCTGCGACACGTTGCCTTCGAACAATATGCGAACCGAATTCTTCATCTCCACGACATTTCTTACATAGAACCCGAGACCGTTGTAAGCTGGATCTCCCGGCATCCAGAACGTCGGCTTGAAGAAGTAATTGTGCCGAATCTCTAGGTCCGCCGGCGTCACGGTCGCCCCGGATTCCCCGGTGGCGAAACTCTCCATGGAAGCCTCGAGGAAGTTGTTGGCTAGCTTCCAGGCGCCTTCCGGCGCAGTCGCGGAGCCGCCGGTGATGGCCGATGAATCTTTACAGGTAGTTGAGCTGGTGAGGCAATGGAAATCTGTGAAATAGGAGTCGATCACGGCCGCGTAGTTGGAGGCATCCAGGCTCATGCCGTAGTACGTCGTATCCAGAGCCGTACCGTGAATCCAGACCCGGTCGAAGATTACGTGACTCGCTCCGTTCAACGATACCAGTGTCTTGTACGATCCTCCCGCCGGCCGGGTGATTTCCAGGCCGATGAACCGGTAGTAGCTGGCCCCGGGCGAAAAGGAAATGGCGTACGTCGTGATGCTGGAGTTGCTGAAAAGAATCTGCGCCGTCGCCGCGGCCAGGACCGGGCAGGAGTATGCTGGCCGTCCTTGGAGGGATGCGACGCCCGAGTAACAGGGAGTGATTTGCGTCCCCTCCGGAGGGAGGCTCAGATCGGGAGCGGACGTCCTGATCGTAATGTAGTGGTTGGCATCGCAGTTCTTGGCCGGCACTGTAAACGGGCCAAACACTCCTCCCGCCGCAAGCTGAACGATATCGCCGCACGCGGCAGTATTGGCCAAAACATTTGTGACATTTCCGCCGGACAGGACCAAAATCGTGTGGCCTGGAGACGGGGTCGCCGAGGAATCGGTGTAGTAGCAAGATCGCGGCAGGGCGGCGGGGCCGTCATGGTCTCCAAAATTAGGCACATCTCCCGGAAGGCAATACAGGTTTTCCCCCGCGGGCGCGTTCGCCCGAGTACCGGCATGAAGCGCCGAAGTGGATAGGAGCAGGGATGCCAGGGCAACAAGAGACACTCTCATTGTTGTGTCAAGAGGGTTCGACAGTGTTCGCATTGGATAGAAATCTCCAGTTCGAATTCAGTACTGGGATCATCGGACTGTAACCTTTCCGGCGCACTCATGTCAAGTGCGCTAAATCTGATTTAGCGCACTACCCAAGGGTTCAAGCCGGTTGGCCCGTGTTTTGTTATTATGCAGTTCGAATGCAAGGGAACGACAAGCTGGCGGCGGGTCTCGCACTGCTCTTCGATCTCGACGGCGTAATCGTCGATTCCATGCCGGTCCACACACAGGTCTGGATTCGTTATATGGAGCGCCTCGGATTGCCGTGCGAGGATATTGAGCGCACCATGCACGGACGGCGCAACGATGAGATCGTTCTGCGAATGATCGGCGGCCATTTATCGCCGGACGAAGTCTTCGCTCACGGCGCGGCGAAGGAAGCGCTCTTCCGGGAGATGATCGGGGCCGAACTGCGCGACCGTCTGGTGCCAGGAGTCGTCGATTTTCTGCGGGCGCACCGGGATACGCCCATTGGCCTCGCCTCCAACGCCGAGCCGGAGAATATCGAGTTCGTTCTCAACGCGGCGCAACTGCACGGTTACTTTCGCGTGATCGTCGACGGCATGCAGGTGGAGAACCCCAAGCCCGCCCCGGACGTTTATTCGAAGGCAGCCAGGGAACTCGGCGTGCCCGGCCGCAATTGCATCGTGTTCGAGGACTCCCCGACGGGAGTGACCGCGGCGCGCGCGGCGGGCGCGCGCGTGGTCGGCGTGGAGACTCACGCACCGCTCGAAGACGTCGATATTCGGGTCGCGAATTTTCTGGACCCGGGGCTGCGGCCATGGCTCTCGGCGCAACGTCCGCGGTGACGCCGTAAACTGGAATGATGCGGACGATTCTCTTCGGATGCCTGACCCTGGGGCTGCTCTGCGCGCAGGACAAGTACGACGGCCCCAGGCCGCCGAAGCCGGACATCCCGTACCTGCTGCACGCGTCCGAGCTCATCTCGACGGAGGTTCTCGAGGCCAAACAGGAAGACAAGAAAAACGAATCGGTCTACCTGCTTCCCGGCGCGACTTCCCCCGCCAAAACGCCCTTGGCCGAGCCGATTTTCCTGATGGAAGCGGACAAGCTCAATCCCGAGAGGATGGATTTGTGGCGGCTGGATACCAAGGGCAGCCAGCGCGAGATCACCATCTCCCGCAAGACCGGGAAGAACCCCCGCAACTTCCGCGTGCTGGTCTCGCGTATCGAGGGACGGCTCTACAAGATCGAAGTCGCCCAAGCGCTGGAGAACGGAGAGTATTCGCTCTCGCCCACCGATTCCAACCAGGCCTTCTGTTTTACGGTTTATTAGGGTAACAGATTACTTGACTCACCTGACCTCCAAGAATAAACTTCAGTCGTGGAAAACTAAACAATCAACAAACACAACGGTTTGCTGAGTGCGATAAGGCACTACGGTATCCCGCTTACGTGCGTTGAGGAAGTTGCATCCGTGAAATGGCCCGGCGGAAAACCTGTCTGCCCGTGCTGCGCCAGCAAGAAAGCGTCGTTTCTCAAGACGCGCCTGATGTGGAAGTGCCTGGACTGCAAGAAGCAGTATTCCGTTAAGGTCGGTACGATCTTCGAGGACTCTGCTATCGGCCTAGATAAATGGCTTTGCGCCATGTGGATGCTTGCGAACTGCAAGAACGGCATCAGTTCCTACGAAGTCGCTCGCGCCCTTGAGGTGACACAGAAAACCGCGTGGTTTATGCTTCAGCGCATTCGCTACGCGATGAACCACGGCACGATCAACAAGATGACCGGCACCGTTGAGGCCGACGAAACTTTCATCGGCGGAAAGGCGCGGTTCATGCATAAGGCCGAGCGGGCCCGCAAGGTCAAAGGCACTGGCGGAATGGGTAAGGCGATTGTGTTTGGTCTGCTGGATCGTGAGACTGGTACGGTTCGCTCTTCGGTTGTCGGCACGCGCCGCAAGCATCACCTTCACCGGGAGATTCACGAGAACGTTGCGCCCGGTTCGGAACTGATGACGGACGCGCTGAAGTCCTACATCGATCACGCGGAAGCCTACGTTGACGGCAATGTTCACACGAACCGCTTGGAGACTTTCTGGAGTTTCTGCGGATTCCGGGGGATGGCGATCAGCGTTCCGAAGTGATGGCGATCACGAATCCGAAGTGATGGCGATCAGCATTCCGAACTGAAAACGATCGGTATTACGGTGGTAGTTCGGAAGGCTGATCGGCAT
>JANXRE010000095.1 GCA_025353165.1 Acidobacteriota bacterium | reverse complement strand
TTGCGGCCCGCGGGATCGTTCCCGATATCCTGACGGATCAGACGAGCGCGCACGACCCGCTGAACGGCTACGTTCCGAACGGGCTGACGCTGGACCAGGCAGTTGCGCTGCGGCGATCCGATCCCGAGGAATACGTGCGCCGGTCGGTAGCGGCAATGGCGGCTCACGTTCAGGGCATGCTGGACCTGAAGCGCCTGGGCGCGGTCACCTTCGACTACGGCAACAACATTCGCACGCAGGCGAAAATCGGTGGTGTCGAGGATGCCTACGAAATCCCCGGCTTCGTTCCGGAATACATCCGGCCGCTGTTCTGCGAAGGCAAGGGGCCATTCCGCTGGGTGGCGCTGTCGGGCAATCCCGAGGACATTCGTGTCACGGACCGGCTGGCGCTTGAACTGTTTCCGCACAACGAGCCTCTCGCGCGCTGGATGCGGCTGGCGTCCGAACGCATACACTTCCAGGGCCTGCCGGCTCGCATCTGCTGGCTCGGCTACGGGGAACGCGCGGAGTTCGGTACGGCGATCAACGATTACGTGAGGCGCGGAATAATTGACGCGCCCATTGTAATCGGCCGGGATCACCTCGACGCCGGATCGGTCGCCTCTCCATTCCGGGAGACGGAAGCGATGCGCGACGGCTCGGATGCGATCGCCGACTGGCCGCTCCTGAATGCGATGCTGAATGTCGCGGCGGGTGCATCCTGGGTTTCCATCCACAACGGCGGGGGAGTCGGCATCGGATACTCGCAGCACGCGGGCATGGTGGTGGTGGCGGACGGCGAGGACTCGACGCGGCGGCGATTGGAGCGCGTCCTCACCACCGATCCCGGCATGGGTGTCGTCCGGCACGTGGACGCCGGCTATGAGCGCGCCGAGGAAGTGGCTCGCGAGAAAGGCGTGAAGGTCCCCATGCTGGACGCGCGATGAGCGGCCTCCACGAGGATCCGAACTGGCCGCGGGCCTCTGGCTGGTTAGCCGGCGAACTGGCGCCGGGACGCCCGGCGGCGCGGTTGGCGGTGATCGGAGCGCCGCTGTGCCTCGGTTCCATCACGCCGGGGCGTTGCGACCTCGCGCCGGCTGCCATACGAAAGGCTCTCGAGCGATACAGCACTTATGATGTTTCACGCCACCACGACCTTAGCCGGCTGGAGGTTCGAGATCTCGGGGATATGGATGTCTCCGGACTCCGGCCAGACGCTGCGTTTGAGCCCGTGCGAACGGGTGTTCGCGCGGCGCTAAACGACGTGGACGCCGTCGTCATTCTGGGCGGCGACAACAGCGTCACGCGGCCGGGCGTCCGCGCCTTGGGTGAGTGCGGGCTGATCACATTCGACGCCCATTTCGATCTTCGCGACCTCGGCCGCGGGCTGACCAACGGGAATCCCATCCGCGCCCTGCTCGCCGATGGCATGAGCGGCCGCCGGATGGTGCAGATCGGGATACAGTCGTATGCGAACTCGAAAACGTACGCCGACATCGCTCGCGAGTCCGGGATCACATTCTTCACGGCCGAGCATGTCCGGCAGCAAGGGATCGAACAGGTTGTGGCCCAGGCATTCGACATCCTCGGCGACCGTGCGGTTTACGTGGATCTGGACATCGATATCCTGGACAGATCGTATGCACCGGCGGCGCCCGGCTCGCGCCCCGGCGGCTTGCATCCCTGGGAGATCCGCCAGGCGGCGCGGCTGTGCGGAGCCAACCGCCGTGTGTGCGCGATGGACATTGTCGAGATCGATCCCGAGAAGGACATCAACGATATGACGTGCCTGGCGGCGGCTGCCTGCCTTCTCGAATTTGCGTCGGGAGTGCTCGATCGATGATCGCAATTACCAACATCCGGCAGCTGATTACGATGGCAGGTCCTGCGCACCCGCGCACCGGCGGGGAACTCCGGGACATCGGTCTCGTCGAAGACGCGTGCCTTCTGGTAGGCGAGGACGGGCGCATCCTGGCTGCCGGTCCCCGCGCCGGCGTATCGATTCCTCCCGAGGCGCAGGTCGTGGATGCAGGCGGGATGGTTGTGCTGCCTGGGTTCGTGGACGCGCACACGCACCCGGTCTTTGCCGGCCAGCGGGCTGACGAATTCGAGATGCGGGCCGAGGGGTCCACGTATCAGGACATCGCGGCGAAGGGCGGCGGTATCCGTTCCACGGTGCGGCTGACTCGCGCGGCAACACCCGACCAGTTGCTGGCCATCGCTTCCCGATATGCGTTCTGGTTTCTGCGCGGCGGCACGACGACCATTGAGGCGAAATCGGGGTACGGGCTGACGCTCGAAGACGAGTTGAAGCTGCTGCGGTGCATCCGCCGGGTGAGCGAGAGTACCGGGTTGCGTTGCGTGCCGACTTTCCTGGGCGCGCACGAAATTCCCGACGAGTTTCGGGGCCGGCGTCGCGAGTACGGCGATTTGGTGATCCACCAGATGCTGCCGGCCGTGACGCGAGAGCGGCTGGCCGAGTATTGCGACGTTTTTTGCGAGCCGGACATCTTCGACCTCGAAGAGTCCCGCCGCGTGATGCTGGCCGCGAGGTCATTCGGACTCGGGCTGCGAATGCATGTGGACCAACTCTCGGACAGCGACGGCTCGCTACTGGCAGCGGAGTTGCGCGTCCAGACCGCCGACCACCTTGAAAATGCCGACCGGTTTTCACTTCAGGCGCTGCAGCGTGCGGGGGTCCAGCCGGTTGTCCTGCCCGCTTCGGTTTACGCGCTCGGATCGCAGTTGTATCCCGATGCGCGCGGAATGATCGAAACCGGCCTCGCGATCGTGCTCGCGACGGACTTCAATCCGGGGACCTCGCCCACTACTTCGATGCCGTTCGCGATGTCGCTGGCGATCACACAGATGAAGATGACGCCCGCGGAGGCGCTCAGCGCCGCCACGATCAACGCTGCGCATAGCCTCGGGCGCGGTTCGGACCTGGGCTCTCTGGAACCGACTAAGCTCGCGGATTTCGTCATCTACGAAGCGCGAGACTGGCGCGAAATCGTGTACTGGGTGGGTGTTCCGCTAGCGCGCTCGGTGTACATCGGAGGACATCTGGTTTTTCAGGCGTCCCTACTCCGCAACCCAGATCGTTTTGATGTTCACGAATTCCAGAATTCCGTAGGGCCCTAACTCCCGGCCGAATCCGGAACGTTTTACGCCTCCGAACGGTAGCCGCGCATCGGATGCGACCATCCCGTTCACGAAGGCCATTCCCGCCTCGATCTGATCCAGGAAGCGATCACGCTCGGTCGCATCCGTGGTCCAGATGGCGGAGCCGAGCCCGAAAGGAGAGTCGTTAGCAATCTCGATCGCCTCCTCGAAGCTTGACGCGCGAAAAAGCATCGCGACGGGACCGAAGAATTCCTCGCGATAAACCGCTGAGGTGCGGGGCACGCCGGCCAGAACCGTTGGGCTGTAATAGAACCCCGGACGGTCAACGGGTTTGCCGCCAGTGAGCACTCGCGCGCCGTCCCTCACCGCCTGGAGGACCTGCCGGTGCAGATCGTCGCGGATCGATTGCGTGGCCAGCGGGCCGACGCCGGTCGCCGGGTCCATCGGATCTCCGACGCGCAGCGCTTCCATGGCATCGCTGAAGCCGCTCTCAAATTCGTCGTAAACAGAGGCGTGAACAATGAAGCGCTTGGCCGCGATACACGACTGGCCATTGTTCACCGTGCGCGCCTGCACCGCGATTGCAATCGCCTTGTGCAGATCGGCCGACGGCATCACCAGAAAGGCATCGCTGCCGCCGAGCTCCAGAACGCTCTTCTTGATTTTCTGGCCCGCCCGAGCGCCGACTTTCGCACCCGCCGGTTCCGACCCGGTGAGCGTGACCGCGGCCACGCGATCGTCGTCGATGAGGCGGCCTGCGGCGTCCGGCTCGATCAGCAGCGACTGGAACACTCCTTCCGGGAAATTCGCGCGGCGGAAAGTATCTTCAATCGCGAGGGCGCATTGCGGCACCGAGGAGGCATGTTTGAGTAGCCCGACGTTGCCCGCCATCAACGCCGGGGCCGCGAAACGGAAGACCTGCCAGAACGGAAAATTCCACGGCATGATCGCCAGAACCGGTCCGAGCGGTTGATACCGGATTGCGCTGTACATGGCCTGGGTGGGAACCTCTTTCTCGGCGAGCAAATGCGCTGCATGTTCGACGTAATAGCGGCACGCGGTGGCGGATTTTACCGCCTCGCCCCGAGCCGCGTGGAGCGGCTTGCCCATTTCGAGCGTCATCAGCCGGGCAAAGCGGTCGGCCTCGGACTCCAGGATCTCGGCGGCCCGAGTCATCAGCGTGGCGCGCTCGGCGAAGGTGATCCGCCGCCAGGACCGGAAGGCCTCAGACGCGCGGGCGAGCTTTTCTTCGATTTGTGTCTCGGACAGAGAATCGAAAACCCGCAGAGTCTCGCCGGTGGCGGGATTTATCGAGGCGATAGCCATTCCTTCATCTTAGCTAGCTACCAGGCGACCTGAAAGAGGGAAACGGCGTGGCGCGGCAGAGAGAATTCTATCGCCACGGAGCCGTCGACTTTCTTCCACCCCGGCGACCCGAGTAGCTTGAGCTGTCCGGCGTTTTCGAGTTTGGAGTACTGCCCGGGCGTGGGATTCTGAGGCGATCCCATCTCTTTCCAGGCCGTGTACGCGTTGCTGTGATCCCGGTCAATTCGATAGTGAGACACCAGCGCGGCGCCTATGCCGGCGGGCAAGCCCAGAATCGTCAGCTTGACAGGCGCGTCGGGTCCGGCCACGGCTTCGTCGTGGTAGTTCCAAACCAGCAGGGTGATCTCATGGTCGGACTTCACTGCGATCGCGCCGATGTCCGGTTTCCCGCGAACGCCCGACGCCAGAATTTCATCCAGTCGAAGCGATCCGCTACTCTCCACCGCGACACGCCGGCCCCTCATCAGGCCTGCCGCGCGGAAGAAATTCAGCACCGGCTTGTCGATCCCATTCGTCGCCAGTGTGCGAAACCCGTCGAAGTAGGGCTGGCCCTCGAATTCAAACGCCCAGGTCAGCATGCCTTCGATGTTCGCCCCCGTCCGGTCCGCGAGTTCGACGATCCGGCTCATCGCCTCTGCCGTGTATGCCGCGTATAACTCGCCGTTGCGATAGGCGTTCTGCGGATAGACTCGCGCCGAGCAAGCCGCGCAGCCCTCCGGGTCGGACTCGCTGAGCACGATCGGCAGGTTGCGAAACTCGGGAAAGGACGAAACAATCTCCATTCCCCGCAATACATCTTGAAGGTTCTTCGCGAGCCCCATCCGGACCGGCCCGTCCACCACCTGCGGCGAGCCCTTCGCGTGATAGCTGATGAAGTCCAGTGGTGCGCCGGCCCTTCCGGTGGCGTAGTTCCTCCCGCCGGCACAGTGCCGCAGAAACTGCTGTAGAAACACCGCCGCCTTGGTATTCGCGGGGCCGGTTGAGGCAGGGCCCCCGACGCGAGCGCCGGCAAGGGCGCTTCTGACGCCGTCCACTGCGTAATCGTACAGCTTGTTGTACTCCTCCGAGGTGCCCTGCCAGTACCCGATGTCCGGCTCGTTCCACACCTCCCAGTACCACGACTCGACTTCCGCTTTGCCATACCGCTCGACGGAGTGCAGCACCCATTGGCGAATCAATTCGCGCCATTTTCCGAAATCCTTCGTCGGATACGCCCAACCGGCTTCGATCTTCGTTTTCGGCCACTGGTGCCGGTACGGTTGTGGCTGCACGGAGAGCGCTTCCGGCATGAACCCGATCTCGGCAAACGGCTTCACGCCCGCCTGAATGTAGGTATCGAAAACCCGATCGATGACTTTCCAGTCGTAGATCGGTCGGCCTTGTGCGTCCTCGGAGTACGCATTCGTCGATCCCCACTTGAGCGCGGGAGAGGAATCGCCGGTGGTCAGCAGATTGTGGGCGCGGATATACACGGGTGCCGCACTCAGCGCCGCCAGCTCCGAAATCAGCTTTCGCCCGTTCTTCGTGTACGTGTAGTTGGGCTCGTCATATCCGAAATATGAGGTGACCGGCTTCCAGGGCCCCAGGTCTCGCGCCGCATCCACGCGTATCGTTACCTCCTGCGCTGAAGCGCACGCGGCGAACCATAACGCAAACAAAATTCGCTTCATCGGCATCACGGAATGTATCATGACAACGATGGTGAACGTACGGGAGGACGTGCAATGACGATAGACAGGCGCGCATTTACCCTGGCGGCTGCCGCGGCGCTGGCAGGCTGCGCGCGCAAGAGCGAGGAACAAGGAAGCATCAAGATGAATCGGCAATCATTTGGCAAGACCAACGATGGCGAATCGATAGACCTCCACACACTGAAGAATTCGAACGGCATGGAAGCCGCCATCATGAACTACGGCGGCGTTGTGCAGGCGCTGCGCCTCCCGGATAAAGGCGGAGCCACGGTGGACGTAGTGCTGGGGTGCGACGATCTGGCGGGCTACCTGAAAGAAGCGTCCTATTTCGGCGCGCTCGTCGGCCGCTACGGCAATCGCATCGGAAACGCAGCCTTTAAGCTCGACGGCGTCGAGTACAAGCTTCCCGTCAACGATGGCAAGAACACGCTGCACGGCGGCAAGAAGGGCTTCGACAAGAGAGCCTGGAGCGCCAAGGACGTTTCCGGAGCTGATGGCCCGGCGCTGCAACTTACCTATGTCAGCAAAGACGGCGAGGAGGGCTTTCCCGGTAACCTTACTTCGATAGTGACTTATACTCTCAATGACAAGAACGAGTTACGGATCGAGTACCACGCGACCACCGACAAGGCGACGGTACTAAACCTGACCAACCATTCGTATTTCAATCTTGCGGGACAGGGCGAGGGCGATATTCTCGGACACGAGGTCACGATCGAGGCGGACCGATTCACTCCCGTCGACGGAACGCTCATACCCAGCGGAGAACTCCGGAAGGTCGAGGGCACGCCGCTCGACTTCCGGCAAGCACACGCGATCGGCGAGCGCATCGACGCGAACGATGAGCAGATCAAGTTCGGCAAGGGGTATGACCACAATTGGGTGCTGAACCATCCCGCCGGTGCCCTCAGTCTCGCGGCGCGCGTGAGAGAGCCGAAATCCGGGCGCGTGATGGAGGTCTTAACCGATCAGCCCGGTCTTCAGTTCTACACCGGAAACTTCCTCGATGGCACCATCCACGGCAAGGGCGGGATGGTATATCCGCACCGTTCGGCGCTGTGCATGGAGACTCAGCATTTTCCGGACTCGCCCAACAAGCCGGAGTTCCCGTCCACGGTCCTGTGTCCCGGCCAGGAATACAAGACCACGACCGTATATCGATTCAGCGCCTGAGTCGCGATTATCGTGTAGTATAGGTGTCTTTCTCCGCTTGAGTATGAGACAGTCAGGTGCTGTGTGTTGCTATCGAGTTACAAATCAGTTGCAAAGGAACTACTTTTGTACGAGCTGGTCATTGAAATCGAGAAGATCCCTTCGGGAGTTACCGTCATCCGGCTCCGGGGTCCCGTCACGATGAAAGATATCGTTGAGTTTCAGGACTCCGCACGGTCGGAAGCCGGAGGACCGATTCTGATCGACCTCGAGCAGGTCCCCTATATCGACTCCGCGGGACTGGGCGCCCTGCTGGGAGTAATGGCCTCGTGCGAGCGGGACGGCCGCCGCTTCGGTATCACCGGAGTGTGCGACCGCGTCCGGACGCTCTTCCAGGTCACCCGGGTGGACACCTTGATTCCGTCGTTCGACAGCGTCGCAACCGCGGAAGCGCAGCTCGCGGACCGCTAACGGCCCACGAAGACCGGAATCACCACCGCGCTCGGCATGGTCGAACTGCGATACACGCGCTGCACGGCCTTGGTATAGTCCGAGTCCTTGGCCTCGAAAATATTTGGCACAAATTTCTGCGGGTTGCGGTCGTACACGGGAAACCAGGTACTGTGCACCTCAGCCATAATCCGGTGCCCCTTGCGGAACACGTGATCATTGGTGTGAAGATCGATTGTGTATTGCACGGGCGAGTTGGGAGGCAGGGCTTCCGGCCGGTCGAAACTGTTCCGGAACCGTCCGCGCAGAATCTCGTCGGCGATGATCAACTGATACCCGGCCATCTTCACGTTTGTTTCCCGCTCAGCCGGAGCATCCTCCGGATACACATCGATCAGCTTTACAATCCAATCGCTGTCCGTACCGGAAGTGGACGCGAACAGCTCGGCGGTGATGTCGCCGACCACTCGAAGATCGGCCGCCAGCGGTTCGGTTTCCCACGCAAGAACATCCGGGCGGTGGTCGATGAATCTCTGGTCCTGCACCAGCCAGACACGCCAGTCGGGACCCGGGTACGTTGGCGCTACCGGGCGCGGGCGGTACGGAACCGGGTTTGCCGGATCGCTGATGTATTCGTCGTACGCATTCTGCCCGGAGACGGCGGGAGCATCGAATGAGAGCTTTCGCCCCGGTTGGAAAAATAGCCGCCGGCGCTCAATTCCCTTCCGTGGAGGCCAGGCGTCGTACTGCTTCCATTCATTCGTGCCCGTCTCAAAGGTGGTCGCTTCCGCGAGATTCAGCTTACCCTCTCCGCGAAGCCAATAGTCAAACCAGGGGTCGGCTATATTCTCCCGATAGTACTTGGATGTATCGGATCCAAACCCAAGTGGACCCAGGCTGGACCCGTTCCCTCCCCACTGGCCGTGGTTCCAAGGCCCCGCCACGAAGTAGTTCCAGTGCTTCGTGTCGCTGGACTCCAGTTTCTCGTAAATCTTCTGCGGACCGTAAAAGTCTTCCTGATCCCACCAGCCGGCAACGTGCAAAATTGGCGCCTTGACCTCGTCCAGATAGCGGATCACGGTCTGACGTTTCCAGAACTCGTCGTAATTCGCGTGGTGGACGAAATCCATCCAAGTCGGAATCTTGCCGTGAAAGTAGCGCTGATTCACGTTACTGAGTGCGCCTAAGCCAAGGTACCAGTCATAGGTGTCCGCTCGATCGAACTGGAAGTGATAGTTCTCCTCAGCTGTTGTCTCGAGCAAAGCCGAGTATTCGAAACCATAGCTGAGGCGGAACGCGCCGTTATGATGAAAATCGTCTCCGAGGAACATATCCGCCGGTGAAGCCTGCTCGATAAAGGCCTTCACCGCCGGATGCGGATGGATCGCCGCCATGACCGTGGTCCATCCCGAGTAAGACGTCCCCATGATTCCCACCTTGCCGTTATTCCCAGGCACGTTCTTGAGCAGCCACTCCACCGTATCCCACGCGTCCGTCGTCTCATCCACGCCGTTGGTCTCGGCGGGATCGTGGGGTGGCCGCTGCATCACGAATTTGCCGGTGGACTTAAATCGCCCGCGCAGATTCTGGAACACCAGGATGTACTTCTCGCTTCGGAGGCGCTGCGATGCGGGGCCGGGCACTCCGTACGGGGTCCTTTCCAGGATCATCGGCAAGGGCTGGGCACGCTGCTTGGGGGACAGCACCACGGTCTGCAACATCGCCCCGTCCCGCATGGGAACCATGACTTCTTGAAAGGCCGCGGCAACCTTATCTTCGCTCTTCGCGGCCCGCGGAACGCTGAAAATCGATACCGCAAGAGCCGTGGACCCAGCCAGTACAGCAATGCGCATGGTTATCTCCGGAAACGTGTTTCATTGATGATAGTTCAACCCGATGCGGCGCTGCCTGTTTGCCCGTTTCCGAAATCTCCAGTATCATGACGGTCAGCCGCGTGGAACGACAAACATTCGATCGTAAGTATGTTCAGCGCCTGATCGGCGGGGATCTCGATACCGAGACAAATTTCGCCGAATACTTCGACACGCTGCTGACGGTCAAGCTGCGAATGCGCCTGCGGTCGCGCGAACTGATCGAAGACGTTAAGCAGGAAACCTTCCTTCGCGTTCTGAAACTGCTGCGGGAGCGCGGCGGGCCGGACAACCCGGCCAGCCTCGGCGCCTACGTAAACTCGGTCTGCAACAATATCCTGTTTGAGACTTATCGGGGCCAGGCGAAAGCCCCGGTCGAGTTGCCCGAGGACGTGGAGAGCGGAGAGGAGGACGCGATCACGACCCTGGTTTCCCGCGAGCGGACGGAACAGGTCCGGCAGGCTTTGTCTGAGCTGCCGGCCAAGGAGCGGGAAATCCTCAAGCAACTCTTCTTCGAGCAGCGGGACAAGGACGAAATTTGCCGCAGCCTCCGCGTCGACCGGGGCTACCTGCGCGTCCTGGTGCACCGGGCCAAAATCAAATTTCGCGACACTCTGCTCAAAAATCGCGTCACCGCGTGACAAATCGATGAAACTGAAACGGTCCAAGCGTCACTACACGTCAGGAGCGAGATGAACCACGAACAGAGCCTCGAATCCCAGGCGGCGGAGCGCTATCTCCTCGAAGAGATGTCCGAGATGGATCGGCACCGGTTCGAAGAACATTACTTCTCCTGCGCGGAGTGCGCCGAAAGCGTCCGCCTGGGGGCCATGCTCGCCGCCAATTCGCGCGCGGCGTTTGCGCGGGAGCCTGCCCGGCGGGAGGCCCCGGCGCGGAGCCGCTCCTGGCTCGACTGGCTGCGGGTCCCGATGCTCGCGCCGTCCGCCGTTGCGCTCGCGCTGGCCTGCGTGGTGGGTTATCAGGCCCTGGTGCAGATGCCGGAGCTGCGCGCGGGTCTCGCCGCGCAGGCCGTCGATCCCGTCGCGCTGCACTCGGCCTCGCGCGGCGTCGAGCCATTGGTGCCGGTCGCAAGCGGGCCGGGCTTTTTCTCGGTTGCGGTTTTGGTAACGGCCGAGGTCCAGGCAGGTTTGCTCTCTTATAAGCTAACCGACGGGTCCGGCCGGCAAGCAGCGTCGGGAACTGCCCAAGTCCCGGCCCCCGGACGTTCGCTCATCCTGCTCTTTCCCAACAGTTCGGTCCGTACGGGCAACCGGTACACGCTGCGCATTCAGCAGTCCGGCCGGGATCTCGGCGAGCTTCCCTTCGTCGCCACAGGCAGGTAGACTCTCCTTATGCAGATCGAACGGACCTTCATTTTCCGCGGCAACGCCTCGGGTGTAGCCGCACACATCCGGCGGCCCGACGAGGAGGTGGTTCCCGTCCAGGCTGCCAGTTCCCTCCCCGTCATCGGTGGTCTGAGCGAATCGACCGCGGAAGGCCGGCGGTTCATGAACCTCAGCTTCGAATCCGCGTACACGCGCGCGCACGGGGATTTTGACGATCCGCAAGCGGCAGTCGACATCACCTGGGGGAAATGTCCACCCGACTCGGTCCCCACCACGACCACCGTCAGTTCCCTGGTGAAAGGACTGACGCTGCTCAATTCGGTTCGAGTCGGCCTCATTCGGGCCGAGATGGTCGGCCGCAGCGGCAAGAATGGAGACCAGACCTCCATCACACCGCGCGGAAGTGCGATCGAAGGACTCATCATCGAGGGAGCGGAGCTGATCGTCACGCTGAACGACGAGTTTTTCCGTAGGCACGACACCAAGTCAAAAATCGATGACGCGGTCGATTCGGACGACCGCGAGGCTGCCCGTCACTGCTTCGAAGAATCCGACGGGATGAGGTACGCTACTCTCGTTGAGGAACTTCATTGGGCAGGCAAACCACCCGAAGGCGTCACTTTCGACAGGAACGTCGTAACGATCCCGGACTTCGGCAAGCTGTACCTCGCCGAGGTGTTCATCACGGATGTATCGCGCCGCTTGACTATGGTGCGCGCGGATCTGGGTTCGCCCATCGGCGGAAAAGCCACGGGCGGCTCCATCGAAACCAACGGTTCCACCTGGCCCGCCTAGCGATCGCGGCCATTCTCTTACTCGCTCTAGCCGGTTGCGCGCGCCGGGAGTTCGAAGCGCGGTGGAACGCGGCCCTCCAAGAACAGCGGCGCGGCGGCACCGCCCAGTCTATGGCTCAAGCCGAGGACGGAGCTGCAAGAGCGCGCGCGGCCAACAGCGGTCCCTGGGACTGGCAGTTCCGCCTTCTCGCGGCTGAGCTCCGGATGGGAAGGGGCGAGGATGCTAGTAAGCTGCCTGCGCTTAACGAGACCCCGCCACCCGGTTCGTCCTACGACGGCGTTCGCGCTCGTCAAAAATATCTTCAAGCCCGTTTGACGTACTCCCGGCACAACTACCCGGATGCCATGCGGATGCTGCACGAAGCGCAATCCATGGCTTCCGCGGCGTCCGACAACGCGCTGTTACTCGATGCCCAGCTTTTTGAAGGCGGCTGCCGGACGCGCGCCGGGAAATTCGCGGATGCGGGTAAGGTGCTTAGCGGAGTGCTGGCGACAGCGGAGCGCGTCAAAGACCGCTTCCGCCGCGACGCCGCGATGTTGAACCTGGGTTTCAACCTTCTCCAGCAATCTCGATTCGACGCCGCGTTGCCCTATTTCGAGTCCGTGGCCCAAGAGACCGGACCGGAGACGTTGATCCTTCACTCGATCGCGCTGAACAACGTCGGCATCTGCTATTCCCGGCTCGGCGAGTCCGATCGCGCCGTGGCCGCGCAGAAACAAGCGATCAAGATTCAGGAGAAGGCCGAACTGCGCCCTTTCCTGATGCAGACTCTCGCGGAGATGGGCAACACTCTGATCCTGGCCGGCCAGCCCCACGACGCAGCGAGCTCTATCGAGCGCGCTCTCGCCATCGCTCAGCAACTCCACGACGGACGGCAGGCGGCGATGTGGGCCGGCAATCTGGCCGTCGCTTACATCGGGTCCGGCGATTGGGACAAGGCGGCGGCGTTCAACAATCAAGCAATCGCGCTCAAGCGACAGAATACCGGCGCGGAGGCGGTCTACAACCTGCTGAATGCGGCGCTGATCGCGGCTGGACGCAACCAGTCGGACCGAGCCGCGCAGCTTTTTAGAAAATGCCTCCAAGACGGAAAGAACACGCCGGCCATTCTCTGGGAAGCGCACGCCGGGCTCGGCGAGTTGTTTGCGGCCGCCAACCCATCGCTGGCCAACAAGCACTTCGAGTCTGCTCTAGCGGTCATAGAGCAAACCCAGTCCGACCTTTTGAAACCGGAATACAAAATCTCCTACTTGTCGCGCCTGATGCACTTCTATCAGGTGTATGTAGACGCCCTGTGCCGGCGTGGCGAATGGGAGAAAGCTCTCGAGGTCGCCGATTCGAGCCGCGCCCGCGTCCTCGCCGAACGCAGTAACGGCGGCGCGCCAAAACGCTTGCCGGTCGCTGCTATCCGGCGGCTTACCGAAAAATCCGGACCGCTGCTTTTTTATTGGCTGGCTCCCAAAGGATCCTTCGCATGGGTCCTGTCGTCGAGCCGGATCAACGGCGTCAAACTGGCTCCCGCGGCGGAGATCGAGAAACGCGTCGCCGCCTACCAGGCGGCGGTGGACGACACCCTGGTGGATCCGCTGGCGGCCCCACTCCCAGCGGCCTCCGAACTCTGGGATCTGATTGTGAAGCCGGTTGCCCGCTGGATACCAGCCAACACAGCCATCGTCGTGCTGCCGGATGGCGCGCTCAATAGCCTGAACCTCGAGACATTGCCTGTGTACGGTGCCCGCCCGCACTACTGGATCGAGGATGTTTCGATTCGAATCGCCCCGTCTCTTTCCCTGCTGGCCGCGGAACCGCCCGCCGGTGCGCATCCGCCGGGCGCATCCCTCTTGCTGATCGGCGATCCCGCCCCACCCGATACTTCCTTGGCCCGGCTTGGCAGCGCGCAACTCGAAGTTCAGTCCGTCGCCAGTGCGTTCGATGGCGGCTCGAAGTCGGTTTACACGGGAAAGCAGGCCACGCCCAAGGCTTACCTGGACGGACGGCCGGAGCGGTTCGCGGTGATTCATTTCACCGCCCACGCCATCGCGAATGCCGAGCGCCCCCTCGATTCGGCCGTGGCGTTGTCGGGCAGCGGGCTGGACTACAAGCTCTACGCCAGGGATATACTGGACCGCCCCATCCGCGCCGGCTTGGTCACCATGTCCTCGTGCCGCGGAGCGGGGGCTCGGTCCTACACCGGAGAAGGCATGGTCGGCTTCGCGTGGGCCTTTCTGCGCGCGGGCGCACGCAACGTGATCGCGGGACTGTGGGATGTAAACGACGACTCGACGGCTCGCCTGATGACCAACCTGTACGCGGCGTTGAAATCGAAGCCACCAGCCCAGGCGCTTAGGGAAGCCAAGTTATCCCTTATCCGCGGGGGTGCCCCGTGGTCGCGTCCCTATTACTGGGGAGCGTTTCAGCTGTACACCGCAGCGCCGTAACGCCCGTGAAAAGCGATCGCTCCTTCCGGGTCCGCTTTCGCGCGACCAAGCGATCGCTCCTCCGTCCACAGGCGCTACTGTTTAGTGTCGCCGCGTTGGCGAACGTTTCAGCCGCTCACTTTGAAGTTGAAATTTCTTTCCCCATCTTCATTTGACGCGGGTCATAGGAGAAGTGCTTTCCGCAATCCAGGCAGACGACGTAAGCGCCCCCGTGGGGGATGCCCGCGTCCGTCAACGCGCTGAGCGGCCGCGATAGCGTCCGATGCCGGCACCCGAAAAAGAAGTTAAACAGGCGGTCGATCATTACTCGTAACTCGATTGTCGCAGATGGCCGCCGCTTTTCGTGCCTGGATCGCGCGATAATGGTCGCCGTGCCCGACCTTACCACGGACCCGATCTGGCAGTCCTACGAGCGAGCGGCCGATGCCCACAAAAGGGCGATCCGGGTCCGGGTGGAACTGGACGACCAACTCGCCCGGCGATTTTCGGACGAGAAGCTCACGGCCTGGGACGATGCCCACCGCGAAGAGGAGCGATGTTTCGAGACGCTCACGTCGGCCGTGCGGGCAGTACGGGCGAAGTATGGGAATACTTAGCCCGTCACGTCATCGGAGCTGCCCCAGATAGCGATCCAACCGCGCGTAAGCCCGTTCCGGCGCCGCGCTGCCGTCCCATTGCTGCGCGAACACGCCGAGGAACCCGGACTCGCTATACATGCGCCCGCGCCTGCTTCTGTTCCGAGATCAGCCATTGATACAGCGCAAACTGCTGCGCGATCCAGTGCGAGATGAACAGGTCGTCGTCGCCGTCGCGGTCGAAATCGCCGGCCGCCAGACCCATCGACCCGCGATACTCTTCCACCCATGCGCTCCTGCCCGAATCGACGAATTTCCCGTGCCGGTTCAAGTACAGCTTGTTCTCCGAAATGTCGTTGGCGACGTACAGATCCAGCCAGCCATCGCCGTCGAAATCGTGCCACAGTGCGCTCAGGCTTCGGCCCTCGGGATTCGCGACGCCCAGCTCCCGCGCGACCTCGGTGAAGGTGCCGTTGCCGTTGTTGCGGAACAACAGGCTGCGCTCGGGCTCGTACGACGCGGGATTCAGCGTGAACGGAACCTCCTTGCCGAACTGCTGCGTGTTGCTGGCCGCGTCGCCTTTCCCGCGGTCGTACTTCACGTATCCGCAGACGTACAGATCAAGGTAGCCGTCGCGGTTGTAATCCCCCCATGTTGCGCCGGCCCAAAAGCCCTTCGGCGAGGGAAACTTGCGATCGCGAACCAGGTGGCCGTGATCGTTGCTGAACAGAAGGATGGTGTCGTATCCGGTGACGATCAAGTCCAGCCAGCCGTCGTTAGTTGTAATCGCCCCACGCGGCCGCCATGCCGCGAATGCGCGTTTCAGGGAAGTCCTGCACTTTCTCGAAATGCCCATTCCCGAGATTCCGATACAGCACCGACGGCGCAAGCTGCGAGTCCGGAAGGTTCAGCGCCCCGCCCCCGCTGACCACGAACAGGTCCTCGTTCCCGTCGTTATCGAAATCGCCCCACGCGACGCCCGATCCCATGTCCTCGGGCAACTGCGAGGTGCGAGACCCCTGAAACTGGACGAACGATGCGAGCCCGGCGGTCTTCGTCACGTCGGTGAAGAGTGGTTTCGGCGCGCCGCCCGGCAGCTTCCGCCCGGGATTGCGAAGCGCGTCGGTCACACGCGCGCTCGCTTCGGTTCGGGCCGCTTGCACAGGGGCGGCGGCCTTGCGAGCGGCCTGATCGCTGATGGCCGTCGTAATGTCGGTGGACGTCTCGCCCGGCGTGTACTCCTCCGGCGCGTTCTCGCGTTGAATCCGCCAGGCGAGCAGCGCGCCCATAAGCGTCAGCGCGGGCAGCGTTGATGCCGTCCAGACGATGCGCCGGTGCCGCCGCGAGAGCGGCCTCTTCACTTCCCCGCCCTCGCCACCGACACCTGCGCCGTCGCGCTGGCGATGTCGACAACCGGCGAGGTCAGGCCCGCTTTTTCACCCATCACATAATTCAGCAGAAACTGGTCGACCTTGCGATAGTGCAGCGTCGCGGCGATTCGCAGCGTGCCTGGGCTGGTCGCCCGCACCGAATACTCGCGAGTGTCGCCCACGGCCTGCGAGGGCGCGCGCGGCCCGCCCGACGGGCACAAAACATTGTATTCGACCGTGTCCGAATAGCCGGGAAATAGCGACCGCTGGTACCGCACCCCGACCATCTCCCACAAGTTGTGCCGGTCGATGAGATTGCCGTATTGATCCACCGGCTCCGCCTTAAACAGAAATGTGCCCGGCTCCAGGAAGTTGCGGGAGTCGCGCTTTCCCGAGGAGAAGACGGTCTGGCCCCGGTCGTCCTCTACACGAATCTCCACCCAGCTCTGGATCATGTCGAGCGGCCCCGTCGGATAGTCGTGACCGACTTTGTTGGAGACAAGCACCACCCGCACGGGCAGTTTCTCCCCCGGCGTAGCCGTACCCGGCGCCTCGATCCGCAGCTTGACGATCGGCCCCTCCGACCACTTGTCCCGGATTTCGGGAACGTTGATCTCGCCGTGCAGCCAGCGCTCGGTCAGTTGCAGATGTTTCTGGCCGCCCTCCAGGTGCAGGAGCGCCGGCACGAAGTTATTGGCCGCCAGGAAGCGGTGACTGCGATGCTTACCGTCGCTCGCGCTGCGGTTGTAATCGGTGGAGTCGCCGGCGGCCGGATCGGTGGAATCGACCAGCGGCATGTGGCACTCGCGGCATTCGACCGTCGCACGCGCATCCCCCTTTTTGTTCCAGTGGCTGGCCGCCCAGTTGTCGTACTGGTTCTGCAACTGCACCCAGCCCACTCGATTCACTTCCTGATCGATGAACTGCTTGTGGCACGCGGCGCAGTACTCCGGCTTCTTGTACATGCGTTTGCTGAGGTGGTTGTGCTGCGTGGGCCACGTGCGGATAAGAAAATCTCGCGCCGCCGCGCCGGCCGTGTGAGGGCCGCTCCATTGCCACAAATACTCGCTCACCTGGGAAATCGTGTAACTGGCGTTGCCCTGAATGTCGGTTTTCTGAATCGAGTGGCAGGCTACGCAGGAGATGCCTTCGTTGAACCCATCCAGCCCCGTCAACTTCTCGACGAAAATGTTCTTGGTTCCCGAAAACAGCGAAATCGGATCGTGACAGCCGCCGCAGTATCGCGTCGATTCCGGGCCATTCTGCTTCGCCATGACGGTCTGGATGCCCTGAAAGATCGGGTCCATCGCGGCATACCGGTGCGCGCTGGGCTGCCACTCGTCGTAGATCTGCTTGTGGCAGCCGCTCGAACCGCAACTGGCGGAGCCGGCCAGCGAACGGGCGTCGAATGCGCCGTTGGTCGAGGTGCGGGCCAGACTCGGAGCGAACGGCCTGTTCTTGCCGTACATTAGGTTGTAGTCTGGAGGAAATTCGTTTTTGTGCTTCGTACCGGAGTACGCCAGCGTAAGCCCGGCGGCCAGCCACACACCGGCGCCGCACGCGATTGCGGACTGCGCGAGCCATCTCGCCGCCGGCCGCGTGAATTCGCTTCCCCGCCGCCGCAGCCACGAGATCAATATGTGGGGCACCGACGCGGCCAGCGTCATCAAGGTCGAGATCAAGTGGATATAACGCAGCACAGCCGTCGTATGAATCCCGAACAGCCCCTGCCATGTGACCGCCAGTCCGGAGACCATGCAGACAGCCAGCGCAATCAGTCCTACGTAACCGAGCAAAAGCACATCCGACAACGCCTGCCCGGAATAGTCTTGCCAGTGCCGCGCGAAATATTAAACCAGCGGGGCGATCGCGAGAAGTCCGACCGCCGTGTGCAGCAGCAAGCCCCATTCGATCGCGGGATGAAAAGGACCGAACGTGATCGCCAGCCCCGAGACGAACTCGAACAAAAGCAGCGCCGCCGTCGCCCGAGCCACAACGCTGGCCCAACCCGTGTAAATGCGGCGTGCTGGAGTGTCGGATGTCTGCATGTTTTCCCCGTTCTGGCCTGGAGCAATGATACGGCGGCCAATTCGCGCCGCGAAGTGACCTAAGTCACCGCGCCGGAAATAGAACCGGCTTAGCCTGTTAGCGGAGGACAAAGATGCAACTTAATGAGAGCGTAACCGTTGCCGACATCGCGGCCGGCTCCCTGGCCGCCGTGCGTGTATTTGAGCGCCTGGGAATTGACTACTGCTGCGGCGGCAAACGCCCCCTCGCCGACGTGTGCCGTCAGAAGGGTCTGGACGTCGAGGCGGTGCAGTTCGAACTGGACTCGGCCGCGAAAGCCCCCGGCGCCTCGCCTCGCGACTGGAATACGGCGCCCCTGCGAGACCTCGCCGCGCACATCGTTGCCACCCACCACGAATACCTGCGCCGCGAATTCCAACCCCTCTCCGAACGCCTCGCCAAGGTGTACCGCGTGTACAACGAGCGCTACGGCGAAACGCTGACCGGACTGCCGGAAACGTTCGACGGCCTGCGGTCCGAACTGGAGACGCACATGTCCAAGGAGGAGAGAATCCTGTTCCCTGCCATTGTCGCCGCCGAGTCCGCGGCTGCGGCCGGCGCGCCCCTGCCGCCGAGCCCCTTCGGGACCGTGGCCAATCCCATCCGCATGATGGAAGCCGAGCACGAGAGCGCGGGACAGGCTCTGGCAGCCATCCGCGCCATCACCCGCGATTTCGAACTTCCCGAGTATGCCTGTGTCACCTACCGGGCCTTGATGAACGGCCTCCGCGAGCTGGAGCAGGATCTGCACCTCCACATTCACCTGGAGAACAACATCCTGTTTCCGCGCGCGATCAAACTCGAACGCGGCAATTCGGGGGTTGGTTCCTCACGGTTACCTGTGACGCGTGCTTCGCGCGGCTGCGTCTAGCTAGCAGCCGACACCATGCGCAAAGCGATATTTATGATCCGGGCCGGGGGGCTTTGTCTCCTTTCTAGCCTGTTAACGGCCGCAACCGCGCTTGCCGCGGTTAGGGTCGTGGATGGAACAAGCTATTCGAGAATCAATTCAAACGCACGCCAATATCGGATGTATTATCCAGCCGGCGCGAAAGTCTCCGACCGGCTTCCGATCGTAGTCTGGATTCATGGCGGCGGCTGGTACCTGGGAAGCCGGGGCGACTCCGCGATTACGCCGCCCGCGTGTAACGGAGATCAGACCATCGCCTGTTGGCTTGCCGATAACGGTTCCGTCGTGTTCTCGATTGACTATACGCTCGTAAACCTGACCGCGGCCGGCGCGGATCTGAGGGTAACCGGAGCCCGCACAGTGACGACCGTCCGGCACAGCTTCAGCGATCGCGATATCGGTTCGGCGCTGATCGTGCAGCCGGGGAATGGCTGGACTCCTGGAGGTTACAGAATCGCGTCGGTACAGAACGGAGAAGCGACGTTGAACGCTTCCCCCGGTGTCACCGGAACCCAGGGAGGATCGTACACCCTCATCCAGGGAAGCACCTTGTGGCCGGCCCAATGGCAGGACTGCAATTGCTTCTTGAGATATCTGGCGGAGAACGTGGGCGTCACCGTACCGGGCGACCCCAACAACATCGTGCTTATGGGGCACTCCGCCGGCGGCCACTTGGTGGGAATTCTTGGACTGGGGGGCAACAATGCGTTCGCTACCAACTGCGATCACTCTTCAGTCAATTATTCCGTGAAGGGCATCGTGGCTGCGAGTCCCCCAACGGACTTAGCGACCTTATATGCCGCGAGCAATTTCTCTCAATTTCCCATCCGAAATCTACTGGGGTGCATCCCCGGATATGGGACGTGCGATGTCACGGCGGCGGGTGCCAGCATTACTTCCTACGTCGGGCAGAACCTGCCTCCCTACGTTTCCTTCAGCGGTGCGAGCGACACGACCGTGCTGCCGTCGAACGTACAGGAGACCTCGGAGGCGTTCTTCAACCTGAACCCTCCCGTAATCTCCCCGTGGACCGAATTCGGACCCGCATTCTCCCATCCCCTGGATATGTACTACTCGTCCAGTTGCGCTAGCCTGAACGAACCTTGGCCCTGCGGATCCGCTGGATCTTTCTTCCAGGGCGCCTTTGCTTTTATGAATAGCTTACCCGCGCGGAAGTAAGGAGCCCGCTGACCCTTGGCGTTTGAAGTGGCTCGCCTCGCGCCTGTCAGGCACAGGGTCCAGTGACGCCGTCGGCGGTTGCGCCTGAGACGTCGAACAGGTTGCTGTTGGTCTGCGTGGTCGCGGAGGAGGTCCTGCCTTTCGATGTGAAGGTCCCCAACGCGACTACGGTGAAGCCGATGCGCGCCGCCGACATGGGCCAAGGTAAGCGCCAGAAGTCAGCGGACGCCCTGTTCTAAGGAAATGGGAATCTAATCCTTGCGTAGCCCGATCAGTGGCACGCAGTTCCAGCGCGATGTGAAACTCGCGCAGAAGCGCGGCAAGAACATGCCGAAGTTGCGCGAGATCGTCTTGCTGCTGCTGGATTTTGGCGACTGCCCCGTCGAGCCGGATTGGCTGCCGATCTGCAAGATCGATGGCGAGGATTCTCACCTCGTCCGCACGGGAACGCACTCGGATCTGTTCCGAGGGGCTGCCGAGGCGGGCGGGATTGCGGCCGGCAGGCCGGTTACAGCGAAGATCCCTCAAATCCCACCGGGTCGTATCAGGCGGAGCAGAATTCGGTGGTTGTAAAGCCAGGACGGGCTTCTTACTTCCGCGACGATCCGGCCCGCATACAATTTTAAAACGGCCGTATCGTGGCGATCTCCACGGTGAGAACGGGAAGCCAGGTTGAAGATTATGTCCTGGAGCCGCAGATGCTGGCACGAGTGGAACAAGGTGTTTTACAAAGGCGGCATCCGGTTCGATTCTCCGACGTGCCGAAAGTGCTGGTAGACGCGCTGTTTGCAGCCGAAGATAAGCACTTCTTCCATCACGCAGGCTTTGATCCGTTGCGAATAACCAAGGCCGCTTTTGTAAATTTTCGAAGCGGGCGCAAGGATTAGGGTGGCTCCACCCTTACGATGCAGCTTGCGAGAAACCTGTACCTCGAGTCCGGCAAAACCTGGCGCCGGAAGATACAGGAATTCCTCATAGCCGGAAACGCTGGAAATCAAGCTGTCAAAGGAAAGGATCTTCGAATCCTATGTTAACCAGGTTTATCTGGGCCGCCGGCACGCAATGTGGCTGCATGGTTTTGGACAGGCTGCCGCGACGTATTTCGGAAAAGATCTGAATCGCCTCACTCTACCCGAAGCGGCTCTGCTGGCGGGCCTCGTACAACGACCCAGTTACTTTGATCCCACTCGGCATCCGGACCGCGCCATCGCCCGGCGCAACCTCGTGCTCTCGATGATGGAGCAGGACGGTTTTATCACGGAGCACGATCGTATAGCCGCTGCCGAGGTTCCACTTCAGATCGTACCGCCCTCCGCCGGGCAGGGCGAGTTGTTCAACAATAAGGACCTGACTGCTGCGCACCGGACCCTTCCTTTCGGCACGCGTGTCGAGGTCACTCAAATCGGCTCAGGTAGATCGGTGATGGTGACGATCACGGATCGGGCTACTTTTCCCGGTCTGCGCGTGATCAGCGTCAGCAGGCATGCAGCCGAAGCGCTGGGGATTTATCAATGCCGGAACGGCACATGTTAAACTCTGAGTCATGCCCCGAGATGCCAGTCTGTAGGGTCCGTGGTACGTTGATCGTAAACGCTCGGGGATCTCGGGCGAGTTTATGAAACAACCAGCACTTCCGGCTGACGAAGAAGCGCGGCTCGCTACTCTGCGATCCTACGGCGTCCTGGATACCGACCCGGAGCCGGCATTCGACCGGTTAACCCGTCTGGGTGCCAGTGTTTTCGGAGCGCCGATCGTTCTCGTCAGCCTCATCGACCACAACCGCCAATGGTTTAAGTCGTGCTATGGATTGAACCTTCGTGAGACCGGACGCGATGTATCGTTCTGCGCCCACGCGATTGGCTCGGATCAGCCGCTTGTGGTCATGGACACGCTCAAGGACGAGAGGTTCGCCGACAACCCCATGGTGACCGGCCCGCCCGGCATCCGGTTCTATGCGGGCGCCCCCCTCGTGACGCCGTTCGGGGCCCGCGTGGGCACATTCTGCATTATTGATACGGAGCCACGCTTTTAAATTGATGAGTCCGATCTGGCCAAGCTTCAGGATTTCGCCGCTCTCGTCGTAGAGGAGTTGCAGTTTCGCATAACGGTTCGCGAGCTGGCCGAAACACAGAGCGCGTTGCAGGCTAGCGAGGAGCGGTTCGCCGCCTTTATGGATCAGAGCCCCGCAGTGGCGTTCATGCAGGACACGGTAGGACATGTGTTGTATGTGAACCATTCGGCTGAGCGATTGTGGGGGGTAACAGCTACCGAAGTTCTCGGCAAAACCGGCCTTGAACTTTGGTCCGACCCCGGCTCTGGTAATTCAACATGCATCGAGGACGTTATCGTACCGGACGGAGGGACCCGTAGCTTTCTGTCGCACCGGTTTCCATTCGATAACGGAACCAAAGGACGGGTATATGGCACGATGACAATCGATATTACAGAACAGAAACAGCTTGAACGTGATCTGCGCGAGATGAACGTAGCGTTAGTCGAGCAGACCCGCATCGCGCAACAGGCAAACCGTTTGAAGAGTGAATTTTTGGCCAACATGAGTCATTAGCTGCGAACGCCGCTGAACGGCATTATCGGGTTCGCCGAACTCCTGGCCAGCGGCAAAGACGGCGAATTGACCCAGCGCCAGGCCCGCTTTCTGAATAACGTTCTGCTCAGTTCGCGTCACCTGCTTCGATTGATCAACGATCTTCTCGATCTCGCCAAGATAGAGGCGGGTAGGATGGAATTTCACCCTGAACTGGTCAGTGCCCGCCAACTAGCGAAGGAAGTTCTCGATTCTGTTCAGCCCCTTGCCGATTTGAAACGCATCAACCTAACGCTCGAGGCCGAGGCAGAAACGATGAACTCTATACTGATCCTGCCAGGTTTAAGCAGGTCGTCTACAACTTTGTATCGAACGCCATTAAGTTTACTCCGGAGGAAGGTTCAGCTACAGTTCGAATCTCGGGGCAGGGCGACAACTCGATGTGTCTGGAAGTCCAGGATACGGGTATTGGAATCAGCCAAGCGGACCTGGGGCGCTTGTTCCGCCGTTTTGAGCAGCTCGAGACGGGCCCGGCAAAGCGCTTCCAGGGAACTGGACTCGGACTGGTGTTGGTGAAGAAACTGGTCGAGCACCAGGGAGGAACCGTTAATGTGAAAAGCATCCCGGGAGTGGGAAGTACGTTCTCCGTGCAGCTCCCAAGAAGGTCGTGTCAACCTCCGCCGCACAACGGCGGCTGAGGATCACGAAATCGTCGACATAGTTCACGATCTCAGCTCGAAAAACCGGTTCCTCTCCGAAAAGTGTAAGGGTGGTTGAAGCCCCTTAACTGCTTTGAGTGGCGGATGGGCAGGGGTTGGAAGAGCACCCCGTACCGGGTCAATTTCGTAGTTTCCGATCCAAGGAATACGAAAGGAACCGACCCGAGGTGCTCACAGAGACCTCTGTCAGAAGATAGCTGCGTTTGAAAGCCACACCGTGACCAAGGTGGAGGAGACCAGCCAGTGCATGCACGTCGTAGATAAAATGCGGAAGGAGGCGGCCGTCGGAATGGACACCATTTTCAGACCGGTAGCTGTCAAACCGACGGGGGCAAAGGCGAACTGAGCGCTAAAGTATTGATTTGATTGGTGAGCGCGGAGGGAATCGAACCTTCAACCTACTGATTAAGAGTCAGTTGCTCTGCCAGTTGAGCTACGCGCCCGATCTTTGGGAATGCCGGCGCCAATCTGCCGCCGACATACAGATTGTAGCAACCCCGGCGCGCCGAAGTCCACTAGCGGGCTTGCTATCATGGCCACATACGGGCGCGTAGCTCAGGTGGATAGAGCATCTGCCTTCTAAGCAGAGGGTCGCAGGTTCGAGTCCTGCCGCGCCTACCAATGTTTTCAATCAGATACGGGCGATTTTAGACTGGCTCCGAAACGCGCTGTAGATGATTTTGTAGCTGCTGCTTTCCTTCCAGATCAAGCGTGCCCCACGAAACGTGCTGGATGTCCCTCGCGGATGCACTGCGCTGACAGTGGGTTTGAATCCGTCATCTTCGAGATAAATCTGGCGCAGCCAAACGTTACGGCGCGTGTCAAGCACTTTGAGACACCCGGCATGGGAATTTAGTGACTTGCTTTCTTCGTGTTTTGGCCGATTGGGACCGGCTTGTTGATCCAGACCTCCGAGGGTAACGGTAGCGGTCTTGGTGGTTGCCTAACGAAGCGGTCGGGGTGCGCTTGGTAGGCGGCATCGAGCACTCCCTG
>JANXRE010000019.1 GCA_025353165.1 Acidobacteriota bacterium | reverse complement strand
TTGGGCGTGAAGACGAACTCGAAGCGTTGCGGATGAAGATTCAAGTAGGCTCGTGTTTCCTTGGAAATGTGGGCCGAGTGGTTGTCCAGTGGCAGACGAATCCTGGCTGAGGCCGGATACTCGGCATCGAGTTTTCCCAGTAGAGCGATGAAGTCTACGCTGGCATGGCGATCGCTGACGATCTCCGTAACCCGGCCGGTGTGGAGATCCAGGCCGGCCAGTAACGACACCGTCCCCAGCCGTTTGTACTCGTAATCTCGCAGATGACTCGGGTGCTGATTGGGCGCAGGCGGTCGGTCCGGCGTAGTCGTCGCCAGCGCCTGAATCCCGGGTTTCTCATCGTAAGAGAGGGTCACTGTAGACGGCTTCCTCAGTGTGCCTTCCACAATTCCGGCGTTCACGATTTCAACGTTCTTGTACACGTGCAGAACCTCGATCGTCTTCCTTTCAAACTCCGGATCCCGGCGTTCCACGTAATAGCGGACCTTGTGCGGCCGAACCTCGCCCAGCGTCAGTATCCGATGCAGTTTGGACCGGCTCAGTTCGAGCAAACTGGGATGGCTCGCCGCCAGGCAATGGGTCCGTACATGGCTTTGCAGCAGCGCGTACGTCCACAGTTGGTATGAGTAGCCGAGGTCCTTGGGCTTCTGGCAGGCACAATGCAACACCCAGGTGATCGCATCGCCGGGGATGCGGCGATTCACGCCCAAGGCAACCGCGACCGCGTTGTCACTCATTCCATTGGCGCACTCCAACAGAATGGCGGCACGAAGCACCTGCCGTTTCTCCGCGCTACGAGATCGACGGAGTTACTCCAATCTTTCCCGCTCCGCCGCCGATAGACTGAACTAGCTTCCAACAGAACGAGCATCTAGTTCGGCATCGCGAACTTGAGAATCTCCTCCTGCGTTGTCCGCCGCGGATCCAGTTCCGCGCTCCACTCGCCACTCCTCATAACCAGAATGCGATCGCTGACAGCAAGGACCTCCGCCATGTCGGAAGAAATCATCACGATCGCCTTCCCCGACCGCGCCAGCCGGCGCATCATGCCGTGCACCTCGGCCTTCGCGCCGATATCGATTCCGCGAGTCGGTTCGTCCAAAATCAACACCTCGGGCCGCGTCAGCAGCGCCTTCGCGATCATGACCTTCTGCTGATTTCCCCCACTCAACGAATCCACCGCCTGATCCCGGCGAGCCTTAATTCCGAGAGCCTCGATCTGCCCATCCGCGGTTTCATTCTCCGCGCGGCGATCGATCCAAGGTCCGTGGCACACGCGCCCGAGACTCGCCAGCGTCAGATTCTCTTTCAGCGACATTCCCGGAACGATCCCCGACCCCTTACGGTCCTCCGTCACCATGGCGATGCCGGCGGCGATCGCATCGGCCGGACTGCGGATCTCCACCCTCCGCCCGCTCACCCGGATCTCGCCTTTCACCGGAGCCAGGCCGAAAATGGCGCAAGCCAGCTCCGTTCGTCCCGCGCCCATCAATCCGGCGATCCCCACAATCTCGCCCCGGCGCGCCTCAAAGCTTACGTTCTCGAAGAAAACCTGCAGCACCGGATCGCCGCGCTCGAAGGCCCCGGCCGCCTGCGGCGCATCCAACTTCCGGCCCACCATCAGGGCGATGAGTTGTTGTTCGTCCACCTCGCCGATCGCACGAGTCCCGACATGCTGCCCATCGCGCAGAACCGTGACCGTGTCCGAAATACGAAAAATCTCATCCATCTTGTGCGACGTGTAGACCACGGCGACGCCATGGCTCGTCAGATCGCGGATCACCGCGAACAGAGCCTCGGCCTCATGAGCCGGCAGCGCGGAGGTCGGCTCGTCCATCAGGACGGCATCGGCCTCCCTGGCGAGCGCCCGGGCGATCTCCACCATCTGCATCTGCGCAACGCTGAGGGTCCGCACGATCCGGCCGGGTGCGAGGGCGCAGCCGAGCCGTCCCAGCAGTGTTTCCGCTCGCCGTCGCAGCGCGCCCCGGTCGATCCATCCGGGAAAGCGCCCCACTGGCTCGCGCCCCATGCAGATATTCTCCGCGACCGTCAGCTCCGGAAAGGGCGTCAGCTCCTGGTGGATTAGGGCGACGCGCCCCGCCAGGACAACCTCGCCGGAATCCGCGGCAAGCTGCCCGGCGAGAATCCGCAGCAGGGTCGATTTGCCCGCCCCATTCTCGCCCACCAGCGCGTGAACCCGTCCCGGCGCAACGTCCAGCGACACGTCCGCAAGGGCCTTCACTCCCGGGAAGGATTTCGATACACTCCTCGCCTGGATCACTGGCCGGACTTCCGGCCGACGAGAGTGAAGACCGCTTCGTCCGGCAACTCCATCTGGGCCACGCCATCATGGACCGGCAGCGAATCCAACTGGACGCAATTCAAGCTCTTCGTAGTGACATAGAGATCCCAGCGATCGGGCCCCGGTCCGGGTACGACGATCTGCAACCGGTTCGGGCCGCGCTCCTTCACGCCAACAACCACCAAAGACCCCGTGGCCGCATCGCGAAAAGCGGAAACCGTCAGCCCCGCGGTGTCGCCCGCGGCGGCGATGCGTTGAAACCCGGGCCGCACAAAATGGTAGAGCTGCCGCGTGGCGTAATACCGCTTCCTGGGTGCGTAGACGTGGCCCGCGCTGCTGAACAAGCCATAAAACGTCAGCCGCCGCGCGCACTCTTCGTAATCGTCGAACGCGTCGAAATAGAAAACGGCCGTGGCCCCCTGGTTGAGCGCCGTCAAAGCCCGCCGGTTGGCCGCCAGCGAAAACCGCGCCCAATCGTTCCCGGCGCTCTTGTCCTCATCGTTGAGGTCGCCATATTCAGTCAGCCAAACCGGCACATGCGAATAGGCGCTGGATTTCACGCGCCCCACCTGCGGTCCCACGGAGTCTTCCCCATACGTGTGCAGGCCGAAGGCCCCCACCTGCTTCATCAACTCCGCATCGTTCAGGATCGGCGTAACGTAATCGTTGGTGATGATCGCCTGGTCCGCGACAACCAGCTTCACATCCCCCATCCCCTCTTTCTTAAGACGGCGCGCCACCGCCTCCAGAACCTTGGGCGCTTCCCCGGGATCCACGCGCGGCCCCTCCGCCGGATAGCAGTCCGTCTCGTTGAACGGACTGAAGTACTCGAAGTCCAAATGCTCGTGGAAGCGGGCGTACATGGCCATTGAGACCACCTCCTCCGCGAACTCGCCGTACATCGCCGGCGCGAGCGGTGGAATCCTGCTGGCCCCATTGCAGACGCTGTGAGCCGGAGGGCTCGATTCCTTGGCCAGCATCCACTCGGGCACGGGCCCCATCAGCCCGATAACCGGCCGGATGCCTTTCGAATTGAGATAGCGAATCGCATTCCAGGTAGCTTCAAAAATCGGCGTGGAGTAGCGGTCGTTGTAGTACTCCCAATTCATCACGTTCGGATCGTCGTTGTCGTTGACCACTTCCCAATCGCTGTAGACCAAGTACGGAACCACGCGAAACATCGTGGCGCCAAGGTCGTTGATGAACATGTCGAACATCGGCTTCTGGTCGTCGCGGAAATAAGGCCCGGTAAAGTTCAGCCCGAACCCGTCAACGACCTGGAAACGTTCCGAGGGATTCACCGTGATGCGAGCGGTCTGAGCCAGCCCTCCGAGAGCGAACACCGTAACCAGCGCCGCAAGCTTCACCTGGACGCCTCCGCAGCGATGGTCTTGTAGATCTCACGGGCTTTGAGATAACGTGCGTGGGCCTGTTCGCGATCATGGGTCAAGTAGATGCTCCAATCGCCCGGTGGTGTGGTTTTCGCAATCAGGTTGTCGATCCACCGAATAAAGAACTCGGCATCCGCCGCGCTCGTGCGCACCGGCGCGCCGCCGACCGTCACCAACGTTGCCGCGGAATGAACCCGATGACCGCGGGCATCCATTACCCGCGCACACAGCCATCCGCTCCGCTGGAAATCGACCGTCTCGTGAAGGACGGAATCCCGCCGGCTGGCGATCACCACGCCGTTCCGAACCAGTTCCAACTTACCCGGCAGCTTCTCCGTTGCCGACCATTTCACCTCGACAGTCACCGATCCGGGCCGTTGCAACCGGACCTCGTCACCCGGCGCCGCCCACCGATTCACCTTCACGTCCAGGAATTCCTTATGGCCGTTACGCGACACCACGGTGTGTCCCTTGCCGACGGCCTCGATCCACCGTTGATATGTCAACCGGCCCGGAACAAGAGCATAGGTCAGCAGCGAACCGATGGCCTTTCGAGCGTTACAGGGGAAGTCGGTCGACGCGGCGAGCCCAGGCCGGAATCCGCAATTGAGCAGCCGGTAGTAAGCCGCTATCGCAGTGTCGGAGCCGTCCACATCCTCCATCACAAAAGCTACCGTGCCCAATGCCGTTTCCACCGGGTACTCCAAGGGCGCGCAGCAATCCAGTTCGCCCGGCAAACCGCTTGGAAGATACTGCATGTGAGCAAACCCAACGATGGCATGCTGGCTGGACGCCCAATCCAGAATCGGGTACGTGTACTCCGAGAACCTGCGCTCCGCATGCCGCAGACCGAGCACGATTAAATGGCCGCCGATCGCCTTCTGCTCGAAAGTCACTCCGCGCGGATCGAAGTGCCACTCGGCATCCCAATGCAGAATGCGGTCCGGACGCGACAGCGGGTCGTCGCGTCCGTTGACCCGGGGCAAATCCCGAGCCGCATCCCGAACCTCGCCGTTGCCCATGTCCGCCAGCACCGAAATGACGGCGAGATTATTGACCTTCATGGCTTCCAGCAGATAGTCCGTCGTGACAGGATCTCCACTGGCGACGCCGCAATCGAGGTGCACGTGGGCATCGCCCGCCCACCACCCGGCCGGTTCGAGGCGCTGGCCAACCGCCGGAACAACCCCCGTAACCAAAAGCGAAACCACAAACCACGTACGCATGTGACGAAAGAGCATTGTAACGCTGTTGCCGAATTTCCGCTTTTTGGGCCTCCGTCAGTGGGCTGGCCGTTCGAAAGACGCGGTCCTTAAACCCTCATAGAATCAAAACCTTGTAATGTTTCATCCCCGGTTGTGGCCTTGGGCCAAACAAATCGCCGCCAACCGCCGCCACGTCCACCGAAAATGGCTTTGTTTCGCAAAAAGCTCAGCGACCCCCAGTGGCGCGTGCCGCCAGGCAGCCTGCGATAGCCTCCCGGATATTGTTCAGGGCCTCGCCTTCCGTCCGTGTCGGGAATTGACGGGCGCTCCGCGACAAGCATTCCGGTTTCATCAGGCTGCAGCGTGACAAGCAACTGCATCCTTGTGAATCTTACCGAGGTTGTGGGACGCCGGCAATCGGTTAAGATGTGGGAGTCTTCCCATGCTACGCATCTTGATCGCTCTACTGGCCCTTGCCTGGACGGCGCAGGCCCAGACCACTATCCGCCTCGGCACGCTCGCGCCGCGCAACTCACGCTGGCATAAACTGCTGCTCGAGATGGGCGAGAAATGGAAAGATGCCTCGGGCGGGACGGTGCTGCTGAAGGTTTATCCCAGCGGCGAACAGGGCGATGAGCCCGAGATGGTGCAAAAAATGCGCATCAAGGCGTTGCAGGCGGTGGCCATTTCGGGAGCGGGCTTGAGCGGGATCGACGGCGCGGTTTCCGCCTTGCAGATTCCGCTGATGTACGATTCCTGGGGCGAACTGGATTATGTCCGTGAGCGCATCTCCGCGCGGCTGGAGAAAGGCCTGGCAACGCGCGGCTACATCGTGTTGAACTGGGGCGACACCGGCTGGGTCCACTTTTTCTCCAAAAAGCCGGGAGCCTCGCCCGACGACTTCCGCCGCATGAAGATTTGCGTGCTTCAGGGCGACGCAACCAGTTTTGAACTCTATAAGCAGAATGGTTTTCAACCCGTGTCGCTGGCCTCGACCGACATCCTGACCGGCTTGCAGACGGGGCTGATCGACGCGTTTCAAGCGCCGCCGGCGGTGGCGCTAGGGAGCCAGTGGTGGAGCGGTGCGAAGAACATGCTCGACCTTAAGCTGGCGCCTCTGACCGGAGCGACTCTGATTTCGAAAGACGACTGGGAGAAGATCCCGCCGGCCACTCGCGCTAAGCTCTTCGAGATTTCACAAGTGTTCGGGCCGCAGATCCGGGACGAGATCCACAAACTGGAGGAAACGTCCATCGCGCTGATGCGGACTTTCAACCTGAACGTCGTGCCGGCGGATGCCAAGACCCAGGCGGAGTGGCGGACGCTGATCGAAGGGAAACTGTGGCCCTCGCTGCGCGGCGGCGGGATGCCGGCGGACCTGTTCGATCAGGTGAAGCGTCTCCGGAACGAGTATCGGGCCGGCGCGAAAGCTCCCGCCAAAGCCAAGCCGGAACCGCGGGCGAAGAAGAAGTGACACCCGAACTGCTGCCGGCGTCCCCGGCGCGGCGCACCTGGCTGACGGTGGCCGAGGATTCGCTCTCGGTTGTCGCGCTGATGTTGATGGTGCTGCTGCCGGTGTCCGAGATGGCCACGCGGACGCTGCACATTCGCGGCGTTCCGGCGTCGCCGGCGCTGGTGCAGCAGCTCACGCTATGGGTGGGACTGCTGGGCGCCGCTCTCGCATCGCGCAGCGGGCGGCTGCTGGCGCTCTCGGCGAGCACGTTCCTGCCCGAGCGCATCCGGCCGTGGGTGTCGGTGTTCACGGGCTTCATACTGGCCGCCGTCTCGGCGTGCCTGACGTGGGCGAGTTGGGTGTTCGTCGAAAGCGAGCGGCAGGCCGGCTCGACTCTGCTTCCGGGACTGCCGAAGTGGTGGTTCATCCTGATCATGCCGGCGGCGTTCGGAGCCATCGCCGCGCGCGCGGTGTGGCACGCGGGCGGCTGGCAGGCCCGTGTGGTGGCCGCTTTCGGCTTAGTGGTTCCCGCGGTGATGGGCTACTGGATTCCGGCGGGGCAAGGGGACGTGTTCTGGTTGGGCACGGCGTTGATGTTCACCGCCGCGCTGCTGGGGCTGCCGATCTTCGCGGTGTTCGGAGGCTTCGCGCTGCTGTTGTTCTGGAACGCTTCGACTCCGGTGGCGCTGGTGCCGGTGGAGATGTACCGGCTGGTAGCGTCGCCGCTGCTGCCTTCGATTCCGTTGTTCACGCTGGCCGGCTACTTCATGGTCCAGGGCGGCGCGACCAAGCGGCTGCTGCGCGTGTTCACGGCGCTGTTCAGTTGGATGCCGGGCGGGCTGGCGCTGGTCACGGTGCTGATCTGCGCGATGTTCACGTGGGCCGGCTCTGGGCTGACGATTCTCTCCATCGGCGGGCTGCTGGTGCCGGTGCTGGTGCAGACGCGCTATCCCGAGAAGTTCTCGATCGGCCTGGTGACCTCGTCGGGGTCGCTCGGGCTGTTGTTTCCCACCAGCGTGCCCACCATTCTGTACTGCGTGTATTCGCAGACCCCCATCGATCAGCTCTTCATCGGAGGATTGCTGCCCCTGCTGCTGATGATTTCGTCGGTGGCGGCGATTGGGGTTTACAAGGGCCTGAAGTGCAACGCAGTGCGGGATCCGTTCCATGCGCGCGAGGCGGCCGGGGCGTTGTGGGAGGCCAAGTGGGAACTGCTGATCCCGGCCATGATGATCGTGGGCATCTTCGGAGGCTTCGGCACGCTGACCGAAGCGGCGGCGCTGACGGCGTTCTGCGCGTTGATCGTGGAGGGGTTTGTTTATCGAGGCCTGAATCTGCGTCGCGACTACGACCAGGTGTTCGTCGAATGCGCCACCATCGTCGGGGGCGTGCTGTTGATTATGGGGGTGGCGCTCGGATTCACCAACTACCTGGTGAACGCGGAGATTCCGGCGCACATCATCGAGTGGGTGCAGGCGAACATCCACTCGAAGATCCTGTTTCTGCTCGTGCTGAACATCGCGCTACTGGTGGTTGGGGCGTTGATGGACGTCTTCGCCGCGATTCTGGTGGTGGTTCCGCTGCTGAAGCCGCTGGGGGCATTGTACGGGATCCACCCGGTGCAGATGGGGATTATTTTCATCGCGAACCTGGAGCTCGGGTATCTGCACCCGCCGGTGGGGATCAACCTGTTCCTGGCGGCTTACCGGTTTAAGAAGCCTATGACGTACCTCATGTTGGCGACTTTGCCGTTTCTGGGAGTTCTGTTTGTGAGTGTACTGCTGATCACCTATATCCCGTGGCTGACGGAAGCCCCGCTACGGTGGTTCGGGAAGTGAGAAGCAGAGAATGTTCGGGCCGGCCGCAACCGCCACGAACTGCTTCCCACCAAGCGTGAACGTCATCGGAGACGCTTTCATCCGCACATTGGTCGAGAAGCGCCACAGAGTTTTGCCGCTGCGCTCGTTCACCGCCGCGAAGCCGCCGTTCGGCTGTCCATAAAACACCAGTCCTCCCGCCGTGGCGAGAACTCCGGACCAGGTTTTGGCCTTCGCGGGACCCGGTTGGAGTACTTCCCAGACCACCTTTCCGGTTTCTATATCCAGCGCCCGCAGATAGCGTTGTCCCGTCTGATCCGGATATCCCACCGGGCTTCCCGTACATTCCTCGAGAGCCAGAAAATAATACAGCCGCGTCACTGGGCTGTAGGCGGTGGAGCTCCAATTCGCGGCATCGCTTGGGCAGCCCGCGGGGTCCTTCACGATCGGGCGTCCATCCGCGCCGATCCCGGTGGCCCAGTCCACGCGCCGCAGGAAGGGCTTGGCCAGCAGCAGTTCCCCGTTGGTGCGATCGAGCACGTAGAAGAACCCGTTCCGGTCGGCATGCAGCAGCAGTTTTCTCGGCTTGCCCCGATATTGCGCGTCCACGAGTACGGGCGGCTCCGTCGCGTCGCGGTCCAGCACGTCGTGGGGAGTGAATTGATAGTGCCACTTCAACTTGCCGGTGTTTGGATCCAGCGCCAGGATGCAGTCCGAATAGAGGTTGTCGCCGCCGTTTCGATCCGGACCTTCGTCATCGGGGAAAGGATTGCCGGTCGGCCAGTACAACGTATCCGCTTCGGCATCGTAGGATCCGGTGAGCCACGTCGACCCGCCTCCGGTCAGCGGCTCGGTTCCTTGCCAGGTTTCCGCGCCCGGCTCTCCCCTGCGCGGCACGGTCCAGTGCCGCCACAACAGATCGCCGGTGGCCGCTTTGTAGCAGGCGATGAAGCCGCGAATGCCCTCGTCCGCCCCGGCGACGCCCGCAATCACCGTGTCCTTCACCACCAGCGGGGCCATGGTCCCGCCATAATGCTGGGTCTCCTCCGGCATCGTCTTCTCCCACACCAGCCCGCCGGTCGCCCGATCGAGCGCCAGCAGATGAGCGTTGTCGGTGACAAAGAACACCTTGTCATCGCGGATTGCTACGCCCCGATTGGTCCCCATCGCCGCGTCGCCATCGAGCCCCTTGGTCTGCGGCTGGGCATATTTCCAGATCTCATTTCCCGTCCGGGCGTCGATGGCAAACACCTGGTTCGGACCAGTCGCGTACATCACTCCGTCGGCCTCCAGTGGAGTGACTTCCAGGCCGAAGTAAGGAATCGGAAAGACCCACCGCAATTGCAGGCGCCTCACGTTGGCTGTGTCGATCTGCTTCAACTCGCTATAGCGGTTCGCGGTCAACTTGCCGTTGTAAGTGAGCCAGTCCCCGGGCCGCGGATCGCCCCACGAAACCCGTCCGCCCGCTGGCATGGCGCCGGCTTGCGCGCCGGTGCTGAGCGAGCGCAGGTAACGCGCGACAGCCTCCAGGTCGCCGGCCGCGAGATCGAAGGCCGGCATGCCCGAGGCCGGGAACCCGCGCTGGACGATGCCAGCTAACTGCTCGACGGACTGGGCGCTCAACCGGGGATTGCCCACCAGGCCCGGGCCCTTGCCAGTGCCGCGCGCGTTCTTGCCATGACATCCCGAGCAGCGCTCCGCAAACACCTGCTTTCCATCCGCGCCCCACAGCGGGAGAGAGAGGAGCAACACAAAGGCTGGTTTCATAGTCCCATCAGCGAACGGCTTGGCCACGATGTAACAGCGCCGCCCCGCGTGACCCGCGACAGCAACCACCCGGTGACGCTCAGAACCGGGTCATGTTCACGCAGCATTCATGTTCCTGCGTGTTAGCGAACGATGCCGCGTATGGCGGCTTCGAGTTGCGCCGGGTGGAAGCCGAAGGGGCCGGGTTCGCTCTTGTACACGACGCGGCCGCGGCGATCGATCAGATACAGGCGGTCTGGCCAGCCGGTGTACTCGCTCTCCACGGTGTTTTCGATGCCGTCGATCAGAGCGGGAAAGCGGATGCCGAGTTTTCGCACGCAGCTTTCCGCAACTCCGGTTCGTTCGGCCTCAGTGCGAGGATCGCGGAACAGCACTCTCTCGCGGATGTTGCTGCTCATCTGCCAGACATCGGTGGGGTGAGCTTCGCGGATGTACACCGCGTGGAACGCCACCTTCTCGCGGAACTCATCGTATAGTTTGTTGAGCGCGGGAACCTCCCGGCGAAAGGGCGGTCAAGTGTAGCTGCCGAAGACGAGCACCACCGGGCGGACGCCGCGGTACGACGAGAGTTGAACCGTCGCGCTGTGGTCCACCACGGGAAGACGAAAGTCCGGCGCGGCATCGCCTTGCGCCAGGCTGCCCTTGCGCGCCTGCTTCCACAAGGTCTCGAACGGCAACACGATCATGATGGGCAGCGGAGTGCGCGCCATGATCTGGCCAAAGCGGTCCGGCGGCTGGAGCATCGCCCAATAGGCGGCGCCTGAGAGTACCACCCAAATGCCCGCGAGAACCGCGCCGGTCTTTGCGAGTTTGCGCTTCATTTTCCTATGCAGAAGGTGGTGAAGATACGGTTCAGTATATCGTCCGCCGTGGTCGCGCCGGTAATCGCGTCGACCGGGCGCAGCGCGGCGTACAGGTCGAGCAGGAGCATCTCCTGCGGAATGCCGAGTTCGACGGCGCGCTTCGCGTTCTCCAGCGCTTCGAGAGATTCGCGCAGCAACTGCTCGTGGCGGATGGACGTGAGGAATCCGAGCTCCTGAGCAGTCTCGCCGGGAACGATCGCTTCCACGATCCGGCTCCGAAGCCCCGCGATGCCCTGCCCCGTAATCGCGGATACGGGCAGCAGGACGGCGTCGCACTCCAACACGCGCGGCAGATCCGCTTTGTTCCCGACCAGCAGGCGACGGCCGCGAACACGGTCGAGCACGGCGCGGTCGTGATCGTCCAAGTGCGCGGAAAGGTCGAGGACAACTAGCGTGAGGTCCGCGTCGGCGATGGCTTGATAACTGCGTTCGATTCCGAGCGACTCAATCGGGTCCTGTCCCTGCCGGATACCGGCGGTGTCGAGGAACTTCACCGGCAGACCGTCGATGGACGAGGATTCGGATACGAGATCGCGCGTAGTCCCGGCGATCTCGGTGACGATGGCCCGGTCCTGTTCGAGGAGGCAGTTAAAGAGCGAACTCTTGCCGACGTTGGGCTTGCCGACTATAGCCAGCGTGAATCCGTCGTGGACCAGCTTGCCGTATTCAAAGCTCGCGATGAGACGACGGACCGGGGTCTCAATCGTCTGGAGCCGGCGCAGGATCTCGTCGTTGGACGCGACCGACACGTCGTCGTCGGCGAAATCGATGCCGGCCTCAAGCAGGGCAATCAATTCCAGCATCCGCTCCTTGATGGGCTGTATGCGGCGCGACACCGATCCTTCCACCTGTTGGGCGGCAACGCGCGCCTGGTAGAGCGTTGTCGCCTGGATCAGATCGCGGACGGCTTCGGCGCGCGGCAGATCGATGCGGCCGTTCAGGTAGGCGCGCAGCGTGAACTCTCCGGGTTCGGCGAGGCGCGCTCCGGCACCGACGGCACTCTCCACGCATAGCCGGAGAATAACAGGCGCTCCGTGACAACTGATTTCGACGACGTCCTCGGAGGTGTAGGAGCGGGGGGCGGCGAAGAACGTGACCACGACGTGATCGACCGTTTCGCCGGCGCCGTCGGGAAGTTCGGCCAGGCAGGCCGCCCACGGCGTCCACTCCGGCGGCTTCCGGAATCGCAGAACGCGTTCGGCGATGGCGCGCGTTTCGGGGCCGGACAGGCGGACGATGCCCAAGCCTCCGCGGCCGGGCGGCGTTGAGATCGCAACGATGGTGTCGCGAAGATTCAAGAAACCACTTTCTCACGGTCGTGGCTCGGAAGGGCGTCGCCAAGAGTGGCGACGCGGCACGCATGAGTGCGTGCGCCACGTCGAAGCCGCACGATTATCGCGGGCCGCGGCTGCGGTCGCCACCACCACGCCGGTCCCCGCCGGGACGGCCGCCGCGTGGACGGTCTCCATCGGGACGGGGACGCCCGCGATCGAAACCTCCAGCACTGCCGCGATTCATCATGGGGGGCGGCGGGAGTTGGGGCGGTGGAAGCGTCTTCATGTCCGCGGGTACGACGACCACCTGGCGGTGCGGCGCCATGCCCACGCTTTCACTTCGCACATCGGTCTGGTGAGTGAGCGCGAGATGGATGATGCGCCGCTCGCGGCTGTTCATCGGACTGAAGTGGAACGGAACGCCGTTCTTGCCGACCTTTTCAGCCGCGGCGAGGGCGCTCATCCGCAGTTCTTCCATCCGGAGGGCTCGATGGTCGTTGGCGTCGAAGCAGATATGCGAGTGCTCGTCGGACGCGGCCCGTAGATGCTCCAGCGTGAGCTGTTCGAGAGAAAGGAGAAGCTCGGCCTTATTCTCGAGCAGATAGTCGACGTCCGGGCCGGTGAACTTGACGACGATGTCGGGCGTCTCCAAGTCGAACTGGCCCTCGCCGGATTCGATGTCGTACTCGACGTCGAAGTCCGCCAGCTCCAGGATTGTGTCAAGGAACGCCTCAATGCGCGGTCCGGTCTCTTCGATAGTGAATCTGTGTCGCACCTGTCAGGTCCTGCGTTTAGATTTCGACACCGGCCTGGCAGCCTCGATGACCGGGACTTTCGTGACCCGATTCATGATCCATTGCTGGGCGATTGCGACCAAGTTGCCGGTTAACCAGTATAGTACCAGCCCCGCCGACGCATAGTAGAACATGAAGCCGAGAACCAGCGGCATCAACATCATCATCTTCTGCTGGGAAGGATCCACGCCTGGGGATGGAGGCGTGAGCTTCTGCGTCAAAAACTGCGTGACGATCAGGAGAACCGGCAGTGCGCGAATGGCGAGTTGTTCCGGCCGCGAGAGGTCGTGCACCCAAAGCCACTCCGCGCCGCGCAGTTCAATCGCGACCGTGAGGACGGTGTAGTAGGCGATGAAGAACGGGATCTGTAACAGCATGGGCACGCACCCGCCGACGGGATTGACGCCGTGCTTCTTGTACAGCGCCATCATCTCCTGGTTCTGCTCCGCCTTTTTCGGATCGCGGATGCCGAGGCCTTTGAATTTCTCGTTGATGCGCGCAACCTCGGGCTGCAGCGCCTGCATTTTCTTGCTGGAGCGCAGGCTGGTGAGGCGGAACGGGAACGTCAGGATATTGATGGCAATGGTAACCAGCACGATCGCCCAGCCGAAGTTGTGCGTCAACCGGTCGTTGGTCCAGTTCAGGGCGAAGAACAGCGGCTTGGCGATGAAGCCGAAGAAGCGTCCCCAGTCGATCAACTGCTCGAGCCGGGGATCCACCTGGCGGAGGATGTCGCTATCCTTCGGTCCGACGAACAGAGAAAACTGGTTGATGGCGCCCGAGCCGACTCCGGCTCCGACATACGCGACCTCCTTGCCGTCCGGCGGCGCGGGGATGGAATCCGAGTACGTGACCAGATCTACATTCGCGGTCCCTTTCGGGAGGAACACCGAGGCGAAGAACGAATCCTCGATGCCGGCGAAGGCAAAGGCTCCGGACTCGGCGACCGGTCCGTTTTTGGCGTCCTTGGCGACCTTGGTCTTCAGCCGTCCATCGGCGGAAAAGACATTGCGCTCGGCGGAGGCGGCATTGTGAATGGTCGGGTCGCCGAATCCGCCGCGCCAAGCGAGCACGTGCGGGATTTGCACGCCATTCTGAATCACCTCGGACGAGACCTGTGCGAGATAGCTGTTGTTCGTGAAACGGAACGATTTGTGAGCGATCAGCTTGCCGTCGGAATATTCGTAGTCGATGCCGAGATTGTCGGACGTGGGCTTGGCGGCAAACAGCGCCAGCGCCAGGTCGACGGCGGGGTGCTGGTCCCGGAACTCGAAGGTAAGCGGCCCCGGCACTTTGGCCAGAGCGGGCTGATTCACAAGTTCCAGTTGCTTGCCGTTCAGGTCCTTGTACTTCTTGAGAATCCAGGAGCGGACGCTGGCGCCGCGGTTCGAGAACGTCGCGCGGAAGAGCGGCGTATCGACAACGAAGATTTCTTCCTTCGCGGCCTGGACGGGCGCGGCATCCTCCGCCGCCTCGGGTTCCTTTCGAGCCACGGCCGTAGCCAGGGCCGGAGGCTTCCCCACGTCCGCGGTTTTCAGCGGCGTGACGTCCGGGCCTTTTGACGCCGGCGGGTTTGCGGTCTTGTAGAGATACGGAGTTACAAAAAGAACCAGGCCCATGAGGACAAAGGCGATCAAAAGCCGCATCTCCGTGGAGAGTTCTTTTTTGTTTTTTCCGTTGTTGTCAGGCATTCGATGTACAGGCCGCGGCGCTCAGCGCACCGGGTCGTATCCTCCTTGACCGAAGGGGTGGCAGCGCGAGAGGCGGCGCAGTCCGAGCCAGATACCGCGCGCCGCTCCGTAGCGCTGTACCGCCTCCATCATGTATTCCGAGCACGTCGGTTCGAACCGGCAGGCGGAGGGCAAGAGTGGCGAGATCCATCGTTTATAGAAACGCAGGGCGGCAACGATCAGGTTCCGCATCTCCGCATCAGCCTCTCGATTTCAGCCTGGACGGCTTCAAACGGCGCGCTGGCGGCGCTGCGCCGGGGGTTGATCACAATGTCCCAATTCGGTCCGGCGGCGGAGAGCGCCAGGCGGACCGCCTCCCGGACGCGGCGGCGAATGCGGTTGCGAACCACGGATTTTCCTATCGCGCGCGGCACGGTAAAGCCGACTCGCGGCCCCGGCGCGCGATCCGGGCCGGTGTTCTCCAGACAGAACGCGATGAACAGAGGGCCGGTGAATCGAGAACCTCCGTCATACACGCGGCGAAAGTCGCCGCGGCGCAAAATTCGGGAAGACTTGGAGAACGAGAAATCAGGAACGAAGAACTCCGGTTTAACGCTTCACGAGCTTGGAGTAGCGAACGTTGCGCTCGTCGCTGACGGTCAGCTTCCAGCGGCCCTTGGCGCGGCGGCGGGAAATGACGGCGCGACCGTCGACTGAATCCATACGAGAGCGGAACCCGTGAGTTTTGGCCCGTTTGCGATTGTTCGGCTGAAAAGTACGTTTCGGCATTTGATCAAATCGGCCCGGGCAGGCAAACCGCTCCGAGACGCCTCAGTGGACACATATGTCCTTAGTTCGAACCCTTAGTATAAGATCCGGGGAGCGGGCGTGTCAAAGAGTCCTTGGGCTATGATGACGAAATGAGGACTGTCAATCACTCTGGACCCCGACGTTGAACGATCGACCCGGGACATGCCAACGGCAACTCCAGGAAACTGATGAATCGTCATTTTTAAGTCGCACACCCATTCGCCATGTGCCAATCATACACGGGCCGTTTTATGCGTACCATCTAAGAAATAGACTCACAGGAGGCATCGTGCTCCGTCATTTTCTCGTCGTCTCGTTGTTATTGTCCGCCGCGCTCGGAGCGCAGCGTGCCGAACGCCCGTCCGGCCAGACCCCGAAGCCGGAGACTCCTTCGACCGCGGCGGCGCAACCGCCTGCGGCGCCGGCAACCCAGTTTCCAGCGCCGCCCGCCGTCGAACAACTGATCAAGACGCAGCACTCCATTACCGTCCGCGGCCAGAAGATCGCCTACACCGCCACCGCCGGAACGCTCCTCTTAAAGAAAGAGGACGACAAGCCGAGCGCGAGCATCTTCTTCGTCGCCTACACCCGCGACGACGTGACCGACAAGAGCAAGCGTCCCGTGCAGTTCACCTTCAACGGCGGCCCCGGGTCCTCGTCGGTGTGGCTGCACATGGGAGCGTTCGGCCCCAAGCGTGTCGTCCTGGGACCCGAAGGACAGCAGCCCGCGCCTCCGTACCAGATGGTGGAGAACGAAGATACGCCGCTGGTATTCACGGACATGGTGTTCATCGATCCCGTGACTACGGGTTTCAGCCGCAACGCGCCCGGGGAGAATCCTGCACAGTTCCACGGCGTGGAAGGCGACCTCGATTCCGTCGCCGATTTCATCCGCCTGTACCTGACCCGCTTTGAGCGCTGGTCCTCGCCCAAGTTCCTCGCCGGAGAGAGCTACGGAACCACGCGCGCGGCCGGGTTGTCGCAGGTGCTGCTGCAGCGCGGGATCTACCTGAACGGGATCACGCTGATTTCCTCCATCCTGAACTTCGAGACCGCGAGCTTCGCCACCGGCAACGACCTGTCTTACATCCTGTTCCTCCCCACCTACACCGCCGCCGCGTGGTATCACAAGAAACTGCCCGGCGACCTGCAAGGCGATTTGCAGAAAGCGATCGCCGAGTCGAAGCGCTTCGCCGCCGGCGAGTACACGCTGGCGCTGATGAAGGGCGACAAGATCGGCGCGCAGGACCGCACCTCCGCCGCAAAGCAGCTCGCGCGGTTGACCGGTCTCTCGCAAAGGTATATCGAGCTTTCGAATTTGCGCGTCACGATTGGCCGGTTCACGAAGGAATTGCTCCGCGACGACCGGCGCACCATCGGCAGGTATGACAGCCGGCTGGAAGGCATCGATCTGGACGCGGCCGGCGAGCGCGGCGAATACGATCCTAGTTACTCAGCCGTGCAAGGCGCGTTCACAGCGATGTTCAACGATTACGTGCGGGGCGAGTTGAACTACCAGACGGACCTGCCCTACGAGATCCTCACCGGCAAGGTGCAGCCCTGGAACTACGGGCGGTATCAGAATCAATACTTGAATGTCGCCGAGGGCTTGCGGCAGGCCATGACGCAAAACCCGAATCTGCGCGTGCTCGTCGTGAACGGATATTACGACCTGGCCACGCCGTTCTTCGCGACAGAGTATACGATGAACCACCTCGGCCTCGACCCGACGCTGAGCGGTCACGTGTCGCTGACATATTGCGACGCCGGGCATATGCTCTACACGAAGAAGTCCTGTCTCGACAGCCTGTACCAGGCGATGTCGGGCTTCTACGCCGGCAGTTTCGCCAAGTAAGATCCGGCGCAGAAGCCCGACGACCACGCCCACTGGAAATTGAAACCGCCGAGGTGGCCGGTGACGTCCACCACCTCGCCGACGAAAAACAGTCCCGGCACTTTCTTCACCTCCATGGTGGTGGAGGATAACTCGTCCGTGTCCACTCCTCCGACGGTGACCTCGGCCTTGTCGTAACCCTCGGTTCCCTCCGGCGTCACGGCCCAGGAGTGGGCGCGCCGCTCCAGTTCCGCGAGCCCCCGATCGGTCCATCGTGCTGGGGCGTGCAAGGCAAGCCAGCGATCGGCGAACCGCCCGGGCAGCGCCGCGCGGAATGCATCCTTGGCCGCGCCGAGATCGCGGCCGGCAGGCGACGCGCGAAGCGAAGCCGTGAGATCGCGGCCGGGAGCGAGGTCGATGCCGATCGATTCTCCTTCGCGCCAATACGACGAGATCTGCAAAATCGCGGGGCCGCTCAACCCGCGATGCGTAATCAGCATCTTTTCTCGGAAGCGCTGCTTGCGGTGCGATGCGACGACTTCGGCCGAGGCCCCGGCCAGGTCGCAATAACGCCGCGCGTCCTCAGTTGAGAGCGTGAGCGGAACCAGCGCGGGCCTGCATTCGCGCACTTTGATCCCGAACTGCCGGGCTATATCGTATCCGAATCCAGTGGCTCCCATCCGGGGAATCGAGAGCCCTCCCGTCGCGACCACCAGAGCGTCCGCACGCCAAGTCTTCGCATAACCTTTCAATACAAAATACTCTGTTTTATGAATTGCTGTAACTGCTTCCCCCGAAAAGAGTTGACCCCCCGAAGCCCGGAATTCCGCCTCCAACAGCCCCGTGATATCCCGGGCCGAGTTGTCGCAGAATAACTGCCCGAGCGTCTTCTCGTGGTAGGCGATTCCGTAACGCCGGACGAGTGCGATGAAATCCGCGGGAGTGTAGCGCGCCAGCGCCGATTTCGCGAAGTGCGGATTGGAGGAGAGGAAATTCTCCGGGCGGCAGTGCAGGTTCGTGAAATTGCACCGCCCGCCACCCGAGATGAGAATCTTCTTGCCCGGCCGCTCGGAGCGTTCGATCACCGCGACCTTGCGGCCGCGCTTACCGGCTTCGATGGCGCACATTAACCCGGCGGCGCCCGCGCCGAGCACGATTACATCGAAGACCAGTTCCATGCCAACCTATCGTCTCAGGCGCCCCCAAGCGATTACGATGGTGGCCACCAGTAGTCCGACCGGCAGCGCTGGATTGCCCCCGATGACGAATAGATGCGTCAGGACCGCGCCCGCCATAACGCAGACAAGAAGCAGCGCGGCCACGCCAGCCGTTCGAGGGATCAGCAGGCCGATCACCCCAATTACCTCCAGGCCGCCAGTGACATACCGGAACCACTGGCCCAGCCCGATCTTCTCGAACATGCTCACCATGTCAGCCGCACCGATCAACTTCATGGAACCCGCCATCAGGAACATGGCTGCAAGCAGGATCTGCAGGATCCACAAGAATACGTTCAGTGTTTTGCCGGTCATTCGGTTCTCCTCCAAGGAACTTGCCGCGCAACTTGCCGCCATCTGGCGGCGTCAATCATCTTGATGTCAAGAGAAATGAAAAGGATTCAGCCGGGCGCGGATTCCAGCGGAACGCACCTGTGGCTGGTGTTGTGGAAGGCTTTTGAGGCTGTCCGGGACTACGCGCTCCGCGACATCGACTCGCTCGGTTTGGGGTTGTCCGACTTCGCGATTTTGGAAGTGCTGCTGCACAAAGGGCCCTCCGCCGTCCACGACATCGGGGACAGGGTAGGCCTGACGAGCGGCTCGATGACGACCGCCATCGACCGGCTGGAAGACAGATCGCTCGTGGAACGGCGAAGCGAGCCCGAGGACCGGCGCACTCGGGTGATCCACCTCACTCACCAGGGCCGGAAGCTGATCGAATGCGCGTTCGCGGCCCACTCCGCGGCGATGAACAAGCTGGGCGAGGCGCTAACGGAAGAAGAGAGGGCGGCCGTGATCCCGCTGCTGAAGAAACTGGGAGCGGCGGCGGCAATTCGGTGCCGGCGTTTGCAGGAGGGTGAACCGCGCAATAGAGTCCGACGGTGACGACACAACAGCTCTGGCTGTTTAACGGCCTGATCTGGTTATCCTGATCGCCGTGGCCTTTCTCACGCGGGCAACACCCCGTCGCATTGCGGGCGCGCTGGTTGGCACGGCAGCCGGCGGCGTGGTGGCGCTGGGAATCCTCGCCGTCTGCGAGAGGGCCGGATGGTGGCGCATGGCGATCCCTTGGGAGCCGTATTTCGTGGCTCTCGTTTGGATGGACTTCGCCCTCTGCGCCTGGGTCTTCCTGCTCACCGGGCGTATCGCCCGGCGGTTTGGCGGGCGCGGTCTGGCCGTGCTGGTGGCCGGGCCTGCCGGGGCGGACCGATTGGCGCGGCGCTGAGATTCGGACTGCTGTATCCTGAAACTGCAAGATGCAACCGGTAACCCGACGTACTTTGCTCGCGGGGCTCGTCGCGCCCGCGCTTCGCAGCGACGATGACTGGATTCCGTTGTTCGACGGCAGGTCGCTCGGTGGTTGGACTCCCAGCGAGAATCGGAACTCCTGGAAAGTAGTCGACGGCATGCTCGCCGCCGACGGGCCGCGCTCGCATTTGTTCTATTCCGGCCCGGTTCAGGGCGCCGATTTCAAGAACTTCGAACTCAAGGCGGAGATTCTCGCGCGGCCGCTGTGCAATTCGGGCGTTTTCTTCCATTCCCGGTTTCAGGAGAAGGGGTGGCCGGAACAGGGTTTCGAAGTGCAGGTCGCCAACACGGCGACCGGCGAGGGCGGCTACATCGAGCGGAAGAAGACGGGGTCGTTGTATGGCGTTCGCAACGTCTACAAGCAATTGCTGCCGGACAACGAGTGGTTTGAAATGCACGTATCCGCGCGCGGGAAGCAGGTGCAAGTGCGGCTGAACGGCGTGCTGGTGGTCGATTACGTGGAGCCCGATCCTCCGCTGCCCGATCCGGATTCGCGCGGCCGGATTCTCCGGCGGGGAACCTTCGCGCTGCAGTGTCACGATGCGGGTTCGAAGGCGCTGTTCCGCACGATCCTGGTGAAGCCGCTGCCGGACGATCTGCCCACCTCGGGCGACCGGCCGGTGGTCGACGAGGTCTACCGGCAGATCCGGACCTTGAGCGCACGCAACTACCCGGTGGTCGATTATCACACGCATCTGAAAGGCGGATGGACCATCGAGCAGGCGTTGCGGAATTCGCGGGAGACCGGCATCGGGTACGGGATCGCCGTCAATTGCGGGCTCGGTTTCCCGGTGCAGAACGACGCGACGGCGGTGGACTTTATTCAATCGCTGAAGGGCCAGCCCGCGTTCATCGCCATGCAGGCCGAGGGGCGCGAGTGGGTGCGGATGTTCTCAGGCGGCGCCGTGGCGAAGTTCGACTACGTGTTTTCGGACGCGATGACGTTCACGCACGAGGGCAAGCGGCGGCGGTTGTGGATTCCCGAGGAAGTCGGCGAGATCCGCGACCCTGAGCGCTTCATGGATGTGATCGTGGATAAGATCGTGGGCATTCTCGAACTCGAACCGATTGACATTCATGCCAACCCGACCTTCCTGCCGGACGTGATGGCGAAGGATTATGACCGGCTGTGGACCGCGAGCCGGATGGACCGGGTGATCGAGGCGGCGGGGAAGAACGGGGTGGCGATTGAGATCAACAACCGGTACAAGATTCCGAGCGCCGCGTTCCTGAAGCGGGCGAAGGCCGCGGGGGTGAAGTTCTCCTTCGGGACGAACAATGGCGATCCGAACATCGGGCGGCTGGAGTACCCGCTGCAAATGGTCCAGGAATGCGGGCTGAAGTGGCAGGATATTTTCGTCCCGAAGCCGGCGGGAGAGAAACCGGTGCAGCGGAAGGGAATGCCGAAGTACATGGGTTAGGGCGAAACGATAACCGATTCTCCTTCACCATGTGACTGCATGTTAGCGTGCAGTCCTTAGAGGAGGAGAAAACAATGTTTGAGTTTTGTTTCACTATTAACGGCCAGCGCCACTGCTTCAGAGTTCCGGCGATGATCGACCAGAGCGTGATCAAGGTGCCCCCGCCGAACAATTACCCGCCGTTCGAACTGGCGGCCGCGGTGCTACTGCTGGTGGAAGCCGCTCCGCACTCGGAGCTCGCGAAGCAGTTGACGGGAGTGGCCAACAGCTTCATTCAGCAGGTCCAGGCGGGCCTGCCGAAGGGAGTGGAGTTGCATCGGGCGCAGGCCGGACAGGCCGTCGCCGGGTAAGGCCGGCACTCGCGGCTCGGGGGGCCGAGCCGCGACTGTTGCGAAACAACGACCGAAGGGCCCGCGCTATCATCAAGGTAACCGGTTTGCCATGTCTGCATCCATCGACCCGAAACTGGGCGTCAATAGTTGGTTAGAAGATGAGCTCTATCAGCAATATCTGCATGATCGCAAAAATGTAGACGAATCCTGGAAAGAAGTTTTTGACGGCGACGGCCACACCAACGGGCATGAGACCGGGGTCGCTGAAGTTGCCGCCGTGAAAGCGCTGCCGCCGGCTCCGGTCGCGGCCGCTGGCGAGGAACTTGTTGCCCTGCGCGGCGCGGCCTCGCGAATCGCCGAGAACATGAGCGCGAGTCTGGCGATTCCCATCGCCACCAGCCAGCGCACGATTCCCGTCAAGGTCATCGACGAAAACCGGCTGGTCGTCAATCAACATCGGACGCTGCACGGGCAGTCGAAGGTATCCTACACGCACATCATTGCGTGGGCCATTGTCCAGGCGCTCAAATCCAACCCGGCAATCAATCACGCCTACGCCGAGGGCGACGGCCAGTCGTTCCGCCGCGTCCGTTCGAACGTGAACATCGGGATCGCGGTGGATGTGTCCGGCCGCGATGGGTCGCGCTCCCTCACAGTTCCGAGCATCAAGAATGCCGGCGCGATGAGTTTCGAGCAGTTTGCAAATGCGTTCGACGATATCGTGGGGCGCGCCCGCGGGGGCAAGCTCACGCTGGCCGATTTCGAAGGCACGACCATCTCCCTGACCAATCCGGGGACGGTGGGCACCATGGCGTCGATCCCGCGGCTGATGATCGGCCAGGGCGCAATCATCGCAACCGGCGTGATCGACTACCCCGCCGAGTACCAGGGCGTTTCGGAAGAGATGCGCGCGTACCTGGGACTCAGCAAGGTGATGACCGTGACCTGCACCTACGATCATCGTGTGGTTCAGGGCGCGGAATCAGGGGCTTTCCTGGGCCGTTTGCAGGAGTTGCTGCAGGGCCAGAACGGTTTCTACGACCAGCTTTTTGCGGATATCGGCGTGCCGTACCACCCGGTGCTGTGGGAACCCGCGCGCCATTCGCCCATGCCGTCGTTGGCCGGTGTCGGCGCGCAGGAACTGGCGCGGCAGGCTGCGGTTCTGCAATTGATCAACGCATACCGCGTGCGCGGCCACTTGATCGCCGATCTCGATCCGCTCGGTCGTCCGCCGTCGTATCACCCCGAACTCGATCCGGCCACCTACGGCCTGACGATCTGGGATCGCGACCGGCAATTCATCACCGGCACGCTGTTCCCCGGCCAGGAAATGGCGACGTTGCGCCAGATTCTCGAGCGGCTGCGGCGCACTTACTGCGGGCGCATCGGGTGCGAGTACATGAACATTCAGCACCCCGAGCAGAAGGAATGGCTGCAGCACCGGATGGAGCCGGCTGAGAACGCGTGGCCGTTGGATGAGGCGACGCAGCGCCGCGCTCTCGATCGGGTTGTCGAAGCTGAGGAGTTCGAGCATTTCCTGCACGCGCGTTTCGTCGGGCACAAGCGATTTTCGGTGGAGGGCGGAGAAGCCGCGCTGGCCATTCTGGACGAGCTTCTGGAGCGCGCCGCGAACACGAACGTTCACGAGGTCGTCATCGGAATGGCCCATCGCGGCCGGCTGACGGTTCTCGCGAACATCGTCGGCAAGAGCATGGTGCAACTGTTCTCGGAGTTCGAGGGCGACATCGATCCGACCTCGATTCAGGGTTCCGGGGACGTAAAGTATCACCTCGGCGCGAGCGGTGTCCGGCGCTCGTCCCAAGGCAAAGAAATCGTGGTAAGCGTCGCGTTCAATCCGAGCCATCTGGAAGCGGTGGATCCAGTGGTGGAAGGAATCGTGCGTCCCAAGCAGGACCGCCTCGGCGACACCAATCGCGAACGCGTGATTCCGATTCTGATCCACGGCGACGCGGCGTTTGCGGGGCAGGGCGTGGTAGCGGAGACGCTGAACCTTTCGCAACTGGACGGGTACACGACGGGCGGGACCATTCACTTCATCATTAACAACCAGATCGGATTCACGACGAATCCGCACGAGTCGCGGTCCACCCCGTACTCGACGGATGTCGCGCGCATGGTGCAAGCGCCGATTTTCCACGTGAACGGCGACGATCCGAAAGCGTGCGTGCGCGTCGCCCAGATGGCGTTCGATTACCGGCAGCGGTTCAAGAAGGATGTCGTGATCGACATGTTCTGTTATCGCCGCCATGGCCATAACGAAGCCGACGACCCGAGCTATACGCAGCCGATCCTCTACCGTAAGATTCGTCAGCATCCGTCGGTGGCTGAGTTGTACGCCCGCCGGTTGATTCGCCAGGGGGTGGTGACGGCCGACGAGGTCGAGCAGTTGCGGCAGTCTACGAATCGAAAGCTGAACGATGTTTTCGAGCAGGCCCAGCGGCACAAGGAGCAGTACGAGGTGCAGGAACTGAGCGCCGTTCCCGCCGAGACGGTGGCGGTTCCGCTCACGACGGCGGCCGATCGGGCAGAGTTGGAGCGCGTCGGACACGGCATCACATCCTTTCCAGAAGACTTCACCATTCACCCGAAACTTCGGAATCTGATCGAGAAGCGGCGCGAAGTTCTGAGCGGCGTTCCGATGGATTGGGCGATGGCGGAGACTCTGGCGTTCGGCACGCTCTTGCTGGAGGGCACTCCGGTGCGGCTGAGCGGGCAGGACTCGGCGCGCGGCACCTTCAGCCAGCGCCATCTCGAATACTACGATTACGAGAACGGCAGGCAGTACATTCCGTTGCAGCACCTCGCACCGAAGCAGGCTCCGTTTCAGGTTTGGGACAGCTCGTTGAGCGAGTATGCGGTGATGGGTTTCGAATTCGGATACAGCGTCGGCGATCCGTTGACGATGGTGATCTGGGAAGCGCAGTTCGGCGACTTCGCCAATGGCGCGCAAATCATGATCGACCAGTTCATCGTGGCGGCCGAAACGAAGTGGGGGCAGCCGTCGGGACTGGTGCTGTTGCTGCCGCATGGGTACGAAGGGCAAGGGCCGGAACACTCCAGCGCGCGTATCGAGCGGTTCCTGGAGCTTTCCGCCGAGAACAACATTCAGGTCTGCAATTGCACGACTCCGGCGCAATATTTCCACTTGCTGCGCAGGCAAATGCACGGCGGTCCCGATCGCCGGGGCGTGCGCAAGCCGCTGATCATTTTCACGCCGAAGAGCATTCTTCGGAGTACGAAAGCGATGTCCCGGATAGACGACCTGGCCACCGGCCGTTTCCGCGAGTTTCTCGCCGATTCCGGGGCCATCGAGCCTTCCAAGGTCTCGCGGGTTCTGCTCTGTTCCGGAAAAGTGTATTACGACCTGATCGCCGGGCGCGAGCAGAAGAGCAGAGAGGACGTCGCGATCATCCGGGTGGAGCAGCTCTACCCGTTTTTGTTGGCGGACTTCTCCGATCTGATGGCGCGGTACCCGGTAACAGCGGAAGTCTGCTGGGTTCAGGAAGAGCCCAGGAACATGGGGCCCTGGCGGTTCATGCAGGAGCAGGTGCAGCCGGTTCTGGATCCTTCCCGGCGGCAGCTTCGCTACATCGGCCGGACGGAGGGCGCGAGCCCCTCGCCGGGCGCGTTGAAGCGGCACTTGGAGGAGCAGGCGTATATTGTCGAAGAGGCGTTCGCGGCCGCGCCGCTGCCGAAGAGGACGCGGCGGCTGGTTCCAAAGAAGAGGCCGGGGAAGTAAGCCAGGATCGTCTACGGCGCCTCGGACTCCGGATCGGTCGTGGGGATCCCTTCGATTGCAGCGACCTTGCAGCGGATCTTGTCGGCGGCCGCCAGAGTATCGACGGCGTTGCCCTGGTGCAGGCTCAGCGCGACGGAGAGTTGAAGGGCATCGAGAGTCCGCAAGCCATGGCTTGATCCGTGGCGCTCGATCAATTCGTCAGCCTGCTCATAATGATCGCCCGTCACCGCAACGACGCTGAAAACCCCGTTCGCGATGTCTTCAAGAAAGCGGCGTCGAAGGCCTGCCGCGTCGCCTGTCGAGATCACTCCAACCCGAACTTTCCTCGCAAACGCAGACTGGACCTCAACCACCGAGAGGCGGGAGATAAAGGCGGTTGCATAGAAGCTCAACACCAGCTTCTCGACGGCTGCCGATCCGGCCCTCCCGGTAAGAGCTTTACGAGAGCGCTCGAATCCAAAAAACAGCCCACCACTACCGGCGCTCTCGCTCAGCCCGGATGTCGTCGGAAAGATTGCCGGGAATCTTCGACAGGGACTGCCGGACTTCCTCCAGGCTGGGCGCCGGTCCCATCGTTGCCACGGCCTTCCTGACTCGGTCCATGTACTCGTGGTCCAGCCAGCGCTCGGCGGAGTCTGAGAGCGTGACCGTGACTCGCTGATGCTCTTTCAATGAAAGCGCCTCCAGCGGACGGAGGACCCCATTTCCGTAAACCGCCTGGAGAGTCTTCATCCTGCCTCCATTGTCGTCGATTCCAGGGACATCTCGGGAGCGGAAGCGGTGAAGGTCCTGGAGCGGCTGGTCGGACGTTTTGCGTCCGAGTGGATACTTTCCGGTTGCCGCGTTATAGGGGCCGAACTCGCCAGCAAGCACGACTGAGACTCGAAAGAAGACCAATAATCATCGCATGATCAAGCCGGGGCAGCCGAGCAAAACGGTCAACGTGTACATAGACGGATACAACTTCTATTACTCAATCAACAAGCCGACAACACTTCGTCTGGGGTGGTGCAATTTCTCGAAACTTGCACAGCGCCTCGCCGGTCGCGCATTCGAAGGTCGCTACGAAGTCGGCGCTGTAAAGTATTACACGGCGACAGTTGCCGACGACACCGAGATGAACCCCGGGGAGATCAAACGTCGCAAGCTCTGGCTCTCGGCGCTGGAGCACGGCACAGGCAGCAAGGTCTTGGTCGTTGAGGGGTACTACAAGCCGGACCGGCAAAAAGGCCGGGTAGAAAAGAGGACCGACACGAATATCGTCATCGGAATGATCCGTGACTCTCTCCTGCCTGGATCTGTTACGACGCCACTGGTTCACAAGGGCCACGATATTCACTCACCCTGTGACGCGGTTATTCCCATGAGCGGAGATGACGATTCTGGCCCGCCATTGAAATGATCGCCAGCGAATACGGCAGGGAAGTGGCCGTTTTTCATTCTCACAACGACAACTCACCGTATGGAAGAACGGCAGGGTGAGCGCCCTCAGGGTCGATTCGGAAGACCTGGAGAGCAGTCGACTTGACGAGGTTATCGAGCGGCCCTCGGGGACTCCGATCACTTGGGCCGAATACCTCAGGCTTAAACACCTACGCTCTTGATGTCATCCTCGTCATGACTCCACGATTTGTGCATCTTCGACTCGGCCCGCCTTCAATTGTGGGCTGACAAACTAACGGCAATTAACCGTTAAGAATGCGCCCGCTCGACGGGTCGACAACGAACGTTTTGTTCTCCCGGTACGACCGCACCGATAGATCGATGCTCGTCATCACCTTGTGCCCCAGGTCGGCGGGACAGTTGGGCTGTTCGCGCGAGCGGACACAGTCGAAGAAATTATCCATGTGCTTCTGGTCGCCTTCGTTGCCCACGTTGTCGATGACGATTTCGTCCTTGCTCCACTTCTTGCGGAATTCGTCGCGGAACGGTGTTTCCGGAACGATGCGCGCGATGCTCGTGTTACGTCCTTGCGGGCCTTCCCACTCATCGCCGAGATGCATGGTGGCGTGCGTTCCGCGCAGCACCATTAGCGGGCCGATCTCGTTTACCTGCGAGGATTGCACCATCATCGAGTACTTGCCGGGAAAGTCGGCGGCCGTCATGAAGGTGTCCGGCACTTCGCGCCCGTCGTTATAAATCCAAAGGCCGCCCATGCCGGAGACGCGCACCGGATGCTCGTTCTCCAGCGCCAGGTGGAACGGCGCAACGATGTGATAGTGCAGGTCGGTGGCGATGCCGCCCGAATAATCCCAGTATTTGCGGAAGCGGAAGAAGCGGTCGGCGTCGAAGGCGCGCTGAGTCGCCGGGCCGAGCCACTGCTTCCAGTCGATGTGCCCCTCGCCGGCCGCGTCCGGACCGGCGCCCGGATCGATGCGCCAGTTCCAATCTCCGTTCGGATCGTTTCGGCTGTAGGTGCCTTGCACGGCCACCACCTTGCCGAGCGTGCCGGCTTGCACGACGTCGCGGATCTTGTGCCACCGCGCCCACGAGAGCGCCTGCACGCCGATTTGCATCACCCGCTTCGTCTCGCGTACTTTCGCGGCGACTACCGCCGCCTCCTCGAGCGTATGGGTCATCGGCTTCTCGCAGTACACGTCGCGCCCGCCGTCGAGCGCCGCCAGGGTGATCGGGGCGTGCCAGTGATCGGGCGTCGCGATCAGCACCGCGTCGATGTCCTTGCGGTCGAGCAGTTCCTGATGATGCGTGTACTGCTTCGCATCGGGCGCTTTCTTTGCCGCGCGCGAAAGCCGCGCCTGATAAACGTCGCAGAGCGCCACGACAGCAACGTCGCTCTTTTCGCCCGCACGATGGAGCGCACCTTCCAGCAGCCAGGAGCCCCGCGTGCCGAGCCCGATGACGGCGGCGTTGATGCGGTCGTTCGCTCCGAGAATGCGGCCGCGTGTCGCGAGAGCGGCGGAAACTCCCGCTACGCCATAGGCAAAGTTACGCCGTGTGATGCCAGTCTGCATGATGGGATTGTATCGGAGTTCCGCATATACTTGAACCGATGCGGCACAAGCGGTCCTGGCTTGCCCTTGGGGTGGTGTTGGCCGCGGCAGGGCTGTATTCGGCCGCGGCGCTCTGGCGAGCGGCGCGCGCGCTGCGCACGTCGGCCGAGCAGATCGAGCGAGAAGGCCGAATTCCTTTTGTTGCGGCTGCTCTGGACCTGCAGCCCCCTGCCGGGTTCGAGACTCTGGCCGCTCCGGCGGGTTTTCGCGACGTGATCGTCTTCGGCGGCCGGATTTTTGTTGGCGGAGATGGGGGCCTGTTCGAGTACGACGCGAACGGCGTTCTGGTGAACCGCTTCCGCACGGGAATCGAACTGCCGGCGGCGCCGGTTACCGCGCTGGCAACCGGCCTTGGCGAGCTGTGGATCGCAACCGCCGGCGAAGGCGCGCTGGCATACGACGGAGCGCACTTCCGGCACATCCGGCCCGACGGCGCGCCGTTCCGCGACATCCGGTCGATCTTGCCCCTGTCAACGGGCCGCGTGCTATTCGGAACCGACAAAGCCGGCGTCCTCGCCTTCGACGGCAAGCAACTCTCGCCGCTTCACCGGTCGCTGGCCGGCGCTCATGTTTCGGCGCTGGCGGGCGAGGAAGCGAGCCTGTGGATCGGGACCCGGGACGCCGGCGTTCTGCACTGGCATGCGGGCCAACTGGATCGCTTCGGGGAGGCGGAAGGGCTGCCCGATGCGCACGTTTTCTCGATCACGGTATCCGGCGATACTGCTTACGCGGCCACCGTGCTCGGGATCGCCGAGATTCGCGACGGCCATATTCAGCGCGTGCTCGCCAAGGGCTTCACGGTTCAGAGCATCGTTCAGCAGGCCGGGGAACTCCTCGCCGGGACGCTGGATGAAGGGCTTGTGCGTGTGCCGCTCGAAGCCAAGGCGAGGCCGGTTGCGAACGAATCCGCCGAGTGCGCGAATTGCGCCATCCAGCGTCTGCTGGCCACGCCGGATGCGGTGCTGGCCCTGACGGCGGATGGCTTGTATCGCATCGGTGGGCGAAACACCGAATGGACGCCGGTGTTGAAGGCCGAGGAGGCCCGCCTGGCCGATCGCAATATCTCGGCGCTCGCCCCCGACTCGACCGGACGCCTGTGGATTGGATACTTCGATCGTGGCTTGGACATTTTCGGTCCGGCGGCCGGGAGTGCGCGGCATGTCGAAGATGACGTGGTGTTCTGCGTGAACCGCATCGTGCAGGATCGCGAGCGTGATCGCGTCGCGGTGGCCACATCGAACGGCCTGGTGATGTTCACCGCCAGCGGCGAGAAGCGCCAGGTTCTTACACGCGCGGATGACCTGATCGCCACACAAGTGACGGACGTGCTGTTCCGGCCCGATGGAACGACCGTGGCCGGTACACCCGCCGGCGTTAGCTTCATCGAATCATCGCGCATAAGCAGCATTTACGCGTTTCAGGGCCTGGTGAACAACCACGTATACGCTCTCGGCGCGATGGGCTCACGCATCCTGGCTGGCACGCTTGGCGGACTCTCGGTGATCGAAGGCGGACTGGTTACCACCAGTTTCACCACCGCGAATTCCGGATTCATGCACAACTGGATCACGGCGGTGCTCCCCGTCTCGAACGACATTTTCGCGGGCACCTACGGCGGTGGCGTCATGCATCAAGGCCGCGGAAAAATATGGACGGGCTTCGACGATCTGCCGTCCACGTTCGAGGTGAACCCGAATGCCATGGCCGCCTCGGATCGCGCCGTCTACGCGGGAGCGCTGGACCGGGGGCTCGCGCTCTACGACCGCTCGGCGGGCCGATGGCGTTGGATCACGCGAGGGTTGCCGTCTTTAAACGTGACTGCGATCGCCGTGCAGTCGGGCGTTGTCTATGTTGGCACGGACAACGGACTGGTGCGGGTTCCGGAGGACACGCTGCTCCGATGAAACGAGCTCTGCTGTGTCTGGTTTGTGCAATGCCGCTCTTCGGAGATGCCGGCGTGTTGCTTCCCACCGACGCGAAGCAGCCGGATCCCGCCGTGCTATCGCTCCGGGAGATGTCGATCGACGTCGTCATCGACAATGCGGACGCGCGTGTTTCCATCCGCCAGATCTACGCGAATCATACAGGCAGGGTCCTCGAGGGCAATTACATTTTCGCGCTCCCCGGTCGCGGCATCGTTTCGGACTTTGCCGTCTGGGACGATGTCACACGCATTCCCGGAGTGATCCTGGAGCGGAAGCGCGCCGACGAAATCTACAACGACATTCGAATGCAGGTGCTGGATCCCGGCCTGCTGCAGATGGGCGAGCGCGGACCCGATGAAGCGCGGCGCGGCGCCGAGTTTGTGGCGCGCGTGGCTCCCATTCCGCCGTGGGGCAACAAGAGAATCGAGATCGAGTATCACGAGCGCCTGTCCATCGAACAGTTCAAGGGCTTCTTCGCCATCCCGCTGCGGCCGGATGTGTACCGCGCGCAAACGGCCGGCAAGCTCACGTTGCATTTCGAGTTTCGGTCCGAACGCCCGTTGCAGAGCTTCACGATCACGAGCAAGGCGTATCCCGTTCAGATTCGGCAGACAGAGTCCCTGGTGCGCGCGGATTTCGAAGGGCAGGACGTGAATCTCAGCGAGGACCTTGCCGCCGAGTACTCATTCGCCGAGCCGAAGGCCGACGCGCTCGCCGTCATCGCGCACCGCGATTCCGGCGAGCCCGGTTTCTTCGAGGCCAGCACACTGCTTCGCCTGCCGCGGCAGAGCGCGGGGGCCGGCGCTCCCCGGACGATCGTCGCGCTGTTCGATACATCGCTGTCCATGCAGTGGGAGAAGCTGGAGCGCAGCTATCAGGCGCTGGAGCGGCTGCTGCGCAGCCTGAAGGCGGGCGACCGTTTCAATCTGCTGTTGTTCAACAGCGACGTCTCAGCGATGGCGCCCGCGCCCGTGGCGGCGAGCCCGGATGCGGTGGAGAAGGCGCTGGTCTTCGTGCGGCAAAGCCGGTTGCGCGGCGATACGAATTTGCAGGCCGCCCTCGGTGCAGCTCTGAAGCAGACCGGATCAAACCTGTACGTAGTGCTGCTCGGCGACGGCGGCGCGACCAGCGGGATTATCCAGAACGGAAAACTCGCCGAATGGTACATGGCACAGTGGAATCGTGTTGCGGAGAAGCAGCGCCCCCGGACGTACATCTTCGCGGTCGGCGACGATGCGAATATCCCGTTGCTGAAGATGCTGGCACGGGCTAAGGGTGCGCTGGAGCATGTGCGTTCCACCGAGCCTGTCGATTTCAAGCTGAACGCGTTCCTGGCAAAGATCGGTCGCGATCCGGTGGAGCGGCTGGAATTCGCCGCGACTCCCGCCGTGGGACTGGTTTATCCGCTGGAGGAGGCGGCTTTCCCCGGCTCGGTCGCGACGTGGGTGGGAACCTACAGCGCGTCCGTCCGCACGGCCTTCCGACTCCGGGGAGTTCGCGAAGGCGCCCCCTTCGAAACCCGGAAATCGGTGAGCCTTCCGGCGAACAGCGCCGCCCATCCGGACCTCCCGCGTACCTGGGCCAAAGCCCGTGTCGATGCGCTGCTAGAGAAAATCGAGCGCGAGGGCGAGAGCCAGGCTTTGATCGATGAGATCGTCCGCCTGGCGCGGAAGTACAAGTTCGTCACGCCCTATACGTCCTTCCTCGCGGCGCCACGGGCATTGCTGAGGCCGCGGCTAATCCGCCCGGGCGATCCGGTGCTGCGCGTAAAGACCGACCCATCCATCGCGTCGGTAACGGCCGTGTTCCCGTTCGGGCTGGTGAAGAAGCTGCGTTACCTGTCGCAGGAAGACACCTGGCAGACGCGCTTCCTCGCGCCGAGTGACATGCGGGACGGCACTTATAGCGTGCGGCTGATCCTTCGCGATCGCGAAGGTCGAACGTTCCGCGAATCGAAGACGTTCGTCATCGCGAGCAAGCCGCCGGTTTTGCACGTGCGGCTCGATAAGACGCGCTGCCGGCCCGGTGACGTGATCCGCTTGCGCGTGAATGCGTCGGAAACGGCGCGCACGATTGTCGCCCGGCTGTACGGTGCCGCGCCCGCCTACATGCGGTGGAATCCGGCGATGAGTTCGAACAGCGGAGAAGTGTTCGTGCCCGCGCACCTCGCGGCGGGGCGATACAAAATCACAGTCACGGCGGAGGACTTCGCGCACAACATCGGGACGGAGGAGGTGTCGATTGAAGTGGTTCCGTAGCTCCGCCCTCGCTGTTGGCATCGCCTCAGGGTTGGTCGTGGCCGCGCGCGGAGAACTCGCCCGTTGGGTCCAGGACATCGAGGCCGGCAAGCCGCTCGAATCCGTTTTCTTCAAGCTGGTCGCTGTCGGACCGTCGACTGTTCCGGCCCGCCGTCCGCCCTCCGAAACACGCCCCGAATTGACGAAGCGGATCGGCGCGTCGCCCGCCGCCGCCGATCTGTACTCGCTCCGCGCTCTCGAAGCGGAACAGCAGCTCGATTTCTCCGCCGCGGAGTCCGACTGGACGAAATTCGCGCAACTGGCGACCGACAAATTCGCCGGCCAGACGGCGCTCGCCGATTTCTACAGCCGCCGCGTCGAGTCTACGAGGGAATTGGCCGCGCTGCACGCGGCCGCCATTCTGCCCGCCGCGCCGTCCGAGCGCTTCGAACCTGCGAATGAGCAGCGGGCCTGGAAGACTTTCGAGCGCATCGTCGCGCTGATCGACGATCATCTGTTCGCCTTCGACACCGCCCGGGCGGAACTCCGCTCCTGGATAGCGCGTTATCCGGCTGAGCCCACCGCTTACTCGCGATTCCTCAATTATGCGGTCGCGCATAAGCAGTTCGCGGATGCCGAAGAGGTCGCCAAGCAATACGCCGCCGCGTTCCCGAACGACGCGGTGTGGCAGGTTCGCGCGCACGCGCAGATCGAAGCCGCGCGCGGCTCCACGCAAGCCGCGCTCGCTCTGTACGATCGCAGCTTTCAGCCGTTGTGGCCGCCCGAACTGGTGAAGTCGTATTTCGAGTTGTTGAGCCACACCGGCTCGCTGCGCCGTTATTTGCAGGATGCCCAATCGCGCAGCGGAATTCAGGGCGCCGCGCGGATTTTCTATTACTGGCAGCAGCAGGGCAACCTCCCATTCGCTCAACGCGCGCTGATGGAGTTCGAGGCGAGGACCAAAACCTGGACGGCTGAGGACCTCTGGACGCTCGCCCAACTCTACGAGGCAGCGAATGATCCGGACCGCTCCGCAAGGTGTTACTACGCCCTATACAGCCTTCCCGGTGCGGGCGCGGCGGATGTGGAGCGCGCGCTGGCGGGGCTCGCGAATCTGCTGTTTACTTATGCCGGCCAAGGCATTCGCTTCGGCTCGAGCGACCTATCGTACTATCGCGACATAGCGCAGGCCGATCCATATCCTGGATATCTGAACGGCGTGCTATCGCTGATCCTGAACACCGAAGGACCGTCGTACAAATACTCCGAAGAGAATCAGAACGCGCAAGCGTATTTCCATCGCGCGCGCGCCTCGGAGTTGGTGACGCTGTTCGATTCGCGCTTCCCGAACTCGGCGCAGCGCGCGCCGCTGAACGCCAAACGGATTGACGCATATTCGATTCACGGCGACAATCAAGCCGTGATTCAGGCCGGCACACGCTTCCGCGCGCAGTTTCCAAACGCGGCGGAGCGAACCACGGTGGCCACCCTGATGGCCGATGCGTATGCGCGGACGGGGCAGACTCAGCCCGAGTTCGCGCTGTACGACGAATTGCTGCGCGAGCTCGCCGGGCGCGCGGAGGGTGTGCCGCTGGGCGCTCACGCCACACCGCTTGCTGACGCGCGCGGCTCGGAAGCGCCGGCCCGCTCGCCCGAGTACGCGCGCATTCTCGACCGCTATATCGCGCGGCTCGTCAGCCTGCAGCGGATGCCGGACGCGCTTGTGTTGTACCGGAGCGAGATCGATCGCATTCCCAACGACCCGGGTCTTTACGAAAGGTTCGCGGCCTTCCTGGAACAGAACCGTCTCGGCGCGGAAGTCGAAGCGACGTTCAAGCGCGCGATGGCTCGATTCCCGGACACCGGCTGGAGCCACAAGCTGGCGCGCTGGTACCTGCGCCAGAAGCAGACCGCTCAGTTGGCGGCGTTTACGCGCGATGTGATCGGCAAGTTCTCGGGCACCGAGTTAGAGGCGTACTTCAGCGCTGTTGTGCCGCACGGATCGCTCTCCGCTACGTTGTATCTGCAACTCAATCTCTACGCTCACCGGCGATTCCCTCACGATCTGACGTTCACTCGCAATCTGCTGGCTGCATATCAAAGTCCGGGGACGGTCGACGGCGCGGCGCACGAGGCTCTGCTGAGAGCGAACTGGTTTTACGCCGACGACCTGAGGATGCAGTTCTTCGCGTACCTCTCCAGCACGAAGAGGCTGGATGCAGAACTCGCCGCGCTGGGCCCTGTCACGACCACGCAGCGAGTGAACGCGAATCCGGCGGCGGCCGAGATGCTCGCGGAGGGGGAAGCGTGGCGGGCGCATTTCGAGTCTGCGGCCCCGGTGTACCGCCTCATCGCAGTCAGTTACCCCGCTTCCTCGCCGGCCGTGGAGCGCGCGGCAGCCGTGTATCGCTCGCTCGCCACCATCGACCCGAAGCAGACGGAGGTCGCGGCCGGCATCCAACAGAATCTGGTTTCCTACAAACCGGGCGACACCGCGGCGCTTACCTACCAGGGCGAGATCTACGCCGATCGCAACCGCTTCGATCGCGCGCGCCCGCTGTGGAACCGCATCGCGGACGTACGGCCGGGCCGCTCCGACGGCTACCTGGAATCGGCCACCGTGTTCTGGGATTACTACTTGTTCGACGACGCATTGCGCGTTATCTGCGAAGGCCGGAGCAAGCTGAACGATTCTTCGCTGTTCGCTTACCAGGCGGGCGCCATCTTGGAAAGCAAGCGCGAGTACGACCGCGCGCTCACCGAGTACGCGAACGCCGCCCTGAATCAAGCGAGCGATATTGCGCAGCGCCGCATCGTGCGGCTGGCGCGGCGTGCGGCGCTGCGCGAGAGCGTGGAGCGCCAGACAGCGGACATCGGGAATCGCCCGGACGCTTCGCCCCGCGCGCTCCAGCTTCGCGCCGCAGTCCTGGAGAATCAGGGGCGGCGCGCCGAACTCGAACAGTTCCTATCGGCGGCGACAGCGCGCACGAGTTCCCTCGAAACTGTTGAATGGCTCGGCAATCAGGGCCGCATCGCCGGCTTCGCCAGTGTCCGGGAAGCGGCGCTGGAGCGGCGCATCGCCATTACATCCGACCCCGTGGACCAGATGCGATACGAACTGGCGCTGGCGCATTTCTACGACGATCAGAATCGCGCCGCGGACGCGCAGCGGGTCCTCGCCGCACTCTACGCGGCCCATCCCAACACGCTGGGCGTGGTGCGCGCCACAACCGATTTCTACTGGCGCTCTGGCCAACCGAAGCTGGCCGTGGAGACGCTCGCCCGGGCCGCGGATCGCGCGCAGCCGCTTTATCAACGGGCGTTCCGGCTGGAGGCCGCGCGCAAGGCGACCGAATCGGGCGATACCGCGACCGCCCGGCAGGCGCTCGGGCCGCTGCTGACGGAGGATCCGTACCGCTCGGAGTACCTGACCGCGATGGCGGATACTTACGCGCGATCGGGCGACGACGCCGGCCTGCGGGCGTTCTATCAGTCCACCATTGAGGGGCTGCGCGGGTCGAATCTCAGCGCGGCCGATAAGATCGAGCAAACCGCCGCGATGCGCCGCGGGCTCATCCCCGTGCTGACGCGAGTGCGGGATTACGCCGCATCGCTCGACCAGTACATCGAGATTCTGAATCGATATCCGGAGGACGAACAACTCGCGCGCGAGGCCGCATCCTACGCGGGCGTTCATCAACTCGGAGACACCCTGATCGCTTACTATGCGAGGACCGCGGCCAACTCGCCACGCGACTACCGATGGCCGATGGTGCTGGCGCGCGTGGATACGGAATTGGAGCGGTTCGCCGAGGCCATCGATCAGTATTCGAAAGCAATGGCCATCCGTCCTGATCGCACCGACCTGTGGGTCGCACAGGCGCAGCTCGACGAGCGCCTGCTGCGTTTCCCGGATGCCGAGCGCAACTACGCGCGCCTGTTCGAGCTGACGTATCACAACCCAGCGTGGATGGAGCGCGTGGCTCTCGTCCGCGCGCGCCAAGGGCAAAGGGATGGAGCGGTGGCGGCGCTGCGCGCGGCATATATCGAGAAGCGGCCGGAGCGGGCGGAGAATTATTTCAACGTCGCATCGAGGCTGGACACTTGGGGGTACGTCGAACAGGCGCGCCAGTTCGCGGAGAAGGGCGCCGGAATAGCCGGGCCGAAGTTGACCGAGCAGGCAGACGTTTACCCGCGCATTCTCACTCGTGCGCGCCAGTCCGGATCCGCCGTGTCGGCGATCGGCACAAATGCATCGGCGATGCGCGCTTTGGGCGAAACAGTCCGCGCTTACTACACGCCCGAAGAAAAGACCGCTGCCGCCGCGTTCCTCGCCAGGCAGCCATCCTCACGAAACCCGTTTGAAGCTCTGAATTCCGCCGGCCTCGAGGACATCACCGTGCAATGGCTCGCGGACTGGGTACGCTTGAACCTCGCCTATGAGGACCAACTCGTCGAACACCAGAACAGGCGGCTCAGATTTGCAGAATTGGGGGCGCAACTCGAAGCGGTTTGGAAGGCGATCCCTGCGCAGACGACGAATCGCGATGCGCTGTTGGCCCGGGCCGCGGATGCTTACCAGCGCGCTGGCGATGCAGCGGCGGAATTGCGCGTGATCCGGCTAGCCGGAGCCAACGGCCTGCTGGCCGAGCGTCTATGCGGCCTGCTGGCGGGACAGCCGCAAGCGTTGGCGAATGTTGCGGCATCCGATCCGGACCAGAGCATACGCGACGTGGCGGCAAACTGCGCCATCCAAAGCGGGCGCCCCGCTGACGCGATGGCAGTCGTAGCGGCGCGCGGCAAGGAGCTGCCTCCCGTGTGGACGTCTTCGTACACTGGGCTGACCGGATTGTATTTCTCCCTAAGCAACGCGCAGGTCGGCGGCGCTTTTCAGACGGCGCTGGGGAGCCTTGTGACTGGCGATCGCATCGGCAAGCCGGTGGATCGCGACCGTCAGCTCGCCGGGGAGCCGTGGTTCTACTACGGCTCGCGTTACGGCGAGTACCTCGCGCTGGCGGGCCAGCCGAGCGCCGCCGATTATCTGCCCGCCATGCTGGAAGCGATGCCCGGTAATGCCGGAGCGTACTCCAATCTCGGCGACTATTATCGCGAGTCTGGCGTTTGGCAAAAGGCCATGAACGGCTACGCGCATTCGCTCGAACTGGATCCGCGGAATGGCGCGGTGCACGATCGCATGGCGGAGGCGCTTTGGAGTTCAGGCCGGCACGATGAGGCGATCGCCGAATGGCGGCTTGCCCTGCAGTCCTTCAGCGCGCGGCAGGATCGCGGGTCCGTGCCGCCCGCCTTCATCGAAGACGTCAAGGTCACGCTGACCCACATCGGTGGGCACGATGCACTCGCTTTGGTTCGAGCGGACGCCGATACTTTCCTAAGAGCCTACCTGCGCCGGAACGGAACCTACATGTTTGAGCCGTTGCTGGAGGGCATTCTCGCGGCTTCGGGAGATCCCGCGAAAGCGGTGGCGTGGCTGGTGGAGGTGAGCCAGGCTTCGGCCGACCCGATGGCCGTGCTGGCGGGCGCGGTCCGCAACCGCAGAGTGCCGGATGCGCAGCGCGACCTGTTATACGGCAAGCTGATCGACTTTGAGCAGCGCCGGCTGGCGGCGTCATTCGGGCAGCCGCGCGAATCCGCGGAGAGCAGCTTGCGCTCGCGGCAATTGGAGTGGCTGCGGTTGCTGGTCGAGCGAAAACAGACTGCGCGCGCGCAGGCGCTGTTGAACTCGATCCCCGACAAGGCGCGCAGGAATCTGCAAGGCCAGATCGTGCCGCTGGAATTACAGATCGCGGCGCAGGCGAACGCGCTTCCCGCGACGCTGACGCGCTTTGCCGCGGACTACGAGCCGCCGCCGCTTGAGGCGATGCGGGAAGGCGCGAACGAATTGCGGCGGGTGGGCGACGATGCGGCGGCCAGGCGCGTGCTGGAGTTCATCTACACGCGCGAGTTGGAAGCGCATCGTTTCGATTCGGCCAACTTCCTGGGACTTGCTGAAATTCGGTTGCAGGAAAAGCAAGCGCCCGCCGCCGTCGAACTGCTCCGGCGCATGACGATGCTGAGCGGGGAACCGTTCGAGACACAGACCTCCGCCGCGGCGCTGCTCGAACAGTTCGGGCAGAACACGGAGGCCGCGGCTTTCTACGAGCAACGAGTCAAGGCGGTTCCATGGGACTGAAGGCGCGCGAGCAGTTGGCGGCTTTGCGCAAGAACACGGCGGAACTCGCGGCGGTGGCCACCGACCAATATGCGCCGTATGAAACACGCGTCGGCGCGGCTCTTGCGTTGCGACGTGGCGGAGGCGCGGCGCTGACCACGGGGGCCGCCGAACTCGATCTGCTGGCCTCCTCAACGCCGTTGACGGAACAGGCCGTGAGCAAAACGTACTGGTACTTCGCGCGCGTGGAAGCGGCATCGGCGATAGCGGATCCCGCCGCGAAGATTCGGATTCTGCGGGCCGCCATCGCGACCGACCCGGCCCCGTTCGATCCTTTCCTGAAGCTGTTTCGACTCGCACTCGACGCGAAGCGCTATCAACTCGCGATTTCTTCCATGCCGGCGGAAATACCGCACCCTGGGTTGGAATCCCCTCAGCCCTGGATGGTGAGTCAGTTCCTCCGAAACACGCCATTTTCGCAAGCCGATCGCGCTCTCATCGCACGCGGGATGGGGGACGCCTACATGCACCTGAACGAGCCAGAGCGATCTGCCTATTGTTACCGGCTTGGGCTGGCGTTGGACCACTCCCAGGCCCAGCCGAATCTGCCGGCCATGCTCCAGGCGATCGAGTTGCGGAAGGCAAACGACGACCGGCGGCCAGTGGTGAGCAGGAATCTCGAACAACCGCACCTCGTCCGGCCCAGGCGGACGGCGGCTCACGGAGGTGCACGATGAATCGGAACGCCGGCATTTCGGTTGGCGTGCTGGTGCTGGCAGGCGTGGCGGTGCTGCTGCCACAAGCGTTGCAGCAACCGCGTCCGCTGACGGATCTGGTTCCGGCGGGCGCTTTGCTCTATGTCGAGGCGAAAGACTTCGCGTCGCTGGTGAAGGATTGGAACGGCTCCGCCGAGAAGAGCACCTGGCTGGCAAGCGACAACTACCAGGCATTTTCGCGGTCGCGTTTGTTCCTGCGGTTCCATGACGCGCAGCAGGAGTTCGGCGCGGTGGCGGGATTCGCGCCCGACATGTCGCTCGTGGATGCCGTGGCGGGCACGAATTCCTTGCTCGCGCTCTACGACATCGGAAGCCTCGATTTCCTTTACATCACGCGCCTGCCGTCGGCGCGCGCATACGAAACAATGTTGTGGCAGGCGCGCGCAAAGTTTCAGCCGCGGAAGTCCGCTGGAATCGATTACTACGTGCGGCAGGAGCAAAGCCGCGTTGCTGCGTTCGCGGTGACTACCGACCTGCTGCTGATCGCGACCGGGGAGCAGTCGATCGCTTCGGCGCTGGCGCTGATCGCCGGGGAATCGCGGCCAGCGATGAAACAGGAGCCGTGGTTCCAACACGCAACAGCCGCGCAAGCGACTCCCGGAGACCTTCGTATGGAGCTGAATTTCGCGAAGGTCGCGAAGACGCAATACTTCCGGTCGTACTGGATCCAGCGCAATACCCGCGAACTCATGCAGTTCAGCGCCATCGTCTCGGACCTTGATCGTTCGCAGACCTTGTATCGCGAACGCCGGGTGCTGCTGCGGTCCGAGCCCGCGGCCGATATGCGGACATCCGAAACCGCCGTCGGCGAGATCGGCCCGTTCGTGCCCGCCGACGCCGGGCTGTTCCGCGCGTGGGCGAAGCCGGACATCGCCGGCGCGCTGGCCTTGATCGCCCAGAAGATTATTCTGCCGCGCGTCGATAGCCGGGAAGATCTCTACCGTCGTGCGCCGGCGGAAGGCAACGCCGATGCGATGCTCGGGTCCGAGGAGGACTTGGAAACCAGAATCGACGAGCCGCCGGTCGTGGACGACGCGTCGAATATCGATCTGCAACCGCTGCGGACGGTGCTCGAGGGGAACACTGTCGAAGCGATGCTGCAGGTCGAGGGCGCGAAGGCATCGAGCGACGGCGTCTTCGTCATCACTCCCCGGGCGATCGCACTACTAGGCGCTCGTCCGTGGGACGTCGCTGCCGCGCGGGCGGCCATGGAATCGATCATGTTCAAGATGGACCGGGTGTGGGTGACCACGGCTGATCGCTTGCTGATCCTCTCCACCTCCGAAGATCTAATGAAGGCGATGGCCGGGCGTCCAGCCGCCGCGATTCCGCCTGCCCACTACGCCATGCGATTTCTGCATGCTCGTGAACTACCCCGGTTTCAGCGCATGATGACGCTGATCGACTACCCGTCTTTGCGCGGCGCGGGCGATGCGCGTGAGCCTCTGTTCTTTTCGGAGAACATCGCGAGCCTCGGCCGCGCGCTCGGCCGCGTCGATTCGGTGTTTCTCGAATCGCACGATGACGGCAACCGCGTGACGCAGCAAGTCGTTTACAAGCTGCAATGACGCGCCGCGGATTTTTGGCGCTCGCGGCGTCCGGCCGCGACGGATCGATCGCCCGATTGATCGACCGTGAGCTGCCGCGTCGCGGCACGGAATATGTTCTCATGCGCGCCGGGGATGCGTCCGTCGTCGCCGAACGCTGGACCCAACCGAAGGCACCCGCTCCGCTCGGCTCGCTGGTGAAGCCGTTCGTCGCGCTCGCTTACGGTGAGGCGCATGCGTTCCGTTACCCGCTGATCGAATGCACGGGATGCTGGCGTCCACAGGGACATGGGTCCATCGACGTTACCACGGCGCTGGCGCAGTCCTGCAACTCTTACTTCCTTCAACTCGCGCGTTTGATCGCACTGGAGGACATGGAGCGTATCGCTCAGCGATATGGTCTCCCGTTGCCGGACGACACGTCGCCGGAGTCGCTCATCGGACGATTTGGAACCTGGCGCGCGAAGCCGGCCGCCATCGGCGATGCCTACCGCGAACTGCTTTACCGGCGTTCGGAGCCCGGCGCGTCGCTGGTGTTCAACGCCATGCGGCTGTGCGCGCGGAGTGGCACGGCCGCCGGTCTGGGCGCGCCGGCCGCGGCGAAAACGGGCACTGCGCCATGCGTGCATCAGCCGGGCCAGTCGCGCGATGGCATGGTCGTGGTCTTGTTTCCCGACGTTTCGCCGGAATTCGTGCGGCTCGCGAGGGCGCACGGCGTTCCCGGCGCGGAGTGCGCGCGCCGCGTGGGGTCGTTTGTCCGAGCGGTGTTGAGTTGAACGCCGCGGCGGCGCTCCTGCTTTGCGCGATCAGCCTGCAGGCGGCCGAGGTTCGCATCGCTGTATTCGGCCTCTTTCACCCGCGCTCTGTCGAGGCCGTTCGGGCGAGCGGTTCGCCGGAGTTTACGCTACGCATCCCAGGCCGAATCGAGCGCCGGTATCGCGGCCGCCTCGATCTCGTTCGTGACCACGACGAGGTCGTGCCGGTAGTCACGATGGATCTGGAAACCGCCGTCGCATCCATCGTCGCTGCCGAGAGTCCGCCGGGAGCCGGTATCGAGAGCCTGCGGGCGCAGGCGATTGTCGCGCGCTCGTTTCTGCTGGCGGCGCACGGACGCCACGCTTACGCGGACTTCTGCGGCACCACGCATTGCCAGTTCCTACGGGAGCCGCCGGCCGGCGGCTCGCCTGCCGATAGGGCCGCGCGCACCACGGCGGGCATGGTGTTGCAATACCAGGGCCGGGTGATCGAAGCGCTGTATTCGGCGGATTGCGGAGGCCGCACTCGCGCGCTGGAATCCGGGCCGTATCCGTATTTCTCTATCCAGTGCCCGGTCGCGACAGGCATCGCATCCGGCCATCGCATCGGCCTGTGCCAGCGCGGATCTGCGGCCATGGCGCGCGACGGGGCGACCTGGATCGAGATCCTGCGCCGTTATTTCCCGGCAGCCGCGGTCACACGGTGACGATGCGGCCGTCGCGCATCCTGACTGTGCGATGACCGTACTGGGCAGCCTCGGGATTGTGCGTAATCATGAGGATCGTTTGGCCGAGGCGCTGATTCAGGTCGCGCATCAGTTCCAGCACGGCGGTCGAGTTCTCGGTATCGAGATTCCCCGTAGGTTCATCGGCCAGCAGAATCGCCGGGTGATTCACGATGGCGCGAGCAATCGCTACGCGCTGCTGCTCCCCGCCGGACATTGCCCGTGGCTTATGGTTCAACCTGCCCTTCAGCCCTAGCAGGCGTATGATCTCGTCGAACTGCTCGTCGCCGTCCTTGTGCTTGCCGGAAATGTAGCGAGCGATGGCGATGTTGTCCGCCGCGGAGAGGGTCGGAAGCAGGTTGTACTTCTGAAACACGAAGCCGACTTGTGTTTTACGTAGCTCAGTACGCTCGGCCTCGCCCATTTGAACCAGATCGCGGCCATTGATGAGGATGGTTCCGGACGTCGGCGGCGTTAGTCCTCCGAGCACGTGGAACAGGGTGGACTTGCCGGAACCCGATGGGCCGATGACGGACAGAAACTCACCACGTTGAACGCTCAGGTCCACTCCGCGCAGTGCGGCGACTTCGACGTCGCCCATCCGGTAGGCCTTACGAAGATCGCGGATCTCGATGATCGGCGCATCAGTCATAAGTGAGCGCCTCAATGGCATCCTGCCGCGCAGCTTTCAACCCCGGGTAAATCGCGCCGAGCATCGAACCGGTGAGCGCTATGCCGGCCGCGATGGGCCACCATTCGGGCACGATCGCCTGGCTCATGGTAGGCACGAACGTCGTAATGAGCAAGCGAGTGCCATAAGTGAAAAGGATGCCGAGCACGGAACCGATGACCGCAAGCACGAACGTCTCCCGCAGAAGGACTCCCAGTATGAACATAGGCGACGCGCCGAGCGCCTTCAGGATGCCGATTTCGCGAGTGCGTTCCAGGACCGCGGTGTACATCGACAGAAACACCACCAGGAATCCGATGAGCACGCCGAGCGTGATGATTACGGCGATGAAGTTCTTTAACATCGCAACGTTATTGATAGAAATGAGCGATACGAATTCTTCCATGGAATAGATCGGGTAACCGGTCAGTTGCGACTTCAAGCTCACGATGACGGCTTTGGTGTTTGCGGGATCGTCCAGTTTCAGATATCCGACTGTTACCTTGCCGTTGTTGGCGGTGAGATCCTGAAGCACCGCCAATTGCACGAACATGCGCGAGAGTTTGCCCGATTCCACCACTCCGCTCACGCGCCAGTCGCGTCCGAGGATGTTCACCGCATCTCCTTCGCGCTTTTTGTTCGAGCGGGAATAGACCTCATCGACGAGGATTTCGTAGGGCCCTTTAAACGGTCCGCCTTCCAGGTAGCGGAATCCGCCGCTCAGAGAGTTAAATTCGGCGAGGTTGATTCCCGTGACCGAGTCGAGACCCCCAATCGGCTGCACCAGTGTTCCGGTCGCGACGGTTACGTGTTTCTGCTTGCGGAGGAACGGAATGATCTTCTCCGGGAAGTTCGTACTGAAACCGAAGGGCGAACTGCCGGGCGGCTTGACGAGAATATCGGCGCCCGTTCCTTTCGACCGGTTCGCCACGTCGGCGAGCATGCCGCGGCTCACGCCAACCAGCGTGAGCACCATCGTCACCTGAACGCCGATCGCGACCGCGCTCAGTATCGTCCGCAGTGGCCGGTGGCGAAGGTTTGCAATAACGAGCTTATTGACCAAGAGGGAAAGAGACCTTCTGAATATAAGATAACGTGAAGCCTTCCACCATCAGTCCCGCGAGCCCAAGCCAGATCGCGGTGAGCGCGCCTGGACGGTGATATGACCACGCCTGCACCAGGCGGAGAATGAGCGCCGCACCGGCGATCAGCACAATGGCAGTCGCCCAACCCGGAATCAGGGCTGCGATCACTCCGGGAATCACCGCCAACAAAACCAACACTCCGTTCAAATGGCGGCTGACGGGTATCTCAAACGGTCTCGAAATATAGGCCAATACCGCTTCCGACGAGAGAGCCAGCACGTACGCGATTACCGCCGCGGCGACCGAGAACCGCATCGCGCCCACGACGGCGATTCCGATCGCCGCCACTTGCAGGATCACAGCCAAAGACTCCTCCGGCGGCTGCGCAACAGCCAGATGAAGAACGGGCCTCCGAGCATCGCGGTGATCACGCCGACGGGAATCTCGGTGGGGGCGAGAACCGTGCGCGCGAGCGTGTCGCACACAATCAGGAACGACGCGCCGAGAAAGAACGAACACGGGATCAGAACGCGGTGATCCGCGCCGAGCGCCATGCGCAGCCCGTGCGGCACGATCAGTCCGATGAATCCGATCGGGCCGGTGAACGCCGTCACTGAGGCGGTCATCAGGGATCCCGCGATGTAGCCGCCGATGAGTAGTTTCGATGCGGGGACGCCGCGCGCCGCGGCCCACTCTTCGCCGACTGCCAGCAGGTTCCAGTCGCGCGCTCTCCAAAAGATCAGCGCGCAGACCGGCAATACGATCGCGGCGATCCCGCCCAGGACGCGGTACTCGATCGAATCCAGCCCGCCCATGAGCCAGCGCGTGATAGCGAACGATTGCGAAACACTGGCCAGATTATGAAGGAACAGGATGATCGCCATCGAGATGCTGTTGATACTAACACCTGCCAGCAAGAGAGTGAATGAAGATATGCGGCGTCCTTCGAAAGCAATGCCCAAAACAATCGCGAGTGTTGCCGCCGCGCCGGCGAAGGCGGTAAACAAAACGGCTGGGATGCCCGCCACGGTTGTCAGCCCCAACGAGATCGCGATGACCGCTCCCAACGACGAGCCGCTCGAAATGCCTAGCGTGAAGGGCTCGGCCAAGGGGTCGCGGAGCAGCGCTTGAAACAACACGCCCGTCAGCGTGAGCGCGCCACCGGCCAGTATCGCAAGCAGGATTCTCGGGATGCGGGCGTAGAAGAGGATCTCGCGATCGGGAGATTGGCCGTTCAGCGCGCGAGTGTAATCGATGTGAGCCGATCCAATAAGCGGCGCGCTGACGGATACCACTACAAAGATCGCAGCACACACGGTGATGCTGAGCCAGAATCGCCTACGGAGCATAGACGATCCACGGGCGCGAGTCTCCGTTGCCATTTCGAAGATCGGCGGTGACCGAGAAGACTTCGTGAATGCGGCCGGCTGTGAGCACATCGTGCGGAGCGCCGTCCGCGACCACGCGGCCCGCGCGGAGCATCAGCACGCGATCGGCATAGGTAAGAGCCAGGTTAAGGTCGTGCGTTATGGCGACGGCGAGCATGCCTTCGCGGGCAAGATCCCGAAGCAGGCGGTAGGTTTCCACCTGATGCTTCAAGTCAAGATAAGTGGTCGGCTCGTCGAGGAGCAGCGTTTCGGGCGATTGCGCCAGGGCGGACGCAATCACCACTCGCTGCCGCTCGCCGCCCGATAGGGAGCGGAAGTCGCGATTCCGAAAGGCGAGCGTGTCGGTGATTTTCATTGCGCGCTCGACAGCGTCGTGGTCTTCATCCGTTTCAAACAGTCCGCCACCGTAGGGAGTGCGGCCCATGGTGACGACCTGCTCAGCGTTGAACGGGAAATCGACTTTGAGCGACTGCGGGACGAACGAGACACACCGAGCAAATGCCCGCCGCCTCCATACTAGGATGTCGCGCTCGCGATAGTAACACCGGCCCGAGTAGCCGTGGCGCAACCCGGCCATGATGCCCAGAAGCGTGGATTTGCCCGCGCCATTCGGTCCTACAATCGCGACCAGTTCGCCGGGACGGAACCGGGCGGTGACATCGGCCAAGACTTCCGCGGCACCGTAGTGCAAGCCGACCGCAGTCAGATCGAAGCTCACAACCCAGCCTCCGGGTGCAGCACACGCGCGAACTGCCGCGCCGCTTCTACCATCCGAGGGCCGGGCACGACGTAGACGTCGGCTGCAACGGCGAAAACGCGGTGATTCCGGACCGCGTTCAGCGTCGGGAACCGATTCCAGAGCGCTACCACCGACTGTTTGTGCTGCTCGGTGACTCCCACCGTCTGAGCCATGTCGCCCATGTCCACGATGACATCGGGATTGCGCGCCAGGATCTCTTCCATTCCCACTTTCGGATACGGCGCAACCGAATCGCGAAATATGTTCACACCGCCCGCGAGCTCCATCAGTTCATTCAGGTAGGACGCCTGGCCGATCACGATGATATCCTCGATGCGGTCTGGCGCCCGGCCAACAATAAACATAACCCGCGTCCCCGGCCTCCTGGACACACGGGAGTGGATCACATCGAGATTGCGCCGTAGCGAGGCCACTAACTCCGAAGCGCGATCGCCCGCGCCGGCGGCTTTTCCGATCCTAGCGATCGACTCAAATACTTGAGCAATGTTGTCGTGACTTACTTCTAGGACGTGTAAGTTCAACCGCTCCAACTTAGCCTGCAATTGTATCGGGTTCTTCTGAATAATCACCAGATCCGGCTTCAGCGATGCGATGGTTTCGAGATCGGGCTCAACGTAGGTTCCGATCTTAGGCTTCTTCGCGGCTTCGGGTGGATAATGGCAGTAAGTGGTGACTCCAACGACCCGGTCTCCGAGACCCAAAGCGTAGAGCATCTCAGTGATGCTGGGAGCGGTGGAAACGATACGGCGAGGCTGCGCTCCCACGGTTGCGGCCAGCAGCAGAAGTACGAGCGCCCCGCGTGCCGTCATCGGGATCACCAGCTTAAGCGCAGCCCGCCCGTGGCATTTCGGGAGAGCGCAGGGTAACCAAGCACTTCGGCGTACTTTTCGTTAGTCAGGTTATCGACCCGAAAGTAGGGAGTGACATTCTTCGTGAGATGATAGGACGCACTGACAAAGGCGTGGGCATACCCCGGGTTACGAGTGATGCTGAACACGAAATCGGCATCCTGGCGCTCGCCGACGAAGCGACCGCCGGCTACCAGGGTCCACCGCCGCGGCGCGATTTGCAGCAGAACCGACCCGGAATTCTTCGGACGCCGGGGCAGTTCCTGGCCCACCCCGTTGTAGGGATCCATCGACGCCGTGCTGGTGATTCGGGTCTCCACGCGAGTCCATGCGGAAGTCACGGTGACGTTCTTCCCGAGCTTCACCGCAACGGAGGTCTCCACTCCGCGCGCCCAGCTTCGATCGATGTTGTTCCAGGTTCCGGGGAAGTTGGAGAAGTCGAACACGATGAGGCCGGAGAACGAGTTCCGGAACGCGACGGCCTCGACGCGTATCCGCCGCCCGAACAGTTCCTGAACAATACCTGCTTCGTAGGTATCCGTCCTTTCGGGCTTCAGATGTACATTCCCCACATAGAACGACTCCGCCGCGAAATTCTGCAAGAGGCTCGGTTCCGTAATTCCACGCCCCGCGCTTACCCGCAAGTAAGTGGACGGGAAGAGAACGAAGGTGGCCGAACCACGCGGCGCGATCTTACTGCCGAAGGTGGAGGAATGCTCGGCGCGCACTCCGCCTGTCAGGAAAATACGATGGCCAAAGTTGTATTGTTCGTGGACGAACAGGCCGTTGTTGTCGCGTGTGACATTCTGCTGCGAGATTACGCCGCCCTGCCGGTCAAAATCGTAGCCGAAGACCAGCGCTCCGCCCGCGTGAGTGACCGTACCCTGATAATCGAAGCTCTTCCGGTCGGTAAAAGTGAAGCTTGGATAGGGGTAGAGCGTAACAGAGTTAGTTACAAGCCGCTCTCCGGCGGGAACTTGCGCGGCCGGAAAGGTGAACGGGACCAGACGGTCCAGGTAAACGCGGGGCGTCGGGCTGGTAACGTCCCGCACCAGAGCCGCCACGTCGTACGGACCTTCGTTGTTGAAGTCGTTGAAGGTATCCCGCAGCCGGTTGTAACTGAACTGGAAGCGTTGATAGTAATGCGAACCTCGCGTGTCGTCGAGTTTGAGGGCGAGCGTCGAGGAACGATCCAGCTCGTTGGCGTTGAAGTTGTATATGCCCCAGCCTACCTGGTCCGGATTGCCCACGGTGGCTTCATAGGTGCGGAAAATCGCGCGCAACTGAGTCGCGGACGAGAACCGGAAACCGATGTTCGCGGAGCCCGTTGTGTTACGGTAGAAATCGTTCGGATATTCGCCGGCGCTATGGAACTGATCGGCGGTCAGCGAGTAATCGATTCGGTTCAACAGCCCGCCGTTCACGTCCGCGATCCAATGATCGGTCTGGAACGATCCGCGCTCGTAGGACACGGATCCGTGTGGGCGAGACGATTCGGGGTCGCCACGCCCGGTAAACAACTGGATCACGCCGGACGCAGCTTCCGCGCCGAATAGCGCGCTCTCGGGACCGCGTACAACCTCTATGCGGGCCAGTCCGGCTGACGAAAGGTGCGCGAAATTCATTCCGCTGCCGGGCTCGTTCAGCGGGACGCCGTCGAGCAGGACGAGGGTGCCGGCGCTGCCTCCCCCGCGCGTGAAGACGGAAGTGAGGCCACCGCGGCGGCTGGTATTTACCACAGCGAGCCCCGGTACCTCGCGAAGGACATCGGGAACTTGCACGAACTGCCGGGCCGAGAGATCGGCCGCTGTGACGACCGTGGCGGACACGCCCGATTCTTCCAGAGCGATGGGCGCGCGCGTTGCGCTGACGACCACTTGCTGATTCACTGGCGCAATCGACAGGGTTATCCTGACGTCGTGGCCCGCATCGAGTTTGACCGTGGCCTTATCGAAACCCGGCTTAGCTACCAGGGCGTCACACACCGCGACATCTTCCACGGCGAAGCGGCCGTCCGGTCCGGTGGTAGCCGCATGTCCGGCGCATTCCACCTTGGCTCCCGGCACAGCCCGGCCCGACGGGTCGACGACGATTCCGGAAATTTGAAGGTCGGCCCCGAAAAGTATCGAGGTGGCAAAAATAAGTAACCAGTAACTGCGCATGAACGTTCTCCCGCGAAAACGCTACACGGTTCGAGCACAAGGACCGGTCTCCTGACTTACGGCGGGCCTTTTGTGGAAAGAACCTTCCCGCGGAGCAGTGGTTCTTCCGGCCGCGAACGATGCCGATTACAGTTGCGGGGCAGTGGCGGAGTTACACCGCCTTCCCTTTAGCGTCCCTGGCAGAAATCGTAAAGCTATCTTTAAAGATCAGATTGCCGGGGATTTCACTCCCGGCAGATTGAGTATATCATCGCGCGGCTGTCAGTCGTACTTCTCGTAAATGATCCGCTTACGGTCGAAGCCGCTAGTCTTCAGCCACTGCCGGACGTCATCCACCATGGCCTTCATTCCGCAAATATAGACGTCAATATCGCGGCGGTCGCCAATCAACTCGGCCAGGTGCGTCTGCACGCGCCCGGAACTGCCCTTCCAACCCGGCCCGGGCTGAGTGAGCGTCGGGCGGAACCGGAAATTCGAGTGATGCGAGGCAAGTTTCTCGAATTCCTCGCGGTACATCAGGTTGCTCTCGTGCCGGACTCCGAACAACAGCGTGAACTGGTGGTCGCGATCCTTCGGCAAGTGATCCTTGATGATCGCGCGAAACGGCGCGATGCCCGTTCCGGTGGCCACGAACAAAGAGTCCGACGCAGGCCGGCGCATGACGAAGTACCCGAGCGGCCCCTGCATCTCGATGCAGTCTCCGACCTGCATGTCGAACAGCCGCGGCGAGAGCTTTCCTTCCTCCACGCGGTTTAGGCAGAGTTCGAAGATATTCCCGTGCGGCTGCGAAGCGATCGAGTAGGCGCGAGTAATCTTCTTGCCGTCGATGGATTCGTTAAGCGAAACGAACTGTCCGGCGAGAAAGTCCAACTGCTCGCAGTCGGCCTCAAATACGAAATGACGAACCTCATCGGCGATATCCGTGAATTCCAGCAGTCTCGCGATCATTCCTTCTCCCGCAGCGCGGCGCGGGCGCGGTCCAGTAGTATGCCCGCCAGCGCCTTGTGGCCGTCAAGCGGCTCGGCCACTTCCATCGAAACATCCGGATGGATCTCTCGCACTTGATCCATCAGCCTGGGGAGATCCCGTCTCAAATGCAATCCGAGCGTGAGGAAATACGGCAGCACGATGACCCGCGCCGCGCCGGCCGCGATAGCCATGTTCACAGCTTCCGGCAGATCCGGCCTACCGCCCTCGAGAAACGCGGTCTTGACCAGCGGATAGCCGCCCTGCCGGGCCAGTTCGGCCGACACTTGACGCACCGCCTCGTTCGCGGACTCGACGCTCGAACCGTGGGCAAATACGATCAGGGCTGTCATGGCGTGATGAGCGTCGGGGAAGGTTCCGGCTGTTTGATCGCCGGGGGAAAATGCGCAAGGAGGAAGTCGAGGAACGCGCGTCCCAGCCGGCGGCCGTTGTTCTGCTGTATCTCCATCCGTTGCAGAAACACGAAGACGCCCATCAGATCCGCGTCGCGGATGGAATGCATGCCGGAGTCCTCGGCCATGTCCTTCCTGAACTCCTCGATCTGTTTCTGGACGCTATCCTGGATCGAGCCGGCAATCAAGTTCGCCGGCCGGCTTTCGTAGTACAGGCCGCTCTCGAGAGTCCGGTAGGTGCGCACGATTGAATCGAGCGCGTCCTTGACGTCGGTGTCGACAGCCCCGGGAGTATCGAGCGAGACTTTCAGCAGAGATACGCTGACCAGCACCAGCAATTCCTCGTTGTTCCGCAGGAACTGCTCGTTGACACGGATGTCCTGGTTCGGGAACGTGGCGGGATCCGCAATCGGCGGCTCTTCGTGGCGTCGTGCTTCCTGCAGGTAGGGGCACTCGAAGGGGCAATGCACCGATACTTCCCGCTCGGTACCGCAGCAGATGGCGCAGATGTCTCCCCCTACTCCAGGACAATTCCGGCGTGGCCTTCGCGTATTGCAGATCTTACAGAGTATCCGTTCGATAGTCTCATCGTATCATTGGGTCATGAAGCGCACCCACGTGTATTTGAAGGTGGACCTGGAGGTGAAAGCGGGCGACGATCCACGCAAACTCGCGGAGGAATTGTGCCGTCGGCTGATGCAGGCTTACGGAGTGCGCGCGGTCGAGGTATCCAGTCTCGTCGAGAAGGATTGATTTTCCGCGGGGGCCCATTCGCGCCACCCGCCGAACACGGGGAAATACAGGCCCAGCCGGATCGGGCGGGTTTCAATCAGCGTGAACAGGCGCGCGTAGCGCTGCATCTGCGTTGCGTACCTGGCCTGCTCCGCGTCTAGGATTGCTTCCGCGCTCGTCTTGAAGTCCACGATCCATCGCGTACCGTCCGCATCCACGAAAGTTCGGTCGATCGCCGCGCGATAAACCGTGCCGTCGAGCACTCCCGCGATTTCGTACTCGCTGCGCGCGCCGTCGTGCGCCGACAACAGCCACCGGCCGCACGGGTCGGCGACGGTGTTGGCTAGCGCCGACAGCGTCCGTTCGAGCGCAGACTCAAGATCGCCTGGCGGCACACCCGCTTCGGCCAGCGCCCGCCTCATCGCCGCGCGCGTGGACTGGACTCGCCCGGCCGTCCAATGCTCAACGCCTTCATTGGCGATTCGTTCGAGCATCCGGTGCACCACCGTCCCCGCGCGGCGATACGATTCCTCCACGCCGCGGAACGGTTGAGTCTCCGATGCCGATGCGGCCGGCGCGCTCCCGGCGGTCCACCGCACCGGCTCCGGCCAGGCGGGCGCGGTCCATGCCGTGGGCAACCGGCGTATGGGATGCGGCGCGGCGGCGCTCTCTTTCGCGACCGGGGCCGGCGCCGATCTCTCCCACGCCGTCCGGAACTCGTCCTCGACAGCCGGCCACAAATAGGAAAGCAGCGAACCCGATTCCGGCATTCGCAACTCGCCGTCATCGCCAACCGCCACATGCCCGATCAGGTGAAGCCGCCGCCTGGCTCGCGTGCAGGCGACGTAGAGCAGCCGCGAGGCTTCGTTCTTCGCCTTCTCGCGATCCTGCTTCGCTACGTATGCGTAGACGGGATCGCTGCCGCGCCGCGGCGGGCTCGGCGACATCAGCAATTCGCGGCCATCCGGTCCTTCGCGCTCCACCCACGCCAGCAAGTTTTGCTCGTCCTGCCTGGTGTGCCGCCCCAGGCCGGGGATGACGACCGTGTCGAACTCCAGTCCCTTGGCCTTGTGAATGGTCATCAGTTGCACCGCTTCGCCGGCTTCGGGATCGGGTTGCGCGAACAGTTTCGCCACCCGCGCGTTAAACGCTTCGAAGCTTGGCAGATCGCCGCCGGACTCGCACTCGCCCAACAGGTCCAGGTACGCCAGCGCATCGTCCAGATCCGCGTCGAACTCAAGGCACCGCGGGCCGCCGAGTGAAACCCACGCGCGCTCCACCAGAGGGCGCAGCGGAATTCTTCCAGCGTCCGCGAGCGAGCTTTCTAGAATCGGCACGATCCGGTTCAGCCGTTCCCGGCCGTCCTCCGAGATCGTCAGGTCTGGCCGCCTTAGCAGATCCCACACCGTCCGCTTCCAATCCGGCGCGGCGATGGCATGCAGGTCCGCCAGCGTCAACCCGCACCACGGCGCGCGCAGAATCGCGAGCCAGGACAAGCGGTCCCCTAAATGAAGCAGCGCGCGAGTCAGCGCCAGCAGATCCTGCACCACCGGACGTTCTTCCAGCGTCTCTATCTCCACCGCGCGGAACGGGATGCCGCTTTGGCGAAGCTGCGCGGCGATGCCCGCGAGGTGCGATCGCGCGCGCACCAATACCGCAATCCTGCCGTCCGGCTCTTCCCGCCGCGAAGCCTCGATGATCCGCACCGCAATGACGGGCTCGGCGTCCTCCTCAAAGACAGGATGCACAACCACGGCCTCGCCGCCCGATCGTTCTCGAAACGGCGCCGACTCGCTGTACGGCACCGCGCCGGAATCGATGTCCTCCCGTGGCGGAAAAATGCGAACGAAGGCGCGGTTCACCCATTCGACCAGAGCCGGATCGGAGCGGAAGTTGGCGATCAGCGACAAGCGCTCCGGCCGCAGCGCCTGCACGCCTTCGCGCCGAACCTTCAGGAAGAGTCCAACCTCCGCCTGCCGGAAACGGTAGATGGATTGAGCCGGGTCGCCGACCAGGAACAGCGTTCGCCCGTCGCCTGCATCCCATCCGGCGGTGAGGCATTCGAGCAGATCGAATTGCAATTCCGACGTGTCCTGGAATTCGTCCACCAGCAGATGCTCCAGACGCGACCCCAGCGCGAGTCCGAGATCGGTCGGTGATTCCGGCGATCCCAGCGCCTGCCGAGCGCGGATCGCGAGTTCGTTGAAATCGACCCGGCCCCGATCCGCGAAGACGACGTTTAGTTCCACCGCGGCACGCCGTAGAACGCGGACCACGGCTTCCATGACGCGCCACTGCCCGTCGTCGAATGCGGGCCCGGGCAAGGTGCGCACATCCGCTAAGGCCGAGCGCAGCTCCTCGTTCTCCGCGATCTCTTCGAGTAGAGCCGTCATTTGCTCTTTCTCGGGAGTCTTCGGCGGGAATCCGACAGTCGCGTTAGGCTTCTTCCGCCATCCATCCGATGTTGTAAGGAGAAGATCCGCCAGCCACTGCCACGCCTCCAGGCACTGGGGCGGGAAATCGTGTCGGGCGCCGAGGTTCGCCGCGGCGTGACGGGCCAGCGCAGCGATCCTGTCCTCGATGCCCGCGGGCATGGCATCGCGAGCGGCCCGCAGTCCTTCCTCCGTTGCGCGCCGCAGCGCCATCTCGAGGCTGCGCCTTACCAGCGTCATATCGGCATCCGCGCCGACCAACCGCAGCCACTGATCGCGCTGTGCCAGCATCCGCGCGATCAACTCCTCGACCGCGCGCGAGTCGTTCTCGACGTGCAGCAGCAGCGTCTCGACGGCATCGGCAATCGTGACGTCGCTGCTTTCCAGTAAACTCAGGGTGCGCCCCGCCGCCTCCTGGTGCAACTCCGTTGCGTCCTCGATCATATCGGGCATCGCGCCCAATCGCGCGGTCCACGGCATCTGCCGCGCGATGGCCAGGCACAGCGCGTCGATAGTCTGAATTCTCATCCGCCCGGGGTTCGACAGCAGGCCCCATCCGAGCCTTCGATCGCGAGCCAGTGCCTCCGACGCCAGCCGCAGCGTCACGCGCTCGTGCGGCGCCGCGGCTTCCGATCCGCCGGCCGCCCTCTCGATCGCTTCGAGTACTCGCGCCCGCATCTCCGCCGCGGCCTTGATGGTGAAGGTGATCGCGACGATCGCCTCCGGTTCCTCGGCGGCCCCGAGAAGAGCCAGGTACCGCTGAATCAGCAGTTCCGTTTTTCCCGAACCGGCCGGCGCTTGCACGATGAACGATCGCGACGTGTCGAGCGCGCGCGCCCGCTCGCTTGCGTCCGGCGGTTCCGGCGCGGGCGAGGCTCCGCCCTCCCACACGACGCCCGGAAGCCACAGCGCGCCGTCATTCCGCGGCGGCATCCGATTCCTCCTCCGCGGCGCGGATCTCACGAACTCGGCACAACGGAGTCAACCCGCAATTCTTGCACGCGCCTTTCCGCGGATCTACTTCGGCCCGGCCCTCCGCATAGGACCGCGCGATTCTGTCCAGCGTCACTCCCCATTCCGCAATCCGCCCGGCGAGATCGTCGGCCTTCGCGCCCGGAATGATACCCTTTTCCCGCGCGAGCCCGACGAATTTCAAATCGCCGGGACTGAGGTTCGCAAATACCGCGGCGGCCACTTTCGTATTGCTGGCCCAGGCATAGAGCGGCACCTGCGGCTCACCCGGACGGTCTCCCTCCCAGGTCTTCAGCGACGGCGCCTTCGCTTTGTAGTCGATGACGGCGTGCCGGCCGTCTGCCAATTCATCCACCCGGTCGATGCGGGTCTCCATTCGCAGTCCGCCGGTCTTGACCTCGTGCGTTTCTTCGCAGCCCGCGACCCGGAACGGAGCGCGGGTTCGTTCCACATCCAGCCATTCGACGATCAACCCAGCCAAGCGCTCGATCTCGATGACACGCAGGCGCGTCCCTTGCGGAAACGGGCCGGAAGCTGCGTCCACGGAGCGCCGCGCGAGGTCCAGCAGCATAGACGGTGGCGTCGCGCACAGGCGGTCGTGCGACTCCAGGTCCCGCCAGACGGATGCCAGAGCCTCGTGCAGAACATTCCCGCGTTTCATGGGATCGATGCCCGGCGCCGGTTGGTCCAGGGGTGATGCTCCAAGCCGCTTTTCGGCGAATGCGCGGAACGGGCAGGCGGCCTGGTGCTTGAGAATCGACGTCCCGCCCCGGACCTGCGTGTTCTCGACTGGCGGGCCACTTGCGTCCGCCAGAGTCTCCAACGGAATCCGCAGACGGAGGAAACCGAGCCATCCTTCCCCTCCCTCGGGGTCGTGACTCGGAATCGCCGGGATCAACGGACTCGCCCGCAGGCCGGCGTCCTTCTCCTGCCGCGGGTAGCTCAACACCACGCGCGGCGCGGAGCCCAGCAGACGGCTGGTCACAATGCGGCAGAATTCCAATTCCCGCGCGCTGGAGCAATGCGGAAGGTTGTGCTCGCGTTGCAGCCCGATGGGCAGGAACGGATTCGGGCGCGCCGGCTGAGGCCACGCGTTGTCGTGCAGGCCGGTGACCCACAACGCGTCGAATTGCGAGCCCGCCGACTCCAGCACGCCCATCACCTGAATCGGTGCGCCTTCGTCTTCCATCGAGAACTCCGTGCGTTCCGCGAGATCCTGCAACCGGTCGTACGCCTGGTCGAAGTTCCATGCCGGCGCGGTCAAGTCGTGAGACGCAAAATCGTTCAGCACGCCGAGGAACGACTCGCGGCTTTGATACTCGGAGCTGGTCAAGGTCGCGTCGCCGGGCCATCCCACCTTCTCGAGCATGCGGAGAAACGAATCGCGCCAACCAGCCGCCGATTGCAATCGCGGAAGTTTCTCCAACTCCGGCCGCACTTCGGAAGTCGCCACAGTCCGCTGCCGTCCGCGGCGTAGCCGAACTTCCCGCAGCGCTCGCGGCCCGCCTTCGCGCGCGGCCCCGGGGAGATAGGGCGAGCGCAGAATGGCGCCGGCGTCCGCCAGGGTCAGCCGCGGCCACGCGAGTTTCAGGAACAACAGCGCAGCCCGCACAATTGGATACCCGGCGAGCGGCTTCCCGGCGGAGATGTGAAAGGCGTCGCCGATCTCTTCGGCGAAGATGCGCTCCACCCGGTCGCGCACCTCGGATAAATTCGGGACAACCACCGCGATGCGCCGCAGCCCCTCGCGTTCCAGCAGATCCCGGCACCACTTTGCCGCCGCCCGTAATTCCGCGCCGGCGTCGGCGAAGGAGGCGCGCCGAGCGTCCACCACCGGGGGGAGGTGGAGCACGAAACGAACCCAATTGCTGCTTTGCAGCAGAAAATCCTGCTGCGGGGCGAGCTCGTCGAATCCGCACAGCACCAGGCGCTCGTTTGTCGGCGCCGCGATGGCCTCCGGCAAGGCCGCGCGAGGGAGCCAGTCTCGTTCCCGGCAGAGCCGTTCGAATTCCCGAGCCCAGCCCAGAAACGCGGACGCATCCGGATGGCCCGCGAACCATCCGCCGCCGAGCGGAACCCGGTATTGCTTCGACAGGGCCCATGCCTTCGCCGCCTCGCGGGCCGCTTCGCGCGGTTGCAACAGGTCGCGGCCGGATTCCGATGTGCGGATAATATCTTCCCAGACGCTCTCTTCCTGCACCTCGGAGAGAAGCAGCGGCGTGACGGCTCCGGCCAGAACGGCATCCGACCACAGGGATTGCAGCCAAGCTCCGAACGGAAGAATCCGGGGCCTCGCCCAGGCGCTTAGACCCGACCGCCGGCGAAGTTCGTCGTACTCCCTGCACAGCGAGCGCGCGAGCCGCCTATTCGCGGTTAGAATGAGCGCGCCATTCTCGATTTCAGAGAGTAGTTGCCCGATCACTCGCCATCATCGGCCGCCAGGCCGGCGGCCTTGGCTTCTTCGAGCACTTGGCGCGCCTGCCCGGCGTTTTCCTTGGCCACGCGAACCTCGAACGCGAGATTCGGCAGGACCGCGTCGCCGATCATCACCGTCGCGATCCCCGCGCCTTCGAGGATGCCCTGTACCGACATCGCTTCCAACTCGGACGTGGTTCCGGACGAGGCGCGGAAGACGGTCTCCATATCGAGGTCGGACGAATCGCTGCCTTCGGCTGGCGTATCCGGCAGGTTCGACCGTGCGATCAACTCCTCCGCCATGGAGGTTTGAGCCGGAGGCACCTGCACTTCCCATGCCCCTTCGGGCACGCCGGGAGCGCTGTCGTCCAGCACCACGGCCTGCAATCCCTCGGCTGTCAGCAGCTCACGGATGGCTGCGGCGTCGTCCCGCGCATCTTCATCCGCGCTGCGAAATACGGTGATCAACTCGGCGTCACTGCTCACGTTTCGAGGATATCATTAAGGGGTGGAGGAAGAAATGGAAAACGACAGCGGCGGTAAATTCATATGGTTTGTCGCCGGAGCGGCTATCGGAGCCGCCGTAGCTCTGCTGTACGCGCCACAGACGGGAACGGAAACCCGCCGGATCATCAAGGAAAAATCGCTGGAGGGCGCCGATGCCGTCGCCGAAACCAGCCGTGAGATGTACGATCGCGGACGCGAGTTGTATGGGCGAGGCCGACGCATGGCGGACGATGCGGCCGAGATGCTGGAACGCGGCAAGGACATCGTCGATAAGGCCACCTCGGCCATCCAGGAACAGATCAAAGAAGTAACCAAGGCGTAGACCCGCGCCAAAAAGGCGATGTCATGAGTACCATCGAAACTCCCACTCTTACTCTGCCCGAATTCAAAAACGAGCCCTATACCGATTTCTCCCAACCCGGGAACCGCCTCAGCATGGAACAGGCGCTCGCGAAGGTGCACGACGAATTCGGCCGGGAGTACGAGCTCCTCATCGCCGGCGAGCGCGTGAAGACCGGCGACCTGCTGAAATCCGTGAACCCCTCCTGCCCTCGCGAGATCGTCGCACTCCACCACAAGGCGAACGCGGAACTTGCCCGCCGCGCCGTGGAGTCGGCGTACGAGTACTTCCCGGAGTGGGCCGATGTGCCGGCCCGAACCCGCGTCGAAATGTTGATCCGGGCGGCAGGTATCATTCGCAGCCGCAAGCATGAGTTCGATGCGTGGCTGGTCTACGAAGCCGGCAAGACGTGGCCCGAGGCGGAGGCCGATGTCGCCGAAGCGATCGACTTTTGCGAGTATTACGGCCGCCAGATGCTGCGTTTCGCGCGGCCCGATCCGCTGGTCCAGCTGCCCGGCGAGAAGGACGATCTGGTGTATCTGCCGCTCGGAGTGGGCGTCGTAATCCCTCCGTGGAATTTTCCGCTCGCGATCATGGCGGGCATGACGGTGGCGGCGCTGGTCACGGGCAATACGGTGGTGATCAAGCCGTCCAGCGATACGCCGGCCATCGCCGCCAAATTCGCCGAAGTCCTGCTCGAAGCCGGGTTCCCGCCGCGGAGCTTTTCGCTTATGGTGGGAAGCGGCGCCGAGGTCGGCGACCTGATCGTCACACACTCGAAGACGCGATTCATCTCCTTCACCGGCTCGCGCGACGTCGGTCTGCGCATCAACGAACTGGCTGCCAAACCGCAGAAGGGGCAGGTGTGGATCAAGCGGGTGATTGCCGAAATGGGCGGGAAGGACGCAATCGTCGTGGATCGCGAAGCCGATTTGAACAGCGCGGTGGAGGGAGTCGCGCTCTCGGCGTTCGGCTACCAGGGGCAGAAGTGCTCGGCCTGCTCGCGGGCTATCGTCGACGAGGCCGTCTACGATGAGTTCGTCGAAAAACTGAAGCAGCGCGTGTCGTCGATGAAGGTCGGTCCGTCCGATAAGCCGGATTACTACATGGGTCCGGTGATCAACGATCGCGCCCGCAAGTCGATTCTCGAGTACATCGAAGTCGGCAAAAGGGAAGGGCGGCTACTCACAGGAGGGGCTCCGGGCGAGGGCGAAGGCTACTTCATTCAGCCGACGGTGATCGCCGACGTTTCGCCGAAAGCCCGCATTTTCCAGGAAGAGATTTTCGGTCCCGTGCTGGCGGTTACCAAGGCCCGTGACTTCGACGAGGCGCTGGAGTTTGCAAATGACTCGGAGTACGGCTTGACGGGCGCCGTCTATTCCCAGAACCCAGCGAAGGTCGATCAGGCGCGCCGGCGGTTCCACGTAGGCAACCTGTACATCAACCGGAAATGCACCGGCGCGATGGTGGGCGCTCACCCGTTCGGCGGCTTCAACATGTCCGGGACAGACTCGAAGGCGGGCGGCCCCGACTACCTGCTGCAATTCCTGCAGGCCAAGTCGATTGCGGAAAAGGTTTAGCCCTATTTCCTGTTCATCACGATCTTGACGGCGGGCCCGCTCTGGCCCATGTTTGTCCGCGCCAAGGTCGTGGTCTTACCGTCGCGCGAAAACGGGATCTTGTCCTTTTCTTCCATTTGGCCCCCCCCGCGTATCGATCCGATGTTCGCCGGCGAGTACGTCGCCTTCCCACCAGTAGGTGCTTCTCATGGTCCCGCCTCCGGGTCCAACCCTCGGCACTGGTTGAAGTAAAAAAGAAACCGGCCCCAGTAACGGGGCCGGCCGGTACTCGTTTGGTTGTTGCCGGGTTAGTTGTTGAACACCAGCTTGGTGTTCGTGCCGCCCAGACGGATTTCCTGGATCTTATACTTACCGGCCTCGCCGGTGTAGCGGATGGACGTGGTACTGAACTTCGTGTCGGACGTCTCGACCTTCACATCGCTCTCGACGACCGTCTTGCTGCCCTTATTCACGAAGGCCTTGTTATCCTTCAACTCAATCTTGTATTCGCCGGGTTTCAGTTCCTGGCCGTTGATGATCGACGGCTGAAGCAGATTTACCTTGTAGCTCGAGGAAGCAGCCGTTCCAATGGCGAGTGCAAACGCGGCAAAGCCAATCAACAGATTACGCATTAAAGATCTCTCCTAAGAAGCCAATGACTTCATCTATAAGTACGCATCCATACCGGGAATGTTACGGGTTCCGGTCATAACAAATTATGGCACCACATGAAGGTGGGTATTAACGCTGTCCGGAACCGCACGCCGAACTGTGTCGTCGTCCCCAAACCCATCAAACCATGAGACTCCTGGCTCCGTTCGGAACCAGGTCAACTGCCGCTTCGCGTAACGCCGGGTGGCGCGCTGCATCTCCTCGACGGCCGTTCGCTGATCGTTCCGGCCGAAATGGAAATCCAGAGCCTGTTTATACCCGATGGACTCGAACGGTTTGCTCGATTCCGGCACGCCCTCCCGAAGGAGTTGACGCACCTCCTCCACCAATCCTCCCCACATTCGGAGGCAGCGCTCATCCAGCCGGGCGTACAGCGGTTTCCGGGGCGGATTCAGCCCGATCTTGAGCGTCCGGAAGCCGGCCAGCGGTTCCCGGCCCGTTTCAAACAGATCCGTCATCGATTTCCGTGCGCTAACGCACACTTCGAGAGCCCGGATCAACTTGTTGTGGTCGTTGGCGTGGATTCTGCGAGCGGCTGCCGGGTCGAACAGTCGCAAAGCGCGGTGGAGAAAGCCGGGGTGCCGGCTCACGGCATCCGCGAAACGCCGGCGCAGAGCTTCATCGCGCTCCGGACCGGCAAACAGCCCATGCAGGAGGGCGCGCAGGTAGAATCCGGTGCCCCCGACGACCACAGGCAACCGCCCACGGCCGGAGATTTCCTGAAGAATCGGCCTCGCCCGCCGAACATATTCGCCAGCGGTGAAAACCTGAAGCGGTTCGCATGCATCGATAAGGTGATGAGGAATTCCGCGCCGCTCGGATTCCGGAACCTTGGCGGTACCGATATCGAACCTGCGGTACAACTGAAGCGAATCGCAGTTGACGATCTCGCCATCGAACTGTTGGGCGATGTCGAGCGCCATTTCGCTCTTTCCCGACCCGGTCGGGCCAAGCACGATCACCAGCCGGCGCGTATCCTCCATGAATCCATCATATTGGGCTGGACCCTTGGCGTTTGGGACTATACTCAAAGGCAGCAGGCCGTGTATCCCGGGCGGGGTTCACCCCTCAAGGAAGCGATCGAATGATCCGAATTCACGCAGTATGTTTGGCGGCGTTGCTGGGAACGGCGAGCCTGGTTGCGCAGGCTCCGGCACCAGAGAAAATGGACCGCGGCGAAGCCTACTACCGGTACTCGCTGGGCCATTTATACGCTGAGCTGGCAACCACTTATGGCAACCGGGGCGAGTACTTCTCCAAAGCCATCGATAACTACCGGCTCGCGCTGAAGGCCGATCCCAGCGCCACCTTCATCAGCGAGGAACTTTCGGATCTTTACATTCAATCCGGCCGGCTTCAGGAGGCCATGACCGAGGCCGAGGAGGTGCTGAAGCAGAATCCAAAGGACCTCAACGCGCGGCGGGTTTTGGCTCGCATCTACGCCCGGATGATCGGGGACTCCCAGGCGAATCGCATCCACGAAGACATGCTCAAGAAGGCGATTGAGCAATACGGGAAAATCACGCAGGATGAGCCGGGCGACATGGACTCCTGGCTCATGCTGGGCCGGTTGCAGAAGGTCGCTCAGAACTCGCTGGAGGCCGAGAAGGCCTACAAAAAGGTTCTGGAGACGGACCCGAGCAACGAAGATGCGCTCACCGGGCTGGCCATGGTCTACTCCGACCTGGGCGATAACACGAACGCCTCCGCCGTCCTGAAGCGCCTGTCGGAGAAGAATCCCTCGGGGCGAAGCCTGGCCGCGCTCGCCAGCACTTACGAGCAGATGCGGGACTACGGTCTCGCCGCCGAGGCTTTGAGGAAGGCGCTTGATCTCGCGCCGGCCAATGCGAGCGAGTTGAAGCACGCGCTCGCGCAGGATCTGATGCTGTCGGACCAACTGGCGCAATCGCTCAAGGTCTACCAGCAACTGGTGGCCGAGGATCCCAAGGACGTTCAGTCCCAATTGCGCATGTCTCAGATCTATCGCCAGCAACGCGACTTCGCCAAAGCCCGACAGGCGAACGACAAGGCTCGCGCGCTGGACCCCAACAGCGTGGAGATCCGGTACAACGAGGTCAACCTGCTGGAAGCGGAAGGCAGAAACGGCGACGCGATTATCCTGATGAAGGAAATACTCGCCTCCACCGCGAAGAAGAGCTACAACACCGGCGAGCGCGGAAACCGGGCCGCGCTTCTCGAGCGGCTCGGCTTCATGTATCGCAGCACGGAGCAGTTCGGGCCGGCCGTCGATACTTTCCGCGAGGTCGCCCAACTGGATCCGGATCTCGCCGCCCGCGCTGAGGCGCAGGTAGTGGAGACGTATCGCACGGCGAAGGATTTTAAGAGAGCCGAGCAGGAAGCGAGCGCGGCAGCCTCGAAGTACCCGGACGACCGGATGCTGCGTTCGGTGCAAGCTTCCGTGTTCGCAGACGTCGGGCGCACGGATGCCGCCGTCGCCGAGCTGAAGAAATCTCTCGGCGAGAAGAAGGATCGCGAAACGTATCTCGCGCTGGCGCAGGTGTACGAGAAGGGCAGGCGCTTCGACGAGATGGCGAAGGCGATCGACGATGCGGAGAAGCTGTCGCAGTCCAAGGAGGATAAGGAAACCATCCACTTCATGCGCGGCGCGATGCACGAGAAGCTGAAGAAATTCGATCTGGCGGAAGCGGAGTTCCGAAAGGTTCTGGAGATGAATCCCGAGAATTCCTCGGCGATGAATTATCTGGGCTACATGTTCGCCGACCGCGGGGAGCGGTTGCCGGAGGCGCTGCAACTCGTCACCAAAGCGTTGGAGCTGGAACCTGGCAACTACGCGTATCTCGACACCCTGGGATGGGTTTTCTACCAACTGGGCCGTTTACCCGAGGCCGAGCAGCAATTGAAGCTGTCGTTGGAGAAGAGCGGGCGCGATCCGACCGTCCACGATCATCTCGGCGACGTGTACTTCCGCGCGGGAAAGATCAAGGATGCGATCGGGCAATGGGAAGCGTCGATCAAGGAATACCAGACGGGCGCTCCGGCGGAAAACGAACCCACCGAAGTCGCAAAGGTTCAGAAGAAACTCGAGGGTGCGCGGGTGAGGCTGGCAAAAGAGAGTTCGTCGGCGATGACGCCGAAACCCTAATCTAATCTAAGCCAAGCTACGTGCGCCCGAACCAGCGCTGGAGACGGCTGGACCCGAAATGGGTCTTCTCCGCGATGATTGCCTCGGATGCCCCGTGGCATCGGCAAAGGCTTCCGAAAGAATCGTCGTCAGTTCGTAGCCGAAAGGGCGTCGCGCAGCGCGGAGATGCGCCTCGGGCCGGTCGCGAACAAAGCCAGACACGCGACCGCGGGACACAGGCCGGCGATGATGATTGCGGGTCCGAAGCGATGGGACGGACCAATGAGCCACCCCGTAATTTGCGGCGCCGCCGCGCCCGCGACCTGCGCAATCGTGTTCAGGTATCCGATGGAGCGGCCAATCAAAGCCGCGGGTGCGGTCGCTTGCACGAGCGCCCAATAACTCGAGCTCGCGACGCCGAACGAGCACATCGCGACGAAGAGTACGGGCAGTGCCCACGACCGATCTGGCGCAAACCGCAGCGCCAGCAGCGACGAAGCTCCGATAAGACCGCTGGCGGCGAAAACCACACGCGCGCGAATCGCGGAATTCCATCGCCGGGCCGCGCGGTCCGCGAAGAATCCACCACCCAGGCTGGTCACCGCCATTGCCGCCAGCGGGACGGCCATGATACGGCCCATTTCCAGCGACGTGAATCCGTGAACCATGCGGAGGTACGCGGGAACCCAGGTCAGAACGAAATACCAGAAGTACGACAGCAGGAATGCGCAGGAGGACAAAGTCCAGAAGCCGGCGTGGGAAACAATGACGCGGGCCGCGGGATGCGGCGCCGGCTGCGCGGCCGCGGCGGGTGCGCCGTCGCGCGGAGCGAAAACGAGCCAGGGCACGAGCCATATCAGTGCGAATAGCCCGGTAACGGCGAACATCGGCCGCCAGCCGAACGCATTCAGCAGGATGGTCCCGAGCCACGCTCCGAGCGCAGGTCCGAGGGTCTGGCCAGCGATGTAAACCGAGGTCGGGAAGCCCTGCTCCGCCGGCGCGAAAGTCCGCCGGATGAAAGCCATGCTGGCGAGCGGACCGATCGATTCCGCCATGCCCAGGACCAGCCGCGATCCGAGTATCGAGCCGAAGCCGGCGCTCAACGCGATGCTGGCCGAAGCGAGAGACCAGATCAGAAACCCGAGCGCGTACACGTTCCGAATGCCATACCGGTCCACGAATAATCCGGCCGGGACCTGGAATACGCCGTAGGTCCAGAAAAAGCAGGACAACAGAGTGCCCATGAGCGCCGCGGAGAAGCCGAAGTCGCGCATGATCTCGACGGCTGCGATGCTCAGGTTTCCGCGGTCGACATAGCTGATAAGAATACCGAAGAAGATCAGAACAAGAACCACCCAGCGGCGGCTCATTCGCGCTCCTGATAATTCCACGCCGCGAAATCGCGGATGAACGCGACAGTGGCATTCGCGGCGGCATCGAGGAAGCGCCGTCCCTTTTCCGCATCCGCGTAGGCGGGCAGCCCGATCACTCCGTTGGGCGACAGCTCGTCGAAATCGTTGACGATGTAGTACGGCTGGGATGCGAGCATGTCGATTCGCCGGTGACCCGTTTCGCGATATGGGCCGCCGCCTTCGTGCGGTCCGGGCGCAACCAGGTTCGGGTGCACCGCGAGCATCACCGACGTTTCCATCTCGCAGGCGTGGCCCATTCCCCCTTGGGGCGAGGTTCGAATGTCAGTGAACTCGGCGGCCGCAAGATTCCAGTAGGTCGCATAGGCGATGTAGAGATCCCGGCGCGCGGCGAACTCCGACTTGAGCTCGCGTAGCGCCGCCTTGCATGGAATGTCGTTGCCGCCGTGCCCGTTCAGCAGGAGAACCTTGCGCGCTCCCATCGCTACCAGGGACCGGCAAATGCCTTGCATCATCTGGACGTACGGAATCAGGTCGAGGCTGACGCAGCCAAAGCGGCGATGGTGCGGCGAGTGCCCCAGCCACATCGTTGGCAACATCACCACGCCGGCATCGAGCACCGCGTCGACTCGTTGAGCCACCTCCGACACGATCATCGAATCGGTGCCGAGCGGCAGATGAGGCCCGTGCTGCTCGATCGATCCCAGCGGGACTACGAAAACGCGACCCGCCGCTTCAGGCAACTCCGGCCAGCGAAAATGTTCGATCTTCATGTCGTCCTCCACGATATACGGCGGCGATGCCCACGGGGTCCTGCTCGGGCTTTTGATAAGTTGCCGGGCTCGCGATGCGATCGGGATCGAAGACGACGAGGTCGGCGCGATATCCGCGCGCTATCAGGCCACGTTCCTTCAGACCCAACCGCGCCGCGGGCTTGGCCGTTATTTTATGAACGGCCTCGGCCAGCGTCATCCATTTCTTCTCGCGCACCACGGTCCCGAGTAATTCGGGAAATGTCCCGTGCAGTCGCGGGTGCGGAAGTCCGCGAACGTAGAATCCATCGCTGATGACGGAGCAAAGCGGGTGGGTCAGGAGCGCTCGAAGATTCTCTTCGCTCTGATTGAACGACACCACGTTGACCGCGCCGCGCTCCTGAAGCAGCAGTTCGAGCATGGCCTCCACCGGCTCCGAGGACCATCGTTTCGCGATGTCCGCGAGAGTGCTGCCCACCAGGGCGGTGTTCGCCTCGGAGCGTACGCCGGTAACTGTGACGTCGTCCCATCCTTGCGGGATGGTGGATTCGATATGTTGCGCGACGCGATGCCGGTCGCGCTCGTTCGACAGACGCTTGCACATCGCATCCATGCCGCCGTCAAGCGCCCAACGCGGCAGCCATTGTGTCAGCACCGTACTGCCGCACTGGTACGGATAAATGTCGAACTCGATGTCGATGCCGTCGCGGCGCGCCGCCTCGATCTCGCCCAGCGCGTCCGCAATCAACCCCCAGTTCGCGCGGCCCGCCGCCTGCAAATGCGAGATCTGTATGCGGCATCCGGTATTGCGCGCCATACCGATCTGCTCTCGCAGCGCCGCGATCAGCCCCGAGGAATAGCTGCGCATGTGCGTCGCGTACAGCCGGTCCCGCGCGCTGACCAAGGACAGGAACGGCTCAATCTCGCGCGGGCCCGCCGAGGATCCCGGCGCGTACATCAGGCCGGTGGAGAATCCCGCGCAGCCCTCGTCCAGCGCGGCCTCGAGCAGTTGGCCCATCCGTTCGCGGTGTGGGGTGGTGATGCGCTGCCGCATGCCGGCCACCGCAACCCGCAGGCTACCGTGACCCGCGAGCGCATGTACTTCGGTTGCGCCGGACGACGACGCCGCGGCGTTGAGATAGTCGCGCGCCGATTCCCAACCCCAATCGCCATCTTCGCGGAAGATTCCCCGCGCAAAGTCCCGCACATCCGCCGCGTGGCCGTCCCTTGGGAACGGCGAGAAGCCGCAGTTGCCGACCACCTCGGCCGTCACGCCCTGCTTCGCCTTTTCCAGCCGCGCGCCGTCGAGCGCCTGCAAGTCGGAGTGGCTATGCAGGTCGAGAAATCCCGGCGCGATCGCGAGGCCTGAGCAGTCGATCTCGCGTTCAAAGCGCGCCGGCTCCGCCGAACTTACCTCCACGATGCGATCGCCATCGCACCGAACGAAGCCGCGATAGGGATCCCTTCCGCTGCCGTCCACGATGGTGCCGTTTACGAACGCAATCATCGACATCAGCATACTGCTTATAATGGCCGTGTCGCCATGTCCATCCGTCGTAGAGACCTGCTCAAGTCAGCCGTGCTAGCGCCCGCTTGGCTGAAAGCGGGACGCGCGGCATCGAGGCCGAAGATTGCCGCGGTCGTGACTGTCTACCGAAAATACTCGCACGGCCAGCACATCGCCGATCGGTTCCTCGAAGGGTACGGCTGGAATGGCGAGCACCACCATCCCGAGATGGATTTGGTCTCGCTGTATGTAGACCAGCATCCCGAGGGCGACCTGACTCGCGAGCGGGCGGCGCGATTCCCGGGCATGCGTGTTTATCCGACGATCGCCGAAGCGCTGACAATGGGCAGTAGCAAACTCGCGGTGGACGGAGTGTTGCTGGTCGGTGAACACGGCGATTACCCGAAAACGCCGCAAGGGCAGGTGAAGTACCCGCGGAAGGAATTCTTCGACCAGATCGTCGCCGTCTACAGGGATAGCGGGAAAACGGCGCCGGTCTTCAACGACAAACATCTCTCGTGGAAGTGGCAATGGGCTCGCGAAATGTACGACACAGCTCGGGCGATGCGATTTCCCTTCATGGCCGGATCGAGTCTGCCCGTGACTTGGCGGATTCCGTCCGTTGAATTTCCCGATCGCGCCCATGCCGAAGAGGCGCTGTGCGTATGCTACGGCGGCGTAGACAGCTACGACTTCCACGGGCTGGAGTCCATTCAGGGCATGGTCGAGCGGCGGCGAGGCGGCGAATCCGGCGTACGCTGGCTGCAATCGTACCGCGGCGATGAGTTTTGGGCCGCTCACAATCAGGGTGTCTGGTCGCGCGATCTCTTCGAAGCCGCTTTGTGCCGCAGCCACACTCTGAAACCGGCGCGGCCGGGCTTCAACGACGTCTTTCCTTCGCTCGACGACTTACGCCGCACGGTTGCCGATCCCGTCGCGTATCACTACGAGCATGCCGACGGCCTCCGCTGCACGATGATCCTTCTCGGCGGCGCGCTGAGCGATTTCAATTTCGCCGCCCGCCTGAGCGGCCGCAAGGAGATCTTTTCGACGCAACTCTACCTGCCGATGCCCGACGGGCGCACGACGCTGGCGAGCTTCTTCAGCCCGCTGGTGAATCATGCCGAGCAGATGTTCCTGACCGGTAAAACTCCGAGCCCGATTGAGCGGACGCTGCTGACGACGGGACTGACGGCCGCCGGCGTGGACAGCGTGTTTCAATCCGGCCGCAAGATCGAAACACCGCACCTCGCAATCGCGTACCAGCCTACGCCGGGCTCGACATTCTGGAGGAGCTAAACGTGGCTGAACCAATTCGCGTGGCCGTCATCGCGACCGTATACCGCTATCTGTCGCACGCGCAGCACATTGCCGATCGCTTCCTGGTGGGCTATCCGGCCGCGGGCTGCTGGCACAGGCCGAACGTGAGAATCGTTTCGCTGTATGTCGATCAGAAGCCGGAGGGCGACCTCAGCGAGCGGCGCGCGAAGGAGTTCGGGTTTACGGTGTACCCGAATATCGCCGACGCTCTGCGATGCGGCAATCCGAAGCTGGCCGTCGACGCCATCCTGATCATCGGCGAGCATGGCGAGTACCCTCTGAACGACAAGGGCCAGACGCTCTATCCGCGTTTCGAGTTTTTCCAACAGTGCGTGCGCGTGTTTGACGACGACGGCCGAAGCGTTCCGGTCTATAACGACAAGCATCTTTCGTACAGCTTCCAGAAGGCGAAGCAGATGGTGGATGCTTCCCGGCGGCTCGGATTTCCCCTGCTGGCCGGATCTTCGCTGCCGGTGACTTGGCGCCTGCCGGATGTCGAGATGCCGGACGGCGCTCACGTGGAAGAAGCGGTGATGGTGGGGAACGGCGGCACAGACGCGATGGGATTCCACGCGCTCGAGGCAATGCAATGCATGTTGGAGCGCCGGGCCGGGGGCGAGACCGGCGTCCGATCCGTCGAGACCATCGAAGGCGAAGCCGTTTGGAGCGGCCGCTGGTCGAAAGCGCTGTTCTCGTCGGCGCTCTCGCGCAGCGACAACCCGCTCGGGGCCACGCTGGCGGACGGCCGCACGCAGGACCTGACCGCGCCGGGCGTGCTGCCGCGGCTCGTCGAGAAACCGCTTGCCTGTTTCATCGAGTACCGCGACGGGACTCGAGCCACGCTGCTCATGTTGAACGGGGCCGTTCGGGATTTCACGTTCGCGGCGAAGCTTCGCGGCGCGCTACGCCCGATCTCAACGCAATTCCTGCTCACGCCGGAGCCGAACGTCACCTACTCGGCGTGCCTGGTGAGCAAGATCGAGGAAATGTTCGTGACCCGGCGAGCGCCCTACCCGGTGGAGCGCACGCTACTGACGAGCGGGCTAGTGGAAGCCTGCCTCGACTCGCGAATTCGAGGATACAGGAAAATAGAAACGCCTCACCTCGACATCCGCTATCAACCACCTCTGCAATCGCAGCGCGCTCAGAGTTGAACAGGGCGGAGGTTTATGTAGCGATCGTCGAATTCGCCGAGCCCGAGCGAAGCGGCGATTTCGATGTGCTCCACCTGGTAATTCAGGAAGGTGCTCATGAAGCCCGGACGCCATCGACGATGTGAAGCGCCGCATTTTGCCGGATGACAGGCAGATTCACGACGGCCGGAATGAATGTGCCGCACGCGTTCAGCGTCGGCGAACTGTGGCTTCGCGACACGTTGTTCATGAGTCCGTGCGACATGTTCTTCAGGGCCATGACGCCCGCCGACTGATGGTGCTTCAGGGCGGGGAGATGGATGAACTTGTTGATCTTCGTTCCGGCCTCGACGAGTTCCTTGCGATACCTGTTAATGACAATGACGTCGCGATTCGGAACGCCAGCCTCGTTCAGGCCGGCGCGCCGGTCAGTTCCGTCATGCCGCAATGGACCATCTGCTCGATCGCGCCCGTCTGACCTCGACCACGCCCCCACGAAATGGCCCCGGAATTCCCAGTGCTGGAACCGCGAGCGCCGTCTGCGCGGCGCGGAATAGAAGCGAACGGCGAGTATTCATCGAGACCAGCTTAGTCCCGCCGGGCCTGATTGTTAGCCGAGGGCCGCGCTTGCGGCCGCCACGTCCTCGAAGAACCGGAAAACCTTGTCGAGCCTCGTCACGCGAAAGCCTTCGCGCACCTGTCCGGCCGCTCCCGCCATGTGCAACTTTCCGCCGGCTTGTGAGATCTTGTTCAGGCTCGCGATACAGCGTCCGATGCCGGTGCTGTCGATGTGCGTCAGCCCTGTCATGTCGAAAATGATCTTCCGATAGCCTTTGTCCAGCAGGTCGCCGACTATCGTCTCGACTTCCTGGCCTTCCGGTCCCAGCATGAGCCGGCCGGAGAGCGAAACCACCGCGATGCCGGGCGCAAGTTCCCGGGATTGGATGGTTAGTTGCCTGGCTTTCGGGGTCAAACTACTAGCGTAGCCGATCCAGCGTGAGGTTCAGAATCGGATACTTGCTCCAGTCTTTGTAGTCAAAGTGCCACCACTCAAACGGGTATACTTCGAATCCCTCGCTTTCCATGGCCCACCGAAGCACGTCCCGGTTCCACCGCTGGAGCGAAGTTCCACCCGGATAGGTGGGATAGGAACGCTCCGACATCTCGTCGTATGCGCCGGTCATATCGGCCGGCTTCCCGCTGGAAAGGAGGTACAGAGTGAGATCCACGGCGCAGCCCCGGTTGTGGCGCGAGCCCTGCGAGGGATCCGCGACAAAATCGTGTTTTTCAGGCGGCGTCGCGTCCCAGAAGATCTTCGTCACGAACCACGGGCGGTAGGCATCGTGGATCAACAGGCCGAATCCGCGGGCCTTTAGTTTAAGGCTCGCTCGAACCAGCGCCTCCGCCGCGGGACGCTGCATTTTCGCGCGAGCCTCGGGGTAGACCGGCGTGCCTAGAAAATTGCGGGCCGTCGCGTAGCGGATGTCGTACCGGATGGAGGGGTCCAGGTCACGCAGCTCGACGAGGTCGGGCTTGTTGAAGTTGCCCTTCTCTTCCGGAGGCCGGGCACCCGCGGCTTCCCGCTGAAGCTCCGCGATGGGGCGCAGGGGCGCGATCCTGGCGACCTCCGGGTACTCGACGCGCGGGAGTTGGTTCCCCTGCGAATCGAGGACCACGAGGTGGCCGTCGCGCTCGGCGATTCGAATCACGCCGCGGCCCGAACCAAACTCGCCAATCAGCGGCTTAAGCGCCGGTTGTGGCGGTGCCGCGCCCGGATCCGGAAACTGCGCGCAACACGCTCCTGCGAGCAGTACAACACCGAAGAAACGAAGCGCGAGATACGCCCCGAGATTCTTGAGCATTCCATATACTACTCCTCCGTTCAGTCCAATTTCAGTACCCATCCAAACGGCGGAAAAGAAGGAGCGCGACCGGCGGTCACCGAATCGCAGCCGATTCGTCAGGACTCGCTCACGCGCTGGAACAGAAACTGACGAGAGGGGCCGGCAAGCTGGGCATGGCCCTTTTCGGGCTGGCTCTTGTAGTTGGCGTCGGGTACGCCGGCGCGCATCTGGTCTCCGATCTTCAGGGCGTCAAGAGCACGTCCGTTCTTCCGTTCCTGTTGCTGGAGGTTGCGCTCCTGATCGCGCTCGGCTTTGAGTTTGTCAACGGATTCCACGACACGGCCAACGCGGTCGCCACCGTCATTTACACCCACACTCTCGATCCGCATGTCGCAGTGCTCTGGCCCGGCATCTGGAACTTCTTTATTGCCGGTCGAACTGATTCTTCAGGCCGGAAGCCAAGCGGGATTCGCCATGGTCTTCGCTTTGCCTGTCGCGGCGATTATTGGAACCTGGGCACACGGTGGCTCGGCCTGCCATCGTCCAGCTCGCACACCCTGATCGGATCCGTCATCGGCGTCGGCATCGCCAACCAGTTGATGGCCGCGAACACCGGAACCAGCGGCGTCGATTGGGGCCAGGCCGCCAACATCGGACGGTCGCTGCTCCTATCGCCGCTGGTCGGCTTTGTCTGCGCCGCGCTCTTGCTTTTACTGACGACGAAGTTGGTGCCGGACAAGCGCCTCTACAAGGCGCCCGAGGGCACGGCTCAAACGACGGGCAAAAGGGCATGGGCCGGATCATGCTCATCCTCATCGGGACCGTTCCCACCGCGTACGCCTTGAATCACGCCGTCACACCGGGCCAGACTCAGGATTTTGTGGCGGTATCGCATCTGGCGGTAGCCAGCTTCGACAAATACGTCAGCCCAGCCGTTACGGTCGGCGACGTCCGCGAAGAGATCGCCGATTACATCCGGACGCATGGGTTCAAGCCCTACACGGTGCTGGCCCTCTGCCAAATCGTCAACGACATCGCCAACGAGATGACCATTTCGGCTACCGCCGCACAGCCGGGCAGATCGGAGACCTACCCGCCATAGCTGCGTGCACCCTTTTCTATGACAACGACGTGTTCTCTCTATAGATAAGATCTCGACCGAAATGCACAATAAGGCACCGGCCGAAGCTGGCGCCCTTCCCTGCAAGACCTTGCAACCTAGAACAAATACAACGGAGTCCCCGCGGGCTGAAGAACTTCCTCGCCCGGAGCGCCCACCCCAACCGGCTGCTCCACAATCTGCCGGCAGAAAATCCCCGTGTCGCCGAGATACACGTCGAACTCCGCCGGACGCGGCAGCGACCCCTGGATGATCGCCTCGGACAGCGGATCCTCCACGTACTTCTGCAACGCCCGCCGCAGCGGCCGCGCCCCATAACTGCGATCGGTCACCGTCTTTTCCAGAATGTACTTCGCCGCGTCGTCCTTCACGTTGATCTTGATCTGCTTCGCCGCCAAGTTCAGGTTCACCTGCTCCACCAGCAGTTGAATGATCTTCAGCAGGTCGTCGTCGGTCAGCGACGTGAACAGGATCACTTCGTCCAGGCGGTTGAGAAACTCGGGGTTGAACGCCCGCTTCACCTCGCTCATCACCATATCCTCCACCTTGGGAGGAATGCCGCCCACGGAAACCGTCGAGAACCCCATCTGCCCCTTCTTGTCGAGGAAGCGGGCGCCGAGGTTAGACGTCATGATGATGATCGTGTTCTTGAAATCGACCGTATTTCCGAGCCCGTCGGTGAGCTGCCCGTCCTCGAATACCTGCAGGAGGATGTTGTAAACGTCCGGGTGCGCCTTCTCGATTTCATCCAGCAGCACGATCGAGTAGGGAGCGCGCTTGACCCGCTCGGTGAGCTGCCCGCCCTCCTCGTAGCCGACGTAGCCCGGAGGCGAGCCGATCAGCTTGGAGACCGAGTGCTTTTCCATGAACTCCGACATGTCGAAACGGATGAGCGACTTCTCGCTGCCAAAAAGGAATTCCGCGAGAGCGCGCGCAACTTCCGTCTTGCCGACGCCGGTGGGTCCGAGGAAAAGGAACGACCCGGCCGGACGCTTGGGCGATTTCAAGCCGGCGCGCGAACGCCGGATAGCCCGCGACAGCGCGCCGATTGCCTTCTCCTGGCTGATCACGCGCTTGTGCAGTTCTTCCTCGATGCGAAGCAGCTTGTTGACTTCCTCTTCCCGGATAGCCGTCATCGGGACGCCGGTCCAACGGGCGACCACGTCTTCGATATCGTCCTTGGTCACCACGCCCGTCGAGGTGTCGTCCAGGTTGTACTTCTCCCGAAGCAGTCTCAGGTTCTCGCGCTCTTTGCGCTCCTCATCGGAGTAGAACCGGGCCTTCTCGAACTCGTGATTGGCGATCGCGTTCTCCATCCGGTGGACGATAAACTTGATGCGCTTTTGAATGTCGGCCACGTCGCTCGGAAGAGTGGTCTGCCGGAGCTTGACGCGCGCGCCCGCTTCGTCGATCAGATCGATTGCCTTATCGGGCAGGAAGCGATCCGGGATGAACCGCGAGGACGTATAGACGGCCGATTCCACCGATTCATCGGTGTAGGCCACTGCGTGGAACTTCTCATAGCGCTCCTTGATTCCGAACAGGATCTGGATGGCGTCCTTCTCGCTCGGCGGCGGAACCTTCACCGCCTGGAAGCGCCGCTCCAGCGAACGGTCCTTCTCGATGGATTTGCGAAACTCGCTCGGCGTGGTCGCCCCGATGCACTGAATCTCACCGCGCGATAGGGCCGGCTTCAGAATGTTGGCCGCGTCCAGCGACCCTTCCGCCGAGCCCGCGCCCACCAGCGTGTGCAGCTCGTCGATGAAGATGATGGCGTTCTGATTCTCCATCAACTCTTTCATGATCGTCTTCAGCCGCTCTTCGAACTGGCCGCGGTACTTCGTGCCGGCGACGATCAGCGAGAGATCGAGGGCGAGGATGCGCTTGTCGGCCAGGAACGAAGGCACGTCGCCGTCGGCGATCCGTTGCGCCAGCCCTTCGACGATGGCGGTCTTGCCGACGCCGGGCTCGCCGATCAGCACCGGGTTGTTCTTGGTGCGCCGGCACAGGATCTGGATGACGCGGTCGAGCTCGTGATCGCGCCCGATCAGCGGGTCGAGGAGGCCATCCACGGCGGCCTGCGTCAGATCGCGGCTGAATTCCGCCAGCAGCGAACTCTCTTTCGGCCGGGCGGAAGACATCTTCTCCGACGAAGAACGGGCGATCTCCTCGCGAATCTGCGAAAGGCGGAGCCCGCGCTCGTGCAGGATCTCCGCCGCGAACGATTTTTCCTCGCGCAGCAGTCCCAGCAGAAGGTGCTCGGTTCCGATGTGTTTGTGATTCAGCCTCTCGGCCTCCTCCGCGCCATACGCCAGAACGCGCTTGCATTCGTGGCTGAGCGGAAGGTCCACCGAGGTCGAAACCTTCTCGCGCATGGTGGTGTGCGCTTCAATCTGCTTGCGAATGGAATCGATGGCCGCATGGGACCGCAGGAAGCGATTGGCCAGCGCCTTGTCCTCGCGCAGCAGCCCCAACAACAGGTGCTCCGTCTCGATATAAGGGCTGCCGAACTGGCTCGCTTCGTACCGGGCAAAAAAAATCACTCGGCGAGCTTTCTCCGTATAACGTTCAAACATATAAATTGCCCTTTTCTCCCCTACCAATTGCGGCCGGCACGAGAAATCCCCGCTCCATTTCTAAGATGCGGTCGCCGCGCTCCGCGAACTTAATGTTGTGCGTGACGTAAATCGAGGTCAGGTGGTGCGAGCGATGGAGCTCCTCAAGCAGATCCATGATCATCTCGCCAGTTCCGTGATCCAGGTTGCCTGTCGGCTCGTCGGCGAGCAGCAGACTCGGCCTCGCGGCGAGCGCGCGAGCCAATGCGACCCGCTGTTGCTCTCCCCCCGATAATTCGCCGGCCCTATGGGAGGCACGGTTTCCCAATCCGACTTCATGCAACCTCTCGAGCGCTATCGGGAGTCCCTCCGCGCGGGCGATTCCCCTGATCAGCAGCGGCATCATCACGTTCTCCTGAGCGGTAAACTCCGGCAGCAGGGAGTGATTTTGCCATACGAACCCGATTTCCCTGTTCCGGAACTCAGCCAGTTCGCGTTCGGAAAACCGGGCGATGTCGTTGTTCCCGAAGTATATCGTACCGTTTGAAGGCCTGTCCAGACCTCCCAGCAGGTGCAGCAGTGTGCTCTTTCCTGCCCCGGATTCGCCAATCACGGCCAGCCTTTCGCCGCGCGCCACTTCCAAATTGAGGCCGGCGAAGACCACCAGATCCGAATCGCCGGACCGGAATGATTTTCCCAGCTCGACCGCCCGTATCAGCGCCTGCTCGGTACCTTCTCCCACCTGTCTTTACGCTATCACACGGGTCCACGCTATCGTCTATACGGTTGACGAATCGGACTGGCGCCGTTCCAAACCTCGCTTGTCGTTCAACGCAATCGGGTAGCGCGCGGCCGCAGTTCCCCGCCTCCGCCACGGTTTGCGGCACATCGCGATACGCTGATTGAACATCGACGCTGATGGGCGTTTTGGGTCAAATCGGCCGGTATCAAGGTCAGATTCAGAGCGAGCTAGGGCGCGGCGCGTTTGGGTCCGTGTACCAAGCCCGGGACCCAATCATGCGCCGGAAGGTGGCGATTCAGGTCCTCACGTCGCTCAGCCATGCCGCCATGTTCGGGGCAGACGGCAAGCGACCCCAAGTTTATTTGAAGCAAGCGCGCAATTCAAGCGGCATCGACGGCCGCAGCGGCGAGAAGTTTCAGCCGGCCCGGCGGGGATTTTCGGAGGCTTTACGCGAGTTACGCGCCTTTGGTCTCGGTTCGGATTAAGACTCGCAATGAGCACTCTGCGGTCATCGGGCGTTTGACCTGAATGCGGGCCTGGTTTTGGCCAAGCGTTTGTGAGGTTCCGAACTGAATCGCTGTTCACGAATTCCGTTAGATGTGAAACAATGGCTTCGGGTTGCCGCCTGGTACGGCGATTGCATGTAGTGCAGCCTGGTTGATAAACGAGGTCCTCATGAACCGCTTGAGCACATGGAATTACACTGCGTTGGCGCTGGCCCTGACCCTGGGTTGCTTCGACACAGCGATGGGGCAATCCTTCGCCCTGCAAACGCCGTCCGGCACGGCGGTACCACAGATCTCGCTGACGGTCCCCTCGGGGGGACTCCTTGGGCAGGTGCCGTATAAGGCGGTCAGCGCCACTGCGACCAACTATACGGTCTCCCTGAGCTTGGCGCTGAATACCGTGGTCCCCTATTTCGCGTTGACTCAGACCGGCGGCTCCACTCCGCTTAGTTTCGATCTCTACCAGCAATTCGGCGCTCCGGATGGACCCTACACCGGGAACCTGATTATTTCTTCGACCGCCGCGGGTACAACGCCGGTCTCCGTTCCGATCAACATTACCATCGGCGGGACGACCGGCTCCGGGGGAGCCCTGACCTCCAATCCCCCGAACGTCACGTTCACCGCGCAAACCGGGACCAGCGCGCCCGGGCAGTTCCTGACCGTGACCGCGCCCAACAACGCGGTCACCACCTTTAATGTCGTCGCGACGACATTAAGCGGGAACTGGTTGGCGGTATTTCCAACCACGGCAGTCCCCACCGGGCCGACACACACCAGCCAGGTGGCCGTGACGGTGAGTCTCGCCGGACTGGTGATTGGAACCTACAACGGGACGATTACGCTTTCGCCGGCCGGCGGCGGAACCCCAACCATGGTGCCCGTCACCCTGAATGTTACGGGGCTGCCCTCGGTGAGTTTCAGCCCGTCGACATTGAACTTCGCCTACCAGACCGGCACCAGCACCGCGGGGCTTGCGCAAACCGTGACGTTCTACACCGATAGCGTCAATCCGTTGTTCTACACGCTGAGTGCTCAGTATCTGACGGGAACGCCCGGATGGCTGATCGTGAGTCCGCTGGGGGGCACGGTTTCAAAGACCGTCCCTGTAACGAATTCCGTCACCATCCTTCCGAACAACCTGGCAACCGGCACCTATACCGCGGAAATCCTGGTGAACGCAGTCGGGGCTTCGAACCCCAACCAGACGATCCAGGTCAGCCTGCTGGTCAGCAACAGCCCGTTGCTGCAGATCGGAACGCCGCCGCAGCCCTTCAACTACCAGATCGGGCAGGCGGGTCCCGCGCCGCAGACCATTTCGCTGGCCAGCTCGTCGACTCCTTTCCCGTACACCGCGGCAGTTGCGTATGATACGGCGAGCGGCTCGACGCAGTGGCTGGCGCTTTCGCCCGCTTCGGGAAATACCCCGGCAACGCTGACCCTGACCACCAACCCGGCGAATCTTGCGACGGGCAGGTTCACCGCGTCCGTTACCGTGTCCGCACCGGGCGCGGGGAACACCCCGCAGCAGTTTCCAGTGGTGCTGAACGTTAGCAAAACAACGCTGCTAACGACACAAGCTTCCAGCCTCACGTTTAACTACGAGGCCGGGAAGCTCCCGCCTGCCGCGCAGCAGATTCAGGTCGGGAGCACGGGAACTCCTCTGACCTACACGGCGGTTGCCACGAACACGTCGTGCGGCGGCGGATGGCTTAGCGTGCAGCCCACCACCGGGCTGACTCCGGCTACCCTCACTGTATCGGCGTCGCCTGGCGGGATAGCTCCCGTCGTTACCTGCCCGGGTTCCATTACCCTGAGCGTGCCCGGCGCCAGCGATACACTGATCGTTCCCGTCAACTTCAACGTAAGCAATTTACCCCTGCTGGACGTCGCTCAGAACTCGCTCACTTTTAGCGTGAATTACCAAAGCGGAGTGTCCGCGCCGCAATTCATCAACCTGACCAGCACCGACCCGCTGACTCAGGTTACCTATACCGCGACTGGATTCACCGGCCCCGGCGCCGGCAATTGGCTTTTCGTCGGAAACGTCGCGGGCACGACGCCGGCCAACGTCCCGGTTACGGTCGTCCCCAGCTCTCTCAGCCCCGGCCAATACTCCGGAACCGTTACTATCACGTCGCCGAACCTGCCCACTTCGGAGAATTTAACGGTGACCATGAATGTCCTGTCCAACGTGAGCGCCGTGGCGAGTCCGTCCGTGGTGAACCTGGTGCAGGTCCTCGGATCGTCCGCGGCAGTGACCCAGACCGTTCAAATCACCACTCCGGCCTCCGCGGCCTCGCTGGCATTCAGCGCGTTCGCGTCCACCGCCACGGGCGGCAACTGGCTTTCCGTCGCCCCCGCGGCAGGCGTTTCTCCCGGATCCATCGTAATCAGTGGAAACTCGAACGGCCAATTGTCGAAGGGCAACTATACGGGAACCGTGACGATTCAAATTCCCGGAGCCGCCAACTCGCCGGTCTCCATTCCGGTGACCTTGACGGTCGGGACTGTCGGGACGCTCATTCCCACGCCTTCCTCGCTGTCGTTCTACGGCAGCGTCGGCGGGCTAAATCCGCCGGCCCAAACCGTGCAGATCACGTCCAGCGACGTAGCGAACCTGACCATCGCAATCTCGAATACGACCTGCGGCGGGAACTGGTTCTCGGTAGCGCCCCTCACCGGTTCCACTCCCGCGACGATCACGGTCACGCCGAATGTGGCGGGGCTCGGGATCGAAACGTGCTCCGGAACCATCAGCGTCACCGCCCCGGGCTTCGTCTCCCAGACGCTGAACGTCAGCCTCACGATGTCGACCGCGCCGTCGATTGGCAAAGTGCAGAATTCGGCCAGCTTTGCTTTCGGCGCGATTTCTCCGGGCGAGATCCTTTATTTGGAAGGAAGCAATCTGGGGCCGGATGGGTTGACCCAGTTGACTCTCGATCCCACCACTCATCGGGTTACCACCGACCTCGCCGGCACCCAGGTGCTGTTCGACGGACAGCCGGCGCCTCTCGTGTATGTCTCTCCGACCAAGGTCAGCGCGATCGTGCCCTACGAGATCGCCGGCCGGCCGCAGACTAATATCCAGATCCGCCGCAACGGGTTCCTATCGAGCGTCGTCGTCCAGGCCGTCGGCAGTACCGCGCCGGGCATTTTCACGGCTAATGCGTCCGGCCTCGGGCAGGCGGCCGCCTTGAACCAAATCGGCAGCTATAACGGTCCCGCCGCTCCTGCTCCGATCGGCTCCGTCGTATCGATCTACGGCACCGGCGAAGGTTTGGTTTCGCCGCTGCCCATCACCGGATCGGTGACTCCGGGGACGCCTCCGTTCCCGCAGATCGTCGCGCCGGTCACGGTGAAGCTGGGTGGAGTTCCACTGGATCCGACCGACATCACGTATGCGGGCCCGGCCCCGACGTTGGTGGCGGGCGCGATTCAGATCAACTTCCGCGTCCCGAGCTGGGCGCTCTCCGGTCCAACTTCGGTGCAGATCATCATCGGCAACAACGCGAGTAACTCGGCCACGGTGGTGGTTGGCCCGGCTCAGTAACTTTTAGCGTTTGTGGGGCGGTCCCCCTGGACCGCGCCGGACGCCCTCGTCCGGCAGCAAACCAGGGGTTTGCCCCACGGATTCGTCATGCACGGCAATAGTACCCTAATCCCTGCTTAAGTATCCTTAATAAATAGGAAACAATGGCTTCGGGTTGTTGCCGGATCGCCGGTACGGCGACAGCATCGTGCATCCTGCCGGTATCGACGTGTACGTCCGGCTATCCTGGAACTGGTAAAGTGGACTGGGTAGTCGTTTCGGGGACGCTGAGAACCCTTATACGGTCCTCGCGATCCGCTGCGTAGCGGACGTTCCGCTGCTGTTCGAAACCACGGTTAGGCTCTTTTTCCATGTATTACCTCTTCTGTGTTATCGCAGCGCTTTCGCTCGCCTCGGCGCAGACGGCTGCTCGCCGCTCGGTTCCGCTTGTCGACGCGGTGAAGACGGCGGGCTTGCTCGACAGCGGCCGCTGCCCGCAGGGACTTCCGCTGGTGAAGAAGGCTTATGCCGCGGCCAGCGACTCCGATCTGAAACACCGGCTCGGCGTGGGCGGCGTGCGCTGCGCGATGTCGCTGAACAACGTGACTGCCGCCGCGGAACTGATTGAGATTCTAAGCCGGGATTTTGCGGGCGATGCGGACATTTTGTATCTCGCGGTTCACACGTATTCCGATCTTTCTCTTCGCGCGTCGCAGACTCTGCTGTTCACGCATCCGGACGCTTACCAGGTGCATGAGTTGAACGCGGAGGCTTTGGAGACTCAGGGCAAGTGGGATGAGGCCAGTGAAGAGTACCGCGTGGTGCTCAAGAAAAATCCGGACTTGCCGGGCATTCATTACCGGATCGGGCGCATGCTGCTGTCGAAGCCCGAGACGCCCTCCGCGAAGGACGAGGCGAAAAAGGAATTCGAGGAGGAACTGCGCATCGATCCGAACAACGCCGGGGCGGAGTTCGTGCTGGCGGAACTGGCGCGGCAGGCGGAGAATTACAAGGAAGCCATCGAACGTTTTACCCGCGCGACCAAGCTGGATGTGATGTTCGCCGACGCGTATCTTGGACTCGGCCGTTCCTTGCTCGCGGCGGAGAGGGCGGCGGACGCCGCGGCGCCGCTGGAAACGGCGGTGAAGCTGCAGCCCGACAATCCGACGGCGCACTTTGAGCTTGCCAACGCTTACCGTCTCACCAAACGCCGGGCGGACATGGACCGCGAGATCCAGGCGTACAAGGCCGCGGCTAACAAGGCGCGCCAGACGACGGACACGGTGAAGAAGGCCGTGTCGGGCGTGACGGATAAGCCCTAGCCGGATGCGCTTCGTGCCATTTTTTCTGGCGGGGCTGGCCGTCGTTTTAGGAAGCAGCGCCACCGTGCAGTTCACCGATGTCGCCAAGGATGCCGGCATCGGCTTCGTGCATTACAAGGGCCCGCATCCGGTCCCATCCATCCTCGAAGAGGCGGGGCCGGGCGTATGCGTCGCCGACTTCGACGGCGACGGCTTTACCGATGTCTATATTCCCAGCGGACGCAACCTGGCCGGCGGCTCCGAACGGCTTCGAAACGCGCTGTATCGCAACAACGGGAACGGCACGTTCACCGACGTCACCGAAAAGGCGGGCGTTCCGGGAACCGCTTACGGACTCGGCTGCGTCTGGGGCGATTACGACAACGACGGACGGCCGGACCTCTATGTAACGCAATACGGCAAGAATGTCTTGTATCGCAATAACGGCGACGGCACGTTCACCGACGTCACCGCCAAGGCCCGCGTGGATGGCACTGACTTCGGAACCATGCTTCACACCGGAGCGACGTTTTTCGATTACGACAAGGATGGATTCCTGGACCTGTACGTGGGAGGATATGTCGAGTTCGGTCCGAAGAGCCGGCAAACGTGCTCCATCGGTTACGGCGTGGAGGCGAGCTGCCCGCCTTCGTCCTATCCGGGGTCGCCGAATGTCCTGTACCACAACAACGGCGACGGGACGTTTACGAATGTCACGAAGGCGGCGAAGATGTATCAGCCCAAGGGCAAGAATCTTTCCGCCATGGCGGTGGACTACGACAACGACGGCTGGCCGGACCTGTTCGTCGCCAACGACGGGATCGAGTTCTACCTCTATCACAACGAGCACAACGGGACGTTCAAGGAGATCGGGTTCGACGCCGGGATCGCGCTGATGTCGAGCGGCGCCGCCATGGCCGCGATGTGCATCTCGTTCGGGGATTACGACAACGATGGCAACCTGGATCTTTACGTGTCGGATTTTCAGGATGTTCCCGACCACCTCTTGCGCAACGACGGCAAAGGATTTTTCGAGGAGGCCGGCCCGCGCGCGGGAATCGCGGCGGCGACACGGCGCGTGCTTAGCTTCGGCGGCGGGTTTTTCGACTATGACAACGATGGGTGGCTGGATCTGTTCATCGCCAACGGCCACGTGTATCAGGGAGTGGAGAACACGCGGACGGATGCCACCTACAAGCAGATCAACATGCTGTTCCACAACCGGGGCAACGGAAAGTTTGTTGAGGTGACTTCGACTTCCGGGGATGGTTTTAAGATTCCGCACCTGGGGCGCGGCGTCGCGTTTGCCGATTTCGATAACGACGGGAATGTGGATGTTTTGGTCGGGAACAGCGGCGAAGCGCCTCTGCTGCTGCATAACAGCGGGGGAACGAGGAATCATTTTCTGAATCTCAAACTGGTTGGGACCCGGAGTAATCGCGACGCCATGGGGGCGCGGGTCAAACTCACTGCCGGGGGCGTTACCCAGATGCAGGAGATCGCGGGGGGTGGGAGTTATCTGTCACAGAGCGATCTGCGGGCTCACTTCGGGCTGGGATCGCAGACTCGCGCGGAGGTTGTGGAGATCGTCTGGCCGAGCGGGGTGAAGCAGGTTTTCCGGGATGTGGAGGGGGACCGGTTTTTGATCGTTCAGGAAGGATCGGAGCAGCTGACGCTCAGGAGACCGGCGTCGCCATGAGTGGCGACGCGGCGCGCACGAGTGCGCACGCCACGAGGACGGAAAAATCACGGACCCACGGGGTGGAACTCCTCTGCGCAGTCGATCGCCACGTAGCCGCACGCCACCGTTACCAGAAAAATAGTGAGCACTTCCGAATCGCCGAGATTCAATTCGAAGAAGCCGACCAGCAGCACCCCGACGATCACCGCGATCGCTCCGTGGAGGATGGCGCGGGCGTCCCCCACGGCGCGCCTCACGTGACGGATGAAGTCATATAGGATCCTGCCGAGAAACCACATCAACATGAGTGCCGTGGGAATCCCGCGCTCGGCCGCGTAATGCAGATAGATGTTGTGCAGGTGCCCGTACCAGCCGGACGGCAACGGGCGCGCCACGCCGGCCGGGATGTAATTCAGAAATTGCGCCTTCACCTGTTCCGGCCCGAGCCCGAACCACGGGTGGGCTCGGATCATTGCGACTCCGGTGACGCGGCACACGTGGCGGAACTCGTTGGAATCGGTGTCGCCGTGCGGCTGGAAGGCGGAGCGCACGCGCTCGCGCAGCGCAAAGGGATTGACCGCGACTGCCAGGAGCACGGCCAGCGGCAGCGCCAGCACCCACCACCTCCGCCACATCCACAGCAGGTACGCGCCGCCGGCGAACGTCCCGAACCAGATGCTGCGGGTGAAGCCGGCCAGCATCGAGACGAGAATCAGCGCCACGCCGACGGCCAGCCACGGCCTCCAGCGCTTCTCCGCCGAGAAGAGCAGCAGCGCGGACGCCATCAGGACGACGATCATCTCTTCGCCGCCCGCGGTCATCCAGTGGCTCATGAATCCGGTGATCCGCTCGGCGGTGTAGTAGGTGTAAAACGGCTGTCCCAGGGCCTCCGCCTGTCTCACTTTCCCGAAAAACTGGACGAAGCTCCACACCGCCGACAGGGACACGACCGCAGTCGCGATCAGCAGCAAGCCGCGCACGCGCGCGATGGTCCGGACGGTGCTGTACACCACCATGAGGATCAGGAAGACGAAGAACTTTCGCACTTGCGGCCGCCCGCCCGCTGGGTCCGGAGACAGTAGCAACGAAACGACGGTGCCCACCATGAAGAGTGCCAGCGGCAGGAGAACCGGGGGGAACCGGATGCGCGTTTTAGAAAGCAGCAGCACGACCACCGCCAGGCCGAGCAGGATCTGGCTGACGGCGATCGAAACGAGAATCGCGATGGCGGAACCGGCGGCGAGATAAAACGCGGCGTCCGACAAAGGGACCCGCCGAAGTACAGGCATTCGTGGCCAGTATGACAAAATTAAGGTGCGTGCAGATCTATTTGCTTCGCCACGGCATTGCCGAGGAAGGCGGCGCCGGAGTGCCGGATTCCGAGCGCGCCCTCACGCCGGAAGGGAAGAAGCGCCTCCGCGAGGCGATGAAGACGGCGGCGCGCGCGGGCGTGGTTCCGTCGCTGATCCTTTCGAGCCCGTACCGGCGCGCTCTGGAATCGGCGCGCATCGCGGCGGACGAACTGGGGTACAAAGACGAGATCCTGCGGACGAAGGCGTTGATTCCGTCCGCCTCCACCAGCGACGCGTGGCAGGAGATCCGTTTGCATCGCGATGCCGCGTCGCTTTTTCTGGTGGGCCACGAGCCGCTGTTCGGATTGCTCGCCGCGTATCTGCTCGGCACGCCGGAAACGCAGATCGATTTCAAGAAAGGCGCGCTGTTCGCGGTGGATTTGCGGTCCGGCGGCGTGCGGCCTCAGGGCGTGTTGAAGTGGATGCTCACGCAGAGGCTGGCGGGCGGCTAGTACTACCAGTCCTTCAGCACCATAGGCGATCGCGGTCCTGCTCCTCACAATGGTCTTGAAAAGGAGAAAATCGCGACATGTTTCGTTTCTTTGGAGTAATTCTGCTGGCGGCCGCATCTTTGCCGGCCGCTACCATCTATAACGCAGTCTACGATAATGGGAACGCCGGCACCGACGGTTCCTACATAATCGGACCGACTCAAATTACCCTTACCGGCCCGGGGGGTACGACAACCTTCAGTTCGATGTGCTTCGACTTCGCCGAACATATTTACAGTGGGGAGCACTACCTGGCCACCTTGACCCCGCTGACGAGCATAGCGAACGATCCGGGCACGCAGGCGAGGTACGACCTGGCCGGATTCGTCTACCTGGCCATGCACCAGAACGCGCCGGCGGTCCTGAGCGCTTTCGGAGTGCCCAACGGCGCGTCCGCATTCGAACAGTTGCAAGGGCTTCAGTACGGCGTGTGGGACCTGTTTGAGCCCGACGAGTCCCAAGACGGGAATATCTATCACGGCTACGCGTACACCAATGAAGTGGATGAAGCGGTGGACGACATGCTCACGAACTCCGGCAGCGTCGCGCCGCTGGTGGCGGGGCTCGAGCAAGCGCATCCCGGCGCGTTGAACAACCTCTACGTCGTGCAGGGCGTGGGAGACTTTGCGGGAATCCAGAAGTTCATCGTCGGCGGACGACCGCCCTCGGGTGTGCCGGAACCCGGCTCCATGGGTTTGATGGGGGGCGGGTTGATCGGCCTCGCGATGCTGATCCGGAAGCGCGTGGTGCAGTAAGCCATCGCCTTTCCTGAGGGCGAGTCCCCGCATTCGGAGGGCGGGGACTCGCCCTATTTTTTTTGGACGGCGGCCGCTGCGCCCTCGAAAATCATGCGGGGCAGAACGTAGGCTGACACCGGGCTCGCGTTCCCGTCTTTGTCCACGGACTTCACGCCGAATACGACATCGTCTATCGATACGCCGGCGAGCGTGTACTCGTGAACCGCGCCGGCATACCATTCCTTCTGCCAGTACGGAGCGGTGGTCGCGCGCATTGTGACCACGTATCCGGCGACCGGCCCCGCGTCCTTCGGGTCGGCCCACTTCAAGTCGGCGTCATACCCCGATTCCCCGCGAGATAGCATCGGCACCCGGCGGCCCTTCATCGCGCCGGCTGCCGCTTCGCGGGTTACTTCGGGGGCGGCCGGGGCGAGAGCCAGCGCCGCGGCCGCCGCGCCGTTCACTCGCGCGACGTTCGCCGCGTAGGATGGCGACGAGTTGTCGAAATTGTCCGTCGCGGTGTGCTGGTTCTGGTAGTTTTCCGCTTCCGTCGTGAAGCGCACCGCCGGAAATCCGGCGTCGTTCAAGGGAGTGTGGTCGCCTCCCCGCGTGAACCGGTCGGCGCGAAAAATCAGGTCGACGGTCATCGACGGAACGTACCGCTCGCCTACCTCCTTGATGTAGCGCGCCAGCGAGCGCGAACCGCCGTCCGGCGGATCGTCGGAGAAGACGCGCACCCGGGCGCTCTCGTTCTTGCCGCCGCCTCCCACGTCGTTGCCGACGATGTCGTTGTTCAGCACGCCGTCGACGATCATTCCGGTTTTCTTCGCGTCCTCGGCGTAGAGCTTGCTGCCGACCAGGCCTTCCTCTTCCGCGTCGAAGGCGATGAACACCAGCGTTTTCTCCCACTCGTACTGGCTCATCACCCGCGCGAGCTCCAGCACGACCGCGGTGCCGCTCGCATCGTCGCTCACGCCCGGCGCGTGGGGCGCGCTGGCGGTGGCTTCCCAGTCCGTCGCCGCGCCGGGTTTGCGGACCAGGGCCATCGAATCGTAGTGCCCGCTTACAATTACGTGCCGCGCCTTCTCCGATTTACCGGGCAGGACCGCGACGATGTTCACGATTTCCAGATCGCGCACAAACCGGCCGCCTTTTGTCGCCGCGTGCTTGTCCAGCCGGACCTCCAGGCGCGGGGAGTAACTCCGAAGCTGTTCCGCGATCCAGGCCCGCGCGGCCTCCGCCCCGGGCGTGTGGGGATTGCGCGTGCCGAAGCCCTCGAGCTTCTTCATCGTCGCGGCGATGCGCCCGGTCGAAATTTCAGCCACGACTTTCGTCACGCGCGGATCCAGCGACACGGCCATCGCCAATGCGCATAATATCGAAGTGTTCATCTAGTTTAAAAGACCTTATTCTATGCTTACACGCATTCCAGTCTTCATCCTGCTGCTCCTGCCCGCTGTGCTCGCGCAGCGAGTTACGCTTTCACTCGACGGCTCGTGGAGTATCGCGGACTCCGCGGACGGCAACGCGATCCCCGCCGCATTCGATCGCCAAGGTCCAGTGCCCGGGCTGACCAATCTCGCCCGGCCCGAATTCCCGCTGGTCGATCAGTTCGACAGCCGCGAGCTGATCCAGAACCGCATCCGCCAGGGCCGGCTCACGCCCTCCACGCCGCTGCCGGAGGTTGGGGTGACCCGGCAATCGCGGAACTACTTCTGGTACCGGCGAACGTTCCGGCCGGCAGGCCGCAAACAGGCGGCGATTCTCAGGGTCAACAAAGCCCAGTTCGGAACCGCCGTATGGTTGAACGGCCGCAAGATCGGCGAGCATCCATACTGCTTCAGCGCCGGATATTTCAACCTCACCGGAGCGATTCGCTGGGACGCCGACAATGATCTCGTCATCCGCATCGGCGCGCACCCCGGAGTCGTGCCGAAAGAAATAGCGGTGGGCACGGATTTCGAAAAGATCAAGTGGACGCCCGGGATCTACGACTCCGTCTCGCTGATCCTCGCCGACAATCCGGTGATCGAGACCGTGCAAGTGGCCCCGCGCCTCGCCGATTCGAGCATCGTTGTAGAGACGGCGATACGCAACTATGGGCCGGCGCGCAGCGTCCACCTGGCCCACGCTATCCAGGGTTGGCCTGCCATCCACCAAAGCGTTACTCTCGCGTCGGGCGAGACCAAAACGGTTGAACAAACGCTGAGCATGGCTGGCGCGAAGCTGTGGTCGCCCGAAGAGCCGAACCTCTACACGGTCGAGACCTCGACGGGCGGCGACACGATGCGGACCCGCTTCGGCATGCGCGAATTTCACTTCGATCCCGCGACGAAGCGAGCCGTCCTCAACGGCAAGCCGTATTTCCTGCGCGGATCGAACATCACGTTCCACCGCTTCCTGGAGGATCCCAAATCCGGCGACCTGCCGTGGCGCGACGAATGGGTGCGAAAGCTGCTCATCGATATCCCGAAACAAATGCACTGGAACTCGTTCCGCTTCTGCATCGGCCCCGTCCCGGATCGCTGGCTCGAGATCGCCGATGAAGCCGGGCTGCTGATCCAGAATGAATTCTTCATGTGGACCGGCGGCGAGGGCTGGTCGAGCTGGCACGACTGGTGGTCCACTCCGCTCTTGATCGAGCAATACAAGGAATGGGTGCGCGATAACTGGAACCATCCGAGCGTCGCCCTCTGGGACGCTTCAAATGAGACGGTGGCGCCTGTGCTCGGAGCGGAAGTGATTCCCGCCGCGCGCAAGCTCGACCTGTCACACCGTTCGTGGGAGAACGGCTACAATCCGCCGTCCGCGCCGGGCGATCCGGTCGAGGACCACCCGTACCTGTTCAGCCGCAACTGGGACAACGACAAGCCGGGCTTCTCCATGACGGAGCTCGAACGGATGACCGGCTCGAAAACGGCCAACGCCGCGCACCCGACCGCCGCGCCCGTGTTCATCAACGAGTACGGCTGGTTATGGGTGAACCGCGACGGCTCCCCGACCCTGCTCACCGAAAAGGTGTATGCGAAGCTGCTCGGCCCGAACGCCACCAACGAGCAACGGATCGAGACCGATTCGTACCTGCTCGCGGGGCTGACGGAGTTCTGGCGCGCGCATCGCAACTTCGCCGGAGTGCTCCATTTCGTCTACCTGACTGGCAGCTATCCGGGCGTGTTCACTTCCGACCACTTCCGCGATGTCGAGAAGCTCGAGCTGCACCAGCCGTTCGTGGATTACGTTGGGCAAGCCTTCCAGCCGCTGGGAGTGTACATCAATTTCTGGCAGCCTCGGCTCAAGCCGGGAACACAGCGCCGCATCGCCGTCATGATGGTCAACGATCACTCGCGGGATGTGAGCGGCTCGTTAGATCTGACGCTGGAGCGCGGAGGCGAAACCGTCGCGCGCTGGGCTCAGCCTTTCGCGCTTCCCGCCCTCGCGGCGTTCACCTACTCTTTCGATTTCAAAGCGCCCGAAGCATCGGGGTCATACTTATTGAAGGCGACCGCCCGGCACTCGGGCGAACCCACCGTCAGCCGCCGCAAACTGGAGATTCAATGAATCCGCCGCTCCTGATTCTCGCTCTCGCGGCGCTCGCGTCCGCGCAGAATTTCGTCGATGTGAAGCCGTCGCCCCAGCAGGTCCAATGGCAGGACCTTGAGTTCGGCGTGCTGATCCACTTCGGGCCGAATACGTTTATGGATCGGGAGTGGGGCGAGGGCAACGCCGATCCCTCCGTCTTCAACCCGGCCCAATTCAACCCGGAGCAATGGGTGCTGGCGGCCAAGAGCGCCGGCGCGAAATACCTGGTGATGGTGGCCAAGCACCATGACGGCTTCTGCCTGTGGCCGTCGCACTACACCGAATACAGCGTAAAACACAGCCCCTGGAAGGGCGGAAAGGGCGACGTTGTCGGCGAGGTCGCTCGCGCGGCCAGAAAACACGGGCTGAAATTCGGGGTCTACCTTTCACCGTGGGACCGGCACGAGCCCGCGTATAAAGACAACAAGAAGTACGACGAGTACTACCGCAACGAGTTGCGCGAGTTAGCGTCGAACTATGGCGATCTCGTCGAATGGTGGCTGGACGGCGCCGGTAGCGAGGCGCACGTCTACGACTTCGACAGCTACGTCAAAGAACTGCGAACGTATCAGCCCAATACGCTGCTGTTCGCCGACGTGGGCTTTCTCTCTTACGGCGACATCCGGTGGGTGGGAAATGAAGCGGGCTTCGCGCAGGAGGACAACTGGAATGTCATCGACCGGCTCGGCTATCTGCGGTGGCGTCCCGTCGAGGCCGATACTCCGCTGAGAAAACTACATTGGTTCTGGCATCCCAACGATGAAAAAAGCCTGAACAGTCTCGCGGAGATGCTCGACATCTATCACAAGACGGTCGGGCGCGGCGCGCAACTCGTGCTCGGACTCGCGCCGGACAACCGGGGTTTGCTTCCCGATTCCGACGTCGCGCGTCTGAAGGAGTTCGGCGATGAGATCCGGCGAATCTACGGAAAGAACGTGGGCCGGGAAGATAATGCCGCGCTCGATGGCGATCCCGATACCACCTGGAGCCCGCCCCCAGGGGCGCAACCCGGCGAGATCATGGGCTACTACAATCCGCCCATCACCTTCGACCGCGCTGTCACGACGGAATGGCTGGCCGGCGGACAGCGCGTCCAGAAGTATGCCATCGACTTCAACGACGGCACGGCCTGGCACCGCATCGCATCCGGCACCAGCATCGGGCACAAGAAAATCGATATCTTCCCGCGCGTCACCGCTTCGCAGGTGCGGCTGCTCATCCTCTCCGCCTCCGATACGCCGGTGATTCGCGACTTCCAATTGTACGACGGGAGGGGGAAGTGACGATCCGTTCCAGTGTGCTGCTTCTGGTGGTCGTGCTGCCGGCCGCCGGACAGCAATGGTCGCTCCAATCCGGCTCGTTCGAGATACGTCTCGCGCAGAAGGACGGCGTAGTAATTCTCGATCACGCCGGACTCGCCGGTTCCGCGTGGGATCCGAAATTCGAGCGCCATCCCGACACCGGTGGACTACTCGGCGAGTTCCTTTTCGTATCTGCCCAGCCGACCAGCGAACACCTGCTCATCACGCTACGGCACCCGCGTGTGCCTCTCGTCGCGGAACTGAGCTATACGGCCTACGGCGACACGGGCGTGATCGGGAAGCGGGTTTCCCTGGTGAACAAAGGCGAGCGACCGCTGGCCGTCGATACCGTCGACCTCATCCACTGGAGCCTTCCGCCGAGCCGCTATGAGCTGACCTATTTGTACGGACCCTGGGGGCACGAGCGTCAGGTGGGAACCGAAATGCTCGGTGCCGGAGCGCGGGAGTTCCGCACCGAGACCGGCCGCTCCAGCAGCGATTACTCGCCCTGGTTCGCGCTCCGGGATCTCGACTCCGGCGTCCGCTACGGCGCGCAGCTCGCTTGGTCCGGCAACTGGCGGATGCGCTTCGAACGCCGCGCGTCCCGCGACGCCGGGCTCGCCGTGAGCATGGCGCCGCTCTTCGATTTCAATGCTTCGGCCACCATCGCGCCGGGCGAACGTCTCGATCTGCCGGAGATCGTCTTCTCCGCGTCCACCGGCGATCTCGACGACCTCGCGAATCAATTCCACCGCTATCAGCGGCGCTACGTGTTTCCCAAGAGCGATCCGAACCGGCCGCTGCAAGTCCAGTTCAATTCCTGGTACCCGTTTCAGGGTCCGATGACCGCCGCGGAACTGATCCGCTCCGCCGATGTTGCCGCGGATCTCGGCGCGGAGACGTTTGTCCTCGATGCGGGCTGGTACGGCTCGGGCCAGTGGGACAAGCAACTCGGCGACTGGATTGCCGACCGCACGAAGTTTCCCCACGGCCTTGAGGAGCTCTCCGAACACGTGCGGCGGCGCGGGATGAAGTTCGGCATGTGGGTCGAGGTCGAAAACGCGGGCCTCGAGTCGAAGACCGCGCGCGAACATCCCGGCTGGTTCTTCCAGTACAACGGCGCTCCGCTCGAAACCGCGAACCGCCGCCATCTCGATTTCAGCCAGCCCGAGGTCCGGGCCTGGACGCGGGCCGTGCTCGACCGTTTGGTGCGCGATTATCACATCTCGTGGGTGAAGTTCGACTACAACATCGAAGCCGGAAACCGTTTCGACGCCGGGCCGCGCCCCGGGCTCACTCTCGCGAGCCATATCGAGAGTTATTACCGCTGGCTCGACGAACTCCGCGCGGCGTACCCCGATCTCACAATCGAGAATTGCGCCAGCGGCGGGCTGCGGTTCGATCTCGGCATCCTGGCCCACACGCACACCTCGTGGCTCTCGGATGTCGTGAATCCGCTGCCCTCGCTGCAGCTCGCGTACGGATGCACGCTCGAATTCGCGCCGGAGGTGTGCAATCACTGGATGGTCGGCGACATGGACAACGGTACGGTCCGGCAACCCGCTCCGGAATCCTGGTACGACTTTATGTTTCGTGTCCCCATGAACGGGCAGTTCGGGTTCTCCAGCCGCGTGGTCGATTGGACTCCGGAACTGCGCGAAAGGGCGCGCGCGAACATCGAATTGTACAAGCGTATTCGGACGGTGATCGCCGGGGCCGATGTCTATCATTTGACGCCCCAACCCGATCACGATTACCCGCAGGGCTGGATGGCGATCCAGTACACCAACGCCGAATCGCACAAGACGGTGCTGCTCGCGTACCGGCTGAAAGGCGGCGAGCCGGAGCGCACTTTCCATCTGCGAGGCGGCGGCGACGTTAAGGTCTCGCTGCCTGCCGAGTACAGCGCGGCGGTGATCGAAGTAGGCGCGCGGTGACATGCTGCTCGCTGAAGTAGTCGAAACATCGCGGCAGATTTCGGAAACGTCCAGTCGCACCGGGAAATCGGAACTCCTCGCGCGGCTGCTGCGGCAACTGCGGCCGGCCGAAATCGAGATCGTGGTTCCGTACCTCTCGGGGAGAACGCGCCAAGGCAAGATCGGCGTGGGCTGGCGGGCGATTCAGGAAGCCGGCGCCGCGCCCGCGGAAACAGCCGGTTTGGAGGTATTAGAAGCAGATCGGCGCCTGGATGCCATCGCGAAGACAACGGGGCCAGGTTCGGCCGGAGCACGCGCCGATCTGCTGCGGCGTTTGTTCGCGGACGCGACCGCCGCGGAGCAGCGATTCCTCGCGGCGCTGCTGGCCGGCGAGTTGCGGCAAGGCGGGCTCGAAGGGTTGATGGCGGAGGGTGTCGCGAGAGCCTCGGGCGTTCCGCTGGATCGCGTTCGGCGGGCGGCGATGATGGCGGGCGATCTGGCCGCCGTCGCGCGATCGGCGCTGGAAGAGGGGGAAGCGGCACTGGCGCGATACGACGTGCAATTATTCCGCCCGCTCCAGCCCATGCTGGCGCAGTCCGCCGAAGATGCCGGCGATGCGCTCACGGAGTTGGGCCAAGCCGCGCTCGAGTACAAGATGGACGGCGCACGGGTGCAAGTCCACAAATCCGGCGATGACGTCGCCGTCTTCTCGCGGAGCCTCAACGATGTGACGCCCGCCGTCCCCGAAATCGTCGAAGTGACAAGAGCCATGCCGGCTGACAGCCTGATACTCGACGGCGAGGTGATCGGCCTCCTTGCGGACGGAAGACCGCGGCCGTTCCAGGAGACCATGCGCCGTTTCGGCCGAAAGTTGGACGTCGACCGCATGCGGCAGGAGCTGCCGCTGACGCCGTTCTTCTTCGACGCGCTGTACCTGGACGGGCAATCGCTGATGGACGAGCCGCAGGCGCGGCGGTTCGCCGTGCTCGGCGAGATCGTGCCGCCGCCTTCGCTGATTCCTCATCTGCTCACATCCGATGCCGTCCGCGCCGCGGATTTTGTACGCGCGGCTCTCGATCGCGGCCATGAGGGCGTGATGGCGAAATCTCCGGAAGCGCCTTACGCGGCGGGCGGGCGCGGGCGAAGCTGGCTGAAGGTCAAACAGGCGCGGACGCTCGATCTCGTGATCCTGGCGGCGGAATGGGGACACGGCCGGCGGCAAGGATTGCTGAGCAATCTGCACCTAGGAGCGCGAGACACCGGGAAAGGCGGGTACGCGATGCTCGGCAAGACGTTCAAGGGGCTTACCGACGCGATGCTCGCCTGGCAGACGGCGGAGTTACTGAAATTGGAGATCGGACGGGACAACTTTACGGTGTACGTCGAGCCGAAGATTGTCGTGGAGATTGCGTTCAACGAGATCCAGATTAGCCCTCGCTACGCCAGCGGCCTGGCCCTCCGGTTCGCTCGGGTGAAGCGCTACCGGCCGGATAAATCGCCCTCGGACTCCGACACTTTCGACACCGTCAAGACGTTTGCCGGCCTAAAGTCCTGACCGAGAATTACGCTGCGCGCTAGACGCGGCCCCGAACCGTTTCCGGCGCCGCGGGCGCCCCACGGAGAAGTCCCGCGGTGCTGAGATCTGTGAACGCCTTGGCATGCGCGCGTTCTCACGCCGCGGAGGTCGACCCCCAGATTCGCGAGAATGAGGCCGCGTAGAAGTGGCCCGCTTCTATTCCAACACTCCTGCGCAGAAATCCGCGCAGTCTCATCCCCTCGAGAGTGTTCTGCTTGCGAGCCGCAGCGTGGCCGCTTCCGGTGCCCGCTGGTAAGATCGCATCATGTCCTCGTTGCTGGAGAAGGCGCTGGAAAAGGTCGCTGCTCTGCCTCCGGATGAGCAGGACGCGATTGCATCCCAGATTCTGGCATCTCTGGCCGACGAAGAAGCTTGGAAACAATGCTTTGCCGAAAAGCGCGGTGTCATCCGGCGCATGGCGCGGGAAGCCCTCGAAGAAGACGCTCGGGGTGAAACGCTGCCCTTGGCCGATCTGCTTTGATGCTCTCCCGGACCACTCGAGAAGTTCTGGCGTCTGTTCTCCGGCTTGCCCTCCGACGTCCAAGGCGACGCGAAACGCGCCTACCGTCTCTTCCAGAGCAATCCCGCCCACCCCGGTCTGCAATTCAAGAAACTGGAAGGCGGGGACGACATATACTCAGTTCGCATCGGTCTCGACTACCGCGCCCTGGCGGTGGTCAAGAAAGATCGTGTCGTCTGGTACTGGATCGGCAGCCATTCGGACTACGACCGCCTGGTCTGATTCGTTTCGCGAGCCGGGACTATTCCGTGCCCGCTTTGCCCGGTATCCCAGCCAGCGCCCGCGCCAATTCCTTCTTCTCCTCCAATTTCATCTGCCGGGCAATCTGAATCCTCTGCGCCTGCGGGCTGCCGGCCCCGTGCATTGATTCGGTCAAATACCCAACCGCGTTCCGGCCCAGCGTCATATTCTCAATCAATCGCAACACGCGCGCCCGCTCCTCCGCCGTCACCCCATCGCGACCCTTCAGATACTTCCGCAACAGCGGCCCAGTCTCTGGATTCGCGAAATCTTTCTCCGACGGAAGCGTGGCCACCAGCCCTCCCGCGAGGTCCTGCGCCAGCCGCGCGATTTCATAAGGGAACCGAGTCACGTTATGCTTGCAGACATTCGCGAGCAGATCGTCCGGCTCAAAGTTGCCCGCCGGCGTCTCATGCGATTCGTGCGACGACGCGATGCCCGCGCCATAGATGCTCTCGTTCAAATGAGCCATCTCGACCAGCTTGTCGCGAACGTGCGCCGCCGCCGCTACGCCATTGTAATCGGCAATCAGAGCCGCCGCGCCGATGATCACGTCCCCCAGTCCGGTTTTGCAAACGTACGAGCGCCGGTGATACGCCGTGAACCGCTCCACCAGCATGGCCGCGAATTCCGTTTCGCCGTCCAGGAACACCAGTTCGTCGGGAACGAAGACATCGTCCAGGATCATCATCGCCTCCTGTCCCGAGTACCGCGCATTCCCCTGATCGATTTCGCCGCCCTCGAGCGCGCGCGTATCGCACGACTGCCGCCCGTAGATAAACGTCAGGCCGGGATCGTCCACCGGGATCGCGGCCACCACCGCGTAGTCCCGGTCGGCGGGGCGCATCCGCATGGTCGGCATCGCCAGAATCCAGTGCGAATTGAGACACCCGGTCTGGTGCATCTTCGCGCCCCGCAGCACGATCCCGCCCGGCCGCCGCTCGACGATGCGCACAAACATATCCGGGTCAGATTGTTCCGCCGGAGCTTTGCTGCGATCGCCCTTCGGATCGGTCATCGCGCCGCCGATTACGTAGTTGGCTTCCTGCATGCGAACCAGGAAATCGCGAAACCGGCGCTGGTACGGGGTTCCGTGCTTCTGGTCGATCTCGTGAGTTACGGAGAAAAGCGAATTGATGGCGTCCATCCCGACGCACCGCTGGAAGCAGGTTCCCGTGAGCTGGCCCAGGCGCCGCTGCATCTTGTTCTGCGCCACCACATCCTCGACGCTTTCGGTCACGTGCAGGAAACGGTTCACCGGCCGCCCGGAAATCCTGGACCACGCGGTAGCGAGTTCGGGATGCTCGACGGCCAGATCGTAGGTCCTGGCGACGGCATTGATGGAGGGCCGGATCACCGGGTGATCCACGGGTTCCGCGATGCGCTCGCCCAGAAACCAGACCTTCAGGTTGCGGCCGCGGAGACTCTCGATGTAATCGGCGCCGGTAACAATCCCCATATTCCTTACCTCGGCAGATCGATCGCCGGGTTGTGATCGAAAAACCCGTTCGGAACCAGTCTGAAGGTCGCCTTATGGACCGTCATCATCGGGTGCTCCTCCACGCGCGGCAGATGCGTGATCCCCATGGTGTACCAAAGCACGACATCCTGATTCTCGATGGGCCGTTTCGCCTCCACCCAGCGATGCAATCCATCATCGCCCTTGCTTTGGTTCACGTAAAGCCCCGCGGCGAAGATCTGTCCCGGGTCATTGCGCGTCACCCAGAAAGGCGCGTTGATGAACCCGGCGCGTTTGCGAACCCACGAATCCGGCGCGGCGTAGGGAACGGAGTTCTCCCCCGGCAGCAGAGTGTACCCGGCCGCATACCCCAGCGAATTCCGGACGCCCGGGTTGAAGACCGTCCACCGCCGGCTCGCCGCCAAGCTCATTTGCCGCACCGCCTCCTGCTCGTTATGAAAGACCGTCTCTTTCATCGTGAAGGCGTTTTGGTACGGATTCTCGGGACCCGGCGGAAGTGTCTCCGTGTTCATCTCGAGCACGCTGTTCTTTGTTCCGTCGACGTCCATGTCCAACCGGAAGCTGAAGAAGTGCTGGTGGTGCACCGCCAGCACGTTCGGCGCGACCAGGTGACCGTACATCAACTCATGATCGTGCGGCCCATCCGGAACCTTCGTCAGATTCACGGCCTTCGTTTCCATGAACCCCGTCAGCAGCGTCTCCATCTCGAGCGAGCCATCCTGATGGAACACCCAGTTGAATCCGTAGTCGTAATTGCCCACCGTCGCCACCCATGCGAGGACCAGCTCGCGCGCCCGCCGCGACTCGTTGCGGTTCCGCCCGCGATCGTTATGCTTCCACGCGAGCCCGCCGTCTCTTTCGTATAGCGCGACCGCTCGCGGAATCGAGAACCAGTCTCCGCGTTCCGAGGGCATAACGGCGTCGAACGTCATCGCATTCGCCGGCAGGTCCGTGAGCGGTTCGAGCGGCGCGGCTAGCCGGCCGAAGCCGTCCTCGCCGGCGTCGAAGGCGTTGCGGAAGAACCAGCCGAAGCTCGGGTCGCCGTACGGCACAACCATTTCCGAGCAACTGCCGCGGTACATCACCGATCGCATCCGCCCGGCGTCCTCATACGCAACTGTGTACAGGACCAGCCCCTCCCGCGCATTTACTCCGAACCGAAAACTCCAGTGTTGCCATCGCACCTCATGCCCGCGTACTTCGAAGCTCGGTCCCAAAGGCTGCGTGATGACCAATGGCTTGGGACCTTCGCGCGGCGCGGCGGCCGGAATCGCGTCGATGCCCGCGCCGGCGGGCGGGATCGGGACCACCTCGCCATCGTGAAAGCCGATCACCTTCCCGGTGTTCAGGTTCACTTCGGCGGTGACGTTCTCGATCACCCGGTCGGACGCGTTGGTCGAGTCCTTATAGAAGAACTCGGCCCGCCGGAAGCGATATTCACCCTGCTCTCCGAAATATCCCCCCGCCCAATCCCCGATGCCGACCCGGCTGAAATCGGTAATCCCGCGCCGGCGCATCGCTTCTGCGAATCGCGGATCGGCGCGGATGGCGCGCTCCAGAATCTCAAAGTCCTCGTCCAGGACCGACGGCTGGACCCCGGGGATGTGCTTCCAGGAAACCGCTGCGCCCGCGTTCAGATCCACCACCGCCTCGAACGTTTTGTTGGACTCGCGTTCATAGACGATAGCGAAGGCCTCGCGCCGCATGGACCCGCCGGGTTGGAACGCGAGCACTTCCTCTTTCGGCGGCTCATGCAGGGCGATCAGGGAAAACCGGCTCTGATCGTTGACCTTCCCGGCCCCCCTCAGCACTTCCGCGGTTTTCAGGATCTCGCCGCTCGAGAGAGGATCCAAAGGGTGGGCCAGAACCAATAAAGCGAGGAATAGCAGAGGCATTCCATAAAAGTAACACGCTATCCTAGCGATAGTAAGGTGTTTTTCCCAGGGCGCGCCGCGCATTGTAGGAGCGATTTTGGCCGATAGCTAAGATAGGTATGATGGAGCGGCGCTACGAACCCCGAATGATGTGCGCGGATCTGGTGAACGTCGATTGGGTGGACGATCTCGGACCCGCCCGGCAAACAGTCGCCAACCTGGAGGACATCTCCGAGTCCGGCGCATGTATTCAAGTGGAGCGGCCCATTCCGCTGCGCTCCAGCCTGCGGATCGCCCACGCCCAGGGAGACCTATGCGGCGTGGTTCGGTACTGCGTCTTCCGCGAAACCGGGTACTTTATCGGTGTGGAATTTGCGCCGGATTCGAAATGGTCTCCGCAACGTTTTAAGCCGCAGCATCTTCTCGATCCCCGGCGCCTATCCCGCTAAAAACTAGTGGTCGGTGGGCGGGTGCGGCCCGTGGCCCATCGGTCCGGGGCCCATCATCAGAAAGCGGCTGCCCATGGCGTCGGCCTTCGTCTTCTGGTCGGGCGTCAGCAGCGCGTAAACCTTCGCGATTGCCTTGGTGTGGAGCGCGGTCATCTGCGCGTGAAGCACGCCCGCCTGATTGGACAACTGATCGATCTGCGCATCCGTCGCGCCGCTTTTCACGGCAGTGAAGAGTTGCTCGTGGATGGCCTTGGCCTGTGCCTGGATCGGGTCGGCGGCCGCGTGCGTGTCCTGCATGATCTGGTGAAGCTGAGTCTGTTGGGCGTCGTTAAGCTGAAGTTCGCTCAACATTCCGCCATGCCCGCCGCCGTGGTGGCCCGGGGGCGGAGCGGCGGGAGCAGACTGAGCGGCGGCTAACCCGGCCACCAGCAGCCCGGAGAGAAAAATGTTGCGAAAGGTCATGTGTTTTGGTCCTCATTTGTTATGACGCCGCCTGGTCCGATAAGTTATGCAGGCTTACTTTTCTTTACTTTCTTAGGAAAAGCGACAGTGCCATCCCAAGCCCGATCAGGATCACCATGCGGCGCACCGCCACCCGCCCGATCCGCCTCGCCATCCCCGCGCCGCCATATCCGCCCGCCACCGCCCCGATCGCCATCACCACCACGTCCGGCCAGTACACCATGTGCGCCCAGATGAAATACAGGGCCGCCACGCCGTTGATGCACATCCCGAAGAAGTTCTTCAGCCCGTTCATCTGGTGAATGTCTTTCATGCCCAGGATGCTGAGCGCCGCCAGCATCAGGATGCCGATGCCCGCGCCGAAGTATCCGCCGTACAGCCCCACGAAAAATTGAAAGGCCATCGCGCCGCCGAGCCAGCGGACCGACCGGTGCGCCGGGTGGCCTTCCGGCCGGAGCGCTCTCTGCACCGGCTCCTGAATCGCGAAGAGAATTGTCGCGAACAGAATCAGGTAAGGTACCAGGACCTCGAAGGTCGCGGGCGGCGTCCACCGCAATAGCAGCGCGCCCGCGATGCCGCCCGTCAGGCTCGGCACTATCAGCGCCAGCAGCGCCGGTTCCACCGTCCGCAGCTCGCGCCGGTAACCGTACATGCCGCCGAGCGTCGCCGGCCAGATCGCCACCGTGCTGGTAGCGTTCGCAATCACCGGGGTCAACCGCAGCCAGATCAGGACGGGGAACGACACGAGCGTGCCGCCGCCCGCCACGGCATTGATCATCCCGGCCGCGAACGCCGCGCCGAACGCCAAGGCCGCATGTGCGGGCGTCACCGGCCGGCCCCGCAGGATTGCCGCACCACCAGGCGCGCATTCAGCAGGATGTCGCGCACCGGCATCTCGGGATGCGCGATTCGTTCCAGCATCGCGGCCAGCGCGACTTCGCCGATGTCGTTGCACGGCTGGCGCACCGTGGTGAGCGGAACCGGCAGCAGCGAGGCATAGGCGACGTCGTCGATGCCGGCGATCCGGATGTCGCCCGGGATTTTGAAGCCGGCCTTTAACAAAACGTGCATCACGCGCCCGGCGGTGCGATCGTTGGCGCAGACGATGGCTTGCGGCTGCGCCACCCGGATTGCGTCTTCAATTTCGTCTTCGAATCCAGGCTTGAGTACCGCGATCAGGTCGCCCTCGACGGCAGCGTCGTGCCCCAGCAGCGCCTCGCGGTATCCGGCCGCGCGAGCCTCAACTGTCGAAGCCGATCCCTTATACCCGGCGAACATAATCCTCGTGCAACCCAGTTGAAGAAAGTGGCGCGTGATCGCGTACCCGGCGCGCCGGTTGTCGATTCCCACCAAATCGTGCGCGCTGCGGTCGGGGTAGGGTAGCACGCATCGGTCAAGTAGTACTACGGGTATCGCCGCCTGCTCCAGCATCGAGAGGATGCCTCGGTTCGCTCCGTCTTTTCCCGGCGTCAGTTCGACCGGCGCGAAGAAAACGCCGGACACGCGCCGCGCCACGTACTGCCGGCACAACTGCCATGACTGCGCTTCGATCTCGAGCGGATCCTGAGCCGCGTTCCCCCACAGCAGCGCGTGATTCGCCGCCTCCGGCGCGCTGGCCATTCCCCTGCAGATCGGCTCGAAGATCTCCGTCTCGCCGAGGTTCGGGATGAGCAAGCCAAACACCAACCCGGTCGCCTCCGGGCGGGCCGATCCGCGCACATAGGTTCCGGAGCCGGCGCGCCGATCCACCAGTCCTCGTCTCTGCAACTCGCGTACGGCGTGGCCGACTGTCACGCGGGACACGCCAAACCGATTCACCAGAGCCGATTCGCTCGGGAATTTCTGTCCGGCATCGTACTGTCCATCGAGGAGTTCCTTTGCCAGCGTGTCGGAAAGCACTTGATGCTTGGTCAAACCTGATATTACAGCTTTCGCATTAAAACGGCAACCTGTTCTGTCAACCGGCCATCTGGTATACCAAGGCGGAGAGCTGGCCTAACTGCTGCTCCACGACCCGGACTACCGGAAGGTGCGGAAGGAGTACCTCATCGCGGCCGGAAAGCGAATCCGGCTGAAACAAAACATTCGCCTTTTGTCGCACATGCTGGAGGCCTCGATGGCAGCCGGTTCTCGTTCTACTTGGTATCGGCCGCGCCCGAAGAGGTGATCCAGTCGGCGCTCGAGGGGATTGTCCCGGAAGACCGGATCTTCGGAACCCGCTTCCGCTACGACGATCGCACGGGCGAAATCGAGTCGATCGTCCGCGTGCCCGCGGGGTAAGGAAAAGTCGCCGTCCTCGAGGAGTTGCGCGAGAAACTGTTCATCAGCCACCCGCCTCGCGGGCCTGACTATTGCGGTATCGGAGAACCGCTACATCACGCAGATCGCCAGCCGCACCATTCTCAGCGACGACGCGCTGAGCGTGCTGATCCCGATCCTTGACCATCACTGAGGTGCGGGCGCCAGAACGAAATCGTGCGGCTTCGGCTGCGCCGCGGAGCGCTGTTTCGCGATGAGTTCGTTCTCCAAGGCGTCTACCGCAGCCATCGTGTCCCCGACGCGGCCCAGGCTGTCGTTCTCCAGCGGGATCTCGATCTGGCGCCAGCACGCGAAGTGAAGGTTGTTGTGCTTGAGCGTCAGCGCGTGGACCGCGAGCGCCTGGCGCAACATCGGCGTCGGTAAGGGAGCCAGGTTGATTCCAGCGGCAAGTTCTTCGCGGCTGAACGTTCCGATCTTCTCCCCATCCACGCTGAGAACGTAAGCCGGGGCGGCGAGGCCGGAGACCCGGAGCATTTCGCGATCGAGGGTATCTACGAAATCGGACGACTTCAACGCCAGCGCGATCCCCGCATCCTGGAAGTCCAGCGGCATCGGCAGAGACTTGTCCGTCTGCTTCCAGCGCAGCGTTCCGTTTTGCGCGGTGAGGTCCGTGACGGCGGAATTCTTGCCGGACGCCGACGCGCCGTCGATCTCGACGGAGGAGACCAGGGCCGGCGCGCCCCACGCTTTGAGCAGCGCCGCTGCCATCAGCAGATGGCCTCCCGGACCGGGATGCACGCGGTCCTTGATAAGGTCGGGCGCTTTCGCGGCGTCGAGGGCCTGCGCTTTCTGCAGTGCCGCGACGACATATGTATTCAGGTCGGCAAAATCCAGCGATTCCCTGGCGGCCAGGTCCTTGATGAACTGACCGTAGCGGACCAGCACCTGGTTGTACCCGCCTTCGAACGTGGGCGGGCGCGTGACGTCGTCGTATGGCGAGGGCTCGATCAGCGTCATGCGAATGCCCGGCACGGCCGTCTTCACGCTGGTCACGATGTGCCGGTAGCCTCCGGCGAATTCGTCGAAAATCGGCTGGTCGAAGGTGCGATAGCTTCCGTCGTTCATCCCCAGCATGACGGTCATCACGGTCGGATGGTAGGCGTAGACATCGCGGCTGAGGCGCGTATCGATGAGGCCACCGCCGCCGCCCGATACGCGGTCTCCGCCCCAGCCGGAGTGGACGAACGCAACATCCATCTCGGGAAAACGGGTGACGGCGTAGCTCTCGACGAACGTCGTGTAGAGGCGCTGGTCGGTGATGCTGTCGCCGTAGAAGACGACCCGATCGCCGTTCTTGAGGTAAAACTGCCCTTGCGCCGCGAGAGACGCGGCGAGGGTCAACAGACAGACAAGTGGCTTCGTCATTAAATTATGAGTATATGGCGGAAGACGATATTTCTCACGGCCGCCGCGGCGTGCGCGCTGGCGCAGGCCCCGGGCGAGCCATTCGCGATGATCCGTATTCTTCGGCACCCGGCCCGAGCGGCGGCGCAGAACCTGATCCAGCCGTACGCCGACGGAAGAACGGAGGTGAATGTCCTGGGGCTGACTTCGATTTCCGGCCCGCCGGAAGCGTGGCTCATCGAGGGACATGACTCGCTTGCCAGCCTGGAAGCCGTCGACTCGGCGCTATCTCTTGCCGGGTCGCGAGGCGATGCTCCCCTCGACTACCTGCCGCTATCCGCGACCGCCATCGCGGTGTACCGGCCGGGGCTGAGCCATCGCTCTGAAGAGGCGATCCGGCTGATGCCGATCGGCCGGAGATCGCCTATCAGGTTGCTTCCGGAGGGCCATCGGGAACGTATGTGTTTTTGTCTCCGCTGGCCACGCTGAAGCAACCGGACGCCGCCGTTCGCGCCCCGGCCGACGCCGGCGCAAAAATCGCCGCGCAGATCGAACTGACGCGCGAGCGCATGCTGTTCCGGATGGAGCCGCGCCTCAGCTTCGTATCGGACGCGTTCGCCGCGGAGGACGCGGACTTTTGGCGGGGGAAATAGCCGCCGGTTCCCCGGCCCTCAGGAAGTGCCCGGTGTACGAACCGGGTGCCACCGCAATCTGCTCCGGCGTGCCTTGCGCCACGATGCGCCCGCCTCCGTCTCCGCCTTCCGGGCCCAGATCGATCACCCAATCCGCCGCGCGGATCACATCCAGGTTGTGCTCGATGATCAGGATGCTCCCACCGTTCGCGATCAGCCGTTGAAACGCATCCAGCAGGTTCGCGATGTCGTCGAAATGCAAGCCCGTGGTCGGCTCATCGAAGATGAACAGCGTGCCTTCGCAGGTGGCTTGCGCCAAGTGAGCCGCGAGTTTTACCCGCTGCGCCTCGCCGCCTGACAGCGTGGTCGCGGACTGGCCCAGCCGGAGATAGCCCAGCCCGACATCGTTCAACACCTTCAGCCGGTTCACCAGCCGCGGAGTGTCGTGGAAGAACCCCAGCGCTTCCTTTACCGTGAGCTTCAGCGCCTCGTGAACGTTGAGCCCCTTGTAGCGGACCTCCAGCACGCTCTGCTTGTAGCGCGTGCCGCGGCATTCCTCGCAAACCAGCTCGACGTCGGCGAGAAACTGCATCTCGACGGTCACGGTCCCGTCGCCCTGGCACGCTTCGCAGCGGCCGCCCGGAATGTTGAATGAAAAATGGCCGGGCGTATAGCCCCGGCGGTCGGCCTCGGTGGTGGACGCGAACAGGTCGCGGATTATATCGAACGCCTTGATGTAAGTCACCGGGTTCGAGCGCGGCGTCCGTCCGATCGGCGACTGGTCCACCATGGTAATGTCCGTCAGCAAGTCCGCGCGCTCCACTCGCGCACAGACCAGTTTTTCCGCTGGCCCGAAATCGTCGCCATTCGACGGGGCCTCCGCGCGCCCGAGCCGCCGCTCCAGCGCCTTGTACATCACCTCGTGCACCAGTGAGGACTTGCCGGATCCGGATACGCCCGTCACCGCGACCATCATGTTCAGCGGCAGATCCACATCAATATTCTTTAGGTTGTTCACCCGCGCGCCCGAAAAACGGATCGTGCGCTTCGGATTCACGCGACGCCGCTGCGCCGGGGCGGATACGCGCAGGTCTCCCCGGAGATAGCGGCCAGTCAGCGAGCCGTTCGAGTCCGCCGTGATCTGTTTGTACGAACCCTCGAACACAATGCGCCCGCCGTTTTCCCCGGCACCCGGTCCCATGTCCACGATGTGATCGGCCGAGCGCATCACGTCCGCGTCGTGTTCCACCACGACGATGGTGTTGCCGAGATCGCGAAGTTCTTCCAGGATTCGGATCAGGCGGCCGGTGTCCCGCGAGTGCAATCCGATGGATGGCTCGTCGAGCACGTACGTCGCGCCGACCAGACGCGATCCCAGGCAGGTAGCCAGCACGATGCGCTGCGCCTCGCCGCCCGATAGCGTCGCCGAGAGCCGGTCCAGCGTGAGGTATTCGAGGCCGACGTCGTTCAAAAATTTGAGCCGCTGCCGGATTTCGACGAGCACTTTATCGGCGACCGCGGATTCCTCGGGCGTCACCTCCAGCGCGCCGAAGAATTCCTGCACGCGCGCGATGTTCATCTTCACGACGTCGCCCATCGTCTTCCCGCTGACGCGGATGTTCAGCGCTTCCGGGCGAAGACGCGCGCCGTGGCACTCGGGGCATTGCGCGTAGCCTCGATAGCGGCTCAAGAATACGCGCACGTGCACCTTGTACTTCTTTTTTTCCACTTCCTTGAAGTACTCGCGGATTTGCTCGTCCAGGAAGCCGCGCTCTTCCCCGGTGAGTTGGGAAACGGGAACGTTCCAGCGGATCCGGTTGCGGTGGTTCTTGCGCATCTCCTCGTACGCCCAGGCGTGCTGCGGCTTGGTCCAAGGGTCGACTGCGCCGTTTTGAAGCGACAGGCTGCGGTCGGGGATCGCCCGGTCCAGGTCGTAATCGATGGTATTGCCGAAACCCTGGCAGCGGCGGCACGCGCCGAACGGAGAGTTGAAGCTGAACAGGCTCGGCTCCGGCGTGACGAACTCCTTGCCGCAGGTCTTGCAGGCGAACTTCTCGCTGAACCGGAGCGACTCCTCGCCGGTCGCGCTCTGGAATACGATTTCGCCGGCTTCGCGGTAGCAAATTTCGGTGGTGTCGACGAGCCGCTGATGCAGGTCGCCGCCGATCGAGAGGCGGTCCACCAGCGCGAAGACCGGCTGGCTGAAATTGATGTCCAGCAGGGACTCGGGACTGGAGAACTCGAAGGTACGGCCGGTCTGATACAGGCGGCTAAACCCCTTCTTGCGCAGTTCGAACAGGTGATCGCGCAACTGCGCCGTTTGCTTGGGGGCGTGAATGGGGAACAGCGCGTACCAGCGCGAGCCGGCGGGCTGGCCCATCATGGCCTCGGCGACGCGGTCCACGGTATCGCGGAGAACGCGGATGCCGCAGTTGGGGCAGTACGTCCGGCCGATGCGCGCCCAGAGCAGGCGCAGGAAATCGTACAGCTCGGTGCTGGTGCCGACCGTGGAACGCGGATTGCGCGTGGTGTTTTTCTGCTTGATGGCAATGGGCGGCGCGATGCCCTCGATCTCGTCCACATCCGGCTTCTCCATGCGCTCGAGGAATTGGCGCGCGTAGGAGGAGAGCGATTCGACGTAGCGGCGCTGCCCTTCGGCGTAGACGGTGTCGAACACCAGCGAGCTCTTGCCCGATCCGGAGACGCCGGTGACGACGGTCAACTGGTTGTGTGGAAGCGCAACGGTGACGTTCTTCAGGTTGTGAACGCGGGCGCCGCGAATGACGATGGAATCGGAGGACACGAGGAGAGGGCTTCCTCTATTATAAGGGGGCCATGCTGCTCTGCCCCGTCCGCGATTGCCGCCTGGCGCTCGTGCGCGAGGCGCGGCGCGTCGTCTGCGCGCGCGGCCATTCGTTCGACGTCGCGCGCAGCGGATACGTCAATTTGCTCCAGCCGCAGGACCGGCGATCGAAGCAGCCGGGCGACACGGTGGCGGCGCTGGCGGCGCGGCGGCGATTGCACGACGGCGGCGCGACCGGGCCGCTGCTCAACGCGATCGCGGAGATGCTGGGCGCGTCGGCGGGCGACATGGTTCTCGACGCCGGGTGCGGGGACGGGTTTTACCTAGGCAGCCTCGCTCGCCGGACCGGGTTTAGTGCGCATGGGGTGGATATCTCGATCCCGGCCGTGGATGCGGCGGCGCGGCGGTACCCCAAGTGCGAGTGGATCGTGGCCAATGCCGATCGCTTCGTGCCGTTCGCGGATGGATCGTTCTCAATCGTGCTGTCGATCACAGCGCGGATGAATGCCAGCGAGTTCCGGCGTGTCCTGCGCGAGAATGGCCGGCTTCTGGTCGCCGTTCCCGCGCCGGAAGATCTGATCGAGTTGCGCGGCGCGGGGCGTGACCGGGTGGCCCGAACCGTCGAGACCTTCGCTCGCGCGTTCACGCTCGCCAATCAGCGGCGCGTTACGACAGCGGCAGACCTCGACGCGGCCGCTGTTCACGACGTTTTGCACTCGATCTACCGGCCGATACGATCCACGCCGGCTGAGGCGATGCAACTGACGTTCAGTCTGGATCTGCTGCTGTTTCGAGCCGTGTAGCGCCAGCTAGAGCTAGAACCCGCCACCCAGTGAGTGCGTGCCGGGCAAGGAGCATCCCCATACGCTCGCCTCGGTCAGCAATCTGGCGGGCTTGCTCGAAAGCCAGGGCGAGTATGCCGAGGCCGAGCCGCTCTTTCGCCGCGCCCTGGGAGGGGCGCTTCAAACCTTGGGCGGGAATCACCCATCTACGCGTATCACGCCACAATCGAGAACGCCGGTGTGGTGCAGCCTTGTCCTCGCAGTTTGCACTGGCCGGCCGAACGGCCGGAGATTAGGAGCACGACACGATACAAGCTCCAAGTTGATACCTCACGAGGACAGACTTCCCACTAGCAATCCAGCCTGGCGTGGCGTAAACGCCTCTTTTGAAGAAATTTGGCCGTCTTGTCAACGCCGGTGTGAAAATCCCATAGCGCCCGCCCCCGCCGCAACAACAGGTGCTCTCCTCGGACGTCGGAGCATGAGAATGTCCCCTCTGTTCAGCGGCTTGGCAAGCTTCGGTGGATTTCGGGGTCGGCGTTGTAGTCGAAATTGTTAGCTAACGTGCAACAGGTGAGGGGAATCACCTGTTATGGGCGCAGGGGGTCGGGCGTTCAAATCGCCCCGCCCCGACTAATGGAATCAACCAGAGTTGCTACACTGAATTGTTCGCAGCCGTTCGGCTGTGAGGGAGGGCATCGAATGGTTCAGTCGCGTCGTCTTTCTGCGTCAGTGTTCGTCCTGGTCATCGCCGGCACCATCGTCACGGCCGGCACGCCAACCCAACTGGCTCTTAGCGGAAACGTCTCGCCTGTCGCCGGAACCTGTGCGGCAGTACAGGTAATCGCTGAAGACTCCAGCGGACATCCGGCCCCGGTCGCGAGCGATACAAGCGTCGCCCTCGTCGGGCAAGTAGTGGGTTTCCTGTTCACCGGAATTTTCTCCGATGCAACATGCAAACAGCACAGCGTGAACGTACTCCTCCCCGCGGGCTCGACCACGGGCACATTTTACTTCTCCGACAACCTGGCGCAGCAGGTGACGCTTACCGTGTCGGCGTCGAGCTTGACGAGCGGAACACTGGTCGTTAACGTCGCCCCGGCGCCGCCGTCGAAACTCGCCCTAACCGGCTTCTACCATGTGATCACCACGGGGTGCTCCGCGGCGTTTACGATTTCCACGATCGACGGCTTCCGCAATCCTTCGCCAGTAACCCAACCTGTGCCAATTTCATTGAGTGGGAACCGCTCAGGCACGCTTTACAGCGACGTCGCTTGCCGCAACGCCGTGACCACGGTCACGCTGGCAGCCGGATCGGCGTCGATTCCGGTGTACCTCAGAGATGGCACCCCGGAGGTCCTTACCCTTCAGGCTTCCACCACGAATTTCGGCAGTGCCAGCCGACTTGTCGGCGTCACCGCCCCAGCGGGCCCGCCGGCGTCCAGCGCCGGAGCGGGGAAGGTGGCCTATACCTGCCCAGCGGGCGCCACAGTCATTCCGCCGCCCCAAAACGGAGTCGACAACCTCTCCCCCGCGGTCGCCAACTCCACGGCGGGCCAAACGCTGTGCATCCAAGGGGAGCACCGCATCGCGGCCCCGCTATCGCCGAAAACCAACCAGACCTGGATCGGCATCGGAACTAACGCGCGCATAAGCGGCGCCGTCCAGCTCACGGGCTGGCAGCCGTACAGCCCTGGCGCGTGGACATACACCGGCCCGTATTCGACTCAGATGAACACGCTGGTCGACTTTGCCATCGGCATTCCTTCTTGCTACACGGTGTCCATTTACCAGGACGATCTGTTCTACCGCAGCGCAGGCGGCGCGAACGACCAACGGGTCATGAGAGTGCTTAGCCTGGGCGAGTTGACGGGTGCGCTGACCACGCCTGGGCAGGCGGAAACCGTGGGCGAGGATCAGCGGTTCTTTTTCGATTACGGCGGAACCGTGTCTGGTTCTCCCGCCATCTATATTAGCTTCGATCCCACTAAGTCCATCGTCGACCTTCCGATTATCCAGACTGTTATCGCCGGCCAGTCGATCACGGGAGTGACCATGGAGAATCTTTTCATCGAGAAGGCACTGAACACGGTCGTAACTGCGGGGCGGTCCTGGACGCTAACAGATGCGACTGTACGTTTCGCGCACAACGCCGGCCTAATCGCGGCCCCTGGGACGCAGAGCGCGCCTTTTGTCATCAACCGCGTTTTCATCACCAGCAACGGACAGTACGGGATGACTGCGGGCAGCTGGACAACCATCGAAAACAGCGACCTATCTTGGGGTAATATCGCAAACTACCGGAAGCAGATCACGGTAGACTCCAATTGCGCAGGCTACTTCGCGGCGGGGGGGATGAAGGTAATCCACGCCCAAGGGCTGAGCGCGTCTGTTCCAGGACTGACCATCAGCAATACTTTAATGCATCACAACATCGGGCACGGCGGTTGGGACGACGTGGGATCGCAGTATCTCACGATCCAAGGCAACCATATCTACAACAACGAAGGCGCGGGCTACTTTCACGAAATCGGCTGCGAGATCGATTTCAGAGGGAACGAATTGAATGGCAACGGAAGCCCCATCAAGAACGCTACTCTCGGACTGGCCGCCCTCCTGGTTAACGATTCCAATAATGGCACTTTCACCGGCAACACAATCCACGGCAACGTAAACGGAGCGATTACCCTGTTCCAGCAGGCCACGCATCTAGACATGTTGGCAAATCCTTGTCTGGGCGCCTCCAGCGCCGGAGATACTTCGAATTCGCTAAAGAACAATGTGGTTCAATCGAATTCGGTCTACACTTGCTCACTAAGCGCATCCGCCGGACAAACGGACTCCAACCTGCAAACGGCCATCGCCAGGAACAACCAGTTCATCTCAAACACGTATCATATGATCGATAGCACCGGCGCCTTTTGGACGGATCCTTTCGGGGTGACCTGGTCGCAGTGGCAGGCCGATCAGCAGGATCTCCAGGGCACGCTCATCGTCGGCTGCACGTATCCGTAAGGCTCAGGAGCGGCGTTCAAACCGCCCTGTCAACGCCAAATAGAAATGTCCTGTTTTTGGAAGAGCTGTAATGCTCATCGGCAGGCCCCCCTTTCCCTCCGCGCCCATTGTGTAGAACGGCGCTCCGCGCCGTTCTGAATACGTTCTCAGATGAGAGAAAGGGGGGATGCGCGAAACCGTAACGCATAAGACATTTCCGCTTGGCGCCGACAGCGTTCTAACCGCCCTGCCGAACGGACTGCCGCTGTGCTAACTTGTGGGGAGGAATGCGACTCTCCGCCGCTCTCAAATCCGGTGTCCCGCTCACCGTGGCAATCACCGCCGCGTTTTGTTGGGGCGCGCAAGAAACGCGACCCAAGGAGGCCCAAGGACTCCCGCCAAGAGTGTCGCCTTCCGAGTATCAGGCCCAAGCCCAGGCGGGAGCGGTGACGATTGCCGCCGACTGGGTGAGGCACTCCGTCCCCACGGCGCAGGGAACGCTCACGACCGAAGATTTTGTAGTGGTTGAGACAGGGTTGTTCGGCCCGCCCGAAGCACGGATTCAAATGTCCCCGGACGACTTCTCGCTCCGCATCAACGGCAAGAAGACGCCCCTGCGCAGCGAGCCGTACGAGCTGGTATTGCGATCCCTCAAGGATCCCGAGTGGATTCCGCCGGAACCCCCTGCGTCGAAATCTAAAACCAGCATAGGCGGCGGCGGTCAGGGTGAGTCCAGCGGTCCGCCGCCTCCGGTGAAGGTCCCAATCGAGGTGCAGCGGGTTATGGCCCAGCGGGTTCAGAAAGCCGCACTGCCGTTGGGAGATCGCCCCCTCCCCCAGGCCGGGCTGATTTTCTTTCAATACCGGGGTAAGGCTCAGAACCTCATTTCGATCGAGCTGATTTACAGCGGCTCCGCCGGCAAAGTCACCCTGACCCTGCAGCCCTGATTCGCGCGCCGGCTGAGGCTGGCCCAGCCGGCGCAGGGACCGGCTCAGTTGCCGGTCCCGTTGAGAGTAACCTTTTGCGGAGAGGAAGGATCGGAATCGTTGATGTTGACGGCAGCGGTTCGCGAACCCGTAGCGGCCGGCAAAAATGTGACGCTAATTGTGCAACTGGTTCCGCCGGCCAATGCGGTTCCGCACGTATTCGTTTGCGGAAAATCACTCGAATTCGTGCCGCTGATCGTTATGCTCGTGATCGGAACAGACGCCGCGCCCAGGTTTGTAACGGTTATCGTCTGCGCCGTGCTGGTTGTCCCGACGTCCGTACTGGGGAACGTCAAGGCTTTGGACGACACCCCAATCGCGTAGCCAGTCCCACTCAACGTCACGACTTGCGGGGATGAGGGGTCGGGATCGGTGATTAAGAGATTGGCGTTCCGAGCGCCTGCGGCCTGTGGCGCAAAAGCGACCGTGACCGTACAACTGGTTCCCGCCGCGAGCGCGGTTCCGCAGGTATTCGTTTGCGGGAAGTCACCGGGACTCGTTCCGGCGACCGTTATACTGTTGATCGGAACGGACGCCACGCCCGAGTTTGTAACGGTTATCGTCTTCACCGTGCTGGCGCTCCCGACATTGGTCGAAGAGAACGTCAGGGTTTTGGGCGTAAAGGTGATAGCGGTCCCAGTCCCAGTCATCGTCACGACTTGAGGAGTTGTGGGATCGGAATCCGCGATGGAGAGTGTGGCGCTTAGCGCTCCTCCCGTTTGCGGCGAGAAACGAACTGTGAACGTACAACTGGCTCCGCCCGCAAGCGTGGAGCCGCAGTTTGCTGTCTGAGTGAAGTCCTCGGGATTGCCGCCTGTGATGGTGCCCGCGACCGAAAACGCCACGCTGCTCAGGTTCGTGACGGTTACAGTTTTCGACGCACTCGTGGATCCGGCGCTGGTGCTCAAGAAGGAGAGGCTTTTCGGCGTATAGCTGATCGCCGTTGTACCGCTTCCGCTCAAAGTGACTGCCTGCGGACTCTTCGCCGCATCGTCCGTTATCGAGAGGCTTGCGGCTCTCTTGCCGAGCGCCGCCGGCACGAAGGTGATGTTGACCGTACAAGATGCGTTGATATCGAGGGTAGCGCCGCATGAACTGCCGCTCAGGAAGAAGTCGTTGGGATTGCCGCCGGTAATCGCGATAGAGGAGATGTCTATCAACCCGGTCCCCGTGTTCGTCAATGTTACGCTCTTGGGCGGGCTCGGTTTCAGGTAAACCCCGTTTCCAAAGGACAGTGACTTAGTCGACAAAGTCATGGTTCCGGAACCGATGACCGTTCCTGTGAGGGCCACCGCCTGAGGGCTTCCCGCGACGCTGTCGTTAATGTTCAACGAAGCCGCATAGGGAACGAGGTTCTTGGGCGAAAAGCTTACGCTGATCGTGCAGTTTGCGCCCGCCGCCAGTGCGGTGCCGCATGTGTTGGTTTGCAAGAAACCCGATCCGATGCCAATACTGGCGATCGAAAACGGGGAAGCGCTCAGGTTCGTCAGGGTGACAACTTTCGGGGCGCTGGTGCCGTTGACAGGCTGATTCAGGAAGGTGAGCGAGTTCGTCGAGAGCCAGGCGGTGATAGCGGGAAGGATGGCCGACAGCGTCACCGTTCGCGTGATGCCGCCCGCGTTCGCGATTACGGTGAACGTGTAGGTTCCCGGCGGCGTCGAGGTCGCCGCGTGGAAGCTCAACACGGCGGCATCGGTCGTGTTAATGGAGGTCGAACTGAGTGTCAGCGTCCCGCCGGGAATGGAGGAAGCGCCATCCAGCCAAAGGTTGACGGTTCCGGTCAGCCCGCCTAGACCCGCGGTCTCGAGATTAAAGACAGCGGTGCCCGACGGATCGGCGGTGACCACCCCATTGTCCACGATCAGCAGAAAATCCGGAGCGTCGGCCGTCACCGCGCAGATGGTCGAGGGGTCCACGGCTGGAGCGGCGAACACGGAATTCGGGTCCTGAAGAGTCAGGGCTTGCCACTGCGCAAAAGTGTTCTGGACGGCGGAAGGCGTTATGAACGACGTCGCGTCGGTCGCGTTCCACCAGGTGTTGTTGTCGGACAGAAGCGTATTGGCGAAGGCCGTCCAGTCGGATCCGCCCAGGTTCCCGTCTTTGAAAACCTGCTGCGCTCCGATCGCGTCCAAGACATTGTTGTGAAACGAGAGGTTTTGAGTGACCAGATTGTAAACCTGGCCGGTTTCCCAGTTCGTGACCGTAGTCCCGCCGGCAACTCCGGTGATCAGAACCTGGGAGACGTTGTTGTTATAGAAACTATTGCCGTTGAGGGTTGTCTGATCCGAATTCCGCAGCACGAAACCGGCGTATCCGGCGGCGACGCTGTAGCTCGAACAGAATTGACTGTTAGTGATTGTGATGGGGCCTTCGTTCTTCTCATTCAGAATTCCGACGGTGTTCTGGGATGCGAAGATCGAATCGGCGGCGATATTCGCGTCATCGGTATCCCAGTGGATGCCGTGAGTCTGATTGTAAACCAACCTTGCGCCGGTGAGGGTCTCGCTGTGATCCGAAAAAATGTGCAGTCCGCCGGTGTTCCAGCTGTAGTAAGCGCCTTGCGCGCCTCGCCAGTTATTGTAGGAAGCTTCCACGTTCTGCCAGAGCACGTTTTTGAGTTGATAAGCCTGAAAGCCCGTAGCGCCATTGTGATTGGACGTCGAATTCTTTACCGTGATATTCGTGGCGGCGACAATTGCAAGGCCTTGGCCGTTGTTCCACGAAAAAACGTCGGAATCGAAAATCACGTTGGAAACTTTTCCTCCAACGTTTACCGCGGCGCTGGCGTGACACGAAGGAGCATATTGAAACGAGATTCCCCGGATCACAATTCCGTTCAGAGGATTAGCGCCGTAGGCCACGATGTTCATCAACTGCGGAAGGGTGGCGACTTCGATATCCGCGGATGGCATGTCGGTACCGACGGGCGGCCAGAGGTACAGCAAGCCACCGGTTTCGTCCACGTAAAACGTGCCCGGCGCAACCATTTGGCCCTGGGACAGGACCTGGGTCATGGGAGCGCCGTTCACAAAGATCATCTCGCTCCGATTTACGATCGCCTGCTCCAGGGGAGCGCCGTTGGCGTCGGCGGCGCAGAAACCCCACTGGTAGGCCCACGGACTGGTGAAGACTCCCGGGCTCCCGCCGGCGGTCCAGTTCGTGTAAGGTACTGCGCCGGACACGATAACAGCGCCGTTAACCGCGGCCTGGAAGGTCATCGGCGCGGCGGTCATGGTGAGCCCCGACGGATTGATATTGATGGTTTCACGATAGACGCCGGAGTTGACGATCACGCGGGTGCCGATGCCGAGATGGTTATTGCTAACCGCGATTCCGACGGATGCCGAAATGGTTTTGAGTGGATGATCCGACGAACCCGTATTGCTATCCGACCCGAGCGCCGTATCCACGTAAATTGTCGCGGATTCCTGGCTTTCGTCAACGCTGGCCTGGGCCCAAGCCAGAGCAGGTAGTAAGCAGGTGCAGAGAATGAGCAGTCGCACAGTGTCATGCCTCTTTTTCAATCGTCGGCTTAAAAATTAAAGCCGTAAATTGTCGGATATTATCCAGTAATTTACCGGATTAAGTTAACACTACGCCAGGTTTATAAAAATTCAAGAGGATCTTTTGATAATTCAACGGAAATTTTATGAAAATTTTTCAAAGGCCCGGCGCGGGGCTGGCAAGGTCGCTTCTAGAGCGTTTGTTTTGTTATAGATACAAAACAATCAAAGGGGGGTACGGGAAGCAAGAAACAAAGCGGTGCGGAGGACACAGCATTCGCGAGGTAAAATTCGGAAATAACTGGGTTCGTAATTCGAAAGATGATCAGTGAAAAGATCATAGCCTTAAAGGGGCATTTGTTTACTGATCTCAGCGTAAATCTGTATACGATATAAGTGGTATTTTCCGGCAGAGGAACTCTGCCGGACTAAGAGCAAGTTGAGGGCCACCGCTCGGGCGTGAGGTACGAAGGGACCAAGCCGGTCCCACGGCACGCGGTTACTGGTTTGTCAGCCAGATCGGCTTCGCGCCGATCTGGATCGGCGTTCCGGGCGCGATCGAAAACGTGTTGCCGGAGAGGTCGCCGTACTTAACCATGCTGGAAGGTGCGTTATAGAGGCTCGTCGTACAGGAACCGATGCTGCATGTCTGCGCCGCGTCCCACACAGCCATGGCCTCAAATCCGTTCTGGCGGGCGTAGGCGCAGGTCCAAACGGTCCCGCCCTGAGTGGAGCAGGCCTGTGTCAACGCGGCTCCCGTCAGCCAGTTGAACACCTGACCGAAGGCGACTCCGGCCTTTGTCAATTGATGGACGGACGCGTCAAACAGCCTTCCCTCCGGGTAGTCGTAGTGGTACCAGTAATACCGGTCGACGGTTCCCGCTTGCACAAGGTGCGACCGGGCGCAATAAGCAGCCTGCATATCGGGATCCGGTTCATTGTCGCTCTTCCCCCAGCTTGCCTCGGTGTTCCAGAACTGCAAGCCCGTCAGCAGTACGGCAACGCGACTGAGCGCCATGACCGCCTCGCCTTGCAGGACGTCCTCGGGCTGTGGCTGGCTGCCATGGTCGATATAGCCGTGGAACGCGATCACGTCCGCGAACTGTCCGCCCCCTTGCAGGAGGTACTCGCCCATCCACAGGGCGCCGGACGACACCCCGGACGCGGAGGTCGAAGGGTTCCCGGCGTCGGCCGGGGCCGGTGTCAGAATCCGGGCCTGCGGATCGATGCGCTTGATGATGCCAGCCGCATCCTTCTGCATTCTTACCAACTGGGCGACCGTTCCGGTCCAGAAGTTCTTTGCGTTCGGCTCGTTCCAGATTTCCCAGTTGCCGATCTTGCCGGGAATCTCGCCCGCGTAGCGCTGCGCGATGGCCGTCACGAAATCCTTCCAAAGCTGATTTTGTCCCGTCCCGTCGAGGTTGAGATCGCTCGGCGGCGCAGGGCATTTCCCGGTTGCCGTGCAGCCCTCCTGGCTGGAGGCCGCCCAGGGGGGCGTTCCGACAAACGTATAGGTGATATCCGTTTTCCCTTTGGCGAGTGCGCCGGCCAGGGCCGCATCCAGGGTGGTCCAATTGAAATTCCCTGCCGAGGGATTCAGCTGTGACCAGGGCACCACGTCGTCGTGTAACCGAAGCGGCCCGAAATCGAAAGTCGGCCATTGGGATGCACCCTTGAGAACCGCGGGGCTGACGTGCAAGCCAAAGAAGGACGGGTAAATCGGGGTCCCTTGCGTCGAACCGCCAATCGGAACAGTCGCCCCTTGCGAACTCCCGATGTTTTCGGTCGGCATGCGGATCACGACCTCCTGGTCGCCGGCGACCACATTCGGGACGATCAGGTTGATCTGGTAGAGTCCCGGATAGACACCCGCCGCGCCCGCATAGAGCACCTGCGCCGGTTGCCCGCCCATGGTGATCACCGGCATCTCGGCCGCCGGCGCCCCGGCAGGAGGGGACGAATTATTCGTCAGCAGGGGCGGGTTGGTCGCGCCCAGGCCCGTGCCGTACAGGACGACTTCCTCACCCGGTACCGCGGGAGAGTCCCCGGTAACCTTCGAAAAATTCAAATGCTGAGTGGCGATCAAGCGCTTGCCGGTGCCATCGGCGGTGAACAGCGCGGGCGCGACCCCGATCACGGTGACGTTAACAGCCTGGCTCAGAACGCCGACGCCGACGCTCACCGTCACAAAGACGGCGGTGTTCAGCGGCACGTCCGTCGGCATTTGCGCGTTGACCACCGTTGGCGAGACGTAGAGCAGCGGAGCCTGCTCACCATTCACGAACACCTTTGTTCCATTGATATCAAGAGGATACGGGGTACTCGAGATTCCGCCCGGGCTGGTGGCGAGACCCGATCCAAAAATGGAAAAGATGCCCCCGGGAGCGATCAGCGGACTGTAGTTTGCCGAGCTCACGATGCCGCCCGCGTTTATCTGTGGAGTACCCTGCGCGGCCGCGACCGCGCAAGAGAATATCGCGATTCGCGCGATTCGCCCAAAACGGCCGCCTTTGTTTCGTTTGCCTTCGTTCCTCAAGAATGCATCCCCTCTACTGCTGGGACGCGGCACCCGGAGAGAAGATTACATCGTCACGGAAATCCGAATAATGGCAAGTGCCGTGGACTCTCTCGCGATTCGATAAAATCGGAGACTTATGGCTAGTCTGGTTGTCACCTTCGGCGAAATCATGCTCCGGCTCGCGCCTCCGGGTTTCGAGCGCTTCCTGCAGACCCCGGAATTCGTCGCGACCTTCGGGGGCGGCGAGGCCAACGTCGCCGTCGCCGTCGCGCAGCTCGGCGTTCCGGCGCGCTACATAACGGTGCTGCCGCCCAACAACCCCATCGTAGACGCGTTCGCCGGCGAGTTGCGGCGCTTCGGCGTGGAGCCCTGGCTCATCCGGCAGAAGGGCCGGTTCGGGATTTACTTCGTCGAGACTGGCGCCAACCAACGGCCCTCGCAGGTGGTCTACGACCGCGAGGGCTCAGCCATCGCGCTGGCCAAGACCGGCGACATCGATTGGGACCGGTGCCTGGATGGGGCGACGTGGTTCCACGTCACCGGCATCACCCCCGCGTTGAGCCAGAGCGCCGCCGATCTCGCACTGGAAGCCGCGCGCGCGGCGCGGGCCAAGGGCGTAACCGTTTCCTGCGATCTAAACTATCGCAAGAACCTATGGAAGTACGGCCGGACCGCGCAGGAGGTGATGAGCGAGCTCTTTAGTCACGTGGACATCGGAATCGCGAACGAAGAAGATTGCCAGGCCGCGCTCGGTCTGCACGCGGAAGCCGACGTCCACTCGGGCAATCTGGAAACGTCCCAATACCGGAAGCTCGCCGAAACGGTGCTGGACCGCTATCCAAACCTCAAAATGATGGCCATCACGCTGCGGGAATCCAAGAGCGCCTCCCATAACGGCTGGTCGGCGTGCCTGCACGACCGTGAGCGGTTTCTCGTCAGCCGCCACTACGACATCACGCATATCGTGGACCGCGTGGGCGGCGGCGACTGTTTCGCCGGCGGCTTGATCTTCGGCCTGCTGACCATGCCGGATCGCCGGGACGCCCTGGAATTCGCCGTCGCGGCGTCCTGCCTGAAGCACTCCGTCTACGGAGATTTCGCGCGAATGACGGTCCCGGAGGTGCAGTCGTTGCTGAAGGGCGGGGGCTCGGGTCGCGTCCAACGGTAACGCCGCTATAATAGGGAAGGTTTCCCCCCATGCGGCTATCCGTAGTTTTACTTTTGGCCGTGTCCGCCTTGCGGGCACAGACCGCGCCGTCGCCCGCGCCGGCCCAGCAGCCTCCCGCCGAGGCAACCACGATCCTTCGTTTCCGGGTGAATGAGGTCATCGTCCCGGTGACGGTCACCGATGAAAAGGGCCGCTTTGTCAAAGACCTGGAGAAGAAGGATTTCCGCATCTTCGACGAAGGCAAGGAACAGCAGGTCTCCTTCTTCACGCGCGAACGCAGCCAGCCGGTGGTGGTGGGGTTCCTGCTCGACCTGAGTAACTCCAACCGGCTGAACTGGAAGACCTATCAGGAGGCCGCCATCGATCTGGTATTGAACCTGCTGCCGGGGGACTCCAGCAGGTACCAGGGCTATCTGATCGGCTACTCGAACGAACCCGAGTTGCAGATGAACACCACTCAGGATCCCGAAAAGATCGTAAGCAAGATCCGGAAGATGAAGCCGGGCGGGGGATCCTCGCTGTTCGACGCGATTTACATGGCGTGCACCAGCCGCAACCTGGTCAAGGGAGAACCCATCGAGCCGCGGCGCGTGATCGTGATCGTCGGAGACGGCCACGACAACGCCAGCAAGTACAATCTCAACCAGGTGGTCGAGATCGCCCAGCGTAACCTGGTGACGATCTACTGTGTCAGCACCGTCGGCTTCGGCTTTACCAGCGAAGGCGACGTCAACCTGGCGCGGCTTGCGGCGGACACCGGGGGACGCGTCGAATACCCGCTGCAAGGCACTTACAAGGATGTCGACGGATATCTCTCCAAGCCCTCGGACGATGGCAACTACGCCATTACGGTCGGTACGGGAGGGTACGCCGCCGCGATCGCCCAGGGCATTTTCCACTCCATCGCGAACGTCGCCGGCGAGGTCACCACGCAGTACATCATCCGCTACGTGCCCAATATCGAAGGCGGCAAGACCAAGGATTTCCGGAATATCCGGGTGGTCGTGTCGCTCAACAACGTGACCGTGCGCGCCCGCAAGGGATATTATCCCGAGGAAGCCCCGATTTCTCCTAAGACCGCCAAGAAATGAACCGATAAGAGGATCGAAATGCCGCCCGTCTCTTTGGCCGCCACCCACGAAGGATTTTACTCCGTCGTTGAGGCGGACTTGTCCGACGGCCCCGCCGCGGTCGGCGTTCTCCTCCAGGACCCCGAGTCCGACACGCTCTACCAGCGGTTCCGGCGGGACTGGGACGAGGTGGCGCCGGAGGACGACGTTTTCCCCTTGGTGCCCGGCGACCTGACGGCCAAGGCCCGCGAGATGGGCGCTGGAAGGCTGCTCGCCTGGCTGGAAGAGAATGCATCGAACACCATCCGCGTGACGGATCGCCAGACGGCGCTGGTAGACACCTTTGAGCGCGCGGTGGAGCGCCTGTACCAGCGGCACGTGCGCTCCAAAGTCTCGTCGGCCACGCACGTGCGCCTCACGTCGCTGCGTTCGGCCGCGGGCCCGTTCCTCGACAACGCCGAAATCGACACGGAAGCGGACTGGATCGAAGTTCCCGACGGAATCCGCATCAGCGATGAGTTTTTCGCCGCTTCCATCGAAGGGACGTCGATGGAGCCGCTGATTCCGAACGGGAGCGTCTGCCTGTTCCGGCGATTCGGCGCCGGTTCCCGGCAGGGCAAACACGTCCTGGTCGAGGAGTTAGGGCGGGGAGCAAACGACCGGTATACGGTCAAGCGCTACACCAGCCGGAAAGCCCAACTGCCCGATAGCACGTGGTCGCACGATGCCATCGTGCTGGAACCGCTCAATCCGGAGCACGACAATATCGTCCTGGCCGCGGATGAAGAACGCTACCGGGTCCGGGCGGAATTCGTCCGCGTCCTGTTCTGAGCGCTACGCGGTTTGGATCGCGGCGCCGGCTACCTGACGCAGCACGTACGGCAGGATTCCACCGTTGCGGAAGTACTCGATTTCCTGCGGGGTGTCGATCCGCACAATCGCATCGAAAGTCCGCGTAGCTCCATCGGCGGACTTGGCCGCCACCCGGACGCGCTTAGTATCAATACCTTCCCGGACGCCGACCACTGAAAAAGTCTCCGTCCCGGAAAGTCCCAGGCTATCCCGGTTCTCGCCCGGCAGGAATTGCAGGGGCAGTACCCCCATCCCGACCAGGTTCGACCGGTGTATACGCTCGAAACTCTCGGCGATCACCACCCGCACCCCGAGCAGGCTCACGCCCTTGGCCGCCCAGTCGCGCGAGGAGCCGGACCCGTACTCTTTTCCGGCGACGATCATCAGCGGAACGCCCTCTGCCTGGTAGCGCATGGCGGCATCGTAGATGAACATCTTCTCGTTGCTTGGAATGTGAGCGGTCCACCCGCCTTCCGTGCCGGGCGCGAGCAGGTTCCGCAAGCGGATGTTCGCCAGCGTGCCGCGCACCATCGCCTCGTGGTTCCCGCGCCGCGAGCCGTAGGAGTTGAAATCCGCCGGTTTCACTCCCTGCTCCATCAGATACTTGCCCGCCGGACTGTCCGTCGGGATGTTGCCGGCCGGCGAAATATGATCTGTGGTCACGGAATCGCCCAGCACGGCCAGCACGCGCAGCCCCTGGAAATCCTGCACGGAAGTAGCCGGATCCACCATGCTGTCGAAGTATGGCGGCTTCTTGATGTACGTCGAGTGGTCGTCCCACGCGAAGACCTCGCCGCCAGGAACCGGCATGTTCCGCCACTGCTCGTCGCCGTGGAAAACTTCGGCATACTGCTTCTGGAACATTTCGCGGCGCACGCAGCGGGACACCGTCTCCTGGACCTCTTCCGGAGACGGCCAGATGTCCTTCAGGTAAACGTTCTGGCCGGCCTGGTCCGTTCCCAGCGGCTCTTTCTCGAAATCGAAATCGACGCGCCCGGCCAGTGCGTAGGCGACCACCAGCGGCGGCGAAGCAAGATAGTTGGCGCGCACCTGCGCATTGATGCGCCCTTCGAAGTTGCGGTTGCCGCTCAGCACCGCCGCGACCACCAACTTCTCTCTCTCAACCGCTTCTGAAACCGCCTCGGGCAGAGGACCGCTGTTGCCGATGCAGGTGGTGCAGCCATATCCCACCAGGTAAAAGCCGAGCGCTTCCAGTTCCGGGACGAGCCCCGCGTCCGCGTAATAATCCATGACCACCTTGGACCCCGGCGCAAGACTCGTCTTCACCCAGGGCTTGGCTTTCAGCCCCTTGGCGTTGGCCTTCTTCGCCAGCAGTCCCGCGGCTAGCATCACCGAGGGATTCGAAGTGTTGGTGCAACTGGTGATGGCCGCAATCACCACCGCGCCGTCCCGGATCTGGTACGAATCGACTTGCGCCGTTCGCTGCTCGGCGGCGAGCGTTGCCAGAAAATTCTTCTTCACGTCCGGAAGGTCGATCCGGTCTTGCGGGCGCTTCGGTCCGGCCAGCGACGGGACCACATCCTGCAAGTCCAGCGCCAGCGTATCCCAATAGTCGGGGTCGGCCGCGCCCGCCATCAGGAACAGTCCCTGCTCCTTGGTGTATGCCTCGATGAGCGCGATCTGGTCTTCGTCGCGGTTGGTCATCCGCAGGTAATCGAGCGAGGCCTCGTCGATGGGGAAGAACCCGATGGTCGCTCCGTATTCCGGCGCCATGTTGGCGATGGTCGCCCGGTCGGCGAGGCTCAGCGCCTTCACTCCATCGCCGTAAAACTCGACGAACCGCCCGACCACGCCTTTCTTCCTCAGCATCTGGGTGACGGTCAGCACCAGGTCCGTCGCGGTCGTTCCGGCGGGCAGCTTGCCGGACATCTTGAACCCGACTACCGGCGGCAGAAGCATGGAAACCGGCTGGCCCAGCATGCACGCCTCCGCCTCGATTCCGCCCACGCCCCAGCCGACCACGCCTAGCCCGTTGATCATCGTGGTGTGGGAGTCCGTGCCCACCACCGTGTCGGGGTAGGCTTGCCCGCCGTTGGTGCACACCACCGATGCGAGGTACTCGAGGTTGACCTGATGCACGATTCCGGTATCGGGCGGCACCACGCGGAAGTTTTCAAACGCCCTTTGCCCCCAGCGGAGCAGCGCGTACCGCTCCTGGTTGCGCTGGAACTCGAGCAGCGCGTTGACGCTGAACGCATCCTTCGAGCCGAACTTGTCCACCATCACCGAATGGTCGATCACCAGATCCACCGGGATCATCGGGTTGGCCGCGCCGGCATTGGCGCCGAGCGCCCGCAGCGCGTCGCGCATCGCCGCGAGATCCACCACGCAGGGCACGCCGGTAAAATCCTGAAGCAGCACCCGCGCCGGCCGGAATTGGATTTCGCGGCCCGCCGCGCCGATCTCCCACTTGCTCACGTACTCGATATCGGTGGGGCGGACCGTGCGGCCGTCCTCAAATCTCAGCAGGTTCTCCAGCAGGATTTTGATGGAATACGGCAGGCGGTGAACGCCGGCCACGCCCGCTTTCTCCAGCGCGTCCAGGCGAAAAATGGCGTAATCCCGGCCGCGAACAGTCAACTTCGATTGCGCGCCGAACGAGTTCTTGCTCTCCATATCTCTTAGTTTACAGGGGGACGCAGCGGCAGGAACCAGCCGCTCCCCGCCAGGCACGCTCCCAGCAGGAGATGGCCGATCGTAAGCGGCCAGGTTTCAGAATACAGCGAAATCAACGGGCTCACCCGCGCGTAGAGCAGGTTCGAGCCGTACATCCACAGCAGGCCGGCCATCATGCCGGCCGCCGCGAGGCGGAATCCCCGCAGCGAGTCGCCGGCAACGGAGTTGAAAATCGCGCCGGCGGCACCGGACAGCAGCAGCTCGAAAGCCGCGCCGGACAACGTGGCCCGGCCGAAACCGCTACGCAGCGCATCCGCGCCATAAAACGTGGTTCCGAGCAGGTTCGGGAATCGCCACCAGGAATCCAGGTTGACCAGCGAGGAGAGCGCCAGAAAGATCAGCAGGACGATGCCGCCAAGCGCTCCGGACGCGATCCCTGCCAGGGCTTTTTGAACACGCGGGTGAGCCATCGGGAGCGCGTCGGGATCGGAAACATGCTTATACTAACACACAGTGCTTGCGAGGACTGTTTGAAGCACCGGGTAGTGATCACCGGCATTGGGGCCGTCAGCCCGAACGGGATCGGGCGCGAAGTTTTTTGGGATGCGACGCGCAAGGGAGTGAGCGGCGTCCGGCGGATCGAGCGATTCGACCCTTCCGGATTAGCCGCCCAGATCGCCGGCGAGATCCGCGGTTTCGACGAGCACGCCTGGATTGCCTACAAGGACCGGCCGCACGTCTCGCGCGTCGTCCCACTGGCGATTGCCGCCGCCAGCGAGGCCATCGCCGACGCCGGTCTGGACCCGTCCGCTATGACGCGCGAACAGTTGCGCGGCGTCGGAGTGATGCTCGGCTCGGGCGGCGGAGCGCTGGAGTTCACCGAGGAGCAGTACCGCCTCTGGCATGCGGGCGACTGGCGCCGGTGCAGCGTCTACGTGGTCCCCAGTTCCACCATCGGGACGCTGGCCAGCGAGGTCTCCATGCGGTTCGGCTTTCGCGGGCTCAGCCACGTCGTATCCACCGGGTGCGCATCGTCGACCGACGCGATGGCTTACGCGATGCGTAACATTCAGGCGGGCGTGCTCGATACCATCGTGGCCGGCGGAGCGGACGCCCCCATCGCGCCGCTGATCGTCCGCGGATTCCTTGCCATGCGTATTCTATCCACGCGCTGGAACCACGAGCCGGAGCGGGCGTCCCGGCCGTTCTCCCGCGACCGCGACGGCTTCGTGGTGGGCGAGGGCGCTTGGTTCTTTGTCCTGGAGAGCCTGGAACGCGCGCGCGCCCGGGGCGCTCGGATTTACGCGGAACTGGCGGGCTATGGCTCCACTTGCGAGGCGTTTCACCGCGTCCGCCTGGAGGAGTGCGGAGAAGAGCCGGCGCGCGCGATAACGATAGCCATGGAGGAAGCGGGGATTTCTCCGGCGGACGTCCAATACGTTAACTACCACGGCACTTCCACGGACCTGAACGACCGGATCGAAACGCGCGCCATAAAACTGGCGCTTGGGAATAGGGCATACAAGGTTCCCGGGTCGTCTTTAAAGAGTCTCATCGGCCATCCGCAGGGGGCTTGCGGAGCGGCAGGCATCGCCGCCACTCTGCTCTCGATGCGCGATGGCGTGCTTCCGCCAACGATCAATCTGGACGAGCCGGACCCCGAATGCGACCTCGATTACATTCCGCAACCGGGCCGGAGGGCGGACGTCGAGCATGCGGTGACGAACTGCATCGCATTTGGGTCTAAGAACTCGGCGATGGTTCTGAGGCGGCTAGATTACTGAGTCCGGAGTCTTCGACTCCTGTTCCGCTTCCCCGGCTTCCTCGCCGGTCTTCTCGTCGCGAGGCATGTAATACGAGTGGTAGTAGGTGTACTTGCTGTACAGCTCTCCGCGGCGCGCGCCGTTTACGACGATACCAATCACGTTGTTCTGGCAGAGCGACTGCATGGCGCGCGTCACCGAGTCGATCGTCGTGGAACCAATGCGCACCACGATCACCGTGGCGTGCGCCAGGGTTGCCATCAGGTTCGCGTCCGCGGCGAACAGCAGCGGCGGAGTGTCCATGATGATCCAGTTGAAAACGGCCGGCAACTGATCAATCAGCATCTTCACTTCGCGCAGGTTCAGCAGTTCCAGCGGATTGATGACCGCCTCGCCGGCCGGCATGACGTACAGGTTGGTGGCGCCGATCTTCTTGATAATCTCGTGCAACTCCGCCTTGCCATGCAGAAAATCCGTCAAGCCGGGCGAGCGGGGGATCTGAAACGCGTTGTGGATCGTCGGCCGGCGAAAGTCGAAGTCGCAAAGCAGCGTCCGGTTGCCTTCCAGTTGCGATTGCGCGATGGCCAGGTTGGTCGCCGTGAACGATTTCCCCTCGGCCGGAGAGGGGCTCGTGACCACGACCGAGTGGATGGGCTGCAGGCTCTGCATGTGGTTGAGCCGCGTCCGCAAAGAGCGGAACTCCTCCATGGGAGCATCGTGCGGCCGCAGGGGATCGATAACCAGGGACTCGGCTTGGGGATGATACGGGATCTCCTCAATGCGCTGAAGCAGCGTGTCCAGCGAATGAAACGCCTCGGCGAGCGCGGTCCCTCGCATGGCGGGGCCGCCCGCCGGAGCCTCCGGGGAGAACTCCCGCGCGATAGCGGGTTCAGCCAGACCGGCCGGCATCGGGGGTGGAGCGGGAAGGCTGCCTGCTAAGGCTGCCCGGCGCAATGCGTCATGAACTCGGCTCATGGGTTTTTTCCTGATCAGGCCTTCGTCGCGTAGTAGTAGATAATCGACCCCGACATGATGGCGACGCCCGCCAGACACGCCAGCGACCAGCCCAGCCACATCAGACGCCTGCGGCGCTTTATGACCAGGTCGTTTTCCAGCAGCGGTATGCTGCCCAGCACCGCTATCTGCGTGTAGGCCCGAACATCCTTGAGATTCTTCAGCGAGGTGTTGCGCATCTCGCGGGCGCCGGCCATAACCACGCCGAGGAAGAGTCCGAGGCCGGCCCCTATCCCCACCACTTGCCACCGTTTCGGCTTGGACGGCGTCATCGGCAGGGATGCCTGATCCAGGGGCTCCAGCTTCTCTCCCTGCTGCCGGTCTTCCATCTGCTTGGCCATGCTGGATTTTGTCATCTTGGCATCGATGTCGGCGAACTTCTCCTTCGCCAGTTCCTGCTCGCGGAGCAGGTCGGAATACTCTTTGTCGCTGAGCGGAGTCCCCTGCATCCGGGCCTCGTAAGCGCGTATCTGGGCGTTCACCCGCTCCAGTTCCTTGCGAGTATCCTCGGACTCCATGTTCTTTGCCCCGATCTGGGTCTCGATGCGCCGGTAGTTCGCCTCCAGATTGCGTGCCTCCCTCGCGGCGGCCGGAGGAATGGCCTGCGCAACCGCGGGTCCGTCGGACGCCGGGGTCTTGTTACTGTCGTCCTCCTGGACAAGCGCGTCGCGCTTCTTTTTCGCGACCTCCAGCAACGCCACCGTCTGCCGGACATCCGGGTGCGAGTCCTTATATCGTTCGCGCGTCCTGGCGAGGAAGTCTTCAATTTGACGGATCTCGCGGTCGGCCTCGGCTACCCGCTCGTTTTTCTTTTCCACGGACCGCTCGACAGCCATGGGCTGCTTGGCCGTGTTCATTTCATCTTTGTAAATGCGGAGCAGTCCTTCCATCATCAGACGCTCCTGATTGTTCCGGCTGAGGGACTCGCTCAGGCTCGTCACCCTGGATTGGAGCGCGTTGACCTGCTGGAGATTGGTGGTCATCTGGTCGGGCAGCCGGCCCGCGTTCCTGCTTCGGAACTCCGCCAGCTTGAGCCCTATGTCCTCCAGGTCCTTCTTAGCGGTCTTCCAGTTGTCCCGCAACAGGTCGTTCGTCATCAGGCTGTCGCGGATCTGGTTGGTGAAGTTCTCGGTGACGAACTTGCTCTGTATTTCCCGAACTACGCTCTGCGCTTTATACCGGTCCGTATACGCGAACGAAATTTGGAAAGCTTGCGCGGCGTTGGCGGACGCGCCGACCGCCGCGGCAGCAATTCCCCCGATTCGAATATCCCTTTTCATCTCGTCCACTACGTCGTCCATCGGCATGCGCGCCAGTTCCTTCGGGTACAACTGGAGCGTGTTGATGAGCGACGCCAGTTCGTTGCGGCTGGTGATGGTCTGGGCCAGCGATGAGATGCGATCCTGCATCAACTGGTTCACGTTCGCTTGCACGTAATTGGTGGGCACCTGCTGCGGGACAATCTTGATGGACGCCGTCGAAATGTAGGTATCGGGCCAGAGGAAAGCGCCGACCACCGATAGGACCAATGCGGCGAACGCCGGCCCCAGAATCCAGGCCTTATGGCGCCGCGCGATGTCGATGTAGTCCTCGATATCCAGATCCCTCCGCTGGATGCCGTATCCGTCCTGTGCCAGCATGTTCCCCTATACTCCTCAAACCCCGCTACGGAACGATGATGTAGTCGCCGTTCTCCAGCAGGATGTTCTGCTCGGTGTTCTTGCCCTTGATCACTTCTTTGTAGTTGAATTTCATTCGTTCGCCTTTTCGCAGAATCGTGATCTTTTTCGTATTGGCGAACTCTTTGAAACCGCCCGCGTTCGTAAGCGCGTCCAGCACGTGGGTCGGCACCACCAGGGAGAACGCGCCGCTCCGCCCAACCTCGCCGGTGATGTAGTACTTCTTGCTGTTGACCTGGTTTACCGTGACCGAGACTTCCGGATTCTTGAGGTACTCCGCCAGCGCCTTCTGTATGTCCCCCGCAAGCTGATCGGGCGTACGGCCGGCCGCTTGCACTTCCCGGATCAGCGGCATCGTGATTTTGCCGTCCGGACGCACCAGCACCGCGCGCGTAAAGTCAGGTTCCCGCCAGACCTGGATCATCAGCGCGTCTTCCGCGCCGATGACGAACGTCTTCGGGTCGACGGGAGCGATGTTCGTGGGAACCGCCCCGGCGCCCGGGCTGGCCGCGGGGGTACCGTCGGCGGGCTTGGGGGCCGCGCTCGGATCCACCGGCGGCCGCTGCTCTACCGGGTTCTGTCCGGAGGCCAACGATCCGGCAACAGCACAAAGCAGGATGATGCACGCGAGTTTTCTGAACATAACGGTTGCCCCGAGCCGCCCGCGGCCCGACGTCCTATTATCCTACATCGGCAGACGGAGGCCTCCCCTTTATAAGGGCCTCGCGCGCGCCGCCTTTATCCCTCTATTTGCAGCGACACCCACCCGGGTAGCGCCGCCGGCTGGTTGCCAAGAAATACCACCCGGCGCGTCTTGGGAAACGGCAGGCCCGTCTGCATCGCCCGCGCGTAAAACGGCAATTGCCTCAACAGCGACCGGTACGTCTCGTCCTGCGTATCCAGGTACGGCGCTTTGCTGTGGAACCCGCCGCCCCAGCCGATCGAGAGCAGGCACCCGCCCCCGCCCCGGATCTCGCCGAGCTGTTTTTGCAGATCCGCCACCGAGGCAGCCACCTGCGAAAGTCCGGCCTGCTCGGCGTAGTGCGCGTGAGCGGCAAGCGCTCCCTCGGCAAAACGGTTCGAAGACTCGAACACATGGCGGCGGTCGGGCTGTTTCCAGTGCAGCGCGCGGGCGATTTCCGGCTGCTTCAGAAACTCGCTCTCCCGCCATTCCCCCTCGAACGCCGTGCCCGGCGCGGCCATCTCCGCGAATAGAGGGGTGCTGTCGTCCGGCCTCCGCCCATCCACGGTGGTGCGCGAACTCGTCTTCCAGCCGAGTTCGAACCGCTGGCCTCGCGCCACCAGCGTCGCCACCCGGAGGAGATAGATCTTCATCGCGGCCGGAGATATCGCCGTCGAATCCACTACCCGGAGGAAGCGCATGCGGTCCGAGCCCGGCCCGCCCAGCGCGTCGCCTTCCGCATGAGAAGCGACTTTCCGCCAGACCCTCTCCGTTTGCAGCCGCGCGGTCACTTGCTCCATCGTCGCGTGCGACCACCGGCCCGCGATCGCGCCGGTCCGCAGGGCCCCTTTAATCGCCGTGCCCGGCAGATGAGGGCCCGCGATGGTGGACGCGAACGTGGGAATAAACAGGTTCTCCGCCCGCTCCCGGTCATAGCTCGCCGTCAGCGCCGGATGCTCGAACGGGATGCGCCGGCCGGCGAAGTTCTGCGCAAATCCTCCCCACGAGGCGAAATCCAGTTTCTCCGATCGCTTCAACTGCGAAAGATACGAATCCAGCCGCGGACCCTTCGCCAGCAGCTTGAAAATCCGCCGTTGATCGAGCACGTTCACCTGGTCCCGCCAGACCATGTAGTCGATCGGCGCAAGTTTTTGCCCATCGCCTACCAGCGTCGGGGTCAAACACGTGATCCGGTATCTCACGGCGTCACCTTCGCCGGAACCGGCACCGCGAACGCCACGCCGGAACGGTAAACCGGGTGCGCGAATCCTTCCGGGGCGACGTCCTGCGCCAAGCCGCGCGGGGCGTGGCCGGAAAGCAGCACCGATCCCTCGGCCACCATGCGCGTCAGCTTTTTCTCCGCGCCCCATCCCGCATGGCTTTCGACGCGGCCGCCCCGCGACAGCATCGAGTAGGAACCGTGCAGCCAGTCGATTCGATCCTGTTCCGTCGGCGTGAACAGCGATAGCAGCCACCACCCCCCGGGCCGAACTTGCGCGGGCCAGCCCGGCGCCAGCAGGTCCGGCAGCGTGCCTTCGGAGATCTCCGGGGTCTTTGATCGTCCCCATCCGCGTGAGCGCTCGCCGCCTATCCCAGAGTCGGCCAGCAGCGCGAAAGCTCCCCACAAGCGCTCCCTCCAGGCATCCCGGGCCGCCTCATCCGCAAAGGACACCGCCACCCACACGCCCGCGTTCGCGGCGAATTCCAGGCAGGCCGTAGTGAACGTTAGAACCGCGGCCCCGGTCAGCCGGTCCACCGCCGCGCTGGTCCGCATGGCCGTCCGGCACGGGCCCGATTGCGGCCGGTTCTTACCCGATGGCAACAGGCACTCGCTGGCGCCGTCCACCATCCATGCGTCCTCGTTCAGAACTCCGTCCGCCAGCAGTTTTCCGATGGCGTGAACCGGGACGAAACGCGCGCCCCTCCACCGCACTTTCACCGACGGCGGCGGCGGCCAGTGGCTCTGGGGCGGCGGCGCGAACAAAGTGTCCGCCAGAAACGGAAACCCGGAGCTCAGCCGTACCGCCGGCTCCGGCGCGTCGACCGTCGCGGCCAGCCACTCGGTATCCGCGCCCAGTTGCGCCATCGCGATGGTCAGCGCCGAAAACAGCGTATCGCTATGGAGCGTCCGGTCCACGCGGTCGCGAGCGCCCGTGGGCGGTCCGAGCCGCCAGGGCCCGGTCGGCCGGAATCGCACAATCCAGGCGGGATTCATGCGCCCTGTGCCATCTCAACTTGGCGCACGCACTCTTGCGTGCCGCGTCGGCACTTGTGCCGACGCCCGCTATCTTCACGTCGCACAGGTGTCGAGAGGAGTCTCGACACGGCACGCAAGAGTGCGTGCGCCACGTGAGTCGACTGTCCAAAATTCGACATTGTTATTCCGTACCAGCTCCTTACGCCAGCTTGGCGGCGAAATCGTCGGCGCTGACCACGGCCTGCAATTCGCCGAGTTTCGACGCGGCCGCGATGTCCTGCTCGCCCGCGCCCGAAGCATAGAACGCCCGGCTGCGCCAAGTCAGCTTCAAGTTCGCGAATGCCACGCGGCCGCTCCCGCGCGATCCGCCACCGCCCAACGAGTCGTCTTCCAGCAGCCGCATTCCCTCCACCACCCGGCGCGCCAGTTCGCGATCCTCCTCGCAAAGTATGTCCAGCACCATGCGAAGCCGGAACCGCGCGCCGGCCGGGACCCGCTCCAGCGTCCGCGGGTTCGCCTGCGACGTGATCCGGTCGATCGCGTTCTCGCTCTTCACCTCGGTCAATTCATCGTCCAGGTTCTCGCGCATCTGCGGCGTGATGCTCTCCGCCACCAGCGGCGCGTCGTACACCGCGAGCCTGGCCGGCGTGGCGTGACTCGATTCCAGCGCATCCCCACTGAACTTCTCCATCCGTCCCGGATTGCGGCCGAACAGAATGCAGATTTCATCGTCGGGCCGATCGCTCTGATGAATCCGGACTTCCTGCCCCTTCCGTTTCGAGAGATAGACCAACTCGTCCGGGACCGCCAGTCCCAAGGACTGTTCGAGCAACGACCGGAGCCGGCCTTTCAGGGAACTGCCCGGGATGTAGGGCATGCCGTAGGCGTCTTTCACCACGGGATTATCCGCGCCGCCGATCTCCAGCGAACCTTTGCCCGCTCCGATGTGCAGCCCCGTCTCGCACTGCAACTCCCCTTCGAGGATGAGCTTTCCGATCAGTTTCAGTTCCGTCCGTGCCGTGTGCGAACTCATGTGGTGTCCTTTGGCTACTCGTTGTAAGCGATGATGGCTTCGAACAGGTCCTTGAACCGCTCGTAGCCGCGCGCGTCGTTCTTTCTGGTCACCTGCAGGAGCAGTTTCTCCAGCGTGTCCAGACTGCGCAACGAATGCCGCGCGATGGTATAGGCCAGCCGCGCTCGCAACATCACGAACTGGTGCTGGCGCTCGTTCTCCGGCGCGCGCACCGCTCGGCGGACCGCGTTGTACAGCCGTCGCAACTGGCTCTTGGTACCCGAATCCATGTCGCGCATGCGGCTCACCACCATGTGCGCCTGGTTGTCGAGATACAAGGGATCGCCGATCAGCTTTTCGATATCGATCTCGGGCGGGCCTTCCGGCCGCGCAAAGCGTCCCTCGCGGCTGCCTTCGCGTCCTTCTCTGGGGCCTTCGCGTCCGCCATACGGTCGTCCTTGTCCCTCGCGCGGCGGGCGGGTTTCGCGTTTTTGATCGTTCTGCGGTTCAGGCATTCTCGGTTCCTCGATCCTCTTCCGTTCGGGTAGATAGCCTCGCCCACTCCAGCGCCACGCGGCCGCCGGGACGCAGCTTCACGTGCGCCGGATTTTTTCCGGCAAGGTCGGCGATCAGCGACGCTCGCGCTTTCTGTAGCTCGCGGTCGCGTGTCGGGGGCAGCACCCGGTTCAGGCGGCGGTGGAAGCGCCAGGGCCGCTCCATTCTCGATTGCCGCCGGTTTCCGGTCTGCGTTTCGCGGTAAATTCCGCACAGGTCCTGGATATATTGCGGCGAAGCGCCATACTCCTCGACCATGCGCAACAGCGCTTCTTTCAATTCAGCCGCATCGGCCATTTGTTTCCATTCCAGCACCCGGCCCAGCGCGTAAATGCAATCCTTGTCGGAGCTCTTCGCGATATCCAGGTGGTGGCCCGCTTCCGCGTAAACCGACGCGAGCGACGCCTCGGGCCCGGGAGCCAACGCGATGGCCATCGTGAGCGTTTTGCCTTCCGCTCCGGGGAAGTCCCGCAGGTTCTCCTCGTTGAAGCGGTGGAACATCCGCTGCATCTCGCGAGCCAGCGGCAGCAGCGCGTCCCAGGAGCCGAACACGGCGAAATCGTCACCCCCGGCGTAGATCACGCTCACCTTCCGCCAGAAGTCCTTCATGGAGCAGAGCACTTCCAGTTCTCCGGCGAAGAACTGCTTGTACATCACGGACAACTGGATGTTCTCTTCGATGGTCAGCAGCCGCCGGACGCGAATCATGAAATCGTCCACGTCGCCGCGCAGCACGCCCCACACCGGCTTGCCATTCGCCCGTCGCCCGAGCACTGCCGCCGTCGCGGGCGTCGCGCCGTCTTCCTCCCGCGCCAGATGGCGGGCCATGGCGATGGAATCCAGGCCCGGCCCGATCTGCCACGTGTGCTTTGCGGAGCCCGGGACGATGGTCGCCGGCTGCTCGGGATTCCATCCGGCGGAGCCTTTGTCCCGCAGCAGCACCGCGGTGGTTGCGAAGTACTCGGCATCCGGTTCGGGCGCGGGAACGAAGGGAGCGAACCAATCGGCGTCGGCATGGGCCGCCATGGAGCCGCGTTTCCGCCGCATCTCCTCGGCCAGGCGTTTCCGCACGACGGTCCAGTCGCCGAGGTTTTCGGTAATGGCCCAAGCCAGCGATACGGTGCCGCCGGTGATCCGGCTTACGTCCGCCGCCGCGGCGGAAAGAAACTCATCGGCCTGGGCGCGCGCTTCCTCAGGGAGCAGCACCAGAAACTGGTCCCCGCCGCTGGTCCCCAGCAGGATCCTGGAAAGCCCGAGTTCGGCTAGCAGGGCGCGAGGCAGAACCTCCGAGAGGAGGTTGAGCCAGGAGGCGCGACCCAACAGGGTGCGCTCTGGGTCGAGACGGGCGGGGGCAAGAAGAAACTCGTCCGCCCCGATCAGTCTGCCAAGCAGGAATATCTGAACTGACATGAACGGTCCCGAGTGGACAGTTCACTCTATCACACTCCGTGGGGAACGCTCGCCGTTGGGGGCGCGCGATGCTGCTGGTAAAAAGTGCTGTTCTAGCTTCCGCCGACCGAGCGGTCTCGTGCCGCGAACCGGACGCAGGGTGATCCGTTCCCCGGCGCTCTCCATCTCCAGGGCGTCGCCGGCCTCCATTCACCACCAAGCGAGCCTCGATCTGTTTGTCCAATTCGACAAGTCCACCGGCGGCTGCGGAGCGCACAGCTTGGCCGAAGTCTACTCGACGTTGACGCGGATGCCGGGCAAGCCCCGTATCAGCGGAGAACAGGCCATGCTGTTCGTGGGCAACATCCGCGAGCGGTTCTCCATCATCGCGCTCAGCGGCGATGAGTATGCCGACGCGCTGGAGGTCTCGTCTGCTCGGGGAATCGTTGGCGGCGGAATCTATGACGCCTTGCTGGCGCAGTGCGCCATCAAAGCCCAGGCGGAGACAATTTATAGTTGGAACGGCCGGCACTACGGCCTGTGCGGCCCAGAAGTAACCCGGCGCCTGAGCACGCCTTGACCGTTGCAGCGAGCTATCGCGTTATCTCGCGGCTGACGAACGCGAACAGCTCCGCCATCTGAAAAAACGCGTACGCCGTCAGCGCGATCGTAATCCCGGCAACCACCTTCCAGACCCCCTCGCCGCGAATCCGCGGCGTCCCCGCCACATACGCCACCCCGAACCCGGTCGCCAACCCGCCGATGTGCGCGAAGTTGTCGATGGCCGGCATCATGAACCCGAAAGCCAGGCCGTACACCGCCCATCGCACATACATCCCGCGAATGTCCGCGCCGTAGAGCGACCGGTCCCGCACTCCCAGCGCGATCATCGCCCCGATCAGCCCGAAGATCGCCGCCGATGCCCCCACCGAGAAGTGATGTGTGTAGCTGCTGAGCGCGAACCCACCGATAGTGGACAGAATGTAGAAGGTGATCATCCGCGCCGTGCCGTAAGTCTGTTCCACCTGCGCACCGAGATCGAACAGAACCCACGAGTTCATCAGGATGTGGATCAGCCCGCCGTGCAGGAAGCCTGCGGTGATGAGCCTCCACCATGTCCACAGCGGATATCCCATCGGGACTGACTCACCGAAAATTCGAAGTGTCCTCTCGTCCAGGCCCATAAACCCGCCGTCCTGGCTGTGATTCATCGAATACATCGCCGTCGCGATGTACAGGCCGAAGTTCATCAGAAGGAGGATAGTAGTGGTGAACCGCGCATGCGGAATGAAACCGCCAATTAGATCCGTGGGGCTTCGGCGATCCACCGCCCTCTCCCCCACCCGTGTGTCGCAGTAGGGACAGACCCGGTCGGCGGTGGTGATAAAGGCCCGGCACTGCGGGCACATTCTTCGCTTATCCAAATGTCTATTGTACGAACGTTTCTACTCCTGGCAGCGAGTGTCGCCGCGTGGAGCCAGTCCACGCAGGACGAATTGCGATACTCGCCGGAACGCATGCGCATGGCCGTGGAGTTGCGAACGCGCACGCAGACTCTCCACTTCGTCGAGGCCGGTTGGAACATCGCGCTGATCGTTTTGATCCTGCGTCTTCGCGTCGCGAGCAGGATCCGGGCGCGAGGCGTCGTCGTTATTGCCGCCATCCTCGCAATCATCGCCGTCGCCGCCCTGCCCCTGGACCTTTACCGGCATTCCCTCGCACTGCGCTACGGCCTCTCGATTCAAGGATGGGGTTCGTGGCTGTGGGATTGGATAAAAGGCAATGCGCTCGGGGCGGCAGTCGCGATTCCGCTGCTGGCCGCGGGTTTTGCGCTCGCCCGCCGGGTTCGCAACTGGTGGATCTGGGTATGGGCCGGAACGGTCGCCGTGATGGCCGCAGTTACGTTCCTCGTGCCAATCGCCGTCGACCCGATGTTCAACCACTTCCGCCCGCTGAGCGAACGCCACGCGGACCTGATTCCGAAACTCGAGCAGGTATCCGCGCGCGCCGGTCTCCATATCCCGCCCGAGCGCATGTTCGAGATGGAGGCAAGCGAAAAGAGCCGCGCCGTAAACGCGTACCTGACAGGCTTCGGCTCGTCGAAGCGAATCGTACTCTGGGACACGACGATGGCCACGCTCACGCCCCAGCAGATTCAAACCGTGTTCGCTCACGAAGCCGGACACTACGTTTTGCAGCACGTGCCGAAGGGCCTTGCCTTGGCGAGCATCGCCCTTCTCTTTCTCATCTACGCGCTGTATCGAGTTCTCGGCCGGGACGCGGGCAATCCCGCTTCGCTGCCCAAGGCCCTTCTATTCCTCGCCCTGGTGGGCTTCCTTTCGGAGCCGGCAGTCAACGGCTACTCACGGTGGCAGGAGCACCAGGCCGACATATTCGAGCTCGAAGCGATGAATGGCCTCGCGCCGGATGAGGGCCAAAACTCCGCCCAGGTGGATCTGATCATGGCCGACACTAACTTAGAACATCCTCGCCCGAACCCTCTTGTGGTCTCATGGCTCTACGACCATCCGCCTTCCGCGAAACGAATGCGTTTCGCGCTTCACTACATTCCAGCGGGCAGGTTAATAAAATTCTAGGAACTCCCGCCAGTTTTCTTCGTCCAATAGCGCAGGGGGGTGAGGTCATGGGCACCACGACAGATCGGTTGGATCTCTGTGAGGCGGTTCTGGAAGTCATTGAGCGGAAGCGGGCCGAGACAGGCGACGAAACGCTCGGCGCCTCCATCGAACGCGCGGTCCTCGAGAGCCAGATGAAGGAACTCGAGAACGAGATCTTAGAGAATCCCGGAGCCATCGAACCGTGGCTCGTCCGGGTCCGTCGGGGCGAAGCGTAACCGACAGCGGCTAACTCCGGCGGCTCTTCCGAAACAAAGCGAATACCGAGCCTTGCGGGTCGGCGAGCGCCGGCCTGCGCCCAACGTTTTCGATGGAGGTCGGGGCCATCAGCGTCTTCCCTGCAGATGCCGCGCAGACCGCCTTCGATGCATCCACATCCTCCACCCCGAAGTACGGCATCCAGTGCGGCGGCGCGTTCGGATCGCGATACCCGGCGGGGGGAATACCGCCAATGCTTTGGTCTCCGTTCCAGATCTGCAGATACCCCGAGGCGTCGTTCTCGCCGGGAGCGATCCTCCAGCGGGACAAGCCCGAATAGAACTCGGAGGCTTTGGCCGGATCGGGAGAGCTGAGGCCGGCCCAGACCATCGTGCCGCGCTCTCCGGCAATGCCCGTGCCGGCGAGAGTTTTCCCATGCCAGATGGAAAACACCGCACCGGTCGGGTCCGCTAGCACTGCCATCCGCCCCAAGGTGGACACGCCGAACGGAGCCTCCACCACCTTGCCGCCGAGTTCGGCGGCGCGCCGCGCGGCCGCATTGGCGTCGTCCACCGCGACGTACAGACTCCAATGCGGCGGGATCCTGAGGGCCTCATTTGCCTTCATTCCCCACGCGGCCGCCGCGTCCCGGCCATCCAGTTGAAACCTCGTGTAGACTGAGTCCGGCCCCATCGGAGAATCCAAGATTCCCCATCCAAACAAAGAGCCGTAAAAACGTCTGGCGCCGTTCTGATCCGTGGTGGCCAGCTCGATTCCAGCAGAACGATCCGGGCGTGTGACTCTGTACGTGTGGCATGAGCGAAGAATAACCGCATCCGGGCAATCCGGCCAGCCTGCGACTATCGTATTATGAGAGGCCATGGGCGCTGTGATTCTGAGCCTTCTCTTCCCGCTGCTGGCGATTGCGTTGCGAATCGCCGGCGATGGCGACCTCGCGCGCCGCCTCAAGAGCCGCGACCAAAGCGCCATGGGCGAAATGTACGACCGCTACGGCCGCCTCGCGTTTTCCCTGATCGTCCGCATCGTGCGGAATGAGGGCATCGCCGAGGACCTGGTCCAGGAAACGTTCCTGCGCGTGTGGAACCGCTCGGCCTCTTTCGACGAGGAGAAGGGCGCGCTCGCGCCCTGGGTGCTCGCGGTCGCCCGCAACCGCGCCATCGATTACGTCCGGTCCTTGGAAGCGCGCCAGACCCGCAACTCCATGGAGCTCGACAAGCTAGAGCGCCCCGGGGTGTGCGCGGTCGTCGACGATGCGTTCCTGCAGGTGGATCGCGTTCGCCTCTTGAAAACCGCTTTCGATAAGCTGCCTCCGAATCAACGCATGGTTTTGGAATTGGCCTATTTCGAAGGCATGTCGCAGCCCGAGATGGCGGAACGGATGAAGCAGCCGCTGGGGACCGTGAAGACCTGGGTCCGGACCGCCCTGCGATCCTTGCGCGAGGAAATCGGCGAGGCGGTGCCGGCGTGAACTGCGACGACCTGGCGGATGTCTTCGAGCTCTACGCGCTCGGCGTGCTCGAGGCGGAGGAACGCGGGGAAATTGAAGCCCACCTCGGTCGCGGCTGCGCCGCCTGCACGCCGCGCTTGCGCCGTGCGGCCGCACTGAACGCGGCCATCCTTGCAGTGGTTCCGGATACAGCCCCGCCGCGCGGATTGCGGCGGCGTGTCGTGTCCCTGGTTGGCTCCGGGAGATCGGCGTGGGGGTGGACGTTTGCCTCGGGCTCGGTAGCGGCGGCGCTGCTCATCGCGCTGCTATGGTTCAGCGTGCGGGATCGCGAGCTCGAATCTCAACTCGCGCGGGAGCGTGCAAACCTAACGCGCGTGCAACAGGCGTTCGCCTTCTTGAACGAACCGGAAACGAAGCAAGTCATTTTCGGCAAAGGCGAGCCCCGCGGCAACGTGTTCGTGAATCCGCGAACCGGCGTACTGCTGATCGCCTCCAACCTTCCTCCGCTGCCCGTGGGCAAGACCTACGAGCTGTGGGTGATCCCGAAAGGCGGCGCGCCGAAGCCGGCCGGCCTCTTCCAATCGGATCGGGAGGGCACGGCGATTTACATACAAAGCGGCGCGCTGGATCTGGCGGCAACGGGAGCGGTGGCCGTAACCGTAGAGCCGGACGCTGGCTCTGCGCAACCCACCACCACGCCAATCATAGTGGCGCCGGTGGCGGGCTTTTAACCTCCGGCCCCCTGCCCTCTCGCCAGGCAGGGCCGAAAAGTCAGACTGAACAGGAGCGTTCGGCACTGCGCCGCGCCGCCGCGCGACAGGCGGCTGGAAACGACTCGGACATCCGTTTCGACGACATCCCCCGCCTGACCAGGGACCAGTTGACGAGTATGGCGCGACTGCGCGACGTCAGGCGGAAAGTGGCGGTGAGCGTGCGCCTTGACCCTCGGGTTCTCGATTGGCTGAAATCCAAAGGCGAAGGTCACCTAACGCGCATGTTCCTCAGTGCCGGAATCCCGTCGCGGTAACTTGCCCGTTCCGGTACACCGTAAACTCGCCTCCCTCCGGCGGAAACGAGTTGACCGTCTTCACCGTCTGCAACGCCGTATTCCCCGCCACCACCACAACCAGCCGCGTCGTGTCCAGAGGATTCACCCCCGCCACCACCAGCGAATCGTACTCTGAAAAGTGATCCTTCCCGTCCACCCGGAATCCCGAGCCGTCGTAGCTTAAGCCGAGCTTCCCCGCCCAAACCGCGAGAGCCGAATTCGTCTCCGGCCGGCCTACGAACACCACATCGTGCGCCTTCAACTCCGCATCCGTAACGTCGAAATCCTTGCGGATCGGAATCTCGTGCTCCAGCCAGTCCAGGAATCGGTGTTGAATCTGTTCCGCCGCGTAACGGTTGCTCCCAGCCTCGCCCATCGTTCCGTAAACGATCATCGCCGAAGCCAGGCGCGCGCCGAGCAGCCCCGGATAGCGAGCATTCGTAACCCCACCCGGCAAACCTGTACGATCCAGCCACTCGGAGAAAAGATCCGAGAGCGATTGCCCAAAGGCGCGCTCGGCCGCCGCGCGGAACTCAGCCGACGAAGCGGCCTTTCCCGCGTGCTGCGCGTAGAACGTCTTCATCAGCGGGTAGAATTTCTCGTCGCCTATCCTCGCCCGCAGAGCATTCAGCAGCAGCGCGCCTTTGCTCCGGGCCATCGCCGCCCATTCGCGCGACCGCACGTCGGCTTTGATATCCCGCAACGGAGTCTCGCCCGCGGCCGCGGCAGCGAAGGTATAGTCGGCGCGAAGCGCATCCAGTTCATCCGCACGATCCGAGTTCAGCGCGCGATAGTACGCCGCCCCACCCTCGCTGAGCCACAGGTCCGCGTCGCTCGCCGGCAGAATCTGCCCTCGCCACAAAAGATCCGCCTCAATGCCGCGATGTTGCGCTTCCGCCTTGCCGGCCGCCTCGCGCTTCCCGCCCGTACGTTCGCGCTCATTCCCGGCGACGATCGCCCGCAGCGCTTCCGACGCCCGCGCGTCGAACAGTGCATAACCGGCCGGGAACAGACCATCGTTCTTCTCGTACATGCGCTTGCCCCATTCGCCCGGGAGCCACTCGCGCTGATTCGGCTTTCCGATCTCGGCCCATACCATCATGTGCGAAGCCATCTCCGCCGTCGCCACCTTCGCGTCCATCGCGGCCGCACTCACCAGCGGCGCCGTGCGGAACGCGAGAAATGCGAACTGCTCGTCGATGCGCCCCTTGTGCTTGTCATACAATTCGAGCCACTTCACGTCGCGCGGCGCGGGAGAGAACGCGGTTCGCTGAGGAGCGCCGTCGACGGCCATCGCCTCCAGCCGGACATCCACATCCTTCGCGTTGTTGTTGCCCCAATAGAACCCTTCGGCACCCGCAAACCATTCGTTCTTCGAACTGCGCCACAGCTTCGTCTTGTACGTGCCGAGTTCGAACATCGCGATCTCGTCGTTCTTCCCGTCGCCAATGAGCCATTCGTTCGTGTAAAGACCATTGTTCTTCGTCGAGAGATAGCGAACCACTTCATCGACGTTGCCGCCATACTGAATCGCCTTGCGCGCGCGATACGCCACTGGAGTTCCGTCGCGATTGAACGGAGTTTGCCCGATCGTGGTTTCCGTCAACACCATTCCGGCGTCGTTCTGATACCAATCCGTGCCGCTCTCGATTCCGCCCGGGTACGACTGCATCAAAACCCGATGCCCCGTCTTCGGTTGAATATCCAGCATGACGTTGGTCTGCTCGGCCAGCGTGATCGGCCAAAACGTCGTATGGGCGATCACCATGTGCCCGTCGCGGGTCGCTTTCCCCGTGGCGGCGAACGCGCTGCAGTGGTCGTTGGCCGGCACGTCGCGGTCGCGGTCGAAATATACCGGCGGCTTGAACCCCAACATCTCCAGGCCCGTCGCCATCACCTCCACCGCGCCGTGCAACTCGCCGAGTTCGACGGTCACATTCGCGGTGGCGATATCCATCAGATCGATCTTCTTACCGTTGTACTTGCCTCCGGCCGCGGCTGCGCCGTCCGCGATCCCGCGCATCTCCGTCAGAATCTCCTCGTCGAATCCGCGCAGGAAAAGCGAATTCGTTGCCGTACGTCCTTCGACCCATCCATCCTGTCGCGATTTCGAATTGAGAACCGCGGCGCAGCGATCGATGTATCCTTCGATCTCCTTCGCCATCAGGTAGCCGTGCTGATACCCGCGCTCGTACGGCGCGCCCTCGATGTGCAGGTACACCCAACCCGCTTTCGGATACCGGTACGCCGGGCCGAAAGTCGTGACGGCCGCCTTCACCGGCCACGAACCCGCGCCCGAAGCCTCGTCCAAACTGACGCCGTCGAACCACGCCTTCCCCCCGAACATTCCGCCTTCCGCCACGCGCAGCGTGATCTCGTCGTGAGATCGCGCCGCCGTGAACCGCATCGCCACCCGGGTCCACGCGCGAGTGCCGGCGATCGATTCCGAGTGCACGTCGAACGGCATCGACGCCATCGCCAGCGCGGCGCCGACCGCAACGGGCGAACGGCCGGCATCGCGCACCGACAGCCCCTCGGCGCGAACCCAGCCACTCAGTTCGTAGGTCTTGCCGATGGTCAACGACACCGGAGCCGATCGAACAATCGCGTCGGAAGCGCCGTCGGATTCGACGCGCAGCGTCGCGCGGCCGTCGCGCTGCACTCCGTTGTCGAGCGAAGCGGATCCGCGCACCGGTTCCCACTTGCTCCAATCGGGAGGAACGGGCGCGGCAAAAGCGGCAGCGGCCAGAACGAGAACCCAGGCAGTACGCATAATCATTGATTATGCCCGCTCGCTGTCACTCCTGCTTGAACAACTCCGACCGGCTGATGTGCTCGCCCTTAAACAGAACCACCGAGATCCGTTCGGTCGCCGAGATGTCCTCCAGCGGGTTCCCGTCCACCAGCAGCAGCGTCGCTTCGTACCCTTTGCGAATAAGTCCAATGCGCGAATCCGCGCGCAGCAACCGCGCGGCGTTATAGGTCGCGGCCTGCAATGCAATCGCAGGCGGAATACCCGCCTTCACCCAAAGTTGGAGCTCGCGGTGTAGAGCTGAGCCGTGGATCAGCAGCGGGTTGCCGGAATCCGTTCCGGTCACCAGCATGGCGCCGGCTTGCCAGGCCCGGCGCAGGTTGTCCGTCCCTACGGCAAGCAAATTTCCGGCTCCCTTAAACATCCCCTTACCCGCATCCGACTGCACGAATTTCTTCGTGCTTTCGAGCAAGTCGGATGGGCCGATCTGTTGTACCAGCGACCGGTTCAGCAAATCCGTCTTCCCGTTCCGAAGATCGCCGATGGCTTCCAGTACCGCCAGCGTCGGATCGTAGGCGGTGCCGCTCCGCTTCAACTCCGCCAGGATTTCGGCGGGAATCACATCGCGCGCCGAGCCGTGCTCGATGCCATCCACTCCCGCCCGCAAAGCATCGGCGATGTCCCGCGAATCGCCGGTGTGAACCACGATAGGCAGCTTCTGCGCGCGCGCTTCGACGGCGACCGCGCGAAGGATGGAAACGTCCATCCGCTCGAACAGCGTCCCCGGCCAGCCCCCTTCGAGAATGGCCTTGATGCCGTCCACGCCTTTGGCCTTTACCTCATCGACGTCCCGGCGCGCCTCCTCGGGCGTCTTCGGCAGACGCAGCACCTGCGCGTAAATCTGCTTCCGGATCTGCTCGGGAATTCCCTTGAAATACTCTGTGCCGTGCCCACCTTCGATGGTGAACATCGGCCCCGTCAAAAAAAGTTCCGCGCCGGACCGAACGCCCGAAGCAACCAGGGCCCGATGCTTCAGCGCCGTGTCCAGCGGATCGCCCACGCTCTTCACCGCGGTCACCCCGCTGAACAGGTAGGCCGCCAGCGCCCGCGACATGGCAGCCGGCTGGTTGTACGTTTGCTTCTCGGAGAATCCGCCCGAAGAAGCGAGATGTATGTGCACATCGATCAGTCCGGGCAGCAGCGTCTTGCCCGCGGCTTCAATCTCATCGGCCTTGAGAGATTTGCCGTCCGGCGCGGCGCCCGCGAACACCTGCTCGATATGGCCGTTGCGGATCAGCACCGATCCGTTTTCGATCACTTGTCCGTCGCCCACGAAGATACGCGCGTTGCGTATCAGCAGCGACCGGCTGCGCATTATCTGGCGTTCGAGCCCCTTGTTCTTCGCGACGTTCTGCTTCGTGTACGCCTGATACACGCCCAGAATCAGGAACGGAGCCATCACGCCCAACACCCAGGCCTTCGCGGCCGGCCGGACCTTCTCCCCCTTTTCCCAACGGAACAACTTGGACGCAATGAACAGCCCCACCGCGCCGCACAGCGCCAGCGCGAAGAACGGCTGAAGATTCTGGAGCAGCGATTCGCGTGCGCCCAGAATGGATTGCATGCCGGTGAAGTAATGCGTGGCCGGCAAAAATTGGGCGACCGTCTGCAGCCACACCGGCATGATCGAAATGGGAAACGTCGCGCCGCTCAGGAACAGCATCGGCAGGTACAGCAACTGCGTAACCAGCCCGCTCTCCTGCATCGAGTTCACGGTCGCGGCGACGATCAGCCCCAGTGCGCGAAACGCGAACACTCCGGCCGTCAGAAACACCACCAGCGACGGCCACTGCGGCGGAACCGGCATGCCGTAAATGAAGTGCGAGAGCGCCAGGACGATGAACAGGACCGGCAGATAATGGATGATCCCGGTGATCATGGTCGAAACCAGAATCGGCATCGGGCTGATCGGCGCAACCTTGAAACGGCGCAGGATGTTCTGTTCGCGATCGGAGACGGCACGCATGCCGGCCCCGAAAAAACCGCTACCCAGCACGCTGATGGTCAACACCATGTTGACCACCTGGTTGATGATGCCGCCCTGCTCGGCGTGCATCACCTGCGCGAAGACGAAAAAGAATACCAGCGGGAACAGGTAATTGAAGAACAGCACCGTGCGGTCCCGCATGGTGAGCCGCAGGCTGGTCCGGATGAGTGCGATGTAGGCGGCCATGGTTTCAGTCCCTCAGCTTCTTCCCGGTCAATTCGATAAAAACATCCTCCAGCGTGGGCCGCTTCAGATGTATATCGACGAGATCGATGCCGCGCGAGTCGATCCACTTCACCAACTCGACCACCGTCCGCGCCGCGTGCGAGGAATGCACCGTCACCGAGCATCCCTCCACCGCCACGTGTTCCGCGTCCGGGAGCGCCGGCATTTCCTCCGCGGAAACGGGCTCGGCCGTAACCACTTCAATGCGCGAATGCCCCATTGTCCGCGCCTGAATCTCGCGCGGCGTGCCCATGGCGATGATCCGGCCCTCGTCGATGATGGCGACGCGATCGCATAGGCGTTCGGCCTCCTCGATGTAATGCGTCGTCATCACGATGGTCCGCTGCGCCTGCTTGAGTTCTTCGATCAACTTATGGATCTCCAGCCGGACCTGCGGGTCGAGCCCAGTGGTCGGCTCATCGAGAAACAGCAATTGCGGATCGTTGATCATAGCCAGCGCGATGGCGACGCGCTGTTTCTGCCCTCCCGACAACGTCGAGTAGTAAGCATTCCGCTTCTCCTCGAGTTGCAGCCGTTTCAGCAACGCGTCCGCGTCGGTATTGCGGTTGTAAAAGGCGGCGAACAGAGCGAGCGCCTCGCGGACGGTAATCTTCTCGTACAGATTGGTGGCCTGCAGGCAAACGCCGATACGCTGCTTCAGGTGGTTAGGCTGTACATTGGGATCGTACCCGAGCACGGACACCTCGCCCGCGCTCCGCTGGCGCAGACCTTCGAGAATCTCGACGGTGGTAGTCTTGCCGGCGCCGTTAGGACCGAGCAATCCAAACACTTCCCCCTGCGCGACCTCGAAATCGATACCGCGCACGGCCTCGACCTCGCCGTAATTTTTCTTCAACCCAAGGACGGAGATGGCAGGATCGGGCATGTCTGTCCAATCTATCAGGCGACGTGAGCGCCTCGCCGCAGCTTCGCTAAGCTGAGGGTAGTGCCTGAAACGTGCGTTGATCTGTGGATGTGATAGGGTTCCATGAACGTGCCACCAATTCCGACGACTCCGGGGCATCAACGGCATGATCCCGATGAGTTCGGAATCGAAATCAGGTTTGCTCCGCATTCCGATGCTCCCAGTAGGGTCTTTCGCGTCATGACTGCGCTAATTGAGGCCTTCCAGGAAATCGATGGATTTCTGGCCGGATCAATCGCTACAGGATTGAAGCCGTCCACGCTGCTGGAGGATATTGAATCCGGTTCGCTTCGAGCGTGGCTACGAAATACTCTCGAATCGATTGATGACGACTCGCTGAAAAGCGGCGACTGGAAGAAACTTGTCGGAGCGTTTCTTGTGAGAGCAAAACACATCATGATTAATTGGACGGAGGGCCGTACTACGGTGGATTCGGAAGCCGAGATACAGGAGTTGAGACAAGAGCTTTTAGATGTCGCGGCTCACACGGATGTACTCAGAATTCCAACCTACGCGCCGATATCCTCCACGGAACTCGTTAGGTCTATCGAAATGATCTCAAAACGCAATCGGGCAATTGGGGGAGCAGGAGTCTGTTGCCTATTTGAGCGCTGACGGCAGGGTTGAGTTTAATACGTCGTTTGAAATCGTACCCGAGGCGCTTACGGATCTGCTCGTAAAGGAATCAATAACGAGCGACATTCCAATGATCCTGATGATCAAGCGCCCGGATTTCTTGGGCGATTCGCGATGGGAATTCAGGCACGACAACCGCATCTTCGAGGCCAGAATTGAGGATCAAGGGTGGATGACCGGATTCAGGGGAGGATCTGTATCCTTGCAGCCAGGCGATGCTCTGCGGAGTATAGTCCGTTCTACCTTGAGGTACGGCTACGATGGTGAAGTGGTGGACTCGAAGCACGAAATAATGAGGGTCTTGGAGGTGATACGGACCATTCGTCCCTCTCAGGGAGACCTCTTCAGGCCTCCAGAAGTTCCTTAATCTCCCACACGTGATCGGTTAGTTTGGACTCCATCGCCGGGGTGACGCGAAGGGTCTTGTGAATCCGGCAGAAGTTGTAATAGGCGAAGTGCAAGCAGAGCGCGGCCCAGAGATTCTCGAACTTTTTGCTGAAGGCGTTCGTCAACCGCGTCAAGCGGCGAATCGCCATGAGATTCTCGCGGCAGTGGGCTGTGCGATTCTTGGGAAGGTCGGGGATGGTTGCGAGGGTGAGGTCCGTATCGACGATCAGATCTCGGAGGGCTTGGAGCGAAGCGCGGTCAGATGGCATACTTCAATCGTACGGCTCAAAAAGAGGAAAAGCAGGCGATAGCTGTTTTCGCCTCAACGCACTTTTCAGACATTACCAAGCTGAGCGGGATTTTCGTGTCGTCGCTGGCGGCCGCGCTGCTCGGGGTGTTGAACGCAAAGGCGTCCATCTCAACGTTCCCAGCGTATGCCCAAGGCTCGCCAGAACCAGCAGCCACCCGAACACGCGACCGATGTTCTTCCGCACGGTGCTACCGCTTATAATACGAGAACGGCGGAGGCCCCATGACACCCAAGACTGCTCTATACCAACTGCAAACCAACACCCAGAGTTTCCTGAGCTCGAACCTGGTCGTGTGCGCGGGAGGCTCCACTTCGGCGCAGCGCCCCTTCACCTTTGGACACCATGGCGCCTACACCGGCCCTCGCCCGGGCGTCAATGAAGCCTTCACCTTCACCACCATTCCGCTCACCACGCCCAGCCCCGAGAAACTTGTCTGCGACAACGTGCGCATGATCAAGAACACCGAGGCGCTCGACCTCGCCAACATCGAGACCTATTCGCTCGACCCCGGCTGCGATTTCATGATTACCGGACAATTGAGCGGCTGCGCGTTTTGCGTCGTGCAACTGGGCAGGGCGCTAACCGTGGCTCACGTCCAGCCGGGCGGCCTGCGGAACCTCGATGGCGCCCAGTTGAAAACCACCCTCGAGAACACCGGCCGGTTTGCCGGCATCGCCGCGCCCATGACGCGCGTCTACGGCCGCGGCGATTACACCGCCTACGCCTACGTGATCGGCGTGTGCCGCGGCGCAGACTGGGAACTGTGGGGGCAGGCGGTGAGCGCTCCCGGCGCCGCCGCAAACATCCTCAGCGTAACCCGGATTATCTAAAGGCCGGCGCTCAAATCCCCGCCGCCAAAAAATAATCCACCGGCACGTCCTCCGGCTCCCGCACAATCGAGAACAAATAGCTCGCCAGCGCCTCCGCCTGCTTCCGGATCTCCGGCACCGCCGTCGTCTCGAACAGTCCCCCCACCCGCGGAGGGCCCAGCGTGAACAGCCACCCCGACGCCGTCCCGTCCGATTCCATCAACGCCCCGTGCCGGTCCGTCTCCAACCCCCGCCCGATCGCGCCCACCCGAATCCGTCCCGATTCCAACAGCGACCGTAACAAAGGATTCGCGCTTCGCCGGTAATTCTCATCCGACCCCGTGCAGTTAATCATCCGCTCCACCGACAGCGAAAGCGGAGCCTGCGACCGCAACGTAATCCCCACCCGCAACCGGGAACCGTCCGGCTCGACCCCCATCAGTCGCCCCGCGTGAACCACCAGCCGCCCGCTCGCCACCGCCGCCCCCACTCGCGCCCCAATCTCCGGAGCCATCCGGTGCCGGTGAATATCCCACCACGTTTTCAAATGCCGGAGAATCCGCCGCTGCTCGCAACGCTCCAGCCCGCACCAGATATCGTTCGTCACCGGCCGCAGCGAATCCACCACCGCGCGCCAATCGTACCCTTCGCGCTCCGCCGCCCGCGCCCGCAAACGAATCGCCCGCAGCAACCCGCGCGCGCCACCCGTGCCCGCGGCGTCAAACGAATCGGGCAGCGTGCGATACAACGTGTGGACATGCGGCAATTTCCCCCGCCGCGAAACGCAATGCACAACCCCCCGGTGCCCCTGCGCCTGAAGCGCCAGAAACGCATCGACGGCCGTAAGCCCCGCGCCCACCAGCAGCATATCGGCATCCGGGTCGAACCCCGTCAGCGCCCCCGGCTCCCACGGAGAATGGAAACACCCCGGAACCGCCGGCTCCAACGAAAACGGCGCGGGATTCCCCGTCGCGAGCACAACCTTATCCGCCTGAATCCGCTCCCCGTCCACCAGCGCGATCCGCGCCACACGACCGTCGTAAGTAAGCCGCGCCGCCCGCGAATAGTGGTGGCGAAACCGGCAAGTCCCCGCCGCCGCGCGCACCGCATCGTTCAAAACGTCCTGCAAATAGCTCCCGAAAACCTTCCGCGGAGCGAAGCAGTCCGGGCTGGCGTCCGGCCGCCCGTGCGTCCGCAGCCACTCCAGGAAGTGCATCGGCTCGGAACCGAAAACGCTCATGCGCACGGCCGGAACATTCAGCAGATGATCGTCCCACGCCGTCGAATAAGCGAGCCCGCGCCCGGGAATCCGCTCGTCGATCATGTCGATGTGCGCGGGATGGTGCTGGCGGAGCAGATGGACCGCCACCAGGGTCCCGCAGCATCCGCCGCCCACGATCGCGACGCGCCGCGGTTCATTTGTAGTCAATCTTCCAGCTTACCGCCGAGCCCGCTCCCCCACCTCCGCCCCCCGCAATGGAACCGGCGCCGCCCCGCCCGCCTCAATCCGAAACCAGGCTTCCAACGCCCCGCAAAGCCCGCATGACGAACCCCCGCTCTCCACAATCCGCGCCCCCGGAGGAAGCTCCGGAGCAACCGCTATCCGCAACGGAGGCCCATCCACTCGAACGCGCACCGTCATCCTCCCCGGCGAATTCAAAACCTCGCCATTAACCACGGACCGCCCCCACTCCAGCGGCACCCGAGGCTGCATCGTCAGCCGCCCCGCAACCCCATCTCCGTCCAACCCGAGCAACCCGCTCACCAGCGGATGCAGAATCGCGGCCGACGAGAACAACTGATGCGGCACGCTATGCGGCAGCGCCTGCGCCCGCTCCCCGCTGAAATATTCCGGGATGAAACCCGCGCCCGAGACCCCGGTCATCGAAGCCACCCCGAACAGCCGCTCCAACCCCGCCCGAGCCTGCCCGTTGCGGAACTCCGCCATCGTCGCGAACCCCGTCACGAACGGCCACACGCTCCCGTCGTTGTACCCCAAGCGGATCGTAATGCGGGCTATCGGTCGCGAACAGCCGGATCCCCCAAGCCGTGCTGAGCTCGGGACGCCGCAGCGTGGCCGCCGCCCGTTCCGCGATGCCCCGGTCCAGCCCCCCGTAAGCCAAAGCAAAAGACTGCCACGCCGACTGCGCCTCATACACGCTCCCATCTTCGAGAGCGCCAAACCGAAGCCATCCCTTCGAAGCCACCACCCACCGCTCGAGCGACGCGCGAGCCTTCTCATACCGGCCCCGCGCATCCTCCGCGTCGGCCGCGCGGTTCATCCACCCCGCCATCCGCGAGTAATCCCGCAACGCCGCCAGCCACACCCCCTGAAGGTAATCGTCCTTTACAACCTTCCCCGCCAGCGCCCCCGTTTCGGTAGCCGCGGCCCCGGCCTTCCGATTCGACAGCAATCCATCTTCCTCCACCGCGGTCAGCAGAAACCGGTACGCCCGATCGATGGACTCCCACGATCCCCGCAGAAAATCGAGATCGCCCGACCGCCGCACATAGTACCCGGCCGAGATCAGATACAGACCAGTCGTGTCCCCGTGATCCCGGTGGATTACTTCACGCCGCACGACGACGATCGCCCCATCCACCTGGTAAGAAAACAGCTTCCCGAACTTCGTGGCATTGACGTTGGCGGCAGTGAGGATGGTCTCCTGATTATTTTGGCCTGTCCTCGCAACGTCGTTGTGATAGGTGGTTACGCTCTGCGCGAGTACTGCCGGCAGCGCAAACCAAGAAATAGACACAGTTTTGACACCCAGGGTAAAGACAAAGACATGGAGGAGAGTGTACGTGAAAATACCCGCCGTGCCGCGTTTGCCGCTCTTGGCGACGCATGCCTCGTTCAAATCCGGCTGCCGGGAGCAAAGCCGAAAACCCGCCCACCAGCGCCTTTGGCAAATGCCGTTCACACACCTCAGAACCTCGGCGCATGGGTTTTTGTCGGGCTAATCGCACAGCCAGTTGGAGAGTAGCTTCAGATAGAGCGATGGAGTCAGGTCTGTCCTATCTTACGGCGATAATAACCGTGAGCCAAAATTATAGAAAGGAACACCACGCTTAGCCTGCAATTTTGGTGTCGTGCACCCCCCACGAATCCGCCGCTGGACATTGAGGTTTCGCTACCACTATCCTAAATAAACGCTGGCCGGGAGGCCGGCGTTTTTCATGGACCTCAAACTGACTGCGGACGAACGAGCTTTCAGGGACGAACTACACGTGTGGCTATCCGCCAATGTCCCGAAAGACTGGGCGGAGCGCAAGTACGACCCCCTCGAAAAGCGCTTCGACTACCTCAAGGCCTGGCAGCGCAAGCTCTACGAATCCGGATGGGCCGGCATCGGCTGGCCGAAGGCCTACGGCGGCCGCGCCGCCAGCACCATCCTGCAAGTCATTTTCTGGGAGGAGATGGCGAAGGCCGGCGCTCCGCCGTTCGCGAACGTGCTGGGCCTGGGCCTGATCGGGCCGACCATCATCGCGTTCGGCTCCGACGACCAGAAACAGCGCTACCTGCGCAAAATCCTCAGCGCCGAAGAGATCTGGTGCCAGGGATTCTCCGAGCCGGAGGCCGGTTCCGACCTCGCCGCGCTGCGCAGCGAAGCCCGCCTGGACGGCGATCACTGGATCGTGAACGGCCACAAAGTCTGGACCAGCTATGGATGGGCCGCCGACTGGTGCGAGCTGGTGGTCCGCACCGACCCGGCCGCCCCCAAGCACAAGGGCTTGACGGTGCTGCTGGTGGACATGAAGAGCCCCGGCGTCGACGTGCGGCCGCTGAAGCAGATCACCGGGGAAACGGAATTCAGCGAGCTGTTCTTCCGCGACGTCCGCGTGCCGGTGGCGAACACAGTCGGTACAGTAAACGACGGCTGGAACGTAGCGATCGGGACGCTGATGCACGAGCGCGGCACCTTCGGCGCGGGCCTGCAAGTCATGTACCGCCAAAACATCGAGCGGCTGATCGCGCTGGCCCGCTCGACCGAGCGAAACGGGAAACCGGCGTCGGAGGATCCGATCGTCCGGCAGAAGCTGGCGCAGGCCTACGCGGAGGTAGAGATCATGCGGCTGAACCAGATGCGCGCGTTCAGCAAAATCAACCAGACCGGAGTGCCCGGCCCGGAAGGTTCGATCCAAAAGATTTTCTGGAGCGAACTGAACCAAAGAATGCAGCAACTCGCCCAGGAACTGCTCGGCCCCTACGGCCAGCTAGAGGGACCGGACGGATACGCTGTAGACCACGGAATCTGGTCGTACGGATATCTGCGTGCGCGCGGCAACACCATCGAAGCGGGCACATCGGAAATCCAACGCAACATCATCGGCCATTTCGTGCTCGGCTTACCGAGGAGTTACTAAGTTGACGAATGTGACAGGATTCTCGTGGTGCACGCACTTATGCGTGCCGCGTCGCCACTCATGGCGATGCCGGAGTTACTAACTCATGCAATTCGGACTCAACGAAACCCAGCAAATCCTACAAACCAACGCGCGGAAATTCTTCGCCACCGAATGCCCGATGAGCGAAGTGCGGCGCATCGCCGAAACCGAAACCGCGCACGACGCGACCCTCTGGAATAAGTTCGCCGAACAGGGATACACCAGCGCATTTTTCCCGGAGGAGTACGGTGGCCTCGGCCTGGGCCTGGTCGAAATGGCGCTGCTGATGGAGGAGATGGGCCGCGCGCTGGTTCCCGGCCCCTTCCTCTCCACGCTGATCGCGGGAGTTTTCATAGAAGCGGCGGGCTCCGCCGAACAGAAGGAACGATTCCTCCGCCCGATCTGCGACGGTCGCGCGACGGCCGCCCACGCGCTTCTGGAGCCGAACCCCGCCCGCGACATCCACAGCGTCAAAATGCGCGGAGGCGATACCATCTCCGGGACGAAAATCTTCGTCGCCGGCGCAGCCGCCGCCGATTTCCTGGTCGTCGTTGCCGCGGACGGCGCTTACGCAGTCCATGCAGGCGAAGGCGTCGCCATCCAGCCGATGCCATCCCTCGACGTGACCCGCAAATACTACGCCGTCACATTCGAAAACGCCATCGCCGAGCGCCTGCCCAATTCCGGAAACATGCAGCGCGCCGTCGACATCGCGACGCTGGCCGTGGCTGCGGAGACCGTCGGCGGAATGCAGCGCGTGCTCGACCTCGCGGTGGAGTACGCGAAGACCCGCAAGCAGTTCGGAAATCCGATCGGCAAGTACCAGGCGGTTCAGCACATGTGCGCCGACAGCTATCTCGAAACCGAGAGCGCGCGCTCGGCCGCCTACTACGCGGGTTGGGCCTTGCAGGAGAACACCCCGGAAGCGGCACTCGCCGTTTCCATCGCCAAGATGTACTCCAGCGACGCGGCGCGAAACGTAGGCAACCGCGGCATCCAGATTCACGGTGGAATGGGCTTCACCTGGGAAAACGATGTCCACCTCTATTACCGCCGTTTCAAAGCGAACGAAACCGCTTTCGGCGACGCGACCTTCCACCGCGAACGGATCGCAAGCCTCATAATCGACGGAGTGGCGCCCGCACTCATGCGTGCCGCGTCGCCACTCCTAGCGACGCAAGGCTAGTTTAAACGAGGACCTAATGAGCGACTTAGTAAAACTGACGCGCGAAGGCGCCATCGGAATTATCACCATCCACAACCCACCTGTAAATGCACTGAGCCCCGGAGTGCCCGAGGGCATTGACGAGTGCATCGACGAACTCACGGCGGACGATTCGTTGAAGGCGGCGGTGATGATCGGCTCGGGCCGAACGTTCGTGGCCGGAGCGGACATCAAGGAGTTCGGCAAAATCACCTCCGGGCAAACGAAGCGAGGAGTGGCCTTTCTGCCCCTTCTCCTCAAAATCGAGGACTGCCCCAAGCCCGTCGTGATGGCAATTCACGGTACGGCATTCGGAGGCGGGCTCGAGTTGGCGATGGCGGGCCACTACCGCGTCGCGGTCGCCTCCGCGCAAGTCGGGCAACCCGAAGTGAAGCTCGGCATCATCCCGGGCGCGGCCGGAACGCAACGCCTGCCGCGGCTCGCCGGCGTCGCCAAGGGCCTCGAGATGTGCGTGGACGGCAACCCGGTGAAAGCAACGCAGGCGCACGAGCTGGGAATCGTCGACGCCATCATAGACGGCGACCTGCTCGCCGGAGCGGTTGCATTCGCGCGCGAAGCCATCGGCAAACCCGCCCCGAAGACACGTCAGCGCAACGCCGCGGGCAACGAGTCCGTCTTCGCCGCCGCGCGCGAAAGTGCGCGTAAAAAATACCGCAACATGCTGGCGCCCCAGGCGGCCATCGACGCCGTGGAAGCCGCGAGCAAACTGCCCTTCGACCAGGGCTGCGAGGTGGAGGCCCGGCTCTTCCAGCAATGCCTATTCTCCGACCAGTCGAAAGGCATGATCCACGTGTTCTTCGGCGAGCGCGAAATCGCGAAGGTGCCCGACATTGGCAAGGACACGCCGGTGCTGCCGGTGAACTCGGTGGCGGTGATCGGCGCGGGCACTATGGGCGGCGGCATCGCGATGAACTTCGCAAACGCGGGAATACCGGTGCTCTTGAAAGAGTCGGACCAGGCTGCGCTGGACCGCGGGCTTTCGGTAATCCGCAAGAACTACGACACGTCGGCGAAGAAAGGCCGGTTCACGCCCGAACAAGTGGAACAGCGCATGGCCCTGATCCGCCCCACGCTGACCTACGACGGTTTCGAGAGCGTGGACATGGTGGTCGAAGCGGTCTTCGAGGGCATGGCGCTCAAAAAGCAGGTATTCGGCGAGCTCGACAAAATCGCCAAACCCGGCGCGATTCTCGCATCCAACACCTCCACCCTCAGCATCGACGAAATCGCTTCCGCCACGTCGCGGCCCGAGTCCGTGATCGGCACGCATTTCTTCAGCCCGGCGAATGTCATGAAGCTGCTCGAAATCGTGCGCGGGCGCCAGTCGGGCAAAGACGTGATCCACACTTGCATGCAGCTCTCGAAGAAGATCGGCAAGGTCGGAGTGCTGGTTGGCAATTGCCGCGGCTTCGTCGGCAACCGCATGTTCGGACCATACCGGCGGGAGGCGCAATTCCTGGTCGAGGAAGGCGCGAGCGTGGAGGCGGTCGACAAGGCGCTCTACGATTGGGGCATGGCGATGGGTCCGCTGGCCACCGGCGACCTCGCGGGCCTCGACGTCGGCTGGCGCATCCGCAAGGAATACGCGCATCTGGAAAAACCCGGCATCCGGCAGCCGATCGCGGAAGACCGCCTATGCGAGATGGGGCGCTACGGCCAGAAGACCGGCGCGGGCTGGTACGAGTACGACGAGAATCGCCGCGCCGTGCCGGATCCGGAAGTCGCGGCGATGGTGCGGCAATGGGCGGCGGACGCCGGAATCCCGCAGCGCGAGATAACGGCGGAGGAGATTGTCGAACGCTGCGTTTACGCGCTGGTCAACGAAGGCGCGCGCATTCTCGAAGAAGGGTTCGCGATGCGATCCGTCGATATCGACATGGTCTATGTGTTCGGCTACGGCTTCCCGGCGTATCGTGGCGGCCCGATGTTCTACGCCGACACAGTCGGCCTCAATGAGGTTTATGGCCGGGTGCGCGGACTCGAAGCGCAGCACGGTGAACTATGGGAACCCGCGCCTCTGCTAAAGCGCCTGGCCGAAGAGGGCAAGACTTTCCGTGCGTGAGGCCGTTGTAGTCGCAAGCTCGCGCACCGCGCTGGCGAAATCGTTTCGGGGCTCGTTCAACCTGGCGCGCCCCGACGATCTGGCGGCGCACTGCATCCGCGACGTGCTGCGCAAGACGCCGCGGTTGGACCCCGCCGAGATCGAAGACGTGATCCTCGGCTGCGGCCAGCCGCATCAGGCGCAAGGTCACAACGTCGCGCGAGTAGCGGCGATGCTGGCCGGTCTTCCAACCTCCGTTGCCGGCACCACGGTGAACCGCTTCTGTGCGTCCGGCCTCCAGTCGATTGCCATGGCGGCTCACCAGATCGTCAGTGAAGGCGCGGAAGCGATGGTGGCCGGCGGAGTCGAGAGCATCACCATGATGCAGCGCGATAACTGCCCGAATCCCGCGCTACAGGAACGCCTGCCCGGCATCTACATGGTGATGGGCGAAACGGCGGAGGTGGTGGCGAAACGTTACGGCATCGGCCGCGACGCACAGGACGAGTACGCGCTGCTCTCGCAGCAGCGCATGGCCCGCGCGCAGCAGGACGGATTCTTCTCGCAAGAGATCGCGCCCATCCGCGTGACGCGCGCCGTGCTGGACAAGAAGACCGCGGCCGAGATCTGGCGCGAGGAAGTCACCGTCGAGCGCGACGAGTGCAACCGCCCGGATACAACGCTCGAGGGGCTGCGATCGCTCCCGCCACATTTCGACTTGAACAGCGGGATGGGTTCGGTGACGGCCGGAAATTCCTCGCAGTTGTCGGATGGCGCGTCAGCCACGCTGTTGATGTCGCGCCAGCGCGCGGAAGAGTTGAAAATCCCGTACACTCTGGTCTGCCGCGGATTCCAGATTTCCGGATGCAATCCCGACGAAATGGGAATCGGCCCGGTGTTCGCGGTGCCGAAGCTCTTGCAGCGATCGGGCGTGCGGCTCGAAGACATCGATCTGTGGGAGCTGAACGAAGCCTTCGCCGTTCAGGTCGTGTACTGTCGCGACCGTCTCGGCATCGACCCGAAGAAGCTAAACGTCAACGGCGGATCGATTGCGATCGGTCACCCTTTCGGTATGACTGGCTCGCGGCTCGTGGGAACCCTCGCGAACGAAATGCAGCGGCGCGGGTCGCGCTATGGTGTCGTGACAATGTGTGTCGGCGGCGGCCAAGGCGCAGCCGGCCTCTTCGAAAGGACCGTACATTAACATGTATCTGATCGCTGCAAGTGTCTCCACAATGTTTGCATTGCTCGGCACCGCCGTCGCTTCCGAACCCCGCGTTGTCGACAATCTCCATAAGCTTCCTCTGGCTTTTGAAAAGAACCGAAGCCAAGCCGCCGCTGCCGTGGATTATCTGGCGCGCGGGGCCGGCTACAGCGTCTCACTCTCGCGGGGGAACTCCGCCTCGTAGGTCTGCGCCGCGGCCTCGCCGTCGCCGGGCGCAAAGCGCTTCCGGGCACTGTGAACTGTTTTCTCGGCAACGATCCGTCGCGCTGGCACACGGGCATTGCCACGTTCGGGCGCGTCGAATACACCGGCGTCTATCCGGGAATCGATCTGGCATATTACGGCAACCAGGGACGGCTGCAGTACGACTTCATCGTGGGGCCCGGCGCGGACCGCGTCTCCGGCCTCGTCCTTCTTCTATTCGACGGGCGGTAGCGCGAATTTCAGCGTGGTTGCGCCCAGCGGCTGTGCGTGGACGGCCGCGCCCAGCGCAGCCTGGATTAGCGTGACCGGCGGCAAAGGCCCCGGAATTGCGCCGTTAGCCATCAGCGTCGCGGCCAACACCGGAGCGGTCCGCGCAGGGACGATTGCCATTGGAAGCGCCAGCATTGCGATTACCCAGGCGGCGGCCGGCTGCACTTACTCGCTCTCCTCCGGTAGCTTGACGTTCGCGCATGCGGGCGGGCAGCTGTCGGTCAATGTCACCGCAGGCGCAGGCTGCGACTGGACTGTTGCGGGACTGCCGCGGTGGCTCACCGCCACAGCGGGCGCCAGCGGAACAGGGAATGGAATGGTCACGCTGCAAGCCGCTCCCAATCCCTTCCCGGGCACGCGGCCTCCGACCCCCTTCACCATCACAATTGCGTCGAAGCCGGTCTCAGTGAACCAGAACTAAACTGCTCGCGCAAGGCGCGCTTGTTGAACTTGCCGACGCTGGTCTTCGGCACCGCGTCGATGAAAACGATCTCATCGGGCAGCCACCATTTCGCGACTTTACCGGACAGGAACTCGAGGATCTCTTCCTTGGTGATGGAGTCGCGGAATTGCGGCAGCGGCGCGATCGCGGCCAGCGGGCGCTCCTGCCATTTGGGGTGCGGCACCGCAATCACGGCAGCCTCGGCGACTTTCGGGTGCGCCATGATCGCGTTCTCCAAGTCGACGCTGGAGATCCACTCGCCGCCGCTCTTCACCAGGTCCTTCGTGCGGTCCATGATCTGGATGTAGCCGTCTTCGTCGATGGTCGCGACGTCGCCGGTTCGGAACCAGCCATCCATGAACGACGCGCCGTGCGGGGCATCCTCTTTGTAATACCCGCTGGTCACCCACGGGCCTCGCACTTGCAGCTCGCCCATCGTCGCGCCGTCCCACACGATCTCTTCGCCCAGTTCGGTGACGATGCGCGTGTCCACTCCGGCCATCGGCATCCCGTGCCGCGCGAGTTTATCGAAGCGCTCGGCTTCCGGCAGTTCGTCGAGATGCGATCGGTAGGTCATCACCGTCGCGGCCGGCGATGTTTCGGTCATGCCCCACAGCAGCATGAATCGGACGCCATACTTCTTGGCATATAGTTCGACGAACTGCCGCGGCAGCGCCGAACCCGCGCAGACCACCAGCCGCAAACTCGACACGTCGAACTTCTCCTGCTCGAGGAAAGCGTAGAGCGACATCCAGATGGTCGGGACGCCGGCCGTCACGGTGACGCGTTCGTCCTGAATCAGGCTCGCAATGTCGGCGGGCTGTAGTTGCCGGCCGGGCAGGACGATCCGCGATCCGTTCATGATGGCCGCATACGGCAGGCCCCACCCGTTAGCGTGAAACATCGGCACGATTTGCAGCACCGTATCGCGTTCGCTGAGAGCGAAGCAATCCGCCAGCGACAATCCCATGCTGTGCAGAAAAAGGCAGCGATGCGAATACAGAACGCCTTTCGGGTTGCCTGTCGTTCCCGACGTGTAGCAGATGGCGCACGCGGCATCCTCGTCGAGCCGCGGCCACTGGTAATGCGTATCGGGCGCGGCCGCGAGCAGGGTTTCGTATTCGTCGTCGACGATCACGATCCGTTCGACGCAGGGAATCTGATCGCGAATGGCGTCGAGCAGCGGCATGAGCGACGCTTCCGCGAAGATCACTTTGTCGGCGGCGTGGTTGATAATGAACGCGAGTTGATCGGCGGAGAGACGCAGGTTCAGCGTGTGGATCACCGCGCCGGAGCAAGGGATCGCGAAGTACAATTCCAGATGCCGCGACGTATTCCAGCAGAGCGTGCCGACGCGGTCGCCTTCCTCAATGCCGAGTTGCCTCAGCACGTGCGCGACGCGATGCACGCGGGCGAAGTAATCCGCGTACGAATACCGGCACATGGAACCGTCGGGCATCCGGCCGGCGATTTCTTTCTTGCGAAAAAGCTTCTCCGACCGCTCGAGGATGTGGGTGAGCGTGAGCGGGTACTGCATCATCAGGCCTTGCATGTTAGGCGATGTGACGCAACTTGGTGACGCGTCCGACTTCGACCCATTCCACCACGAAGATATTTCCTTTGTGATCGAAGCACGCGCCGTGTGGACAAACGAACTTCCCGGGAATGAATTTATCGCGCGGCTCTTTTCGAAGCTCGCCCCAGTTATTTGACGGGTCTTCCCCAAGTTGCTCGATCACCTTGTTGTTCGAGTCCATCAGCGTGACGCGCGCGCCGAGATCGGGCACCACCATGTCGCCGTTGCGGAACGTATCGAAGTAGCAGGGCAGCTTGGTTCCGTCCACGAAATCGATGTGCTTGCCCGCGAGGGTGAAGCGCTGGATGCGGTGGTTCCCCCGATCGGCGACGATCAGAATCGGATCGGGTCCCCGGCGGTCCAGCATGATCCCGTGCGGGCAGTCCAGTTGGCCCGCTTCTTTGCCCGGTCCTCCGAAAGCGCTCAGGAATTCGCCTTTCGAGTTGTACCGGTTTACCCAGCTCGATCCATACCCGTCGCCGACGTAGATGTCGCCGTTCGGGGCGATGGCGAGGTTCGTCGGGCTGTACTTGGGGAGCTTCCCGTCCGCGCCCGGCTGATATCCCGGCGATTCCTTCGGGTAGCGCAGCGTGAATACTTCTTCGCCGGCCAGGGTGGTCTTGACGACGATGCCGCGCTGCGTGTCGCAGAGGTACAGGAATTCCTGGCGGCCTTCCTTATGGATATGCAGTCCGTGCGCTCCGCCTTCAAACTCCTTGCCCCAGGACTTGATGAATTTTCCCTTCGCGTCGAAGACCACCATGGAGTCGTGGACTTCGGTGGTCTTGTGGACGGTGTGGTGGATGTAGATCCGCCCTTGCGAATCCTCGCAAACTCCGTGGGTGTTGCCGTAGCGAATGCCGGCGGGCAATTCGCCCCAATCGTGAATGGCCTCGTAGGTATGGGCGCCGGAGCCCAGCACGGGCCGCTTCGTGGCCGCCTTGTCCTGCGCGCCGAGGATGATGGGGGCGGCGAGCCCGGAGAGAAAACCGCGGCGGGATGTCCCAGTTTGCATGGACTCTAGTTTAGTACGGGCATATGATTATGTGTCATGAGCAAGATTGCGATGGTTGGGGCGGGCAGCATCGTGTTCTGCAAGACCCTCATGAGCGACATCATGGCTTCGCCGGCGCTTGCCGGGAGCGAGTTTGCGCTGGTGAGCCGCACCGAGCCCAAGCTGCGGCGCATGGAGGCGTTCGGGAAGCGCATGCTGCGGGAGAACGGAATCCCGGGCAGCGTATGGGCCACGCTCGACCGGCGCGAGGCTATCCGCGACGCCGATTTCGTGGTGGTCATGATTCAGGTCGGCGGGGTCGACGCGTTTGAGATGGATTACCGCATTCCTTTGAAGTACGGCGTGGATCAGTGCATCGCGGATTCGCTCGGGCCCGGCGGAATCTTTCGCGGGTTGCGGTGCATTCCGGTGCTTGTCGATATCGCTCGCGACATGCAGGAGATCGCGCGGCCGGGCGCGATCATGCTGCAGTACGCGAATCCGATGGCGGCCAATTGCCTGGCGCTGGGGAAGGCTACCGGCGTCCCCGCAGTCGGGCTGTGCCACGGAGTGCAGACCACGCTCGATTTGATTTCGCGGTATTGCCGGGTTCCGAAAGAAGAGATCAGCTACACGTGCGGCGGGATCAACCACATGGATTGGTTCCTCTCGCTGGAACATAAAGGGCGTGATTTGTATCCGCTGCTGCGGGAGCTTTTCGAACGGCCCGAGTATTACAAGAACGAGAAGGTTCGCGGCGAGGTGTTCCGGCACTTCGGTTACTTCATGACGGAAAGCACCGGCCATCTGAGCGAGTATGTGCCATGGTTCCGCAAGAACCGTAGAGCGCTCGAGGAGTACTGCGATGAGCCGAGCTTCGGCGGGGAGAGCGGCGCTTACTACTCGTGGTGCAGGTTGATTGCCGATAAGTACGCGGAGCACGATCCGCTGGAATACGAGCCGGCGGGGATCGAACGGCGCAGCGTCGAGTACTGCTCCTACATCCTGGAGGCGATCGTCACCGGCAAGCCGTTCCGCTTCATGGGCAACGTCGTCAACAAGGGCTACATCACCAACCTGCCGGATGGCTGCTGCGTCGAGGTGCCGACGTTCGCCGACGATCGCGGATTGCATCCGGTATTCGTCGGCGAATTGCCGCCGCAGTGCGCCGCCTTGTGCATGACCAATATCAACTCGCAGATCCTCGCGGCCGACGCGGCTCTCCACTCCGACCCGGAACGGCTGGTGCAGGCGGTCGCCATGGATCCGCTGACGAGCGCGGTGTGCACGCTGCGGGAGATCCGCGAAATGTGCGGGGAAATGCTGGAGTCCGAGCGGGAGTGGCTGCCCGGCTTCGCGGGCAAGCGAATCACGCCGAAGCCGGAGATTTTCATTCCGGCGGATTGCGAGCCGGTGGATGTTCCACTCGACCCGGCGCTGGCGATCGGAAAAAGATTTGGCACGCTGGTGACGCAAGCATGAATCGACGAAGTTTTTTGAGTATCGCGGGGATGCCCGCACTGATTCCACGGCTGGCGGCGAGCGACCGCATTCGGGTGGGAGTGATCGGCGCGGGCAATCGCGGCAATCTGCTGATGGACCAGTTGCCGCCGCCGGGGCAGATTGTCGCTCTCGCCGATTGCCACCTGCCGCGCTGCGAAGAGGCGGTGGCCAAGCGCAAGACGAACTGGGACGTGTATCAGGATTACCGCAGGATTCTGGACCGTAAGGATATCGACGCGGTGATCGTCGCCACTCACGATCACGGGCGGGTTCTGCCTTCGATTCACGCGTGCCAGGCGGGCAAGGATGTTTACGCGGAGAAGCCGCTCACGGTGTACATCGGGGAAGGGCGCGCGCTGGTGAATGCGGCGCGCAAATACGGGCGCGTGATCCAGGTCGGCACTCAGCAGCGGTCGATGGAGATGAACCAGATCGCCTGTCGGCTGGTGAGGGAGGGCGGGCTCGGGAAGATTGAATTGGTGCAGGCGGTGAACTATCCTTCCTCGTCGCCGATTGCGGATTTGCCGGCGGAGCCCGTGCCCGATAGGTTGAACTGGGATGTGTGGCTGGGGCAGGCTCCGATGCGGGCTTACAGCAAGAAGCTGCAGTTCAGCTGGATGAGTTGGCGCGATTACTCCGGCGGCGAGATGACCAACTGGGGCGCGCATGGGCTGGATCAGATTCAGTGGGCTCTCGGCATGGATAAGACCGGGCCGGTGGCGTTGTGGCCTTTAGGCTCGCCGGAGGGCGCGATCGGATTTCGATATGCCAACGGCGTGACGGTGCATGTCGAGTTGCCGGCAAAGGGCGACCTGATGGGCGGCGGGCGTTTCATCGGCGAGAAGGGTTCCATCGATATTTGGCGGAACAACTTCAAGATCGATGCGCCGGATATTAAGCTCGACCTGCCTCCTCAGGAGGAGATCGATAAGTGGCACGATAAGCGGGCGCTGTGGCAGGCGCAGTATCACATGGGGCACTGGCTGGAGTGTATTTCGACGAGGAAGACTCCGAACGCGGATGTCGAGATCGG
>JANXRE010000010.1 GCA_025353165.1 Acidobacteriota bacterium | reverse complement strand
ATGATCGACGTGATGGACAAGCATTTCCAGCAGGAACTGCATCTGACTTTGTCTCAATCCGCCTGGGTGCAATTCGCGCACTACCTGGGCTATTTCCTGATGTCCCTGCCCGCCGGTTTTCTGGCCACCAAACTGGGATATAAAGGCGGTATTATCTCCGGTCTGTTGCTGGTCGCGGTGGGCGGATTCTGGTTTGTCTCCGCAACGCAGATTGCCGCGTTCTGGGCCTTCCTGCTGGGCGTGTGTGTCATCGCCTCCGGTCTCACCTTTTTGGAAACGGTGGCCAATCCCTACACCACGGTGCTGGGGGATCCACGGTTTGCCGCGACCCGCATCAACCTGGCGCAATCCTGCAACGGCATCGGCTGGATTTTCGGACCGATCGTGGGCGGCCTGTTCTTCTATTCGAAGAACGCGGCGGGCGTAAATACGGGCAGCCAGACGCTCTACATTCCCTATGTGATAGTGGCGATGGTGGTGATCGTGATCGCGGTCATCTTTTACTTTGCCAACGTGCCGGACATCAAAGCCGAGGACGATTACCATCTCGACGAGAACGGCGCGGTAACCGAGGCGGCTCAGGCGCCGGATCGCGAATTCAGCCGCGGGCTGGTTTACTTTCTGCTCTGGCTGAACGCGGCGGTCCTGATCTTCGCCTGCGGGATGATTCTATGGGTGGTCCTTTCGACGGTCGGCGCGAGCGAGAGCCTGACCCATCGAATTCTGTGGAGCGGCGCGGCGGTGACTCTGGCGGCGGCGGCGGTGGTACTGGTCCCGCTGGCAAAGAAGATTTCGCACTACAGCATCTGGTCGCACCCGCACTTTTCATCGGCCACCCTGGCGCAGTTTTTTTACGTGGCGGCGCAGGCGGGCATCTTCAGCTTCTTCATCAACTATCTGACCAGCGAAGTGCCGGCCATCCCGGCTGCTTGGACGGGAGGTTGGCTGCATAGCTGGTTCGAAGTGGGCAAAAGCGGCGTGCTCCATATGAGCGATCAGGGCGCCAGCAACCTTGCGTCGGTGGGCTTCTTCTGCTTTCTGGCGGGCCGCTTCAGCGGCGCGGCTATCCTGCGCAAGTATTCGGCGCACAAGGTGCTCGGGCTGTACGCGCTGATCAACGTGGCGACGTGCCTGCTGGTGTTTTTCAAGCTGGGATGGTTCTCGGTAGTTTGCGTGTTCCTGAGCTATTTCTTCATGTCGATCATGTTTCCGACGATTTTCGCGCTGGGCATCTTCGGCCTCGGAGCGCGCGCGAAGAAAGCGTCGGCCTTTATCGTGATGGCGATCATGGGCGGCGCCATCCTACCCAAAATGATGGGATACGTCGCGGACCAGTACGATATGTCGCGTGGTTTCATCGTGCCGATGTTCTGTTTCGCCCTGGTTGCGCTGTACGGCTTCGGCTGGCCCAAGTTGAGCAAGGCGGAATCGTTGCACGAAGTGCCGGCCTCAGCCGGGCGCTAACTAAACGGACTCGACAACCGCCCGCGGACGGATAGCCGTTATCCGGCCGAAGCGTGTGAAATCCCTGTCGTTCAAAGTGAGGATATTCGGGACTCCGTGCGCCAACATGGTAGCGACGAGCCGTGCGTCGTGAACCTGCACGCCGACTACTGAGTGCTGAAAACCAGCCGGCGCCATTCGACATGGCCACGTTCGCTGTCGGGAAGGAATGGGAATCTGGCCTCGATTAGATTGGCCCTCGCATCGGTATCGGCACTCGATAGGCCGAAGCCGTTCTTGTCAATCGGCCGGGTGCAGACATTCCAAAACTCGACCAGATTCTGCGCCGCGTAACAGAGGTGTTCGCCGCGTGTAAAGAGGATTTCCACTGCAGTGCGAACGATCGTGTAATCGGGATCGGACGGCTCCGCGAGGCGCAGCAGGATATTGGTGTCGGCCAGGAAGGGCACTCCTGGACTCAGTTGTGATCCTGGTATATGCTCTCGCGGCTAAAGGCGGCCGACGGCACATGCCGCAGATGCTTCCCCATTTCTGCCAGTGTGTCCAGCGCCGCCCGGAACTCTTGCAGGCTCGCCCGCGGGGCCGCGTGCCCTCTTGCGAGATCTTCGATCGTGTTCTGGAGGTACTCGTCGAGGGGCATACCCCGGGCTGCCGCCTGGGCGTTTAAGGAGGCCTCTATTTCCGGTTTGAGTTCCAACCTGACCGTCATGGCAGCTCCAAGCCGTCACGGTAAGTATTCCACGCCCGGAACGGCGGCGATCACTGCTTGCTGCCGTCGCCCTTCTTCACTTCCTGGCTGGCTTTCAACTTCTGAACCAGCGCCCGTTCCCGGTCCCCTTCCGGCTTGCGCTTCAGGCGGTAATAAACGGTGGCCAGCGAGACGTGCGCCTCGACAAACTGCGGCGCCTGCCGGATGATGTTTTCCAGCGTGGCGCGGGCGTCCTCGAGCTTGCCGAGAGACAGCTCGACGGCCGCCACCTGGTACACCGCGCGCAGCTCCCCGGGGCGCACTAGCAGAGCCTGGTCCAGCAGCTTGCGAGCTCCGTCGTAATCCTCATTCTCTTTCAGCAGCACGGCGAGGTTGAGGTTCGATTCGAAGTCGTTCGGATTCTGCTTCAGCTCCTTCTCGAAGTCCCCGCGGGCGGCCGTCATGTCTCCGCTGTCCATATGGGCGCGGCCCAGGTAGGAGTAGGCGTCGGGCAGATGAGGATTCAGCTCGACGGCTTTTTCCAGGTCCGCAATGGCGGCGATGTAATCCAGCGCGGTCAACTTGGCGGTCCCCAGCAGAAGCCGGGCCTCGGCCGAATCGCCATTGCGCAGAATGCGGTCGATAATCACTTGCCCGCGATCCACTTGCTTGTTCCGGATCAGCGCTGTGCCCAGCATGTACGCGATCGCCAGTTCGTCCTGTGCCTCAACCGGAGTCAACAGAGCGATGACCTGGGCGTCCTCGCCCTGCCGCAGCCAGCAGTCCGCGAGTAGCAGCACAACCTGCTTGTTCCCAGGTTGGGCGGCATGCAAACCCGAAAGCTCCGCCGCCGCCTTTGAGATCTGGCCGGATTTGTAGAACGCCAGCGATAGGTTCAGCCAGATGCGGGGATTTCGAGGGCTGCGCTTCAGCGCTTCCTGGTATTCGGTGACGGCCTCGTGAAAATGTCCAGTGCTGGAGAGTGCGGCGCCGAGATTGGACCGGGCGTCGATAGCATCGGGCCGGACCCGCAAGTAGGCACGGTAATCGCGAATCGCCGTGGCGGTGTCGCCGGCCTGGTGCGCCGCCATCGCGCGTTGGAGCACTTTCTCCGGCGGTTCCTGCCCAGTAGCCGCGGTGCACAAGGAAAGGAGGAGGACGAGGGAGCGGAACATCTGGGTTAAGACTCAGGATAAAACAGAAAGGCCGCCCCTTTCGGAGCGGCCCTTTTGATGCTATTGCGTGGGTCTCAGATCGCGATCAGAAGTAGAACTTGACCACTAGCTGAATGACGCGACGTCCCGCCTTCTCCGTGACCATACCGAAATTCGGTGTATTGATCTTTCCGGTAGTACCGTCGAAGCCGAGAGCCAGATTGTTGCCGCTGAATGACCACAACGGGTGATTCAGGAAGTTATAGCCATTGAATCTGAACTGGAGCTTCTTCGATTCCGAAATCTGGAAGTTCTTGAAGAGTCCCAGATCGGCGTTAAAGAAAGCCGGACCGTAAATGGCCGGGAGGACCGTCTGACCATTCTGTCCGATTGCCTTCGGGAAATCAAAGCAGCTCGAGTTGATGTACTGGTTTGTCTTGAGCCCGGAGGTCGGATTGCAGGTGATCACGGGATTGAGCTGGATGTCGGATGTTCCCAACAACGTGACATTGCTGACGTTGTAGGTCGTACCCGCCAGCTTGTACCCGTTGGTGTTCAACCCGAAGTTGTTGCCGTTGCTGAAGCCCGCGAGATTGGCGCCGCTTTCAAGTTGCAGAATACCGGACAGCTGCCAGCCATTGACGACGCCGCCGGCCATCTTGTTGTGCGTGAAACTGCCCATCTCGACCGAATAAGCTCCGTTCAGGATGTGCGTCCGGTTCGTCGGCTGCACGCCATAGTCGTTGTTGAGGTTGAACGGATCCCGGGTCGGGTCGACGATGCCCATCGCCTTGCCATAGGCGTAGTTCATATTGATGTTGTAGCGACCCTTGGATCGGACCCAAGTGACCTGCATGGCATTGTAGTTCGAGTAAAGTCCGTTCGTCGCCAGTCCGATATTCGAGAACCCTTGCAACGGGCGGAAATTGTTGGCCGTAAGACTATTCGGATCCGTGCTCAGATTCTTGTTCATGGATCCTACTGGCACGAGATTGAAGTAGCTGCCCGCGCCGCCGCCGTATGGGAGATCGCGGCTCTGGTTGCCTACATACGAGGCTTCCACTAAGCTCGACCAGGGAACGCGCTGCGATATGGTGAAGCTGTAGCTATCCGTGTACGGCTGGCGGTCGTCCTTCTTGTCGACTGCCGCCGGCGACAACGCCTGGCTGGAGAAGTTCAGCGTGTCGATGTTCTTCGCCAGCAAGGGTTGGCCGTTTACGTTGTTCCCAAGGCTGATGCTCTGCACGCCGGCCGCAACATCGAGACCGTCGGTGAACTGCCCCGAGTGGTAGTAGTAACGCCCCCATCCGCCGCGGACAACGGTATTGCCCTTGCCAAACACATCGTAGGCCATGCCGAAACGCGGCTGCCAGAATGCGGTCCTCGTCGCGAACCCGCCGATCGGGACACTGGGATCTCGCTTATGCCAAACGAACCCACAATAGTCGGTCGGCTGGCAACCAGAATTGTACTTGGCGTAATCAAAGATGGAGTAGCCGAAGCCCAGCCGGTCTTGCCACGGAGTGAAGTGCGTGATTCGGAGACCTAATTCCAAAGTCAATTTGCGGTTCACCTTCCACGAATCCTGCGCGAAACCTTCATACGTGGAATAGGCAATGTCGTTGATGCGATTGAACGACTGCTCGTTGTAGCCGTTCAAGTTGCCGGTCACCAGATCGGCGTACTCGTTTCCGAGCGTGTTGGAGTTATTGGCCCAGACCGTCGCCTGGCCGTTGGTGGTGCCATTGTTGGGCTGAGAGTTCCGGATCCACTCCCAGAAGAACCCCGCCTTGAGGGTATGAGTGGCCCAGACCTTCGAGACAGTATCGCTGAAACTGGGCAGCCATTTGTCGGCATACAGACCCTGAGTTGCGCCGCCGGCTTCGAAACCGCCCGGATTAAATACCAGTGCGGCTTCCTGAGTAGCCCACCCGAGGCCGCCAAAGGACGGGATCTGTGCGACGCCGTTCTTATACAGGCCCTTGTAGTTGTAACCGACGTTGGCGCGGTTGACCTTGCTCGGATCCTGGAAAACGTTCGGGAAGCCGATATAGGTGTAGCCGAACACAAACTCGTTCGTCATCGACGGGCTGAACACGTGGGTCAGTGATGCCGTCCACGAGTCGGACTGGTTCTTGCCTTCGACCGGTGTCGGATAGGGAACCTGGTTGTTTTGGCGCCACCAGAGGCCCACCGGGAACTGCTGAACCTCGCGCTGGTAGTTGTAGCGCAAGTACAGCTTCGTGTTGTCGCTGATGCTGTAGTCGACGCGCGTCATCCACTGCTTGCTGTTCTGGTTGAACGTTTCCGCCTGCACATAGTTGTAACCGCCGGTCGCGTTGGGATCTTTGTTCGCAGCCGGGTACAACTTCATCAGAGCAACCATATTGGGGTCAAGCTGCGAGGCCGGAATGATGCCGCCCGGGTACAGCGCCGTGTTCTTAAGCTGTCCGGGAGCGGCGCCCGAGGAATCGATCGTGCCGAGCTTGGAAATCTCCGAGGGCGAGAAGTTGCCGCCGAGCATACCGGTAGTCGGAACTGTCGCACGGAGCAATCCGGTGTCGAGAACCTGATAGAAGTACTCGAATCCCGTGAAGAAGAACAGCTTATCGCGGTTCTTGTTGAACCTGGTGCCGGGGATCAGCACCGGTCCGCCGAAAGTCGCACCGGGGTAGTAATACTTGTTCTGAGGCTGCGAAATGCCGTCCTTGTTTTGCAGCCAGTCGTTGGCGTTCATCACGTAGTTCCTGGCATATAAAAAGCCGGAACCATGAAAATCGCGGCCGCCGGACTTGGCAACCGAACTGATGACCGCCGGGCCCTTCTGGTTCTCGGCGTTGAAATTCGAGGTCAGCACCTTGAACTCGGCGATCATGTCCGAATTGGGATTCACGGGCGTGGCGCAGTTGCAGCCCGGATCGGACACGTGCGCGCCGTCCGCTGTGATATCCAGCGAGTTGGCGGGCAGCCCGTTGTAAGAATAGGCGTTGTTGAGCGGGCTCTGACTGCCGCCGTCGCCGTTACCGTTGATGCCGATCGTCTCACCAGTGAAGTTGGCTTTGTTCGTCGTGCCGTTCTGCACACCGAACCCCGGCATGATCTTAATGAACTCAGCCGCGTTGCTGCCGACGATCACATAATTCTGCAGTTCCTTGGTGGACAGGGTGGCCGACTTTTCGCCGGAGTCCACGGGCGTGATCGAGGTGGCCACACCGGTGATCTCCACCGTTTCAGTCGTGCTGCCAACCGCCAGGGTCACGTTGATGTTGCGCTTCTCACCGCCCCCCATGGCGATTCCTGGCGCCTTATAGGTGATGAAGCCCTTTGTCTCCACCATCAGCTCATACGTGAAGTCGCCGACCGGAACGGATACGAACGTATAAAATCCTTCCGCATTCGTGACTGAATCGCGCATGGAGCCCGACGCTTGATTGCGCAGCTTCACGCTCGCGTTCGGAACTACTGCGCCCGACGGATCGGAAACCACTCCCGTCAGCGTTCCGTAAATTGACTGTGCCGGCAGACTCGCGGCCAGCATCAGGAAAAGCGCGAATCCAACGAGGAACCTGGCTCTGTTTGTCATACCTACCTTTTACCCCTTCTCAACGTCGCCGTGAGCATCCATGAGGAGTCCGTATGTTGGCTTACACCAACCGACTGGGCCTTTTGCTTTGGGTGGCGTCCTCTAAACATACGGGGCATTTCTGGCGGGCACAAGCGCAATGGGGTTATATAAGAGGCGGCAGTCGGTTATGAGCCAGCTAACCGCCTTGTTTTCAAAGTCGTTACGACGAACCGTTACGATACTGAAATCGGCGGCGTCGGACAGGTCCGGGCGGCCTCGAATCCAGCTTGCGTGGAATCAATGCGTTGGAGCTAATAAAAATCTACTATGCGTAATGGGAAAGTAGTATTGAGCCCCGTTTTGCCGCACGTAGCGCCCTTGTAACGTTCACGTTACGCTTTCTCGTACGTTCAATGTTCTAAGACTCTTTCCTCGTCGCGTTGTGATAGAATCGGCCCAAAGGATAGCTTCAGTCGGATATGGGAAATCCCACCGAGATCATGGGCTTGGAGCCCTCGCAGAGCAGACGCGACTTGGAACACCAGTCCCTGAAGTCGGTCCTGGCATCCGCCTCGTTTGATCGTTCCCGCAGCCTGTCCAAACTCCTAAACTACATCTGCAACAAGTACTTCGACAATCAGACCGACGAGATCAAGGAATACAGCATCGCCGTGGAAGCCCTCGGCCGGCCCGCCGATTTCGACCCTAAAAAGGATGCCATCGTTCGTGTCGAGATGCATCGGCTTCGCAAGCGTCTGCGGGAGTATTATTCAGACCGTGGCGGCGCCGATCCCGTCCGGATCGCACTGGCTGAGAAGGGGTACGTTCCGGAATTTATCGTCAGCCAGAGGGAAGTCGCGTTAGAAGAGGTTACGGACACGCCGCTGCCGGCAAACAACACCCTGCAATTGCCGGAAAGAACCGCATTAGCGCCGCGCGAACCAGAAATCATAGAACCCAAAGGGGATTCTTCCAAAATGTGGATCTGGATTGCAGCCGGTCTTGTCCTTATTGGAGTCGCTGTTTTCGCTTTTCGTTCCAACCAGCAGACCGGTGGCCCCACCCCGCAGGAGGGCGCGGCCATCCCGGCGACGACCAACCCCGGATCGGGCATCGAGCCGTCGGAAACACGAATTCTCGCGGGACGAGGCCCGGGCACATACACCGATCCCGACGGACAGGTCTGGGAAGGAGATCGCGGCTTTCGAGGCGGAGATGCGATTCCGGGACGGAGCGACGTAATCGCCAGGGGTTTCGACCGCAATCTCTTCGGCGGTCTGCGGGAAGGACGCTTCGAATACCTGATTCCACTCAAGCCGGGTTCCTACCAGATGGAACTGTTCTTCGCCGAAACGATGTTCGGGGAGGGCAACCCTCACGGGGGGGGAGAAACCTCGCGCCAGTTCGCGATTCGGGCTAACGGGAAAATGCTGATTGCCGGCTTCGATATTCTGGCCGACGCGGGCGGGCCCAATTTCGCCGACTCCAGAGTGTTCAAGGATCTGCAACCCGGACCGGACGGTCTTCTCCGCGTGAGCTTCGAGCCGGAACTGGGACGGCATGCTCTGGTGAACGCGATCCGGATTCGCCACAGCCCGCCCGGGTGCATCAATCCGATCCGAATTGTCGCCCGCCCCCAAGCCTACCGGGATGTGAACGGGATCTCGTGGCAAGCCGACCGGTATCATCAGGGCGGCTCGCAGATCTCGCGCCCCACGGCGCCTTTTGGTTTCGACAACGCCTACGTCTATCAAGGGGAGCGCTACGGAACATTCAGTTACTCCATTCCCGTGCCGCCGGGCCGGTATGCCGCGACCCTCTATTTCTGGGAGTACTGGTGGGGCAAAGGGCACCCCGGAGAAGGGGGCGTGGGATCCCGCCGCTTCGACGTCTATTGCAACTTCAAACCCCTATTGACCGACTTCGACATCCTCCGCGACAGCGGACCGGAACAGGCCGTCAAGCGAACCTTCCATGGGCTTACGCCGAATTCCCAGGGGAAACTCGTCTTCGCGTTCGATCCCAAGTTCAACTACGCGCTGTTAAATGCCATCGAGATCCTGGACGAATCGAAGTAGTCTCCGGCAGCTTCCGGATGCGGTAGATGACGCGGTAGATGATGCGGTAGATTAGGGATATCTCGGTTAGTGCCCGGAGGTTCGTTGGGGTCCCTCGGAAAGTGCCTGTTCCTGATTATCTGTGCGATGGATGCGGCCCTCGCGCAGCAGGCGCCGATCACCATCGACTCGCCCGCCAGGGACTCTCTTCCCGCCCGACATCGCGCCGCCGACCTTCCTTTGGCGCGACTCCGGCAGCACGGCGAGCTCGTGGCTCATTGAAGTAACATTCGCCGACCGCTCGCGACCGCTGCGCGTAAAATCCCACGGCGAGAGGCTGCGGATTGGCGAGATCGACGAACGTTGCGCGAAAGCCGGCGCCGTGGCGCCCGAGTTGACTCCCAATGAAGCGGCCGGAAACTCCTGGAAGCCCGATGCGGAGACGTGGGAAGCGATCAAGAAGCACTCGGTGAAGCGCCCCGCCACGGTGACGATCACCGGCTTCCGAGACGACAGTGCAACCGAAGCCGCTTCCCGCGGCGAGGTCGCGATCCGGACGTCGACGGATCCGGTCGGCGCGCCGATCTGGAGATCGATCCCGAGTTCGCCGACGCTCACAACATTCTGGGTATCGTTCTGGCTCGGGCGGGCAAACTCGACGATGCGGTCGCGCATCTGGAAAAAGCGGCCGCAAAGACGCCCGGCTCCGTCGAATATCAATTCAACCTCGGCCGCGTTCTGGCCGCGCGGAGCAGCTTCCGGGAGGCGATCCCTCATTTCGAAAAAGCGGTGGAGTTGTCCGGCGGCCGCGAAACGCAAAGCCTGGAAATGCTGGCCGCCATGTACTCGGAGATGGAACGGTTTGAGGAAGCGGCCCAGACCGCGCGGCGTGCCCTGGAAATCGCCACTCGCGAGAACAACGCGCAACTGGCCGAAGTGCTCCGCGCGCGCATCGCGCAGTACGAGTCCAAGTCAAAACGCTAAGATCGTATACAGGTCCGTATGTCTGTCTTCACCCCGGCTCTCATCCTGTTGCTGGCCACAGCGGCCGATCGCCCGCCATCCTTCGAGGAGCTTTCCCGGAAGGCCGATCAGGCCCGCGACGCGAGCCATCTCGACGAAGCAGTGGTCCTTTATAGGAAGGCCTTGCAGCTCAGGCCCAAGTGGGAGGACGGCTGGTGGAGCCTGGGCTCCATCACCTATGACCAGGACAAGTACGCGGAGTGCGCTCCCGCGTTTCGACGGCTCGCCGCGCTGAAGCCCGACCTCGCCGCCGCCTGGACCATGGCTGGGCTATGCGAATATCGATTGCGCCAGTTCCACGCGGCCTTGACCAGCCTGGAACAGGCCGAGCGCCTGGGCTTTCGCGAGAACACGGAGTTGTCGCGGACCGCCCGTCTTCACCTGGCCCTCCTGCTCACGCATGCCGGCACCTTCGAAAGGGCGATCACGCTGTTGACCGACCTGACCAGGATCGACAAGAAGACGCCGGAGATCCTGATGGTCGCGGGCATCGCCGGGCTCCGGAAGCCGTGGCTGCCATCCGAAGTTCCGGAGGCCGACAAGGACAAGGTAGTGAAGCTTGGGGACGCGATGGCGACTGCGATGGAACAGGACACGAAGGCGGCCACCGAGAAGTTTCAGATTGCCATCGAGGATTACCCGTCGGAGGCCAACATCCACTTTCGCTACGGGGCGTTCCTGAGATTGCAGGACGTGAACCGCGGCATAGAGGAGATCAAAAAGGCGCTCGAATTAGAGCCCGCGCACATCCCGGCGCTGGTCGGACTCGCCATGATTTACCTGAAGAACGGAGAGCCGCAAGTCGCCCTCGGATACGGCGAGCGGGCTGTGAAAGCGAGTCCCAACGATTTCGCCAGCCGCATCGCGCTCGGCCGCGCGTTGCTGGATCTAGACGATCCGGCGGGAGCGGCGCGAGGGCTGGAAGTCGCCGTCCGCCTCGCGCCGAACAGTCCCGAGGCTCACTTCAGCCTGGCCTCGGCTTATACGCGACTCGGCCGCAAGCCGGAAGCGGAGCGCGAACAAGAGGCCTTCAAGCGCTTGAAGAAGCCCGCGCCAAACTCAGATCCGGTGCGGAATTGATAGACTCGAGTGGACCCATATATATGAAGCTCCTAATCTCTCTATTTGCACTTGTCCTGATCGCGTTATCTGCCGGCGCCCAGCCGGCCGATACTCAGGCGGGCGCGGCCGCGATCCAGACCACGGTGGATGAAGTCGTCCTGGATTTTATCGTCCGCGATAAGAAGGGCAAGCCCATCGCCGACATCAAGCCCGGAGACGTCACCATTACCGACAACGGGGCGAAACAGGAGATCACCAGCTTTCGCCTGGTGAGCGGCGCCGAGGCTATCATGAGCAGCGGGTCGACGGTGGCGCTCGATCCTCTTCGCCAAATTCGTCTGGTTACGCTCGCGTTTGAGTCCATGGGGGAGGGCGACCAGCGCAGGACCGCGCGGCAGGCGGCAGTGGATCTGGTGAAAGGCGATCAGGGCACTAACGTTTTCTATTCGGTCGTCATGATCAACACCCGGCTGCTGGTGCTCCAGCCATTCACCAAGGACAAAGCCGCGCTGGTGAAGGCCATCGAACAGGCGACCAGCGGAACCGCGCTTCCCAAGCTGATGTCCGCGTCGGACGCCATCAAGGCCCAGTTGCGAAGCGCCGGCGCCCCGGGACCGGTCACCAACGGCGCGCAGGCGCTGGAAGGGAGGCTGTCTTTGGTCATGCTCGAAATGTTGAGCATGGATGCGGCAATGGCCACGGAGAACGCGCGGCTGTCCATCTCGGCGCTGGCGTCTCTGGTGGGCGGCCTGCAGTCCATGCCGGGCCGGAAGTCGGTCCTCTATTTCACCTGGGGCATGTACATCACGCCGGAACTCGATGTGATGTTCCGGAACCTGATGAGCAATGCCAACCGGGGTAATGTGACGTTCTACTCGGTGGATACCCGCGGCGTCATGACCTACGCGCAGAACGCAGGCGCGGCGGGCCAGCTCGGCGGCGCAGCCTCGGCGAGCGCCACCACGGTGAACCGCACGGAGGGCGCGGTAACGAAAGAGGAAGTCATGGCCTCGGATAATGCCGAGACCGCGGGACGCTCGAACGTGCAGTTGCCGATCCGCGACCTGGCGGAATCGACTGGCGGCTTCCTGATCGGCGACAGTAACGATCTACGCGTACCGGTGCGCCGCGTGAACGAAGAGATCAGCAGCTATTACGAGGTCACCTACAACCCCGGCATTAAGAACTACGACGGCACTTTCCGCAAGCTGAAAGTGGATGCCGGCCGCAAGGACCTGGTAATCCACGCGCGCAACGGGTACTTCGCGCTGCCGCCCTTGGCGCGCGCTTCGGGAATGCTGCCCTACGAAATGCCTCTCCTGAAGGCCATCTCGGACGGCACGATTTCCGAAGACGTCGGTTTCCGCTCGGCCGCGATTCTCCTGCAATCGAAGAACGAAGCGACCGACGTTTCAGTGCTTGTCGAAGTGCCGCTGCACGGACTGCAATCCAAAATGGATCCCGCCCAGAACAAGGCCGCCGTACACTTTTCGCTCGGCGCACTGGTGAAGGACTCCAAGGGCGAGGTGGTCCAGAAACTGAGCCGCGACCGGTCGCTCTTTGTCACTGCCGATCAGTTGAAGGCGGGAAACTTCATCGAGAAGATGACGGTTCCGATCGCCGCCGGCACGTATACCCTCAGCAGCGCTGTGATGGACCGCGAGAGCGGCAAGATCGGAATGCATCGCTCGGAGTTCACGATCGCGCCCAAGTCGAAAGGGGTGGGCATCTCGTCCTTGACGCCGGTCCGTTCCTATACCCCGAACGCGAAGGAATTGGATAAGAACGAGCCGTTCCAGTTCCAAGGCGGCATCATTACTCCCACTCTGAACAACCACGTTCCGAAGGTTCCGGACGCGGTTTTGCGGCTGTTCTTCACGATCTACGCGGACGCGTCGATCCCGGCGGCCCCGACGGTTCAGGTGGAGTTTTTGCAAGGCGGCGCGAGTCTGACCAAGGTGGATCTACCGCTGCCGCCGGCGGATGCGCAGGGCCGGATTCCGTACGTGATGACGGTGCCGGCCGCGGCCATTCCGCCCGGCGAATACGACATCCGCGCGGTAGCCCGGCAAGGCGAATCGGCCGCCGAATCCAAGACCACCGTCACGATCGAGCCATGAGTGCGCGATGATGTATGTAGACACCGAAATCCATGAACCAAGCACATCCGCTACGGCCGCGCCTGTCCGACCTGCTTCACGGCATTGAGTCGCAGGATGAACCCCAGTCGACAGCGCTCGCACAAGCGCTGATCCAGGACCTCGACGAATCCAAGCCGGTTGCGGGAATACCGGAGACCGGCAATTCCCCGGTACGCTTCTCCGCCTTGTATCACGCCGTCGCGCGCGAGGTACGCAGCGGAGAGCGCGCCATAGCCGCCGGCAACTGGATGGGGGCCGCGAAATCGGTTCGCGTCGCCATCAGCATCCTGCCGGAATAGCTACTGCCGTTCGACCACAAGAACGTGGAACGTGCCGGCCTTCGGCTTGGTACGTGCCCGCTGCCCGTTCGCCGCCGGCACGGATTCCATCTCCGAGGCCGATAGGAAGATCCGTTTCGTCCTGGAATCGAAAGCCATGGTCTTGGCGCTTTTCTGCGTCTGGATGTCGCCCAGGGATTCGTACTGATCGGCGCTCTTCTGCCGGATCACAGATACGGTGCCGTCGTTGGAGGCGAAGATCAGCTTATTCGCGGCGTCGAACGCCACGGCATCCACCTGGTCGCCGATGGGGAGTGTGGTGAGCACCTTGCCCGTGTTGGAATCCATCACGGCCAGCACTTTGCTCCGGCACCCGATGAACAAGCGGGAGTTCGGCGCGTCTATCGCCAGCCCGGTGGGAGTCTTACATCCGATAATCGGCCATTTCTGTTTCACGGTCAGCGCCTTGGAATCGAAGCTGACCACCATGGCATCTTCCTCCAGGTTGACGAAGCCCGTTCCTTTTCCATTCACCACCGCCGCTTCCGCGCCGCCGCCCAGATCGATCTTCCCGATCACGATTTCCTTTTCGGGATCGATCGCCGTGATCGCGGCCGCGTCGCCATGGCACACCAGCACTCGCTTCGTTTGCGGATCGTAGAAGGCAAAATCCGGATCCTTCCCAACCGCGATCTTCTTCACCGTCTTGAACGTATTCGTGTCGAAAACGGAGATGGTCGCATCTCCCCCGTTCGTGGTGAACCCGCGATGCAGATTCGGAACAATCGCGATGCCGTGGACGCCAGGGGTATTCGCAACCGTCCCGAGTACTTTGCCGGAATCCGCGTCGAGGACGGCGACTTCCGTCCCATGGGAAACATAAAGCCGGTTCGAGGAATCGTCGAATACGATGTAGTCAAACCCGCCGTTACCCGGTACGGGGAATTTCTTCGTTACTTTGAATCCCGGCGCTTCCGCGGCCACGCACAAGGCGGCGACGGCCAGACCGATCCACAATCGGGTAGGTATTCTCATGAGAACAGGTCCTCCTACTTCTTCAGGCTGCCGTCGGCGTTTACCGCCACTTCCGACTTCTTGCCGCCCTTTTCGACGATGGCCTCATAGCTCACCGCCGAGCCCTTGGTGACGGTTTCAACGGTCAAAATCTTCCCTGCCCCGGCGGCGGTCTTCAGCGTCTTCTGCGCCGCTTCCGGGATACTCCCCAGTTCGGTCGCTTCTTCCACTTCCACGACGGCGCCCGTGGCATCTACCAACAGATCGCGGGACTTGCCGTTCACCGTGGTCTCGACTTCGTAGAGCGTCTTGCCGTTCTCGACTTCCTTCGCCAGGCCGCGAAGCTTCGCGGTTTTGGTCTGCTCCCGCACCGTCTTCTGAACCGGTTCGGGGAGATCCTTCATTTCCATTTTCTTCTCAGCGGCGAACAGGGCGAGAGAAGCGATGGCTACCGATGCGAACAACTTGGTTTTGTGCAGCATGATGCCATGGTAGGCTTTGAATCTGAATATCCACTGAAAGCGTGCTGGTGCAGGAAAACCTCATAGATCCGCAGTGAATTTTCAGTATATAGTCGATTTAGAGGTGTTTTAATCTTAGTAATTCTACGAAAGCTGCCATCAACGGTTCCGAGCAGAACCTGCGCACCGGGCTGAACAACGTCACCAACCCGCAGGCTTACATCAACCCGACGGGCACGGTTAACGTCGGCCGGCACGGGCTGCCATGCCATGAAGTCCGTCTCCTCCCACGCGCTGGCGAACACCACCACCCTGGGCGAGATCGCAGGCGAACTTCAACATCGGCAAGGTGCACACTCAGTAGCGGCGGCCCCCCCCTGGATGGGCGCGCGGCGGGTGCCACTCCGCCCCCCGCCGCACTA
>JANXRE010000200.1 GCA_025353165.1 Acidobacteriota bacterium | reverse complement strand
GTGTTTCTGGCGTTGATGGGCGCTGCGCTCGGATTCGTACTGGCAGTCCTTGCAACCACCGCCTTGTCGCGGATCCAACTGCCGATCTCATTCCCAATCGCTTTCGATTTCACTCCGGACTGGCGCGTTCTGGCGTTCACTATCGCGCTGTCGGTGCTGACCGGGATCGTGTTCGGTCTTGCGCCGGCCATCCGGTCCGCGAAGACGGACCTGATATCGTGCCTGAAGGATCAGGGCTCGGGCCTGGGCGGCGTCCGCCTCTTCGGACTGCGGAACGCCCTGGTGGTGGTCCAGGTGTCCCTTTCCCTGGTACTGCTGATCGGCTCCGGGCTGTTCGTCCGCAGCCTGCAAAACGCCACTTCCATCGACCTCGGCATGAAGACCGACAACCTCATCATGCTGGCGTTCGACCCCAAGCTGAACCATTACACGCCGGAGCGCACCGGCCAGTTCCTGTCCCAGTTGCGCGAGCGGGTCTCGGCGATGCCGGGCGTGAAATCGGTCTCCTTCGTGGACAGCATTCCGCTCAGCATCGGCGGCGTGAATTTCGATTTCGATGCGACGGACGGGCGGAGCGGAAAACGCACGGCCAACGCCGATACGTATCGCGTCGGCCGGGACTACTTCCAGACACTCGGCCTGCCGATCGTCCGCGGCCGCGCTTTCCAGCCGCGGGACGGCACGGGCGTGGCCATCGTGAATGAGCGGCTTGCCAACCAGCTCTTCCCGAAGCAGGACGCCATCGGGCAGACGATCCACGAGCGGAAGGACGCCTACCAGATCATCGCCATCGCCCGGAATTCAAAATCGCGCACGCTGGGCGAGGAGCCGGCCAACTGCGTCTACCTTTCGCTTGAAGCCGCGCCCGATCAAGTCATGAGTTTCTTCGGCATCTCGATCCTCGTCAAGACGGGAACCAACGCCGGGCAATACGCGCGGGCGATCAAGGGCCAGATCCAAACGATGGACCCCAACATGGCCGTCACCGGGACGGAGACCATGCAGGAGCACGTCGATAAGGCGCTGCTGCTGCCGAAGATTTGCGCCACGCTGCTGGGGGTGTGCGGGCTGGTGGGCCTGGCGCTGGCGGCCATCGGACTTTACGGAGTGCTGAGCTACGTGGTGCGCGCCCGCACGCGCGAGATTGGAATCCGCATGGCGCTGGGCGCGAACCGGAACGGTGTCGTCGGCATGATCGCCCGCCAGGGGCTGGCGCTCGCCGCAACCGGGGTGACCGTCGGGCTGGCCATCGCGTGGGCCGTTACGCGCTTCGCCGCGACGTTCCTGTACGGGATCGATGCACACGACGCCATCACATTCGTGGGTGTCCCCGCGGTACTGCTGGGCGTGGCGCTGGTCGCGATCCTCGGTCCCGCGCGCCGCGCTTCGCGCGTCGAGCCGATGTCGGCGCTGAGATACGAATAACAGGCGCGCCCGCTCTGCCGCTATAATTAAAGGGCCCAGTGGGCTTCTGCAACTATTTGTCTGGAGGCGGATGAGCAAGGAAGATTGTATTGAGGTTACAGGAACCGTCGTCGAGAAATTCCCGAGCGGTTTGTTTAGCGTTCAGCTGGATGCCGACCGGAAGGTCCTGGCGCACCTGGCCGGCAAATTGAGGCGCAACAGAATCCGCGTCCTCGCCGGAGACCGGGTGACCTTGGAAATGTCCCCCTACGATCTGACCAAGGGCCGCATCACCTACCGCCACAAATAGAGCCCCCGGCATCAGCCGGTCACACAAGTCTTCGAGCGGCTGGTTGGGTACGCCTGAACCCGTCGTAAATGTAATCGTTCGTGTGCCTTAGGGGCCATGGACTTCTCCGCTTTGAACCGTTTCGCACCTGTATATCCTATTCATTCGGCCATCTTGAATACTATACTGTGGGCGGAAAGGGATTTCGTCACAATCATGCGGATTACACCGATCACCCGCGGCAGGAAACCTGCGACCGATATCGCCGGCGCTATGGCCGAGAGAATCATTGGCCAGCCGGCCGCCATGCAGGGCATCGTGCCCTTCATCCGGATGCACCAGGCGGGTCTGGGGCCGGAAGGCCGTCCGGCGGGAGTCTTTCTTCTGCTGGGACCCACCGGCACGGGAAAGACGCGCACCGTGGAAGCGCTCGCCGAAGTGCTGCACGGCACGCCGCGCCACCTCCTCCGCGTGGATTGCGGCGAGTTCCAGATGGATCACGAGGTGGCCAAACTCATCGGCGCGCCTCCCGGATATCTGGGGCACCGCGAAACCCATCCGATCCTTACGCAGCAGCGGATCCTTGCGGTGACCAGTGAGCGTAGCCCGCTGTCGTTGCTCCTGTTCGACGAGATCGAAAAGGCCGCTCCCAGCATGACCCGCATTCTGCTGGGAATCCTGGATAAGGGAACGCTGCGGCTCGGCGATAATTCCAACGTGAACTTCGAACGCACGCTGATTTTTCTTACCAGCAACCTGGGGACGCGCCAGATGATGAAGGAGCTGAATCCGAGTTTTGGCTTTCCCCTCGGGCACAGCGTGCCCGCCGCCGATCTCAGCCGCAAGCTCGAGAAGATTGCGACCAACGCCGTGCGCCGCCGCTTCGCGCCCGAGTTCGTAAATCGGATCGACACGATAATCACCTATCAGCCGTTGACCACGGAGGCGCTCGCCGAGATCCTCGAGATCGAGCTCGCGAACCTGAAGAGGCTCGTTGACAGCAGGCTGGGGCCGCGCGCCTTCAGTCTCGACCTCGCGCGCGGCGCGCGCGCCTTCCTGCTGTCCCGAGGAGCCAGCCCGGAGTTCGGCGCGCGGGAGTTGAAGAGGACCATCCAGCGTTTGATCATCCAGCCGGTGGTGGAGCTGCTCGCCGACGGTAAGGTTCCCGGCGGCTCGGTAGTTCGCGCCGAGGCGGCGGGAGACGGGTTGAAACTACGCGTCGCCCGGCGTTCTCACCAGTTGCGGCCGGCGTGCTGAAAATTCGTTCATATTAAGTCCCGTAAATGGTGTAACCGCTAGGGCTGAGGTGCGCGTTTAACCTCCAGAGGCACCGGTAATGGACGGCGTGGATGACTTAAAAAACGGAGAGTTCACGATGATGACACGACTACTTCGAATGTTTGCGGTTCCGGCGATCGCCGCGGCGCTTGCGGGCGGGGCGTTCGCCCAGTCCGACACCCGGCAGGACAAGAAAGATGTCCGTCGCGATACGCGGCAGATTCGGACGGACAAACGCGATATTCGCAAAGACAACGCCGGCATCCGGCAGGACAAGCGGCAGCTGGCAAAGGCGGAGGCCAACGGCAACGCAAAGAAAGCCGCACGCCTGCAGCGCGACGTCAACCACGACCGCAAGGCGCGGAACGCCGATGTTCGCGACCTGAAGCAGGACCGCAAGGACCGGCGCAAGGACGTTCACCATCTGAAGCGGTAACGGGCGGGATGGCCGCCCGGCTCGGAGGGGGGCGGCCATCCCGATTCCGAATAGGCCTCGTGTCGAACTTGCTTCCAAAGGACGCCCCGTTTATACTTGCTGTTTTGTTGCATGATCGCGAAGGACGATTTCGACCCGTTAGCGCCGCAACGGGAAGCAGCTGTGTTCTACGGCCTCTTCCTGCGCGGGCACTCCGCGGACGCCCTTCGCCGCGACATTGACATTCCCAGGCCCATATTCGATAAGTGGCTGCATTCCAACCGCTTTGAGCCGCGATTCCGGAACAATCTGAGGCGGTTGTACGTGTTTCGGAAGCAGGTGCTCGCCATTTTCGATGAGCTTGTCGACAACGAGCGCAATCGCGCCCGGGTACACTAAGCCCAAACCCCTTCATGCGCATTCCTTTGTTTCAGGTCGATGCTTTCGCGGACCGTCTATTCACTGGCAACCTGACTGCGTTTTTTGTCGCGGAGGGTTCCGGTTACCGTCTGCGTTGGTTCACGCCGGCCACCGAAGTGGACCTCTGCGGGCACGCCACGCTCGCTAGCGCCTATGTAGTCATGAACTGTCTGGGGGTGGATCGCGATGTTGTGTCGTTCCAGACGCGCAGCGGGGAACTGACGGTGGAGCGCCGCGGCGATTTGTACGTCCTGGATTCCCCTCGCGGCCGCCGGAGCGCTGCGAGGTGCATCCGCGGCTCATTGATGCGCTGGGAACGGTCCCCGTTGAGATTCTAGGCGCGCGGGATTATCTGGTGGTGTATCGGGATGAGGAGCAGGTACGCGCGCTGCAGCCGAACATGGCTCTGCTCTCGGAAATGGACAAGTTCGCGGTTTCCGTGACTGCCCCGGCGAGCGGCACGATTTCGTCTCGCGATTTTTCGCTCCGGCTCGCGGCGTGGCGGAAGATCCGGTGACCGGATCGGCGCACTGCATGTTGATTCCCTACTGGGCGCGCCGTTTGCGAAAGACCGAAATGCGCGCGTTGCAGGCCTCGCCGCGCGGGGGCGAGGTAGCGTGCGAGCTGCGCGGCGACCGCGTGAAGATTGCCGGCCGGGCGGTGTTGTACCTGGAAGGCGCGTTCCATCTCCCGTAAGCGGAGCGTCTTGCGGTAAACTCGAAGAGTCACAGGACATCGGGCCGTGGCGCAGCCTGGTAGCGCGCTTGCTTGGGGTGCAAGAGGTCGCGAGTTCGAATCTCGCCGGCCCGACCAAATTCCCCAAAGACTTACAGACCTCCGACTTCATCAACGCCTCACTTTGGACTCCAGCTGGAGTCCAAAATGGACACCGGCTTCGGCAAGCCGGAAACCGTCGGCCACGCGGTGAAATGCCAATCGCGTTCTCACAATACTTGGATTTCAGCTATGGAAGCAAGCCGTGGACACAAGAGCTGATCTGCTGTGACGCTTGAAGAAAAACAGGTGCCTGGATTGCGAGAAACGGCTCTGCAATTCCACCGCAGCCCTCCCGTCGGATGCGCAGACCACCTGGTGGCCCGCTTGGCGGCGGGAAGCCGGGCAGCCGAGGATCCCGATCATCGCCCTGACGGCCGATGCGATGCAGGTTCAGCGGCATTTGGGTCAGATCGGTGCTCTTGCTCCGATAGGAGACGCAGGGCGGGGAGTAGACCGGTGGGGAGAAGAAACGCCAGGACCGCCTCCCGTCTCGGCGCCAGCGGGAAGACGCAGATAGTCGTCGCTCCCTTGCGGCGCGTGGTTTCCGTCTTCGGTTCAGTGGCGCCGCGCAGCGCTTCGAGCATCGCCCGCTGCAGATCCAGGGCCCCCAGCGGCTTCGTCAGGTACTGGTCGATCCCTTACAGGTCATGCTTCTCGACCCAGAGGGCCCGATCCATCGAACTCAGCATCAGAATCGAGCTGTGATGGCCCGGATATCGATGGTTATCTTGACGGATAAACTCGAAGCCGTCCATCCCCGGCATGTGCAGGGCGACCGGCAGAAAATCGAAGGATGGTCGGGGTTCCTGATCCGCCACGATCCGGAGCGCGGACTCCCCTCCTTCCGCGAGGACGGCAACAACCCCCATTTGTGCAGCAGAACCTTCAGAATCCGCCGGTTGGTGGCGTTGTAAGTCCACCACCAGGCAGCGCCTTCCCGTGAGTTCCCGCGACCGTTCGGCCGGAGCCGCCGGGTCGGCCACTTCCTCCAGGCAGAGATCGAAGGAGAAGCGGCTTCCGGAGCCCGGTGCGCTTTCGGCCTTGATCGTACCGCCCATCAGATTGGCCGGCCTCTGCGAAATCGCCAAGCCGAGTCCGGTTCCGCCGAAGCGCCGCGTGGTGGTGCCGTCGGCCTGCGAGAACGAGCCGAAGATCAGGCCGAGCTTATCCTTCGGAATCCCGATCCCGGTATCCTGCACCTCAAACCGCAGCCGGGCCGGCTTCCCTTTCTCCAGACCGGCAGGATCGCGATTTCGCCGTCGCCTGGGCCCAAACGTTCGGCAAGAACCGCGTTTTTTATTCCACCCTCGGCCACGTGGATGAAAACTGGGCCGGCCTGAGTTCCAGAAGATGATCGTCGACGCGATACGATGGGCGCTCGGGCTGGTGGATGCGGATGTGACGCCTCGCCCGCAGCCAAAATGATCAACCGGCGATCCTTCATGCTGACGACGGGCGTTGCAACCTTGCGTGCCGCGCAACCGCTGAACATCGGCGTCGGCACGTTCTCGTACCACAGCCTCTCGATCGACGAGATGATCCAGCGTCTGCGGATGCAGGAAATCCGCGAGATCGAGATGTCGCGTGGCGAGTTCATGCTGATGCACCCGCCCACCGCCGAAATGTGCCGTTCGGTCCGCGCCCGTTTGGATCGCGCGGGAATTCGCTGCGTCTCGTACTACACCGCGACCATTGAGACGGATCGCGGTCTCGACGATGCCGTGCAATTCGCAAGAATCTTCGGCGCAAACAATGTTTCCGGCGACGCCACCGGCGCCATGCTTCACGGAATCGACGAGCGCTTCACGCGGGAGGGGCTCACCTTCGGTATTCACAACCACTGGTTCCCCCAAAAGTTTCCGTATGAAAGCGCGGACGATGTGCTCGGGGCGCTGTCCCGACTTTCCAAGACAGTCGGTTCCACGCTGGATGTCGGTCAGATTGCCGCTTGCGGCCACAATGCGGTGGACGCCGTGCGGCGTCTCGGTCCGCGTCTGAAGGTGGTGCATCTCAAAGACGTCGCCAGCACCGGAGCGGAGCGCAACGTTCTATTGGGTACCGGCGTCGTCGGCATTCCCGCCGTCATGAAGGAACTCAGGGGCCAGAACTTTAAGGGCCTGGTCGCGATTGAGTACGAGAAAGAGGGCGACGTGGACGCGGATATGGAGTGGCAGATCCGTTATGCGCGCCGGTTAGCGGGTTAGTTCCCGCGGTTCATTTTCGCTTTTCGAAGAACAGGAAGTACTGATAGGGCAGTATGTCCATCCGTTTGCTGAAAGCGAAGCCGGCTTTTCCGAGTTCGGCGATGACCTCCTGGTCAGCCAGTTTCATCGATGCAGGCGGACCGACCGGCAGTTCTTTCTTGAAGAAATCGACCACCACGATCCGCCCACCGGGTTTCAGCACCTTCGCGAGTTTCGCATAGTACGCCGGGCGATTCTCTATATGGTGCAGGACATCGCAGAAGAAGACCATGTCGATCGATTGATCCGGCAGGCGCGGATCGTCCGGAGCGGCCAGAACCGTTTCCAGGTTCGCCGGCGCATTGGCGCGCGCCAGCGCCAGCAACTTGTCGTCGATATCGACCGCGTAGACCTTGCCGGCGTGGTGAGCGAAGCGGCGCGCGAAGTAGCCCGTGCCCGCGCCAATGTCGGCGACCGTGTCCGCCGGTTTGAGATCCAACGCCATCACAACCTCGCGCGGCTTCTGCCATTCGTCGCGCGACGGATCTTCCAGCACCTTCACATACTCGGCAGACGACGGCGGATGGTGCTGATGGGGCACCTGTCCGAGCGCCACCGCCGCGAAAGCCAGGATCAACGCGTTACTCACACGCAAAATTGGCCGCATCATCCATGCTCCCCGTGCCGCTGTACACCGCCGACTGCGGGTACGGGCAGATGGGGTGCGTGCGTACCACGGCGGACGTGACGTCTCCTTCCTTCTTGAACTTCGAGGCGACCATGACTGCCGGCGCGACGCCCTCTTCCACCCAGCGTTCCAGCGCCGCCGAGAGATCGTGCCCGGCGTCCGCCATGGCTGGGCCCAATCCCCCGCAATACGTCGCTCCCGGACCGCCGGAACAGTGCTGTAACCCCGGAATCATGTAGAGCCGGACCATCGCGTCCGCCGCCTTCGCGCCCATCTTCGATCTCACGCTGTTGTAGTAATTGATCGTATTCGCCGGCGGGAGCGCGGCGTCGTTCCAGCCGTGGAAAAGAATCAGCTTTCCGCCTCGCCGATCGAACGCGCTCAAGTCGGAATCGGTCGCGTTCAGGGTGTGCGCCATCTTGCCGTTCACGGTCTTCATGTCGCGATCGAAATCAAAAGTTCTGTAGTCCCACGCCGCCGTGTCAAAAACCATGTTCTGGATGAATTGGGTCGCGAAGATATACTGCAAACTCTTCCCCGGCCCCGAGCCGGTGATCCAAAGGCCCCACCCGCCCGAACCTGTCTCGCCCCCCGGCTCGAAACCGGGCGAAATCGGATCGCCATTCGAATTCTTCGGCCCGCCGTAGATTTTCTTCAGCACACTCGCCTGCGGAGCCGTAAGACAGCTCGCCGTATCGGCGCTCTCACAGACCATTGCCGCCGGATCGAAGCCGCAATTAGCCGGGTTCTCGAGGATCCCGTCCTTGACGCCGTCTTGAGCGTCGCACGCGGCGATAACCGCACGCTCAATGGCCGCCAGCTTGGCCGCGGGGATGTGGCTCGCCGGATCCGCCATCGCCTGCGCGTTCCAGACGAAGCCCGCCAGCGTCTGAGTCCAGGCGTTAGCCGGCGCGCCCGCAACGATGCCGTCGTAATCCGCGGGATAGCGCTGCGCTTCCATGAGAGCCTGCCGTCCGCCGTTCGAGCAGGACGCAAAGTAAGACCGGCGCGGCCCTTCGCCGTAATACGCCGCGACGATCGCCTTCGCCTTCACGGCCGTCTCGTGGATCGCTCGATAACCGAAATCGGCGATCTTCTCGGGGTGTCCGAGCGCCCATTTCGCCTCGATGCCGGAGCCTTGGTGTCCGGTGTCCGTGGATGCGGCGGCATAGCCGCGGGTTACCGCGGTGGCCAGACCACCCGGACCGTAGGAGATCGATCCGGCAAACCCGCCGTTCCCGATGCCCTGAAACTTGTGATTCCATCCGGCGGACGGCAGCCAGACTTCGAACCGGATGCTCGAATCGCTGGAAGGCTTGATCACGCCCGCCACGCGGCAGAGCGCCGGAAGGTTGTCGATCGCCTTCTCGCCGGGCGGAGTGAAGGAGCCGGCGATTGCCTGGGCGGCAGTGATGGTCGCGCCGGGGAGGGTAAGGGACGCCAGGCTCTCGCAGGAAACGGCGGCCTGAGCTCCCGCGTAAGCGGCAACTGAAAACAACAGCGCCAGAATTCTCATGTGTTGACGAGTATACCGGCTAAAGCTTCACTTCACCGCGACGGTCACACCGGACTGCGAGCTGGCATTCCCGATCGCCACCAGCACCGGCACGCTGGGGCCCGGCGTCACCCCTTGCGGGATTTGCGCATTGATCTGCAGCACGCCTGCCACCAGGGTAGGCGCGGGTCCGGCGTAGGCGGTATGGGCGGGAAGTCCGCCGATGGTCACGGTGACGTTTGCATTGAGCTGGGGCCACGGAGGCGCCGTGACCAGTCCATCCACGCCGGCGGGCGTAGTCGCGCCGGCGCCGGTGCCGTAGAGGATGACGTAATCGCCGGCGGCAGCGGGATTCGCGGCCGAGTTGATGGCGCCGTCCTTCAGATTGACGATTGCTCCCTGCCCTTGCCCGGAACCACCGTGCGTAAACAATCCAGGAGCGGTCGCCACTACCGGCAAGGAGACAGGGGCGGAAACAGCGCCCAGATACTCCACCTGAATCTGCGTCGTCGACTTACCCGCCACCGAATAAGGGACCACCGCGTTGATCTGCCCGGCGGCGGCGTAAGTAAGGGGCGCCGGCACGCCGTCGAACAGAACGTGAACCCCCGCTAAGGAGTTGGCCACCAGGCGCGGATTCGTCAGCGTTAGATAGCCTGGGTTAGCGGGTCCCAGTGCCGTACCGAACAACGCGATCAACTCGCCCGGCGCCACCGCTCCCGATGCGTAACTCGCCGCATTCTGAACGCGGGTGGCCGGCACGGCGGGCTGCGTGTTGGCCAAGCGCAGGAAGGCCGCGCCGTAGCCCGGCAGGGTCACCGTCATCTGCGCCGAAGGCGTCACTGGAGTGAGCGCCGGCCCGCTGCGCGGCGTGGAGGCGTCCAGCGTCACCAGCGTTGCCGAACTGAAGGATCCGAGCCCGGAAAGGTCCAGCGAGAAAGTGCGCGGCACGCCAGGGCCATTGTTGTCGTAAGTGGCTTGGATCGCGTAGTTCGACATCAGGATCACCACCGATCCGTCGGCGTTGCGCGCGGCCATGGTGGTGGTGTCCAGCGGGAGCCCGCCCCCGCCGCGCCAGTGATGCGCGAAGTCGGTCGCGCAGCAGCCGGACTCGGTCACCTGCAGGAGGTCCTGGCCGGGCGGCGAGGGCAGCCAGTGAGACAGGTAATAGTCCACCCAGTAACTGAGTTGCGGAACGGCGTTGCCATCGACTTCGCCGTATTGCTGGTCGGTGCCGAAGGCCCAATGATAGAGCGCCTGGGTGCCTGCCTGCCCCAGGTAAGTGAAGACCAGCGTCCGCCAGGCGGCAAAGAACGGACCGGAGCCTCGCGTGTCGAGCACGAACTTTTGCGGCGAGTTGCAGGCGCTGATGCCGTTGCCTAAATCGTAGTCGGCGTTAACGTTGTTTTCAGTCACCCAAACCGGCACGGCGGCCAGCGCGGGGATGCGGTTCAAGTACGAGTAGATCGTTTGGACCCTGCCGGCGAACCCGGGCACCGTGGCGAACAGGACCTGGTCGTAATCCCGCTGGGTGCACGTCGAGTAGAAATGCGCCGCCACCACGTCCACCTGCGCCGTCACGCCGGCGAGAAACGCGGGCACGAAGTTCGAATCGTAGGAAAGCTCCACCGCCACGAACTTGATGTTCGGATCCGCCTTCGCCATCGCCGGGACCACCGTGTTGTACAGCGTGACGTATTGCTGCGCCGTCAGCCCATTCCCGTCGGGCTCATTGAAAATGCCCCACCACGTGACCGGGTAAGGCATCGGGCTTTGAAAGTGGGTTCCGGCGACGTCGAACCCACCGTTGTTGTAGTAGCGCACCAGATTCGCGCTCATGTCCGCGAAAGCCCCATAGCTCGCCGGAAGGATGTGGCCCGAAACATCGCTGAGGAACGCCGGCGCGGTACCGATCTGGAACTCGGGGCTGTGATCGCCGGTGGCTTGGACCGGCGAGAGCATGGTGTTCAACTCGGTGAAGTCCCAGGTGTCTGGGGCTTTGAGCGGTATGCCGTCGGAGACGACCTGTACCCGGGTGTGGAAGGGATTGAGGGCGGTCAGCGGGCCGGGCGCGCCGGGCACCTGATTGAAGAACTGATAACTCCAGCCAGCCAGTTGGAAGGACGTGGACATGGCGACTTGAAGGCGGCCGTTCACGCCCTGGGACGTGTCCACCTGGTTGCCCACCTTCACATTGACGGTGGTGGACTGGGCAGCGGCGAAGGCTGTAAGCAGGATTGCGAAGACAGGAGCTTTCATAGGGAGATCCATTGGCACAGAGTCGACGCGATTCTCTCTACGCAGAACGATAGCACATGGTCCCGATCGGCGGGCCACAGCGCGGTACCGATTGCGAACACCAAGTTCCCGGTGGAGCCGCTCTCTCCGGCGATCGCCTCGGCCATCGCGTCGTGCACCTGAAGTTCGGCCCCATCCCTCAGCGAACCCAGAAAGTGCGCGAACGCCACAAACTCAAATGCGAACTCGCTCCGCAGCCGCGAGCGCCGATCCGCCGGAATCACCGCGAGGATTTCGGCCGGTCCCGATTTCGATTCACCGCAGTAAATGGAGGCTATGGCGCAATCCGGGAGATCGTGCACCAGAGCAAAGAATCGGGTCGCGATTTCACCTGGATCGCCGCACTTTACCGGGCCATACCACGACTTGCCCGGCGTGTCCCGCAGGGCCTGGAGCAGGCGTTTGTCCGGAGTAGTGGAGTAACTCAGTTCGTTTGGGCCGTACCAAGTTTCGCTTCGCGAATCCCATCCGCATAGAAGAATGGGTTCGGCGCCACGGTTTGCACGAAAGCGGCTCATTAGAGATATAGTACCCCTTAACTCCTGAATAGGCATCCCTCCGGCTAATCGCCACTCGGCGGCAGCGATATCGTCTCCAGTCAGCATACGCGCAAGTGGCACGCGGTTCAGACGCTCGCGAACGGTTCTTTCCGGATCGGCGCTTCGGCTGATGATTGGACGTTAACGGCCATTACCCGATCCCAATCCTCCACCGTGCATTCCTCCGGAGATTTCACCAGCACGATGCCGGCGTTGTTTACCAGATGGTCAATGCCGCCGCCCTGCCCTTCTCCTCGTCACTATCGAGTGCAACGACCGCAGCACCTTCCGCTGCAAAGCGGGCCGCAATCGCGAACCCAATCCCCGAGGCGGTGCCTGTGACGAGGGCTACCCGGTCGTTGAAGCGGCCTGCCGCGCTCATGCCAGAATACCTCCGGGATAGAACTGGAACACTTCCGGGTCGTCCTGAGGCCGATGCGGCCGCCAAGTGGAAGGACCGGATGGAGCGGCGGCTGGACAAGATGAGTTCCTGTGCGTTGTGGATGGATGCCACGCCCGTTCGAGGGACAGCAAATGGTAGCGGCGTTGGGCATTCGACAAGGAGCCACGGAGAACGCGACGGTGCTGGGCGATCTGATGAATGGCGGATTCGACTTCACGGCGCCGCGGCTGTACGTGTTGGATGGCGGCAAGGCGCTGCATGCAGCCGTGAAGAAATACGCCGGCGAGTCGGCGGCGATTGAGCGTTGCCAAGTGCACAAGCGGCGCAACGTGCTCGACCACTTGGCCGAAGAGCACCAGGCGGCGGTGGCCAAGAAGCTGAACGCGGCGTACGCGCTGGAAGAATACAGCGCCGCCAAGCAAGCATTGAACCAGTTGCACCGCGAACTGATGGATCTCAATCCAAGCGCGGCGCGCAGCCAAGACTAGTCTAAGAGAAGCGCGTCCGCTTCCACAGCAGCAGGCCGCAGACCACCAGGAAAACCAGCGTCGCGCCCGATAAGAGCCCCATCCAGACCAGATTCGCGGCGATCGGCCTCCGATCGGCGCCGATGCCCAGCCAGACGAAAATGGCGAGGGCCACACCCAGAACAAGGAACTCCCACCAGCGCCGCGCGGGCCGGCCGGCTGCCACCGGGTCGCCACCCTGCACGGCATCGGCGACGCGATCCGAATCGAGGCCATAGCGCACGCATTCGCGATCCATCGCCGCTCGCCAAGAAGTGTGCTCGGATTCGGGGACTTCCGCGAAACTGATCGCTACCGCGCCGCCGATCATGATCACCGAACCCGCGACGACCAGGGTCTGTGCCGCCGCTCCCCGACCCGCGAGCTCGCCGAACACCAGCGCTCCCCATGCCAGTCCCCAGAGCTGATTGGTATTCGACAACGGGATGCCCCGTCCTATGCCGATGTACTTCGCCGCGTACTGCTGGAAGAGATCGCCTATGACCCAGCAGAACCCTCCGAGGAAAAGCCAGAAGAGTACCGGGCGGGCCCGGCCCAGTTCCGCAATGATGTGCTGATATCCGCCATCGAACACCAGCGCCAGCGCAAAAACCGTGCCTAGTTCGCCGAAGGTAAACACAGTCACGAACGAGAGCGGATTCATCCCGCTGATATACGCTTTGCGGTACGGGATGTACATGGTGCCCCACAGCACCCCCGCGCCCAGCGCGGCCACGATGCCGAGGGTCGCGGCGCGGGGCGGCGCTCCTCCCGCGTGCTGCGAGGTGGCGTAGGCAATCAGGCAGGCCCCCACTACAATAGCGGCCGACCCGCCCAGCACCTTAACCCACTGCTTCGCGCACGAGCCGCGCAGCTCGTTGAAGAGGAGCCAGCCCCAAAACAGACCCACCAGGCTGTTGGTATTCCATAGGGGAAATGCTATTGAGATCCCGACGTTCCGAATGGCAAATACGGTGAGCGTGTTGGCCACCGCCCATAGCATGCCCGCGAGGATGGCCCAGACAATCAGGTGCGATTTTTCCCGCAGATCCTGCCAGATATAGCCGGTTCCCTTCAGCGCCATCGGGACTGTCCAGCGGGCGACGAACACTCCGGCGACCATCCCCAGGGAAATCAGAAATGGGGAGAAGCCGATGGTCACCAGCTTGGTGGGCGCTTCGGCCGCGCCCAGCCACGCACCAGCCGCGAGCCCGCTCGCGACACCCAGAACATGCAGCGAACGGCTCGAAAGCCTGGCCGGCTTCATCGAATCACAACCAGCACGCCGATGCCGAATGCGAGGACGGCGACGGGCACCCAGAAGTGCGCATCCGTCAGGATCGCTCTGAGACGCGATTGTTTCATTTCGATTTTCGCTTCTTGCCGATGGGGTCTCGCGGCTGGTAGTTCAATTCCGCCGATAGAACCTCGACCAGCTTCGAAAGCACCTTCACCCTCGCCCAGTATTTATCGTTGCCCTCGACCACGCACCACGGGGCCGTCCGGGTGCTGGTCTTCACCAGCATCTCTTCCACCGCCTCTTCGTACGCTCCCCATTTGTCGCGATTCCGCCAATCCTCGTCGGTCAGCTTCCACGCCTTGTAACCGATGGCGGAGCGCTCCTCAAAGCGCTTTAACTGCTCCTCGCGAGAGATGTGAATCCAGAACTTGAGGAGGATCGTGCCGAAGTCACGGACCTGCCTTTCGAAGGAATTGATCTCCTTGAAGGCCCGCTTCCATTCCCGCTCGGGCGCAAACCCCTCGACGCGCTCCACCAGGACACGGCCATACCAGGAACGGTCGAAGATCGCGATCTGCCCGCGTTCCGGCAGCCTGCGCCAGAACCGGTAGAGGTAGTGGCGGGTCTTGTCCTCGCCCTGCGGTGCGCTGATCGGATAAACGACGTAGCCGCGCGGGTCGATTTTCTCCGTGATTCTCTTGATTGCGCCACCCTTTCCGGCGGCATCCCAGCCTTCGAAGATCAGCATCACTGGGCGCTTCTGAAGGTAGATCTGGTAGCCGAGCTCGCGCAGTTGAACCTGGCGCCGGGTGACTTCGTGGACGTAGGAATCACGATCGAGCGCCAACGAAAGATCGATCCTCTCGAGCATCAGAGTCCCCCTCCGGCGAGCGACTCCATGGCGGCTCGCAGGTCGGCGTCCTTGAGAACGTCGGCGGAGGTTTCCGTTAACGCCGGGGCGTCCGCTCCCAGCCGTTTCTCCATGACGGCGATGATGGTGTCGAAAATCTTGCGCCGGGCGTGCCACTTGGACGTGCCCTCGACGATGGTCCAGGGCGCGTACTCGGACTCCGTCAGCTCGAGCATCTCTTCACCGGCCTCCAGATACTCCTTGTACTTCTTGTGTCGCGCCCAGTCGGCTTCGGTGACACGCCAGGCTTCCAGCGGGTTCGCCAGAATCGCATCGAAGCGCGCTTTCTGCTCCTTCTTGCTGATATGAACGAAGAACTTGAGGATAATGGTTCCGTCGTCGGCCAGCTCGCGTTCGAATTCGACGATGTCGCGAAACGCCTGCCGCCAGGTTTTCTCCGGGATGGCGCCCTCGACCCTTTCTTCCAGCACGCGGCCGTACCAACTGTGATCGAAGATCACCATCTCGCCGCGATTGGGAACCCTAAGCCAAAAACGCCACAACCAGGGCCGCCGCTGCTCGTAGGTGCGTGGCGCGGTAATCGGGTAGAGTTTGAATCCGCGAGGATCCAGGCGCTGCGTGAGGGTGGCGATGGCCGTTCCCTTGCCGGAGGCGTCCCATCCTTCAAAAACTATGAGGGAGGAAATGCCGTGATCCCAACAGGCCTTCTCCAGGTCGTAGAGCCGGCTCTGCAAGTTGGGCAGAATGCGCTTGTATTCTTCGCGCGACAGCTTCATTTTCAGGTTGATATTCTCGAGCATCGTCCGCGGTTCTATCATGTCATCAATTGACGGCGAACTTGCCGGGCTGGAATCTCGTATTTTCGGGAGAGGGCAATCATGTTGAAACTTGCGGCTGTATTCCTACTCGCTATCGCAACCTGCATGGCGCAGACGGAACGGACTTTCGACCGGAACCTTACGGTGTCCGGCGCGGTGAATCTCGACGTGGTGACGGATGCGGGTGGAATCGTGGTGACGCGAGGCTCATCGGGGACCGTCCACGTCCACGGGGTATTGAAAGCGTCCAACAGCTTTTTCGGCGGAAACAACGCGACGGAGCACATTCGCCGGCTGGCGGAGAATCCACCGGTGCAACAGACCGGCAACAGCGTCCGGGTGGGCCAGGTGACCGACAGATCGCTACTGCGTGGCGTCTCGATGCGGCTGGAGATCACGGTTCCCGCCGAAACCGAGGTCCGGGCGCGCGCCGATTCCGGCGGCATTAAGGTGGAAGGCGTCAATGGCCGCGTGGACTGCAAGACGGATTCCGGCGGGATCCGGATCTCGGGCATCGGTTCCGGCGTTCGCGCCGAGGCCGATTCCGGCGGCATCCATATCCACCATGTAAAGGGCATGGTTCACGCCCACGCGGATTCCGGCGGCATCGAAGCCCTGGATATCGCGGGAAGCATCGAGGCGGAAACGGATTCCGGCGGAATCCAGCTTTCGCAGACGACCGCCGCGCCGGTGAAGGCCCGGGCGGCATCCGGCGGAGCCCACCTCCGCTTGGCGCGCAGCGGAGGGTACGACATCCGAGCGGAAACCGAATCGGGGAGGCTGGTTGTACCGGAGATGAACGCCAAAGGCCCGGTTACGAAACACCACGCGGAAGGCCGGATTCGCGGGGGCGGCGCGATGGTGGACATCAAGGTGGATTCGGGCGGCGTGGAGATCGAGTAGGTCATTTGCGCCACCCGCGCTCGATTTCCTCGAGCGTTTTCCCTTTTGTCTCGACTGTGAAGCGCCACATGAAGAACAGCGTGAACGCCAGGCAGGCGATCCACAGGCTGATGGTCGCGAGCGACATCGCGCGCCCGCGTGTGCGCGGAGTGCGATCCTGCGGAAGCCCCCCCCACGAGCACTCCAATGCCACGGCGGGCCGGAGTGTTAAATCGGGACAGGACGAGCCGCGACCGTGTTCGCGGCCGGCCTCTTCGAATTGGCTCAACGGCCTGTGGCAAAAACCGCTCCCGAACGGTCGTGGCTCTGTAACGGATTGATTCTACTGAGCTGCACGCGTAAGCAAGCGGTATCTAGCGACTTTCACCACAGGCTGTTAATTTAAGCCCGGACCGCTGTATCGTTGACCTGCTGGATCCCGAAAACGGGAATGGGCGCCGGGAACGCGCCGTCGCCTAGTACTTCGCGAATCGCCATATTGGTTTCGAAATACACCTGCCAGTAGAAGTCGTTGTTGGTGTACGGCCGGATCGCCAGCACGGGCCCGGCCGACGTGAAGGAGGCGATCACCACATCCAGTTCCGGTTTCGCGGCAACGTTGGGAATCTGCTGAATCCTGCTCTTGAGCGCGGCGATCACCTGCTGCGGATTCGCGCCGCCCGTGATCTGCGCCGTCAAATCCACGCGCCGGTACGGATTTGTGGAGTAGTTCTGGATATTATCCGAGAACAGCTTGTTGTTGCCGACGTAGGTGCAGACATTGTCGGGCGTATGGATCCTGGTCACAAACAGGCCGACTTCTTCGACCGTGCCGGCCGTCCCCCCGGCGGAAATGAAATCGCCGACTTTGAACGGGCGTAGCACAACCAGGAATATGCCCGCGGCGAAGTTCGCCAGCAAACCGCCCCATGCGGATCCGATCGCAAGCCCCGCGCCCGCGAGCAGCGCGGCAAAACTCGTCGTCTGCATGCCGAAGTAACCCAGAATGGCAATCACCAGCGTGATGTTCAGAATGACCGCGATCGTGTTGCCAAGGAAGCGCAACAGCGTCGGTTCGATATTCTGCCTGCTGAGAGCCTTCTGGACCAGACGGACGGCGAAGCCAATCAGCCAGCGGCCCACGATATAAAGAGCGATCGCGCCCAGCACGTGCAATCCGACCCCGGTGAGCGTCGTCTCCACAATTTTAACGATATTTCCCAAATCCACGGTTTTTTTCCTTCTTTCTCAATATTTGATCTGACAGCCAAGTTTCACCCAAGTTTATCCCACTTAAATGTGGTGGAGTCTCATTCGCCAATGAAGGAAACGGTTCTGCTTGTACTGCGCCTGGCCGCCTTCGCGCGGGCCGCCATGACCATCGAACTAGCGTCCAGCGTCCCGTCTCCGCAGCCCGTGGGAGCTGTGATCGGGCTGCTGCCGAAGGCGAAAGTCGTCTTTCCGGGGCCGCCTGTTTACCGGTACGAGGTCAGCGCCAACGGTGGTCCGTTCCACATGCTCCGCGACTTCAGCCAGGCCGGCGCTGTACCAGCATGACGCGGTTGTTCGCGTCACCCTCCGCAGCGGTAAAGCCAGGGAAACGGGCGCCGCCATGCGAGCCGGGAAGCGAGTTTCGAGTCGCCTTCCGGGGCCTGGGCGACGAGAACACGACGTTAACGCCGGCGCATCCATGCCGCGCCGGGATCAGCGCCAACGGGTTACCTGGCCGGGATGCGTGCCGATTCCGATTACCAGGCGCGGACCGGACTGGTGATCCACGGCGCGGTGAATTCCGGCGCGTGGCTGGCGTTCCAGACGGGAACGCTCGATGGCCGGTCCCGCCGGTCAGCACCCCGGCCCCGCGCGCCGAGGGCCGGACCACCGCAGAGGGCATCGTCATCCGATCGGGTTCCACGCCTTGGCGAGCCAATGTCAGGGACATGGGCGGCAACGTAGTCTGGTAGCTCGCAGGCCGGGGATTGGGGGCAGGCCGCTTCCTGGCGATACGTGACAGCATGAACATACCGGCGAAAACCACCGTGCTGGTGATCGGGGGTGGTCCCGCGGGTTCCACGGCCGCGTCCTTTCTCGCCCGCGCCGGCATAGACGTGGTTGTGCTCGAGCGAGACACGTTCCCGAGATACCACATCGGCGAATCTCTGCTCCCTTCCTGTCTCGAGATTCTGGAACTCATCGGTGCCCGCGAGACGATTGAGAACTACGGCTTTCAGCGCAAGCCCGGGGCGTACCTCGACTGGAAGGGTGAGCAGTGGGCGCTCAACTTCGGCGAGCTTGCCGCGAACTACCGGCACGCTTTTCAAGTTCCGCGCGCCGAGTTCGATCACCTGCTCCTGCTTCACGCCGCCCGCCGGGGAGTGCACGTCTTCGAGCGGATGCCCGTGAGGGAATTGATCTTCTCCGACGCCCATCCCGTCGGAGCCGTTTGCGGTCCCGCGGAGGAACCGCCGCAAGAGATCCGCTTCGACTATCTCATCGATGCCTCCGGGCGGGCCGGCATCATGGCCAACCGGTACCTGCAGAACCGCCGGTTTCACCGGGTGTTCATGAACGTGGCCGTCTGGGGCTACTGGGAAGGAGTTCAGCGTCTGCCTGGCGAGCGCTCCGGCGCGATCGCCGTCGGCTCTGTGCCGGATGGCTGGATCTGGGCCATTCCGTTCAGCGACGGGCAAATGAGCGTCGGGCTGGTGCTGCACAAGGACGAGTTCCAGCGGCAGCGGAGCGAAAAGACCATGGCCGGCTTGTATCAGGATGCCATCGCCGGGTGCCCGCTCATGGCCGGTATGACGGCCGGGGCTCGCCTCGTGTCGGAATTGAAAGTGGAGCAGGATTATTCGTACGCTTCCGAAGCCTTCACCGGGCTGGGTTATTTCCTGATCGGAGATGCGGCCTGTTTCCTGGACCCGCTGCTCTCCACCGGGATCCACCTGGCCATGTACAGCGCGATGCTCGCCGCGGCCAGCATTGCCAGCGTGTTGAAAGCGGAGGTGTCGGAGAGCGAAGCGGCGGACTTTTACGAGCAGAGTTATCGCGCCGCGTATCTTCGCTTCCTGGTCTTTGTAGCGGCCTTCTATGACATGCAAGGAAAGGAGCGCTACTTCAGCAAGGCCGAGCAATTGAGCCATTTCGACGCCGATCCGCAAAACATCCGGCGCGCCTTTCTCAACCTGGTGTCGGGCCTGGAAGATTTTGCCGGCGCCGAACACGCCACGGGTCACCTCATGGGAGAGATGTCCCGCCGGATTCGCGAGAACCTCGAGCTCCGCCTCAACAAACAAGCGCTCGCGGACCCCGATCGCGAGCAGACGACCGATAGCGAAAAGTTCTTCGACGGCATTGAAGGCCTCGCGGCTCTGTCTCCGGCCAACGCGATCGGCGGCCTGTTTGTCCGCACCAACCCCGCCCTTGGCCTCGCGCGCCTTCCCGGCTCGGACCTTACCAGTTCGTGATCGACCCATCCGGCCGGAAGTAGGTCTGAGCCCGGGCGGTCACCGGCTCGGTGATTTCCGCGATCTGCCTCAGCCGCTTCAAGTCCACCTCGACGCCCAAGCCGGGCCGGTCGTTGGGATACAACTTGCCGGCCTTGAAATCCAGGCACACCGGGACGTGCGGCAGCGCGCGGCCCTGAAAATTGTATTCCATCAGCACGGGGCCGGAAAACGTCCCCAGGCAGTTCACCAGCGCCGCCGTCGCAATCGGGCCGGTGAAATGCGGAATGATCCCGACGAAGTGCGTCTCGCAAATCGCGGCGATCTTCATCATCTCGGTGATCCCGCCGACGTTCGGCAGAGTAGCGCGAACGTAATCGATATCGTGATGCTCCACCAGCTTGTTGAAATCCCAGCGGTAGCCCCACTCCTCGCCCGCGGCGATGGGCACTTTCACCTGCCGGCGCAGCAGAGGCAGATCCTCGTTGAAGGCCTCCGTGCGCACCGGGTCCTCCACGAAATACGGTGCGAAATCCTGAATCAAATCGCACCCGCGGACCGCTTCCGAAAGATCGAAGCGCTGATGGAAATCCACCGCCCAGTCGCCGTTCTTGCCGACGCCCTGACGGGCTTCCGCGCAGTCCCGCGCCAGCTGATTGAGGCGTTCGTGCGTGTTGTAGGTGGTATTCGGAGGCAGGTCGGCGGCACCCATGCGGAACGCCCGGTAGCCCGCTTCGATCGTGGCTTGCGCCTGCTCGCGGATACTCATGCCGGGCCGGACGCCGGGAATGTTGCCGGCCGTGTTGTAGCACTCGCAGTGGTTTCGCGCCATGCCATTCAACAGCACGTGAACCGGAACGCCGTGCGCCTTGCCCTTGATGTCCCACAGCGCCAGGTCGAGCGCCCCCAAGGCGTGCAATTTTTCCCGGCCGGGCGGGTAGAAGAACGCGCGGGACATATCTTGCCACAACCGCTCGATGTGCTGCGGATCCCGGCCGATCAAGCGCCCGGCGCATTGCTCCAACGTGTCCCTGGAACCGCCCTCCCCGATCCCGGTCACCCCGGCGTCCGTCTCGACGATGACCACGACGTCGCTCTGATTGAACAACGGGTTCGGCTCCGGTGGAAGGTAAGCCCGCACCCGCGTGATCTTCATTTTGGGCAGGGCAGCTTGGGCGCGCGGGAGTCCGGTAAGCGCTACGGAGGTTGCAGCGGCCGCCGACTTGAAGAAGGTTCTGCGAATCACAGGAATGTGCTCAGCCCCTCTTGAGTCTACTGAATTCCCGGCCGCCCCTGATAGAATCCAGGTCGAGGCTCATAGGAACGGCGCGGACGTCAAGCCGTACGGGCGCGGGCTTACCGCGGACCAGGACGAAGGCGTGCTGCTGGTGGAGCGATGCCTGCAGTTGGCGGAAGCGGCGGTGCTGCGGTCGGCTCGCGCCCAGATCGAGCACGGCGCCCGCGCGATTATCGTCTGCGATCCGGCGGCGAACACGGTGTACCTGTCGCCGCGGCAGATGCGGGCGGGCGCGGACACATTCGAGCGGTATGTGCTCGGGCCGAACTGCCGGGTCTGCAAATTCCTCGAGGACGCCGGCCTCGATCTCATCTTCCACAATTGCGGTGAACTGCTGACCGAAATGGTTCGGCAGTTCGCGGTGGAGCTGCGCCCGGCGGTGCTCAGTCTCGGCAGCAGCCGCAAGCTGTGGGAAGACGCGGCGGTGGTTCCGAAGGACATCGTGTTGTACGGGAATCTGCCAACCAAGACCTTTTATTCGGATTCGGCGATGCCGCTGATGGAGGTTCAGCGCCGGACTGAGGAGCTGGTCGCCCCGATGCGCGAATGCGGGCATCCGCACATTTTGGGATCGGAGTGCGATGTCCTGCACGTTCCGGAGGCCGCGGCCACTATCCGCGAAAAAGTTCGCGTGATGCTTCGCATATAATAAAACCGGCGGACCCAAATGAATAAACGGACCTTTATATCTCTATTGCCTCTTGCCGCCGCGGTTCTGACGACGGCCTGCTCCAGCGCTCCTTCGACTGCGCCTTCGGCGAAGGAAGTTGCGCCGAAGGAACAAATCGCACCGCTGGCACCGGTTACGGCGCAGGGTGCGTTCTTCGAGATGTACAAGCCCATCCGGAATTGGGCGCCGGATGTGTACCCGTTGTCGCTCGCGAGCGGAGAGGTTCCGGGCATGAAGAACGAGGACGGAAAAGCCGCGCTCTGGACGGCTGTGTTCGTATCGCCGAGCCGGCGCGAGGCGCGGACGCTGTTCTACTCGGTTACCAATTCCGGAACGAATATCCACAAAGGCGTCACCATGGGAGGTTCGCAAGGGTGGAGCGGCACGCCGAAGAGCAAGCCGTTCCAGGTGGGGGAATTTGTCACTAATTCCGATGCCGCCTACAAGACGGCCATGGAGAAAGCGGGACCTTGGGTGCAGAAACATCCGAACACGAAGCTGTCGATGTTTCTCGCGAGCGCGCCCCGCCAGCAAGGGCCTGTCTGGTTCTTCCTGTGGGGCGATACCAAGACCGGCTATCTGGCGCACGTAAATGCCACCACCGGCAACAACGTCTCAATCAAGTGAAGTGGTTTATGCCGTCTTTGTGAAACGGAAGTTCTTGATGCGGCCGGTATTCAGTAGAAAACCGGTTATCTTGCCGGCCGAATCCCGTTGGAAGTGCAGATCGCCATTGGGCCCTTCAAAGTAGTCCGGGATCGTCGGCCGGAGTTTCCGCGGCTTTGACTTCAGCCGCTTCAGCGTGAGGCTACCGTTTTCGACAACGATCCGGTAGATCGGGTCGATCTCGCCGCTCACGTAGGAACCGGCGTACCCGCTCAACTGTTCTGGAGTGGGATGGAACTCGGCGACTTGTTCGAAAACGTCCGGCTTTTCCTGGCTCTGCCTCTGGATGCTCAAACGCCAGGGCGCACTGCCGGCTGCCTGATCGAATGCAAACGCGAGGGGAACGACGGTCAACAGAAAGCGATTGTCAGCCAGCGGCGACAATTCCAGGCGCTCTTCCTCGGACGCCTCAAAGAACAGCTTCCCGTCTTTGTGCAGGATGCGCGCGGAGCGCTCTTCGTCCTTTTTCCAATACAAGCCTGCGTATTGGGACAGGCGCTCGTCCGGGACGGAAACGGGCTTGGTAGAAGTCTCCGCGCGGGCTGGCGGCGGCTCTTTTAACTGTTCGGCGAGATAAATGTCCGCGACCTTGCGGGTCAACTCGCTGGGATTGGTGTCGGCCTGGTTGCAGAGGCATGCGACCGAAAAGTGCTGCTCGGGAAAACGAAGCAGGTCGGCGCGGTACCCGGCGTCGGCGCCACCGTGGTCGACGGTTGGAAGGCCGCGATACTTTCCGTGCTCCAGGGCGAACGCGTAATTCAGCTCTTTGCCGCTATTGAGCTTGCCGCGCTGCAATTGTTGGGCGACCAGAGATGGGCCGCCCACGCGGGGATTGTAGAAATTCTCGTCCCAACGCGCCAGATCTTCCACCGTCGTCAGAAGGCTGGTCGCGCCTACGGTATCGAAATTCGTCACGCTGAGCCGGTACGCGTTTCTGCCCTTGCCTGCCTCGTAACCGTAGGCGATGTGTTTCACGATTTCGGCATGGTCGTCGCGGAAGTGGGTGCTGGTCATGCCAAGCGGCTCAAAGATCCGGCTGGTGGTGAATTCGCGGAAGGTTTGACCACTCACGCGCTTCACGATTTGCGCGAGTAAAGTGTAGCCGGTGTTGCAGTAGGCGTGCTTGTCACCGGGCTTAAAGTTGAGATCTTTCTGGCGGGAAATCAATTCCATCACGTCGTCATCGGTGATGAGATCGAGCGAATAGCGCCAGCCGGCGAGGCCCAGTAATTCCCACTGATCGCGCAGGCCGCTGGTGTGGTGGATGAGGTGGCGGATGGTGATGGGCGCGCCGAAGTCCGGCAGTTCCTTTATGTATTTGTGAACGTCATCGTCGAGCGAAAGCTTGCCGTCCTGCGCCAGCAGCAGGATGGCTGCCGCGGTGAACTGCTTGGAGATGGACGCCACGTGGAAGACGGTTTCGGGTGTGATGGGGAGGTCGTGATCCAGGTCCGCCATTCCGTAACCGCGTTTGTAAACGATTTGTCCGTCCTTTATGACGGACAACGCGCAGCCTGGAGTTACGGTGGAATCCCACTTGGCGAAGACCTTGTCGGTCTGGTCGCGCAGGCTGGTGTTGGCCGCCTGTTGCGCGGCCGCTGATACTGCGAGGACGGAAAGAAGGACGATAGATCGAATCACGTTGACCTGGGGTTTCTCCGGTGAGAAGAAGTATACACCGGGAACAGCGGCGAGAACTGGGCTCGGTTGATCCGGCTTGCGTGAACGCGGGCATACAACGGTGATATACCGATGCGAGTCGATGCCGTATATGCGAATGGCACGCTCAAGCCCTCGCAGCCGCTGGATTTGGCAGAAAACGAGCGCGTCGTCGTGACCATCACTCAAGAGGCCGACGGCACCGGTCCCGGCCAACTCGACGCCGATTTTGTCGAAGGCCTTCGGCGGAGGCTGGCGGACGCTGGGCCGGCTCCCGGCCTGGAAGAGGTTCGTGGGAGACTCTCCAAGATTCCCGGCTCGATGACGCCGGATTTCATCGCTGAGCGCGAGGACCGCTGAACTTGGCGGATTACTTCCTCGACTCCAGCGCCCTTGCGAAGCTGTATCACCCTGAAGCCGGAACCGCCGCAGTTGAGAGAATTGTTCAGACGCCGGGCATCCAGATTTGGATTTCCCGGTTGACTGTAGTAGCATTCTCTCGTCGATCTTCGCGATCAAAGTCCGGACGCAGTTTTCAGCCGGGAGGATGCCCGTCTCTTGGCGCGCCAATTTCAGGAGGACCTCCTGGCGCAGAAGTTCCTGGTGACTGCCATCCGTGAGCCGGAGTTTATTGCAGCGGAGCGACTGCTGGCGCAGCACGCGTTTGATCTGCGGCTTCGTGCGCTCGACGCCATTCAACTCGCAGTTGCGCTCAGGCTGAAAAGCCGGGGGCTGGTCGACCAATTCGTGGCCGCCGACAAGATTCTCTGTGAGGTGGCAGCTCGAGAGGGTTTCGCGGTTCTCAACGCCGAACATCCCTGACAGCCGGCTGCGCCTGAGCCGCCTCCGCCTGCCGCTTCGCGTGAGTAATAACGTGGGCAGCTCCGACGTGCGCTTCCGCGATGCGATTCGCCGGCACTGTGGGGAGGCGAACCAAGCGGCGAGCTGTTCCTGAGTTTCCACGATCAGGAAGCGGTCGTTGAGTTCTCGCGGTCTCTTTAGCGTTACCGGGCTGTCCGCCGATGCCTAGCCTTTTTTGCCGGGAGTGGGGGCGGCGGCTCGGCACAAATGGCCCCGGTTCCGTGAACATTGCATACGAATGGAGTAGAGTCCCCAGCGCCCCGGATGTAGCGGAGTTGAACTTCGTACCCGTCCGTCGTCTCCTTGGCCGGAAAGGGACCCTCGGAACTAATCCGGGTTGCTTGGAATTCAGGATGCGAACGCGCGAGCTCTGTCTCGGCGATCAGAATCGCGTTCTGCTGTGGAGTTAACGGTAACCGTCGGAGCGGATTTTTGTCGGGCTGGCTTAGCCACAGTACTCCTGCAAAGATAAGGGCAACGGCGCCGACGAGAGCCCAAGCGCTCTTTGCTTCCATCCTGTCGCCTTTGGCGTCCTCAGCGGCAGCGCAATCCTCGGGTGCCGCCACGTCGCTCGGACGGGTCGGCCGTAGGGCCGGAACTGTGCTTGATGAGGCGGTACTTTTCTTGGCATATTGGCGAACAGATAAACCAGTTCCAGGAATACCCGCGTTCATATACGAGCGACCCTTCGCATCGATGCCTACTTTCAACCCGCGGGGGCCGGCACTGATCCCAAGACCGGACTTACTGAGGTTTAACCTAACCCCAGGAAACAACTTGATAGATCGATGGAAGCGCATGCATCAACCTTCGTCTTCGCAATCTGTCTCAGACGCTCTCAACGTTCGGAATCTCATGCCCAGCAAAGGTGCCGCACACGACAACTTCCGCTCACTCTTTTCCTCTTCCCGCCGAGGCATTCTTCGTTGGCTGGCTGAGCGAAGGTTCCGATTCCGCAGTGTCTTTCAGTTTTGTGACCCTTTCGGCTACGAGCACATTCAACAGGGCCTCAATGCGCTCTGTTCTCTCTTTCAGCTCTATAAGTCCTACATTCTCTTCTCCACCCACAAAATATGCAGTGATCGAAGCGGCCAAGGTCGAGATCAGCCCAACGCCACTCAGCATCAATACTACGGCGATGAGCCTACCCGCCAGCGTAGTTGGCGCAATATCACCATAACCAATTGTGCTCGCAGTAACAACAGCCCACCAGACACCGTCCCCGAAACCGCCTCGCACTGTCTGCGGCTCCAGCAGTGTCAGCGCGGCGCCGCCAGCCAGGATAACGAAAATACTGATCGCGACCACAGAAACCATGCCGCGGTGCCAAAAAATTGTGCGCAACGCGTCAACGGCTCGTGCCGTGATCCCCACTAGCCTCAACACTCGTAGGAATCGCGTAAGGCGGGCGAGACGCACCAGGCCGAAAGCCGCCGGCAGGTAAGGGTATGAGAGAACGATCACCGCAAGATTCAGTGGGTTGCGTCTGATATACAGAGCGCGTCGCGGTGCTACGGCCACCATGATGATGTACTCCACCAGAAAGACCGTCCAAACCAACCAGTCCGCCACCTGTATCCACTGGGCCGACGGATTCTCTTCCCCCAATAGGGTCAGCGGAATAGTCGTCAGCGCGCCGACTAACACCGACGCTTCAAGCACACGGACGAGCTTAGTTGTCATTGGCCTCTAGGATGGCGTGAGGCGAACCCGGATGGGCACCGGCGGACCAGGCAGCGAGCATGTTCTTGCGTTGGGGCGCACCGACATCGAGACTCCGCACACCTATCGCGGCCCACAAGCTGACGATAAGGTTGCGTCATGAAGGACCCAACCTATCGGACTGACCGTTTCTTTTTCGCGTCCGAAGCTCCGGCGGGAACACGTCTATAGGCCTTACGTGTTTGCCTTTTTTCGTCGTATATCCGCTTACTGATTCGGTGCGTCCAGACTTTGCCGATCTCTTACTCTTCGTGAATGCAACGCCGTTGCCAAGCAGGGAAAACACAACCGACAGCAGAAGCAACCGAGTTGCCCGCAGCCTTAAATGCATAAATGGATCCTATCATCAGTAGGATTAAATAGTTGGAGTCTTGATCACCGGCACGGCAAATTCACTGGGATGCCGTTGGCGTGAACCCAACCGTCCGACCGTCGTTCAGAGCGTCTGCAATCACGCCGAAACAGCGGGTCCGGAGGGCCCCACGCGGACGAGGGCGTCCGCTCCAAACGCTCAACCGCACCCTTACGGTCGCGGCTCTGTAACGGAGCTCCGGGGCTAATTCGCCATTGCCGGCTCAAACCGCACACTCACCAGCTTTGACACCCCAGGCTCCTGCATCGTCACTCCATATAGCGCCTGCGCCGCTTCCATCGTCCGCTTGGCGTGTGTAATCACGATGAACTGCGTCTCCAGCGACATCTCCGTGATCAGCCGCGTCAACCGCTGGATGTTCGGCTCGTCCAGCGGCGCGTCTACCTCGTCGAGAATGCAGAACGGGCTCGGCTGATAGCGGAAAATCGCCATCAATAGCGCCATCGCCGTCAGCGACTTCTCTCCGCCGGAGAGCAGCAGCACGCTTTGCAACTTCTTTCCCGGAGGCGACGCCACGATGTCGATGCCCGATTCGGCGAGGTTGTCCGTGTCCGTCAGCCTCATCTCCGCGGCGCCCCCGCCGAAGAGCGTCGTGAACATCTCCTTGAAGTGCTTGTTGACTTCCTCGAACGCTTCGGAGAATCGCTTCCTCGATTCCTGGTCGAGTTCCTGAATCGCCTTCTCCGTATCGCGAATGGAGTCGAGCAGGTCCTGCCGCTGCGCATTCAGGAAATCGTACCGCTGCTGCGCCTCTTCGAACTCCTCGAGTGCGGAAGGATTCACCGGGCCGAGCGCCTCGATCCGCGCCTTCACCGTCTGGTACTGCGCCTCCGCTTCGGCCAACCCGTCGTCGTCGAGAACCGTCTCCTCGCCCGCCGCCAATTCCTCGAGCGGAGCGTTCAGTTCCTTCCGCGCCGTCTCATCCAGGTACTTCAGCTCGGCCTGCTTCTTGACCAGCTCCAACTCCAGCAAGGACCGCTTCTCCTGCGCGCTCTGCGATTCCGCCCGCAGCGATTTCAACAGCTCGTCCGAAGCCGCCAGTTCCGACCGCAGTCCGGCCTCACGCTCGGCCAGCACGTTTACCACCTGCTCGAGTTCGCCGATCTTGCCCGCCAGTTTCGCCGCCCGGAGGTCGAGTTCGATATTGTCCTGCGCCAACCGCGCCCGCTCCGCGCCGAGCCGCGCCAGTTCATGGCCGAGATCCTCGCGGCGGCGCGAAAGCTCGCGCAGTTGGTTCTCCAGCCGCGCCTTGGAAGACTGCTCGGCCCGCCGCCGCTCCTCGCAACTGGCGAGATCCGCCCGCAGCGCGGAGTGCTCTTCCGTCACCGTCTGCATCTGCTGTTGAAGCTGGGTGAGCTGGCCGCGAGCCTCTTCGAGCGCCTGCTCCTGAGTTGCGCGCAGCGCTTCCTTTTCGGAGATCAGCGCGGCGTTCCGCTCCTTCTGCTCGATCGAGCGCTCGCTCTCTTTCCGCAGCCGCTCGAGTTCCATGCCCGAGACCGACAGCCGCTGAGACGCGCGCTGGTGCTCCTCTTTCAGCTTCCGGAAATCGTGGTCCAGAGCCAGCGCATCCTTCTCCTGATTCTGCTGCAATCCGCGCAACCGTTCGAGTTCCTCAGAAAGCCGCCCCAGCTCTTCTTCCACTCCCTCGAGCACGGACTGCGTCTGCTGCACTTCCCGTTCGCGCTTCACCACTTGCGCCGCGATCTCGCGCAGTTCGCGCTTCAGCGCCAGCGGGCCCGCACCCGACTTACGCCCGCCGCTGACAGCCTGCCCGTGATAGCCGGCGCCGTCGGGTGAAAGAAAATAGCACTCCGGGTATTCCGTGGCAAGACGCTGCGCTGAAGGCCGGTCTTCCGCCAGGTAGCAGCGCGCCAACCGTGGGATCAGCGCGGCGGGCGCATGCGTCAGCCCATTGGTGAGCCGGAGCATGTCGCGCAAGGGACCGATTACGCCCGGCCCCGACGGTTCGTCCGCGGACTGCGGTGCCAAGCTCGCTTCGCCGGACGGCTCCACCAGGAACGTCGCGCGTCCGTCCAGGTCCGAGCTCATCACATCGATCCCGCGCTCGGCCTGCGCCCAATCCTTCACCACCACGTATTCGAGCTCGTCGTGGAGAAACTCCTCCGTCGCCTTTTCAAACCGGTTATCGAGGACTTCGACGAAATCCGCAAGCACGCCCACCGGGTGGAAATCCGCGGCGTCTCCGCGTTCAATCGCGGTAAAGAGCCGCTTCACGCTCTCCGTCGTATAAGACCGATGCTGGAGAACTTCCTGCAACGAATCGCGCCGCGCCCGCTGATGCGACAATTCCCCGCGAAGCTGATCGAGCTTGCGCCGCGAATCCACCAGCCGGTTCTTCTGCACCGCCAGTTCTTCTTCAACCGTCCTGCGCTGCCCGACGACGCTCTCCAGTTCCACTTGCCGCTTCGCCATGCGCTCGCCGAGATCGGCCTTCACGCCGTCCAACCGCACCAGGTCCGCGCTCGCCTGTTCGACTTCCCGCTCGGACCGCGTCCGGTCGCGCTCGATGGAGGCGAGGTACTCTTCGATCTGCGCCAGTTGATTCCGCAGCGAGGAAGCTTCGCCCAGTAGCCGCAGCACCAGTTGCCGCGCCTGCTCCATGGTCCGCTCGCCGTCGCGCAGTCCGTTCTGGAGCCGATCCCGCTCCTCGTTTTTCAACGCCAACGCTTGCCGGGCCGATTCCGTGTGCTCGTCCAGTTCCGCCACGCTGCGCGTGTGAACTTCGAGTTCAGCGGTGTGCTGTTCCAGGCGGCCATCGATATTCTTCGTCTCGGCTTCGCCTTGAGATTCCCGCTGCCCGATACTCGCGATCTGGGCCGATTGCGAATCCAGCCGCCCGCGCGTCCGCTCCGCATCCACACGCAGTTCGGTCAAGGAGGTGCGGTTGGCGGTAAGCTCGCCTTCTGTCTGGTAGCTGTGTTCCAGCAACCGCGTCTGGTCGGCGTCCTTCTCCTGAACCTGGCCGGCGAGCGCCTGGTACTCCTGGCCCGCGACATTCAGATCCAGAGCCAGCTTCGCGGCCTCGCGCTCCAGCATCCGAAAACGCCCGGTCAGCGATATCCGGAGGTGGGCGACCATTTCGGTGCGCAGTTCTTCGTAGCGCCGCGCCTTGGACGCCTGCCGCTTCAGTGAATTGCACTGCCGCCCGACTTCCTCCAGGATGTCGAACACGCGCGACAGGTTTTGCTTCGCTCCCTCGAGCTTGGCCTCGGCCAGCCGCTTCCGGGTCTTGAACTTCGTGATCCCGGCCGCTTCCTCGATCACCGCCCGGCGATCGGCCGGCTTGTTCGAGAGGATTTGTCCGATGCGGCCCTGTTCGATGATCGCGTAGCTCTCCGGGCCGAGGCCGGTGCCCATGAACAGGTCCTGGATGTCGCGAAGACGGGCGGTGCGGCCGTCGATCAGGTACTCGCTCTCGCCGGAGCGGTACAGCCGGCGGGTGATGGTCACCTCGCCCTTGCCGCTCTGGCCCGAATCCTGAACCGGCTGGATCAGCGTCATGGTGACGGACGCCATGCCGAGCGCCTTTTTATCGCGGGTTCCGGCGAAGATGACATCTTCCATCCGGGCGCCTCGCAGCGTCTTGGCGGACTGCTCGCCGAGCACCCAACTGATGGCATCGCTCAGGTTGCTCTTGCCGCAGCCGTTTGGTCCTACAACGGCGGCGATTCCAGTTCCGTTGAACCGCATCTCGGTCCGGTCGAAGAAGGATTTAAATCCATGGATCTCGACGCGCTTTAGTTTGAGCACTTTGAGTAGCCCCTTTTATCCAGGCTGTCTCGGGGGATGACTATATCGTAATCGCCTTCAAGCCCGTTGTAAAGCGGGTACACGACTAAATCTTGGGCTGATCTTCGTCAGCCTACTATATGTAGTAGCCGCAGAGAAAAAGTTGCCGTCCCAAAATGCTCCCGCCATCCGAAAAATGGGGACAGACACCTTTTCCGCCATTGTAGTCTGTTGATTCCGTGTTCGTGCTTTGGCGGAAAAGGCTGTCTGTCCCCATTTTTCAAGTCTGGTAAACTACTTTCCGGATGCCAAACGTCCTGGATGGCCAACGCATTCGTGATCAGATCTTAGACGAATTGCGACCCCGGGTGCAAGCCTTGCGCGACGCCGGGCGGCCCCCGGGGCTGGCGGTGGTGCTGGCCGGCCACGACGCCGGTTCCGAGATTTATGTCCGGAACAAGCAGAAAGCGTGCGCCGATCTGGGGATTTACAGCGAGAAGCTGACCCCTCCGGCTACTGTCACCACCGGGGAACTTCTAACGGTGATCGAAGGCCTGAACCGCCGGTCCGATATCGATGGCATCCTGGTGCAAATGCCCCTGCCGAAGCAGGTGGACAGCCGCCTAGTACTGGAGGCCGTCTCCGCCGAGAAAGACGCCGACGGATTCCATCCCACGAATGTCGGCCATCTGGTGGCGAACCGCCCCGCCCCGCGCGCCTGCACGCCGGCGGGAATCATGGAACTGCTTCGCCGCTACGAGATCCCGATCTCCGGCCGCCATGCCGTGGTGGTCGGCCGGAGCGACATCGTCGGCAAGCCGATGGCGCTGCTGCTGATGCACGCCAACGCCACCGTCACCGTCTGTCATTCGAAGACCGCCGATCTGCCCGGCGAGTGCCGCCGCGCCGATATTCTGGTGGCGGCCATGGGCCGGCCCGCGTTCGTCACCCGCGACTTTATCCAACCCGGCGCGGTGGTCATCGATGTCGGGATGAACCGCGTCACCCGGCGCGAGGACGTCGAGCGCATCTGGCGGGGCGATCCCGCAAAGCTGGCCACGCTGGAGAAGAAGGGCAGCGTGCTTGTGGGCGATGTCGATCCCCTCGATATGGCGGAGCTTTCTTCCGCGTACACGCCGGTGCCCGGCGGCGTCGGTCCCCTGACGATCGCCATGCTGATGTCGAACACGGTCGCGCTGGCGGAACGCGGCAAATGGGCTTGAAAGTCGGGTTGACGGGCGGCCTTGCTTCGGGCAAGACGTATGTTTCCGAGGAGTTGGAACGGCTCGGGTGCCTGGTGATACATGCCGATCTTCTCGGCCACGCCGTGCTGCTGCCCGACGGCGAGGCCTACGAGGCCACCGTCCGCGAATTCGGGGGCGGCATTCTGAACGGCGACGGAACCATCAATCGCCGCCTGCTCGCGGCGGAGGTTTTCGACAAACCGGGGCGGCTGGAACGGTTGAATTCGTTCGTCCACCCGCCGGTTCGAGAGCAAACCCAGCGGGATCTTGCCCAGTTCTTCGCCCGGGATCCGGGGGGAATCGCCGTGGTCGAAGCTGCGATACTGATAGAAACAGGTAGCTGGCGGACTTACGATAAGTTGATTGTCGCCGTCTGCACCCCGGAACAACAGGTCGAGCGCGCCATGAAACGGGACGGCGTCAGCAAGGAAGAGGCGATGGCGCGACTGGCCCGGCAGATGCCTCTGGCCGAAAAGGTTCGTTACGCGGATTACGTGATCGATACCTCGGGCGCGAAGGACCATGCAGTGGCTCAGACCCGGGAGATCTATGGGAAGCTGCGGAACCTGACCTCATGAGATTCGTACGCATTATCCTGTTGTCGGTCGTCATCGCCGGCGGCTTCCTGATCCTCACATCGAAGACGAACTTCAATGTCCGACGGCTCTTTCAGCCGGTGGCAGGCAGTGTTCCCACCTGGTCGGGACCGTCCGCAGTCCGTGGCGCCGGACTGCAATCCGACGAACTCAACAACATCGAAATTTACAAGATAGGCCGGCCGGCGACGGTCTACATTACCAGCACCGTTTATCGCCGCAATTTCTTTTTCGAAGTGACGCCCGTTCGAGATCTCGGCTCGGGCTTCATTATTAACGGCGACGGAGAGATCCTGACCAACCACCACGTAATTTCCGGTTCGCGCGACGTCGAAGTGACGCTTCCGGACCAGACCACGTACCGGGCCGACGTCCTGGTTCGCGATCCGCAAGACGATTTGGCTTTGATTCGCATTCATCCCAAAAAGAACGTCTCGTTTCTCCGCCTGGGCGATTCCGACCGGCTACAGGTGGGCCAGAAGGTCCTGGCCATCGGGACTCCTTTCGGGCTGGCATCCACGCTCACCACCGGTATCATCTCCGCCCTCGGCCGGGATGTTCCAGCCGGCCAGGGCGAGGCGCTGCTGGAGGGCATGATTCAGACCGACGCCGCCATCAACAGCGGGAATTCGGGTGGACCGCTACTCGACTCGGCCGGCAACGTGATTGGCATCAATACGGCGATACTGGGCCAAACAAATCTGGGTATCGGTTTCGCGCTACCCATCAGCCGCGCAAAGGCGATGCTCGACGATTACCGCGCGGGCAAGAGTTTCCGGCGAGCGCGCCTCGGGCTGACAGTCGTGTACGTCGCCGGCGACTGGGCGGAAGCGCTCGACCTGCCGTCCCAGGGAGGATTGCTCGTTCAGCAAGTGAACCAGGGCTCCGCCGCCGAAGCCGCCGGAATTCGCGGTTATCGTCAGGTGGTGGTAATCGGCAACGCGCAGGTCGGCATCGGCGGAGATTTAATCACGGCCATCGATGGCAAGCCGGTGGACAGCCAGGATGCCCTCAGCAGCGCGCTCGCGCGGAAGCGCGGCGGCGACTCGATGGAGTTGACGGTGTACCGCAAGGGCCGCACGCTGAAGGTGAAGGTCACGCTGGACGCCGCGCCCGAAGATCGCGCCTAAGTTTTGACGCCGTTCGGCGCCAGCGGCATGGACCGCAAGCGGACACCGGTTGCCGAGAAGATCGCCTCCGCGAAGGCGGGAGCGATGGCCACAATCGGCGATTCGCCCGCGCCGGCTGACGGGACGTCCTTCCGGTCGATCAGCACGGTCTCGAGCTCCGGGACGTCGCTGAACCTCGGCACACGGTAGGTCCGGAGATGCGGATTCAGAATGCGGCCGTCCGCGAACTCCAGCGATTCGAAGAGCGCGCCGCCGATCCCCATGATCACCGCGCCCTCCACCTGGTGCTTCAGGCCGTCCGGGTTCACCACCGCGCCGCAGTCAAACGCCGTGACCACCCGCACGACCCGAACCTTACCGGTGGAGCGATCCACGGCGACCTCCGCGGCCGAGCAGACATAGCCGTTCTTTTCAAAACCCGCGGCAATGCCGCAGCCCGATTTCATCTTTCCCCAACCGAACTTCTCGGCCGCGGCTGCGATTACCGCGCGCTGCCGCGCGTCCTGCAGATTCTTCATCCGGAATTCGACTGGATCCATCTTCACCGCATGGGCGAGTTCGTTGATGTGCGACTCGCGCGCGAAGTGATTCGCCGTCGACGCCAAAGCGCGGTACGATCCCTGCCGTAGCGGCGATTTCGTCTCGTGAAACTCGATTCTCTCGTTCGGAACGATGTAAATGCCCCGGATGCCGGCGGCCCCGGAATTGTAGTTGTGAAACTCCCAGGCAGTCAGCAGTCCGTCGTTGCGAACCGCGCTGGCAATCTCGATGATTCCCGCGGGCCGCGCATAGGCCCACGTGAATTCTTCTTCGCGGGTCCACACGACTTTCACCGGCTTTCCCGCGGCCTTGGCGATGCGCGCCGCCTCGATCGCCGCCTCTCCGGTGTGCTTTCCGCCATAGCCCGCTCCGGTGTCCGGCACGATCACGCGCACCCGTTCCTCGGGAATATGGAATGCCTGCGCAAGCTCGGAGCGGACGCCGAACGGCCGCTGCGATCCGGTGTAGACGGTGAGCTTGTCGCCTTCCCACTGGGCGAGCGCGGCCCGGGGCTCCAGCGGCGTGTGCGCGATGTAGGCGACATGATAGGTTTCGCGCAGCGCCGCCTCGCCCAACCGCATGCCGTCCGGAATCGAGCCAGTGGAATGAATCGTCTGCGTTTCGGCGATGTTCGCCTTCAGGTATGCAAATAGCTCGCGGCTGGAAGGCTGCGGATCGGCCTTCCATTCCGCTTGGATCGCTTCCACCGCCTTCTCCGCCTTCAGAGGATCCTGGGCGGCGACCGCCAGGAAATCGGCGTCCCGCACGAAGGTCACTCCCGGCATGGACTGCGCCGCGCGGGCATCGACCGACACCAGTTTGGCCCCGAACGCCGTGGGCCGCAGCACCTTGCCGTACAGCATGCCCGGCGCGCTCATGTCGGACGAGTACTTGTGTTGGCCGGTCACCATTTCGCGACCGTTCACCTTCGGTACTGGCGTCCCGCAAATCTTCCACTCGGAGGCGGGCGTGACGGGAGCATCGTGGGCAACGGTCCGCACCAGTTCCTGTCCCCGCGTCAATTCGCCGAAACGGATGCGGTGGGAGCCGCCCTTCTCGATAACTTCCCCGTTTGCGACGTCGAGCGCGCCCCGCTCGATGCCCCACTGCTTGGACGCCATGCCGATCAGCGTATCGCGCGCCGCGGCGCCTACGCGGTGGAGTTGCGGAGCCATCACCGGCGTGCTGAGACTGCCAAACGTGCCCATATCGAAGGGCACGCGATCCGTGTCCGCCATGACCAGGCGGATTGAGGCCACCGGCGTCCGAAGTTCCTCGGCGACCGCCTGCATCAACGACGTGCGCGTGTTCTGACCGACTTCGGCCTTTCCGGTGTACACCGTGATCACGCCGTCCGCGCCGATGTGCAGCCAGGCACTCATTTCCTCGGGCATGCGTTGATCGCCGCGGCGGCCTCGTCCCGATTCCTGGGCCTGGAGTCCGGTGACCAGGCCGATAATCAGCAATCCTCCACCGAGGGATCGAACAAAGTCGCGGCGGTCCATTGGGAAATCGTACTGGGGATTTTCGCGTAGTTCGTAGCGTTCCGGTTCCATCACCTGGCCGTTCCTTTCTGGCGGGACGCGGCCAGCCGGATCGCGGCCGCAATGCGGGGATAGGATCCGCACCGGCAAATGTTGCCTTCCATGCCGCGGACGATATCGGCGCCGGAGGGATTCGGATTCTTCTCGAGCAGCGCCACCGCCGACAGGATCATGCCCGAGGTGCAATAGGCGCACTGCATTGCGCCGGTCTCGAGAAAGGCGTCCTGCACCGGATGCAATCGGCCGTTCCGTTCGAGTCCCTCGATGGTCGTGATGCGCTTGCCCTCGGCGTAACCGAGCGGGGTGATGCAGGACCGCACCGCGCGTCCATCGACCAGGACCGTGCAAGCCCCGCATTGCCCATCGCCGCAGCCGTACTTGGCACCGGTAAGATCGAGGCGGTCGCGCAGGGCACTGAGCAGATTGGTTTCCGGATCCGCGTCCACGCGGTGTTCCGATCCGTTTACGAGAAGCTGGATAGCCAAAGGGAACTCCCTTCGACCTTTAGGATAAGCCCCTTCAGTCCTGCCGGGCGATCCAGTCGAGCTCAAGCAGTTCGTCCGGCGATAGACTCCAATTCGCAGCGGCGGCATTCGCGCGAACTTGTTCCGGCAATCTCGCGCCCGCAATTACCGACGAGACGGAATGCCAGGATAGCAGCCAGGAGAACGCAAGTTCCAGCAGGGTATGGCCGCGCGCCGCGGCAAAGCTGCTGAGGGCATCCACTTTCGCCAGGTTCTGGTTCGTAAAGACCTTCGGCCCGAATCCGGCCTCGGCGCGGCTTCCCGGGGGAACCGGCTTTCCCCCTTCATACTTGCCGGTGAGCAGCCCGTTCGCGAGGGGAAAGTAAGGCAAGAACGCGATCCCAAGCCGCTCACACTGCGGCAGGATTTCGTCCTCCGGCTCGCGGTGCATCAGGCTGTATTGGTTTTGAACGCACTCGAAGCGGGATCGCCCGCCGATGCGCGCCTCCGACTCCGCCTGGCGAATCTTCGCGGCAGAGAAGTTCGAGCACCCGATCTCGCGCACCTTCCCGGCGCGAACGAGATCCTCCAGAGCGCCTAGCGTATCCGCAATCGGCGTATCGGGGTCCGGTTGATGCAACTGATAAAGATCGATGTGGCCGGTTCCGAGACGGTCCAGGCTCTCGTCGACCGCGCGGCGGATGTACTCCGGCTTGGCGCCGCTCCGAGTTTCGTCCATCCGCATGCCGAATTTCGTGGCGATGATGGCCTCGTCCCGGCGCGACCCCAGCGCTGCGCCCAGGAACTCCTCGCTTTGCCCTTTTCCGTAGACATCGGCAGTATCAAAGAAGTTGATGCCGGCCTCGAGGGCGGCGTTCACCACCGCTTTTGTCGCGCGCGCGTCGATCCGCCAGCCAAAGTTGTTGCAGCCGACGCCGATCACGGTCACCTGCAAAGATCCGATTCGTCTGTGTTCCACGGCGCCTCCCGACTGCCCAGCTAATAGACTGCTGCAACTTGAGTCTAACCCGATGAAGTCCCCTTTCAGGCGACCCCATGCTTTTCCCCGGGAGGAAAAGCGGCCTGAATGATATACTAAAAGTGTCATCGAGACCGTGGACGTATTAGTAGCGATCAAAGTCGCTGGAGAGGCCGTGTGAAGCGCGCTGGGTCTGACGATTCTCTTCGTTGTTCGTTCTGTCACAAAAGTCAGGACGTTGTCGGTAAGCTCATCTCTTCGCCCAGCGATTATCCACGGGCTTACATTTGCGACGAATGCATCGCCGTATGCAACTCGATCCTGGAAGACGACCGTCACGAGCATACACACGGCACCCCTCACAAACTCCCTAAGCCATTGGAACTGAAGGAGTATCTGGACCAGTACGTGATTGGGCAGGATGCCACGAAGAAGAAGCTGGCCGTCGCTGTTTACAACCACTACAAACGTATCCAGATGAACAAGCAGCGGGGGTCGGAGGTCGAACTTTCGAAATCCAACATCCTGCTGATCGGTCCCACGGGCACTGGCAAGACGCTGCTGGCCCAAACGCTCGCGCGCATTCTGGACGTACCGTTCGCGATCGTGGACGCTACCACCCTCACCGAGGCGGGATACGTGGGCGAAGATGTCGAAAACATCATCCTCCGGCTTTTGCAGAATGCCGATTGGGATGTCCAAAGGGCGCAGCAAGGGATTATTTACATCGACGAGATCGACAAGATCGGACGCAAAGACGAAAACCCATCCATCACCCGCGATGTTTCGGGTGAAGGCGTCCAGCAGGCGCTTCTAAAGATTCTGGAAGGAACTGTCGCCAACGTACCGCCCCAGGGTGGACGAAAGCACCCACACCAGGAATTCACGCCCGTCGATACGACCAACATTCTGTTCATCTGCGGCGGAGCTTTCGTCGGTCTCGAGAAGTTGATTTCCCGGCGCGTGGGAACCCACGCGATGGGCTTTTCCCCCGAGGATGAGCACGGCACCGACGCCGCCTCGCGCCGCGCGATCCACGCCAAGCGCGATCACGCGATATTCGAACAGCTCCAACCGATGGACCTGATGCGGTTCGGTTTCATACCCGAATTCATCGGCCGCCTGCCGGTGGTGGGGGTTCTCGAAGACCTGAGCCGGGACGCCCTAGTACAAATTCTTACGAAGCCTAAGAACGCGATCATACGTCAGTACCAGAAGTTGTTCGAGTTTGAGAATGTTAGACTGAAGTTTAGCGATGACGCCCTGGAGGCCATTGCCGCGCTGGCGATGGATCGCAAAGTCGGCGCTCGCGGGTTGCGCATGATTCTCGAAGAACTCATGCTAGACCTGATGTACTATCTGCCTTCCGTGAAGAAGGTTCGTGAATTCCTGGTCACGAAAGAGATGGTACTGACGCAGAAGATTAGTCTGCAGTTGCTCGAGAAGGCTGGCTGAAGCCGGTTCGGCTTGTTGTAGTCACCGCACCGCGCTTCTTCGAATGAAGAGGTTGCGGCCAAATCCCATTTAATATCCAATCCATGATCGCTTCCAAGGAAAAACCCGATACGCGGCGCTTGCCGATGATGCCCATACGGGACGTTGTTATTTTCCCGTACATGATGACGCCGTTTGTCGTTGGGCGCGAATCGAGCGTGAGAGCGCTTGAGGAGGCCCTCGGCGCCGACAAGAAGATATTCCTGGCCACCCAGCACGACGCGTCGGTGGACGAACCTCGTCCCGATGAGATCTACCAGGTCGGCACGGTGGCCAATATCGTGCAAAGCCTTCGCCTGCCGGACGGTAACATTAAGGTGCTGGTCGAAGGGGTGGAGCGGGGAAAAATCGTCTCGGTCGGCGAAGAGGAAGGCTTCTTCCGCGCGGTAGTGCGGACGTTCCACTACAAGGTCGAGGCCGGGTCGCAGCTCGAATCGCTCACCGCGCGGGTCACCACGCTGTTTGAGCAGTACGTCAAGCTGAGCCAGAATCTAAACTACGAAACCATGATCGCGGCCGTCCGCGTGGACGACCCCGGCAAGCTGGCCGACACCGTGGGCGCCAACCTGCAGCTCACCATTGAGGAAAAGCAGGAGCTGCTGGAAATCTTCGACCCCGTCGACCGGCTGACGCGCGTCGCCGAGATGC
>JANXRE010000177.1 GCA_025353165.1 Acidobacteriota bacterium | reverse complement strand
TGATCACCAAGCGCATCGCGGCCGCGCAGAAGGCCGTCGAGGCGCAGAACTTCGCCGCTCGAAAGCACCTGCTGGAATACGACGACGTCATGGACAAGCAGCGCAAGGCCATCTACGGCTTGCGCAACGCGCTCCTGGAAGGGCAGGACATGCGAGAGCGCTTTCTCGAGATCATCCGGGGAATTCTGGAATCGTACCTCGAGATTCGCTGCCCCGCGAAAGGGCACCCCAGCGCCTGGGACCTCCTAGGACTGCAGTCCGACGTTCTGACCGAATTCGGAATCAAGATCAATCCGTCCGACCTTGGCAACATGAGTCGCGTAGAGATCGAGGAATTCATCCATGAGCAGCTAGTCAAGCGCTACTCCGAAAAGGAAAAGATGGTCGGCTACGACCTCATGCGCGACGCCGAGCGCACCATCATGCTGAGCGTCATCGACAACCAGTGGAGAGACCACCTGCTGTCCATGGATCACTTGAAGGAAGGCATCAGTCTGCGCGGCTACGGGCAGAAGGATCCGCTGATCGAGTACAAGAAGGAGTCGTTCCAGATCTTCCAGGACATGATGGACCGCATCGAGGATGAGACGGTTCGCTACCTCTTCTTCCTCCAGGGCATCGATCCGGGTGGAGAGGTGCCGCTGCCTTATCCGGAGATGGGCTTCGATGAGGACGAGGAAGGCGGCGAGCCTGTCGCAGTGGCGTCCCCGCAGGTGAACCGCGAGGCCCAAAAGGAAGTCCTGGACTTCACCGCAAACATCCAGCGGAAGAAGGAACGGGAAATGGCTGAGCTGCAGTTTGTCGGCGGCGAGGCCACCGCCGCGCCCAAGCCTATCCTCTCCAAACAGAAGGCCGGACGAAACGACCCTTGCCCGTGCGGCAGCGGAAAGAAGTACAAGAAATGCTGCGGGGCCTGATTCTCGCGGCCGCGATCCTTCCCGTGACTGCTGGCCTTCTGCCGGACTACTACAATAAGATGGCCAAGGCCAACTCGCACGCCATCGCCGCGCCCGATCCGGCCCTGTTCGAGGAGTACGGGTTCGATCAGTCCGAGAAGGCCGAGTACGGCAGGATGATTGTGACGGCCTGGCGTTTCCGGGACACTACCGGCGCCTTCTCCGGGTTTCAGTACCTTCGGCCCGCGGATGCGAAGAACTGCGACATGGGTAAAGTTGCGGCATGTACTCCGGCCGAGGATACCATCGCGCGCGGAAATTACGTTCTTCAATTTGCCGGGAAGAAGCCCAAGGCGGAAGAAGTGAATTTCTTCCTGGCGCATGCGCCCCGCTGGGAGGAGTCGCCGATTCCGGCGTTGCCCGGATTCCTCCCCGAAGACGGCCTCATCCCCAACTCGGAGCGTTACGTGCTCGGCCCCGTGGGACTCGAACGGTTCGGCAAGGGAATCCCTCCGTCGGTGGCGGCCTTCCATCTCAGCGCCGAGGGGGAGTACGCCCGCTACAAAGGCAAGAACAGCGAATTTGGCTTCGTTTTGTTCTCCTACCCGGTTCCGAACATGGCCCGGGATCAGGCTGAAGCATTTCGTAAGCTTCCTGGAGTTATCGTAAAGAGAACAGGCCCTTTAGTAGCTGCGGTCGTAAACGCTCCGAACGCCGATGACGCCGAGCGGTTGCTGTCCAGGATGAACTGGCAGGCGACCGTCACCCTCAACCAGGTGCCGGAGCGAAACCAAGCCATTGGCTGGGCCCGTGCGCTGCTGAACATGCTCTTCCTGACCGGTGCGATTCTCGTGTTTTGCCTGATCTCCGGAATATTGTTTGGGGGTTTTCGTGTCCTGCGCTACCGTTTGGGGATTGGCGAGCCGGAGGATACGATGATCCGGCTCCGCTTGGACTAACATTCCCGTTTTCTCTGGCTTAGACCGAAAAGCGGTGCCTCCGGCGGCCTGTGAAAAGCAGTTTTCCACACCCTGAGGAAAATTGCGCAACGCGCCAACCCGTTCCTGTGTAGTGCGTTACGGGTGTTCTTCCACAGGGGATTTTTTCTGTTGACTTGCCCTCCCCCAGGCCCTAAACTTCAATCACAAACAGATTTTGGCGGTTGCGTTACCGTCGAAACTGATTCTCCCAATAACATCGCCCTGCCAAGCAGGGTAGTGTGCAAAAGCTCACCGAAAGGTGAGCTTTCTGCTTTGCCGGCATGAAGTTACACTCGGAACATGCACCCCCGGGCAAAGTCTGAGCCACCGCAGACCTGGCGCGAGCGCTTCCGTGCGCTAAAGAACATACCACCACTGCTCAGGATGGTCTGGGATACCAGCCCGGCTCTGTCCGCTTCCATCATATTACTTCGGCTTATAGCGTCAGCGATTCCAGTCGCTCAACTTTGGGTTGGCAAGCTGATCATCGACCAGATCGTCCATCCCGGTCCCGGCCGGTCGGTCTGGACTTACCTGGCCACGGAGATCGCCCTGGTCGTGGTTGGAGACCTGATCGGGCGCGGGATCAACCTGTGCGACAGCCTGCTCGGCGACCGCTTCACGAACCACGTCAGCGTCCGCCTCATGGAGCACGCCGGCCGGCTGGATCTGGCCACCTTTGAGGACCCGGTCTTCTATGACAAGATGGAGCGGGCCAGGCGCCAGACCAGCTCGCGGCTCGGGATGCTGGCCCAGCTTGCGGGCATGGCCCAGCAGTTGATCACTCTCATCTCATTGAGCGGAGCGGTCATCTGGTTCTCGCCCTGGTTCTTCCTGCTCCTGGTGGCCGCGATTGTTCCATCCTTCCTGGGCGAGACCAGGTTCGCGATGCTCGCGTATTCCATCCTGTACCGCTGGACTCCCGAGCGCCGCGAGCTGGATTACCTGCGATTTCTCGGAGCGTCGAACCAGAGCGCGAAGGAGGTCAAGATCTTCGGGCTCCAGGGATACCTGGTGGACCGTGCCCGAAATCTCTTCGAGCGCTTTTACGCGGAGAACCGGGCCCTCGCGATCCGTCGGGCCGTCAGCGGCTTCGCATTGAATCTGTTGCCGGTCGGCGGGTACTACGTCGCGTACATCGTGATCATCGCGCGAACCATCGCCGGGCAGCTGACCCTCGGTGACCTGACGTTTCTTGCTGGCGCCTTCGCCAGATCGCGGCAATTGATGGAGAGCTTGTTCTCGAACGTGAACGCGATAGCGGAACAAGCCCTTTATATCAAGGACTTATTCGATTTTTTTGAAGTCAAACCGCAAGTGTTGTCCCAGCCCGGCGCAATACCGGCGCCGCGCCCGGTCCGCTCCGGCTACGAGTTCCGCAACGTGTCGTTCGCTTACGCCGGGACGGACCGGCTGGTCTTGCAGGACGTCAATCTGCGCCTGGACGCGGGCGAAAAGATTGCCCTCATCGGGGAGAACGGCGCGGGCAAGACGACCATCGTCAAGCTGCTCGCACGCCTGTACGATCCCATCGCCGGCTCTATCCTTCTGGATGGGATCGACCTGCGGGAGTACGACCTGGACGACCTGCGAAAGGAGATCGGCGTCATCTTCCAAGACTACATGCGATTCGACATGCTTGCGAAAGAAAACATTGGTGTTGGGCGGATCGACCGGGTAGGGGACCAGAGCCTGCTCGACGAATCCGCGCGCAAGAGTCTGGCGGACCAGGTAATTCGCGTGCTACCGAAAGGGTTCGACCAGATGCTGGGCCGGCGTTTCGACGGGGGCGTCGAATTGTCGGCGGGACAGTGGCAGAAGATCGCCCTCGGTCGCGCCTACATGCGCGACGCCCAACTGATTATTCTGGACGAACCCACAGCCAGTTTGGACGCCCGCGCCGAATACGAGGTCTTCCAGCGATTCGCGGAATTGACGCAGGGGAAAATGGCCGTTTTGATTTCCCACAGGTTTTCCACAGTGCGCATGGCGGACCGGATCCTGGTGCTGGATCAGGGCCGGATCGTCGAGCAGGGAAGCCACGACGAATTGGTCCGCCACGGCGGCCAGTACGCCGAGCTGTTCGAACTGCAAGCCGCCGGCTACCGCTGATCGAACGGGAGGTGGGGCTGGAGGACCGCGGGGCTGACTGGTACGTTCGGATCGGCCGGTATCCTGAGCCGTTCCTGTATCCAGAAACGTTCTCGCGCCAAATGTGTAAGTTGCGGCCGCGATTGCAGAATTCCGTTGAGCGCGGCGATGGCTTCCATCCAGCGCTCGTTCCGCTCCAGCCAGGAAACGGCCGGCCAGATGAAATCCGGATCCTCGGAAGACTGGAGAGCGCGATCGAACGCGGCCTCGTCAAGATCGACGCGAAGAGTGGTGGCGCGATGCCGGCCGCGAGCGTCCGAGCCGCTCCCTCGAGTTGCGATTAGGATCCGGCGCGCCTGACCCACGCGGCGCCCAATCTCGGCGCCGACCGAGGGCAGTGTCCGGGCGCGGCCATCGATCCGGATCACCAGTTCAAAATCGGCCGCGTGCTCTTGCGCAAAGCGGAGAGCCCTGCCGGCTTCGCATTCTATCCGGCCCGGCTTGTCTGCGATCGCGCGGCAGAGTTCCTCGTCCGAGCCAGGCAGCCGAATGCCGTTCCCCACGGTTTGGATTACGACGGATCAGCGCCGGAAACCGGCAGGGTCGCGCCAGGAGGTAAAACACGCTTTCGTGAAGCAAGACTCCTCCCATCCCTCCTCCACCCGCGGCGCCGCCTCGGGAGACAGGAGCACGATCACGCGATCGCCGGACAGGCCAGAGTCCACGGCGTCTCGAACGCTTAAGTGCGCCACCCGCGCGCTACCTAATCCTTGCCGAGCCGCGACCGTGAGGGAGCGGATGCTACCCTTGAAGTATTAAATGACAGACAGCAAGTTGCAGGTCATCCCGCTCGGAGGACTTGGCGAGTTTGGGATGAATTCCATGGCGCTGCGCTATGGCGACGACATTATCGTCATCGACGCGGGCATGACGTTCCCCGATGCGGAGCTGCTCGGCATCGATATCGTCACGCCCGATTTCGCGTACCTCGAGCAAAACCGCGAGCACGTACGCGCCTTGATTCTCACGCATGGCCACGAAGACCACATCGGCGCCGTTCCGTTCCTGTTATCCACCCTGAATATCCCGGTGTACGGGACGCCGTTCACATTGGCCCTGGTCGAGCGCCGCCTGGAAGAGCACGAGCTCCTGCGCGACGCGAAACTGAACCGGGTCAAGCGCGGCGGGAAAATCGTCATCGGGCCGTTTTCCATCGAATTCATTCACGTGACGCATTCCATCGTGGATTCCGTCGCGCTGGCCATCACCACGCCCCTCGGCGTGATCATCCACACCGGCGATTTCAAGGTGGATCCCACCCCCACCGATAACGCCCTGTTCGATCTCCACACGCTGGCCGACTACGGCAAGCGCGGCGTGCTGCTGCTGCTGTCGGACTCCACCAACGTGGACCGGCCCGGCTACACCGAGAGCGAACGGGCCGTGCGGCCCCGTCTGGAGGAGATGTTCGTCAAGGCCGAGCGGCGGCTGATCATCTCGTGCTTCAGTTCTTCCATTCATCGTCTGCAGCAGATCATCGACTTGGCGCAGGAGTACAGCCGCAAGGTCGCCTTCCTGGGCCGCAGCATGACCAGCACTACCGAGATCGCGCACGACCTCGGTTTTCTGCACATCCCCGACGGCATTCTGCTCCGGCCGCAGGACATCATGTTGGCGCCGCCGGACAAGGTCGTGGTGGTGGCCAGCGGAACGCAAGGCGAGCCGATGTCCACCATGTCGCGCGCGGCGGTGGACAATCACAAGAACCTGTCGATTGAACGCGGCGATCTGGTGGTCCTGAGCGCGCGCATCATACCCGGCAATGAGAAGGCGATCTATCGCATGATCAACCACGTCTCCCGCCGCGGCGCGGACATGGTGTACGGCTCGATGAATCCGCCCATCCACGTGTCCGGACACGGGAGCGCGGAGGAATTGAAGCTGGTTCTCAACCTGGTCCGGCCGAGGTACTTCGTTCCGATCCACGGCGAATACCGGCAGTTGTCGAAACACGCGTCGATGGCCTCGCACCTGCGCGACTTCGGATTGGAAGAGACGTTCATCCTGGACAACGGGGATTCGATCGAGATCGATTCCCGCGGCGCGCGCCGGGGCGATCGCGTTCCCGTCGGGCGCGTCTGCATCGACTCGGGCAGCCTGGACGACATCGTCGAGGACATGGTCATCCGCGACCGCCGCCACCTCTCCGAAGACGGCTTCGTCCTCCCCATCGTGACCATCAGCAAGCACACCAAGAAGAGCGAAAATCTGCCGGAGATCGTCAGCCGCGGGTTTGTTTCCTTCGACGACAACGCCGACCTGCTGCAGAATGCCCGCCAGGTTGTGCAGCGGACCGTGGACTCGTCCAGCGATGAAGAGCGCACCGACTGGGGCGTGATGCAGGAAAAGATTCGCGCCGATCTGAAACGGTTCCTCATCAAGCAGACGGCCCGGCGTCCGCTGATCGTGCCGGTCATCCTCGAGGTCTGACGGGATGGTCCGGATCGAGGACGCGTCGGGCTTCAGCGGACAAGCCGACCGCGTATTGAATCCTCGCGACGAAGCGGAGGTGGTCGAGTTCCTGCGCCAGGCGAATGCCGCGGGCACGCCCGTGACCATCGGCGGTGCGTGGACCGGTCTGACGGGCGGCAGCGTTCCCGACGGCGGCTGGGTTCTGGATCTGCGCGGGATGAACTCGCTCTCCATCGAGGCCGGCCGCGCCGTCACGGGACCGGGAACCTTGCTGCGCGACGTGCAGTCCGCGGTGGCTCGCGCGGACCAGATTTACGGGCCGGACCCCACGGAAAACACGTCGTCGATCGGCGGCAACATCGCGAACAATTCCAGCGGATCGCGGAGTTTCCGCTACGGCGATACGCGCGCGAACGTGCTCGGGCTACGCGTGGCTTTGATGGATGGCCGCGTTCTGGACGTCCAACGCGGCGACCGTATCGATTTCGATGTCCCGTCCATATCGCTTCCCCGCACCACCAAGCACTCGGCGGGCTACCGGCTTTCGCCCGGCATGGATTGGATGGACCTGTTTGTTGGGAGCGAGGGAACGCTCGGCGTACTGACCCGCGCCGAACTCAAGCTGCTGCCCGCGCCCAAGGATTACTTTGCCGGCGTCATCTTCTTCGATCGCGACGCGCTCGCCCTCGATGCCGTCGAGGCGTGGCGCGGCGTCGAACGGCTGAACATGCTGGAGTACCTGGACGCGAATTCGCTGCGCGTCATGGAAATCGACGCGGCTGCCGCTCTGCTGATCGAGCAGGAGATCGCGACCGGCGCCGAGGTGGACGAATGGCTGGAACGGCTCGATCAGGCCGGCGCGCTCCTGGAGACATCCTGGATCGCCACCAGCGAGCGCGACCGCGAGCGCTTCCGCCAGTTCCGGCACGAGTTGCCGGAGCGCGTGAATGCGACCATGCGCCAGCGAGGCCTGGTAAAACTCAGCTCGGACTTCGCCGTTCCCTTCGAGAACAATCGCGAGATGATGGCGTTCTATCGCGACCTGCTGGAGCGCGAGTTTCCCGGCCAATACACGATTTGGGGACACATCGGCGACGCGCACGTCCACGTCAACCTGCTGCCTCGCGATAACGCCGAATGGGAGCGGGCGCGCGACCTGATGCCGGTCTTCGCGCGCGAAGCGGTGCGGCTGGGCGGCGTGGTCGGCGCCGAACACGGCCTCGGTAAACGCAAGGCCCACTTTCTCGAACTCCAGTACACGCCCGCGCAGATCGAAGCGATGAAAGCCGTCAAGCGCCGGCTCGATCCGAATTGGCTGCTGGGGCGGGGCAACCTGTTCGGATGGCGCGACGGCCTGTCATGAAATAATCGTGCCAGTCCGACGTGGCGCACGCACGAGTGCGTGCGCCACGCAAATCCTACCAATTGGCACTGATGTTTCTTGACCGAGCCGGAGTACTAAAAGGCAAGAATTGACTCGCGTTGCATTCGCTCCAGCACCTCGGGCCGCAGCATGATTCTGTCCGCGAGGTCTGCCTTGACGCCAAGGATATCCGTCAGCCAATTTTCGAGGTGGATCCTCGTCAGTAATGATATTCTTCGGGAGCGGTCGAATTCCGCGACCCATTCAACTCGGGTGTGAATGGAAGCAGTTTCTCTTTGACCTGTTCACTGTTCATGGCCGCATTCTGCCACGGGTACTTGCCCAGCCTTTCATCATCGCCGATTGACTGCCCGGCTGCGCCGGTCGCGGCACCCTGTTCCCGGCGCCCGCGTATCCCTGCTATCCTTAGGATCAAGTAATTCCAAAGGAGGAATTGACATGAAGAAACTGGGATTTGCTTTTCTGTTGTGCGCGGCTGGAATGTTCGCCGGCGAATGGACCGGCGTGATTTCCGACTCGCACTGTGGCGCCAAGCATAACACTGCGTCCGCGGCCTCAACCAAGTGCGTCGAGAGCTGCATCAAGGGTGGCGCCGAGGCGGTGTTCGTTTCCGGGGACAAGGTTCTGAAACTGGATGCGGCATCGCAGGAGAAGGTCAAGGGCCACTATGGCCACAAAGTTACGATCACCGGCGACCTGGATGGCGACACGATCAAGATCGACACCTTGACGATGGTGGCAGCGTCCTAAATTAAGCCTGGGGACGGACGCGCATGGGCTCGTCCGCCCCTAACTTGCCGAAAAGAGCAGCCGTGCCGGCTCATCCCGCTAGGGTTGTAATTAGGCGATCAGTGCTTAAACGGGATATACAGACGGCCCGCCGGACCCTTGTAGATCAACTCCAGATCTTTCGTCTTCTGCTTCCCTTCTAAAGGGAAGAATAGAAGTCCGGCGACGGGCTCCTTGACCTCCGCGCTGTCGGGCAAGGTTTTAGCTTCGAGCGTGGCCAACAGCGGATCGGTTTTCCCCTTGCTGGCGTCGCCGGTCTTGATCTTGGCTTCCGCTTCGGTGTTCTGGGAAGGCGCGGACCCGAGTCCGCCGTTGCCGGGCATCTGCCGCGGACGCCCCATGGTTCCGGGCATTCCGCCCCAGGTGGGTCCGTTGTTCTGCCGGTAGGTTCCCCCGCCATCCACCGTCCGTTGGGTGATTACCATGACGTCTTTCCCGGCGATCTGACCTGGAGAGTACGGTCCAGACCTCTGCCCGTCGCTATGGGACACCAACGTGAAATCGTCCCGCCCGATGGAGAGCGGGTCGTCGCCCTTCGGAATGGCTTTGATTTGTACCACCGCGATCCCCGGCGGCAGTTCGGCGCCGACCGCGTTGCGAATATCGTCCTTGTCCAGCAGGATGGTGGCCTGCAGTTCAACGTGGTCGTTTTCGACCCCGCTGCTGGCCGGGGGCCTCGGTTTCTGCTTACCGGAAGCCGCGGCCAGAACGGCCAAAGCGGTCAGCAGCACAATCGCCCTTCGCATAGAACGTCCCCCGCTTATTAGTGTAGCAACCTGTAACGCTTGACATACGTCACCACACATAGGATTATTAGCCCAAGGGGGGGCCATGACTATGAAGAACCTAGTGGTGGTGATGGGTCTCGGATTAGCGGCGGCGGCGTACGGCCAGAATGTGATTTCGGCCAAGGCGGGCCTTGTGCAGTACATTGAGGGCCGTGTTCTCCTGGAGGGAAACCCCCTCGAGATCAAGTACACCCAGTTCCCGCAGGTGCACGACAACCAGGTCCTGAAAACGGAGGCCGGACGCGCGGAGGTTCTACTGTCGCACGCCTCATTCCTGCGCTTGGGCGAGGACAGTTCCTTCCGCATGGTTTCCAGCAGCCTCACGGACACGCGGCTCGAGGTGTTGGGAGGTGCGGTGCTAATCGAAGTCGCCGAACTCCCGAAGGAAAGCCAGATGAGCGCGACCTTTAACGGCCGCACCGTTTCATTCCGTAGGAACGGGCTGTATCGCTTCGATTCCGATCCTGCCGTGTTCCGGGTCTACGAGGGTGAGGCTGTTTTGGGCGACGGCCGCGAGAGCTTGACGCTGCGGAAGGGCCACATGGTCTCCCTCGATTCGCAGGTCCTGGTGGCGCGGCACTTCGAGGCGAAGGCCGGCGACGAGCTTTACCGCTGGGCCTCCAATCGCGATAGCTATCTTTCGATGGCGAGCGTCGCCTCCGCCCGGTCGATTCGCGACAGCGGCATGTCATGGTTATCGGGAGGGATGTATTTCAATCCCTGGTACGGCATGTACACCTACGTGCCGATGAGCGGAGCGTTCTTCAGCCCGTTTGGGTTCGGTTACTGGAGCCCGGGTCAGGTGATGTACGCCTACTATCCGTCCTTCGGCGGCGGTGGAACCGGGCGGACGTCCGGCGGCGGCAAATACACCGGCTCGAAGCACTACGATTCGAATCTGGGGTACAACGTTGGATCGCGCGGGACTACCTACACGGGGACTTCCAGTGGAAACTCCTCAACGTCCTCGGGCGCAGTCAGCGCTCGCGGCGGCGGCGATGCAGGCGGGCGCGGGGCCAGTTCCGGCGGCGGCCGGCATTAACCGGTTCCTCCATACATGCGGCGTCGGGCCTTTCTTCAGGTTCCCTTAGCCGCCGCGGCTTTGCGGTTGCATGCGGCCGAGCGCGCGCGCGGACTGGATGAGGGATGCCCGTTGGGGCGTTTTCATGCACTTTCTCGCGGAGTGTACAGACCTTCCGGCGGACCAGTGGAACCGCAGGATCGACGGGTTTGACGTCGAGGCGCTCGCGATTCAACTACACTCTGTGCGCGCCGGCTGGTTTACCATCACGCTCGGCCAGAACTCGGGACACTACCTAACGCCGAACAGCGTATACGACCGCCTGACGGGAATCCAGCCGAGCAAGTGCGCGAACCGCGACTTGATTGCGGACCTGCACCAGGCGCTTTCGAAAAGGGGCATTCGCCTGAACTATCGGAGCTTTGCGGCGGCGGCGCGCAAAGGAAACCCGGCCGCCGTCCTGGCTTTCAACCGGGGCGTGGTCATGCCTATCCACTCCGATTGTGAAGAGGACGATTATACGGCGGGCGAGATCGACGACCCGCGCGCTGTGCAGGCCGACGAATTCTGGACCGACGGCGTCCAGCTGCACATGTTAAGCTTCCTCGGGACGGCCTGGAGCGCGGGCGCTCCGCGATTCGCCGACGCGGAAGCCGCCGCCCTCACGCGGCGGCTTGTTGCAAAGAGAATGGCCGTGACGTGGGACGTCCCTCACAGTCCAGCCGGTCTGATTGCCGATCCGTTCTACCGGCAACTGAAGGCCATCGGCGCGTGAGCTACTTCAGCTCCCGCTCGAAGAACGCCACCATCGCCTCCGTCATTTGCCGGCGCGCCGGACCGCCGACTCCGTGGCTCTTCTGCGGATACAACATGAACTCGAATTGCTTGCCCGCGCTCTGCAGGGCGTTCATCATCTGCATGGTGTTCTGGAACAGGACGTTGTCGTCGTCGATGTTGTGCACCAGCATCAGCTTGCCCTTGAGGCGGCTGGCCGATTTCGTTAAGTCCGTCAAAGCATACCCGTCCGCGTCGTCGGCCGGCAGGCCCATGTATCGTTCCGTGTAAATGCTGTCGTAGTTCGCGAAATTCGTCACCGGAGCGCCTGCGATACCCGCATGGAACACATCCGCCGCGTTTAGCATGCAGTTCAGCGTCATGAAGCCGCCATAGCTCCACCCGTTCACTCCCACCCGCGCCGGATCCACGAAGCCCATCGCGATTAATTGCTGCAGCGCCGCCTTCTGATCTGCGAGTTCCGTCACGCCCATCTTGTGATAGATCGGCGTTTCATACGCGTGGCCGCGGCCTTTCGATCCCCGATTGTCCACCTGCCAGATCACGAAACCCTTGTGTGCGTACACCTGGTCCGTACTTAGACCCACCCAGGCATTGTGAAGGGCCTGCACACCCGGCCCCCCATAGACATCAACGATCACCGGATACTTCTTCTTCGCATCAAAGCCGGCCGGACGGATCAGGCGTGCGTACATGTCCGTCTTCCCGTCGGCGGCCTTCACCTTGAAGATCTCGGAAGGCAGAATGTCATACTCGTCGAGCGGCTTCTTGTCCGCTTCCACGAGAACGGCGATCTCTTTTCCGTCGCTGCTGTTCAACGTGCGCCTGGGCGGCGATTCGAGACTCGAGTGGTGATCCACGTACACGTCGCCCCCGGGAGACATCGAGACCGTGTGCGAGCCCGGCTGCGTCGTGATTCGTTGCTTGCCGGTTCCATCCATCCGGACGCTATACAGTTGAGATTCGATCGGGCTCGGCTCGCCCGACATGTAATACACGAGGCCTTTGGCTTCATCCAGGCCGACGACGCCCTTCACCTCCCAATCTCCGCTGGTCAGACGCACCGGCTCGCCGCCGCGCAACGGGTACATCCAAAGGTGACGGTTGCCATCCCGCTCGCTCGACCAGAGGAATCGCTCGCCATCCTTCAACAGCCGGAAATCGTCGTCGAGGTTGATCCAATGCGGATCTGTTTCGCGCAGCAGCACCGACGCCTCGCCCGTCCCGGCGTCAAGGGACAGTACGTCGAGCCGGTTCTGCACGCGGTTCGGCCGCTGCACGATCAGGCGCTTGCTGTCCCGCGCCCAGTAAACGCGCGCGATCAGGTACTGATCCTCCGTGTGGCCCGCGTCCATCCACTTGGTCAATCCGCCCGTCGCGGGAATGACGCCCAGCCGCACATCGGCGTTCGGATCGCCCGCCTGCGGATACCTCTCCGGCTCGTACACCGCCTTTTTGCCGAGCAGATCCGCGTGCGGATAGCGGGGCTCGTGGCTCACGTCGAATTGCAGGTACGCGATACGCGTCGAATCCGGCGACCACCAGTAGGCTGTATCGAGAGCCAGTTCCTCCGGGTACACCCAGTCGAGTTCGCCGTTGAACCACGTCTCGGAGCCGTTGGAAGTGAGGCGGATCTCCTTCCTGGTTTTGAGATTGAGCACGTACAGGTCGTGCTCGCGGCGAAACGCGACGCGCGTGCCGTCGGGCGACAGTTTCGGATCGCGCTCCGCCACGGCGGTCGCGGTCAGTTGCTCGAAACCGCCGGAGTCGACCCGCCACAGGAACAGATCGCCTTTGGATGAAACCAGAACCGCTTTGCCGTCCGGCGTCCATTGCATGTTCTGATCGCGCACTCCGCGGTTTTCCCAGGAGAAGCGCGTGGCTGGTGGTGTCTTGGCCGCGAAGTTCGAGAACGCGCCGATCGAGAACAACTCGCGCGACTTCTTCGACGCGACGTCATACAGGTGCGCTTTTCCCGCCTGGGTGTACAAGAAAGACTTGCCATCGGGCGTCCAGAGGATCTGCCCCATGTCGGCGCGGCCTTCGCGTCCCGAAGAAAAAACGGCGTCCAACGTGACGGGCTTCTTCTGCGCAAGCAATGCGGAACAGAGGAAGGGAATGAGCAAAACAGTGCGGCGGGTCATCCTAGATACAATATCAACGTCTACATGAAAATTACATTCTGGGGCGCGGCCCAAACGGTAACCGGCTCCATGCACGAGGTCGCGGTCGACGGACACCGCTACCTGCTCGATTGCGGCCAGTACCAGGGCCGGCGCAAGGAGGCCAAGGAACGCAACAGTCATTTCCCGTTCCCCGCTTCGTCGATTGCCGCCGTCCTGCTGTCGCACGCGCACATCGATCACAGCGGAAATCTTCCCACTCTGGTCAAGAACGGATACCAGGGGCCTATTTACTCGACCGCCGCCACCGCCGACCTATGCGTCCCCATGCTGGCCGATTCGGCCCATCTGCAGGAAATGGACGCGCAGTATCTCAACAAGCGGTACAACCGGCGCCGTCTGTTAGATGAATCCGTCGAGCCGGAAGAGGTGGAGCCGCTGTACACCGCCGAGGACGCGGAGAAGGCGTGCCGCCTGTTCCGCCCAACGCCGATGCATACGCCGACCCAGATCGGGCCGGGCCTGTCCTACAGCAGCGTGGATGCGGGGCACATGCTAGGGTCGACGTCGATGGTGCTGGAGGCGAAAGACGGAACGAAGCCAATCCGCCTCGGATTTTCGGGCGATGTCGGCCGTCCCGGGCTGCCGATCATTCGCGACCCCGAGCCCCTCCCGCCGGTCGATTACCTGGTCATGGAATCGACCTACGGCGACCGCCTGCATCAGGACCTGGGCAGCGTCAAGCAGAAATTCGCCGATATCTTGACGCGAACCGCGGCGCGCGGCGGCAAGATCATCGTCCCGTCCTTCGCCGTCGGCCGCACGCAGCAGATCGTCCTGCTTCTGCACGAGCTCGCCAACGAAGGCCGCATCCCCAGCATCCCGGTGTTCGTGGACAGCCCGCTCGCGGTGAACGTCACCGACGTGTTCCGGAAGCACAAGGAATTGTTCGACAAAGAGACACAGGCTTTTCTCGACCACGGCGAGGACCCGTTCGGTTTCAAGCGGCTTCGCTACATTCGCGAAGTTAACGAATCGAAGGCGCTCAACGACCTGCGTGGACCGTGCATGATTATCTCCGCATCCGGAATGTGCGAAGGCGGCCGCATTCTGCACCACCTGCGCAACAACATCGGAGACTCGCGGAACACGGTGCTCATCACCGGATTCCAGGCGGAGAATACGCTCGGCCGGAAAATTGTCGAGAAGCAGCAGGAAGTGAACATCTTCGGCGAGCCGTATCGCTTGCGCGCCGAGGTCGCGAAAATAAACGAGCTCAGCGGACACGCCGACCAGCGTGAACTGATCGCCTGGATGAAGCCCATGGCGAACTCCGGGTTGAAACGCGTCTTCCTGGTGCACGGCGAACCGAAGCAGCAGCAGGCGCTCGCGAAAGTCATCGCGGAATCCTACCAAATCGAGGTTACGATTCCTTCGCGCGGCGATACCTTCACGTTGAGCTAGGATCCAGATGCCGCACATCCCCAGGTTCGTGCTGGACGGCCTGTCGATCATCCTGATCGATCTGCTGCTGGCGGGCGATAACGCGCTGGTCATCGCGATGGCCGTTCGTCCGCTGTCCCAGCGCGAGCGGAGGATCGGCACCATTTTCGGCGCCGCCGCCGCCGTGATCCTGAGGGTCGGCATTACCATCCTCGCGGCGCGGCTTCTCGGCGTCGAATTCATCAAGCTGGTGGGCGGAGCGCTGGTGGTCTGGATTGCGGTGAAGGTGATCGCCGATGCCAGTTCGCCCCCGCCTGAAGCCGCCGCTCCACGTCACTTCCTTCAGGCCATCTGGTTCATCGTAGTGGCCGACATCACGATGTCCACGGACAACGTGCTGGCCATCGCCGGCGCTTCGCACGGCAGCGTTCCTCTCATCATTTTTGGTTTGGGCCTGAGTATCCCGTTCGTCGTCTTCTCCAGCAATCTGATCGCGATTTTGATGGATCGTTATCCGGTCACGGTCTATCTGGGCGCGGCGATTCTCGGCAAGGTGGGGGGTGAGATGATGATCACGGATCCGTTCGTCGTGGCGCGACTTCATCCGCCGCAATACGTTGCCTACGGGGTAGAAATCGCGGCGATCGTTCTTATCCTTGCCGTCGGCAGGATACTCACTGCCCGCCGAGATCCTTATAGTTCCGGATGACGCGGTTCACGTACAAGCGGGTCTCGCGGTACGGCGGCACGCCTCTGTACTTGTCCACCGCGCCCGGGCCGGCGTTATACGCGGCGACCGCCTTGGCGACATCGCCGCCGTACTTCACCAGCAAATCGGCCAGGTACTTGGCGCCGGCGTCGGCATTCTGCTCGGGATCGCGCGGGTCCGCTTTGAGTTCAGCGGCTGTGCCCGGCATAAGTTGCATCAGCCCGAGCGCGCCCTTGCGCGACACCGCGTCCACCCGGTAGGCGGACTCGGCCTTCGCCACGCTATGCACGAGTTCCCGCGGAAGTCCGGCTTTGTTCGCCGCCCGGTCCACCAGTTCTCTCGGCGAGAAGACGCGTTTCGCGACGATTGCTACTTTCTCCACCACCGGTATCGGAGCGGGAGGAACATACTCCTCCATTTCGAAACTCGTCACGGCGGAGGCCGGGAACTCTGTTACACCCTTTTCGCTGAAAAGGCGCACGACTCCTCCCGAACTCTCGTGCCGGTCGGCATGGAGCCGGAAACCGTTGGAAAGAATGGCATATTCGCCCGCCAGGGCAGGGACGGCACACAGGCAGGCAATCAAAAGGCGCATACGTCAGCTAATAGTATGACGTTTTTGGAGGCGTTTGCGTGTATCCTTTATCGTGGACTTATGACCACCGAGGCGGTCCGGATTGCCGATCAGCTACATCGTTCCTACGCGGGACCGACGTGGCACGGCGCTTCGCTCAGCGAACTCCTGGCGGGGGTCGCCGAAGCCCAGGCATCGCGGCGGCCGATCGACGGACTTCACAATATCTGGGAGCTCGCGTTGCACATCACCGCCTGGCTGCGCATCGCGCGCGATCGCTTGAGCGCCGAATCTGTGCGCATCATCGCGCCGGAGGAAGGCTGGCCGCCGGTAGCCGGCACATGGGTGGAGGCTCTCGCGGAACTCGATCGCGACGTGCCAGCGCTCGAAGCGGCCCTGCGCCTCTTGCCGGATGAGCGCCTGAACCGGCGAGCCCCAGCGGCCGAGCCGCAATCGTGCTGCGGCCTGCTGCACGGCGCCGTGCAGCACAATCTCTATCACGCCGGCCAGATCGCGCTGTGGAAGAAATGAAGCCATGACCACTCTCACCCACCTTGAGTGCAGCCTGTGCGGAAAGCGATTCGAAGCCGGCCAGCCGCACAATCTGTGCGAATGCGGCGGACCGCTGCTGGTCCGCTACGACCTCGGCAAAGCGCGCCAGAGCTGGAACCGTGAGTGGATCGCCACCGGTCCGCCGACGATGTGGCGCTATGCCCCGGTCCTGCCGGTCTCGAAACCCGGCGCCATCGTTTCCCTCGGAGAAGGAATGACGCCGCTCATCCGCGCGCACCGGCTTGGAAGCGCCATCGGCGCCCAGGATCTGTGGGTGAAAGACGAAGGGCTCAACCCGACCGCTTCCTTCAAGGCCCGCGGCCTTTCCTGCGCCATCTCGATGTGCGTCGAACTCGGCATCACGAAGGTCGCAATTCCGTCCGCCGGCAACGCCGCTTCCGCGATGGCCGCCTATGCCGCCGCCGCTGGAATCGAAGCCCACATCTTCATGCCGCGCGACGTTCCGCAATCGAACTACATCGAGTGCAAAGCCTACGGGGCGCGCGTGACCCTGGTCGACGGGCTCATCAGCGATTGCGGCCGCATCGTTGCCGAGCGCAAGGACGCGGAAGGATGGTTCGACGTTTCCACGCTCAAGGAACCGTACCGCATCGAGGGCAAGAAGACGATGGGCTACGAGGTGGCCGAGCAACTCCGCTGGGAACTGCCGGACACGATCCTCTATCCGGCTGGAGGCGGCGTCGGACTGATCGGCATGTGGAAGGCGTTCGAGGAGATGGAGCAACTCGGCTGGATGGGTCCGAAGCGGCCGAAGATGATCGCCGTCCAGGCGGCGGGGTGCGCCCCGGTGGTGCGCGCCTTTGAGAGCGGCGCGGCCCGGTCCGAGTTCTGGCATAACGCCTCCACAGCGGCCAGCGGACTGCGCGTGCCGAAACCGCTCGGCGATTTTCTCATGCTGGATGCCATTCGAAAGAGTGGCGGCACGGCCATCGCCGTGACGGACGAGGAGATGCTCGACGCGGGAGCGCAGCTCGCCGCCGAGGAAGGCATCTTCGCCGCGCCCGAGGGCGCCGCCTGTATCGCCGCCGTGCGCCGCCTTCTGCAAGACGGCTTCCTGAAGGCCGGCGAGCGCATCGTGGTCTACAACACGGGATCGGGATTGAAGTATCTGGAAGCCTACTCCACGCGTTACCCGCGCGAAGCTGGCGGAGAGCAGGACAAGCTAGGCGGCCTCATCACGCCAAGATAAAGCCCGGCGCAATTATCATACGAATATGGCCCGCATCCTCATGGTCGCGTCGGAAGCGGCCCCCTTCGTCAAGACCGGCGGGCTCGCCGACGTGCTGGGCAGCCTTCCCGCGGCGCTCGTGACGCAAGGCCACCAGGTAGCCGTCCTGCTGCCCAAGTACCGCCAGGTCGCGTTACACGGCGGTCGCCGCATTTACCACGATCTTCCCGTCTGGCTTGGATCCACGCCCTACGCCGCTTCTGTCGACGAGCTTGTAACCGAAGGCGTTTCGTACCTGTTCCTCGACTGCCCCGCGCTCTACGACCGCGACGGCGTCTACAGCTCCGGCGGCAAGGATTATCCCGACAACCACATCCGCTTCGCCGTGCTTTCCCGCGCCGCGCTGGAAGTCATCCGGCGGATCTTCCGCGCCCAGATCGTCCATTGCCACGATTGGCAGGCCGCGCTCGTCGCCCCCTACATGCGCGTCTCCTTCGGTTCCGATCCCACGTTCGCGGGCATTCGAACGCTGTTCACGATTCACAACCTGGGATACCAGGGCGTCTTCGCTCCCAGCGCGCTCTCCCAAATTGGGTTTGATCGCTCTATGCTGACCCCCTCCGCTCTCGAGTTCTGGGGCGACGTCAATCTCATGAAGGGCGGACTGGTGTTTAGCGACGCGATCGGCACGGTGAGCCCGACCTACGCCCAGGAAATCCAGACGCCCGAGTTCGGCTTCGGCCTGGACGGACTGCTGCGAAGCCGCGCCGGCGTTCTCAATGGCATTCTGAACGGCGTGGATTACGGCGCCTGGAGTCCTGAAGTGGACCGGCTCCTTCCGGCGAATTACAGCGCCGATTCACTGGAGGGCAAGCTTGCGTGCAAGCGCCGGCTGCTGGAAGAACTCGGATTGCCGGCCGAAAACATGGATCGGCCTGTGCTGGGAATCGTCTCCCGCTTCACTGCGCAGAAGGGCTTCGACCTGATCGCCGGCACCGCCGCGGAACTCCTGTCCGAAGACGTCGCCCTGGCCGTGCTCGGCTCCTCGGCATCGCAGGATGAGGCGCACTTCGAGCAGCTCTTCCAGGATCTGAAGGCCGCGTATCCGGAGCGGGTCGGGCTCAAGATCGGATACGACAATGGGCTCGCGCATCTCATCGAAGCCGGTGCCGACATCTTCCTGATGCCGAGCCGCTACGAGCCGTGCGGGCTCAACCAATTGTACAGCCTGCGCTACGGGACGCCGCCCGTCGTGCGCGCCACCGGAGGTTTGAATGATACCATCGACGAGGCTGTCGGATTCAAATTCCAGGGCTACTCCGGGCCTGAGTTTCTCGCCGCGGTGCGAGGCGCTCTGGAGGCCTTCGGCGATCGCGATGGCTGGCTGGAACTTATGCGCAAGGGCATGGCCAGGGACTATTCCTGGGCTGCATCCGCCAGGCTGTACGGCGATCTGTACCGGCGGCTTGAATCGTTCCCTCGGGGATAATCATCTCAATAACTGGAGCAATCACAACGAATGGCGGGTCAGAATACGCTTACCTTTACAGATGCAACGTTCGATCAGGACGTGATTAACTCGGACACCCCTGTCCTGGTGGACTTCTGGGCCGAGTGGTGCGGTCCTTGCCGGATGATGACGCCGACGATTGACGCGCTGGCCACGGATTACGAAGGCCGCGTGAAAGTCGGCAAGCTGAACGTGGACGAGAATCCCGGGACGGCCATGCGCTACCAGGTTCGCGGCATTCCCATGCTGCTTCTGTTCAAGGGCGGGAAGATCGTCGAACAGAAGGTCGGCGCCGCGCCGAAAACAGACGTCCAGAAGATGCTGGAAAACCACATCACCGTCGCGCCGTAAAAAACTGGGGACAGAAGGCCTTTTCCGCCGGAGTTCGAATAAACCGAATCAACCGGTTATGGCAGCGGAAAAGGGCGTCTGTCCCCATTTTTAGTTCAGGAAGTACGTACGGTAGAGCGTGTCGCGCTGCTTCGGGACGAAGCCAGCGTCCCGGATGATGCGGCGCAGCTCCTCTTCGGAAGCGCGGTGGTGCGCTCCCGCCGCGGAGACGACGTTCTCCTCGATCATGATGCTGCCGACGTCGTTGCCTCCGAAGCGCAGCCCGAGCTGGCACACCTTCAATCCCGGCGTCACCCAGGACGATTGAATGTTGGTGATGTTGTCGAGATAGAGACGCGAAATCGCGAGCATCTTCAGGTACTCCACCGCCGTCGCCTCTTCTTTGACGAACCGTCCCAGCGAGGTGTTCTCGCGTTGGAAAAACCACGGGATGAAGGCCGTGAAACCGCCCGTCTCTTCCTGAATTTTGCGGACGATTTCGAAGTGGTTCATCCGCTGCTCAAACGTTTCTCCGGTACCGAACATCATCGTCGCCGTGGTGCGCATTCCGAGCTGGTGCGCGGTGCGGTGGACGTCGATCCACTCCTGCACATTGCACTTCAGGCGGCTGATCCGGTGGCGCACGCCGTCGTCCAGGATCTCGGCCCCGGCACCCGGAATGGAATCGAGCCCAGCATCGCGCAGTCGCGCAATCGTGTCGCGCAGCGACAGCCCGCTGACTTCGGCGATGCAGACAATCTCCGGGGCGGAGAAACAATGGCACCAGATGTTGAATCGCTTCTTGATGGAGCTGAGCAGGTCCTCGTACCACTCGATCTTCAGGTCCGGGTTGAGACCGCCCTGCATGAGAATGCCGGTGCCGCCGAGATCGAGCGTCTCTTGAATCTTGTCGAAAATCGCTTGCTGCGCCAGTACGTATCCTTCGGCGTGACCCATCGGCCGGTAGAACGCGCAAAAGCTGCAGTACTCGGTGCAGAAGTTCGTGTAGTTAATATTCCGGTCGATGATATAGCTGACGATGTTGTCCGGGTGCAGCCTGCGCCGCACGGCGTCCGCCGCCATTCCCATGCCGACCAGATCGTTGCTGTTCCAAAGGTCGATTGCTTCTTGTCGAGTCATCATGCGCTCAACCTCCAACTGTCAGGGCCGCGGGCAGAAACTGGTGCCGTCCGATTTCGCGCGCGAGTTCGAGGTACCGCCGCATGCCCTCGTATTCCCGTTCGCCCAGTTCGAACACGATATTGTCCTTCAAGTAGTCGCGCGTGACCTCGAAAGTCACCCCGCGGTTCCCGCACTCCGATCTTGCGATGTCGTCGATTCTCGCCAGCCCGTACTTCAATGATTCCACGAATACGACTTCGCGGTGTTCCGACCAGGACTCGGACCGTCCGGCCCAGACTGCGAACACCATCGGCAGGCCAGTCATTTTGACCCATTCTTCCCCGAGGTCGGCGACCCTCAGACCGTGCGCGCGAAGGGCCTCGGGATCGAGCCGCAGCGCGGCATCGCCGATCACCAGTGCGGCGTCGGCGCTTTCGAGCATCGGCTTCAAGTCGGGCGGCATGGAGACGAGCGACGGCTCAGCGCCGTGCCCGTTGGCCAGCAGGATGCGCGCCAGAATCACGGAGGTGCGGGAACCGAGATCGGTCGCCAGCACGCGCACGCGGTCGAACGGCACCTTCGAGATCAGCAGGATGGTTCGCACGGGCCCGCGGCAAGCGATGCCGGCTCCGCGGAACAGGGACAGGTTCTGGTCGAGCAGCACCGCAACCGGAGGCAAGCCGATATCGGCCCGCCCGTCGCCGAGCCGGTCGGCGCACTCCGACGGCAGTGCGAATTCGAGATCGAATTCGTCTCGCTGCGGGCCATGTAGCATACCCCAGATCAGGGGAACGGTGTTCAGGTATGCGACCGCGCACACGCGCGGCTTCGATATGTCGGAATGGTTGGGCCCCAAGCCACAATTTTAGCATTCGCTTGCCGCGGACCAATCCCAGAAGCACCAGCCCCGCCCAAGCCGAGTGTTCCGGGTTCCGGCAGAGCGACAATTTGCACGCTGTTCACTGGCCCAGAGTTGCCGATTTCCCACCTTCGGAGTAGTTTTTAAGCGTCAGTAGCCAGGCACTGTTGCCGCTGTCGAAGAGTGGAATGGGGGTTACCGCGCCATTCCCGCCCGGGCCGAAACCTACCCCGTTGTAATTCATGAAGACGGTCCCGGTCTGGCTAGCCGTCGAAAATGCCGGTGAAGCGGAGCTGAAGTCGCTGATGAACCCGGCGCCGTCCTGTACGGGGTTCTGAAGAAATCCCACGGCATAGCGGCCAGGATTGAAAAAGTTGGACGGGTCGAAGATCGCGACGCCGATACCCGCGATGGGATTGTCGTTATAGCTGGCTAGGCTATAGGTTTGCCCGCCCACGGTGATGCTCGCCCGAATGGGTGAGTAGGCAACCAAACCCGGCGATATTCCCGCGACCAGATTCGGACGGTTGGTGTCGAACACGGCGGTCGCCGTGAAGGGGGTCTCCCCGGCGAAGTACGTGGGGCTTCCGGCCGATGCCAGATGGAGGGCGTTGGGGGCGCTGAAAGAGCCGTTGTAAATCAGTTTGAATTGCCCGGAAGCAGATTAACTATAGGACAATGGTGTTTTAACATGCGCAAGTTGCTTTGGGCCGGGGTGCTGGCGGCGTCCCTCACGGCGGCAGGACAGGAGCAGTATAAGATCGCCGTGGTGGGGCTCGTACATGCCCACGTTTGGGGCCACTTGGGGAAGATGTTGAAGGGCGATACCGCTCGACTGGTGGGCGTCTCCGATCCGCACCCCGATCTCATCGCCGAGGTGAAGAAGGACGCGGCGAAGCTCGGCGTGGCGGAGCCCAAGTTCTACGACGACTATAAGCGGATGCTCGATACGGAGAAGCCGGATATTGTCTGGGCCTTCGTCGAGAACAACCGGCATCTCGAGATCGTGCAAGCGTGCGCGCCGCGAAAGATCAACGTGATCTTCGAAAAGCCCTTGGCGTCCACCTATCGGGACGCGGTCGCGATCCAGCGCCTCGCGACCCAGAGCGGGATCCGCGTCATGGTCAATTATCAGATGGCGTGGTGGCCGTCGCAGTATGCCGGGAAGGCGGTCGCCGATTCCGGCGATCTCGGGCAGGTGTATCGGCTGCGGGGCATCGTGGGGCACGGCGGCCCGGGTTCGGAAGGCGCGCGGAACAAGTATTTCTTCGAATGGCTGACCGATCCGGTGAAGAACGGCGCCGGCGCGTTGATGGATTTCGGTTGCTATAACGCCTTGTGGTCGCTCTGGTATCTCGGCCGGCCCGATACCGTGTATGCGACGGTAGCTCACCTTCAACCCGAGCGATTTCCCAAGGTAGAAGATAACGCTACCCTCGTGCTTGGCTATCCGAAGGCCGCCGGAGTGTTCGAGGGAAGCTGGGATCTGCCGCGCGGCTTCCAGGATCTCGAGGTGTTCGGACGCAAGGGCAGTATCTACGTGACCAACCTGAACGTGAAGAAGCAGATTGGGCGCGAAGCTGTCGACATCAAGCCCGACGCGCTGACCGGCGCCGCGGCCGAGCCGATCGCTTACATGGTGGACGCAATGCGCGGCAACAAACCGATTGAAGGCATGGTTTCAGTCGAGCTGAACGTCCAGGTGAACGAGATAATCGACGCCGCGAAGGAAAGCGTGAAAACGGGTAAGGCCGTAAAGCTCGCGCCGGCGAAGGCGACATAGATTCTTGGACGCAGTCCGCGGATGAATGCCGCCCAGGCGATATTCATCCGCGGCTGCCTTTTTTACTTGTCCTCGACCTTGACGGACTTCAGCGCATCTCCCTGTTTCACGGCATTCACCACATCCTGGCCGCTGGTCACCTGACCGAAGACGGTGTGCTTGCCGTTGAGCCAGGTCGTCTCGATGTGGGTGATGAAGAACTGGCTGCCGTTCGTGTTCGGACCCGCGTTGGCCATGGACAGGGATCCCACCGCGTGCTTGCGCGGATTGTCCTTCAGTTCGTCTTCGAACTGGTAGCCCGGACCGCCGCGGCCGGTAGCCAGGGGATCGCCGCCTTGCACCATGAAGTCGGCGATGACCCGGTGGAACGTCGTGTTGTCGTAAAATCCCTCTCGCGCGAGGAACACAAAGTTATTGACAGTCTTCGGCGCGTCCTTTGCGAACAGATCGCATACGATATCGCCTTTCGACGTCTCGAAGGTTACCGTGTAGGATTTTCCGGAATCGATCGTCAAATCCGGCGGCTGTGAATATTGCTTGGGCATTTCTCCAGTGTAGCCGGGGCGCTGTCATAGAAGAGCAACCTGCTCCTCCGTGGGTTCCGCTCAACAGTACCAGGGTTCATCCAGGTATGGGATCGCGGCACGCGGGAGCAGATCGAAGTTCTCGAAGGGGCGTTCGTCCGCCAGTTCCCATAACTGCGCGAAGATCTCGCGGCGGGAACGGCGCTCCTTCTGTCCCGACCATACCGTGTGCAGAGCGCGCTTCGACAGCACGTCCATCTCAGGATCGGTATGCCGCCAGGGATACGCCAGCGAACGCGAGTCGAATTCGCCCGCGACCGCGTTCACGTCTTCGAGTTCCAACAGCCGCGAGCCAAGCGGAATCAGAAGACGCAGCGCCAGTTGAATCGGGCTCGTCGCATCCACCAGGTCCAGCTCGGCAAGCCGGCGAAGCAGTCCGGCGTACGACTCGCGGCTCGTCCACGGCGTGAATGCAATGAAAGTCGGGTTCAGCGCGAGGCCGGCCGACCGCATCCGCTCCACCACAAGCTCGAAATCCGCCCGGGTGTGCCCTTTGTCGAGCAATTCCAGAACCCTATCGTCGAGCGCTTCCACCGCGCTGGTCACGAACAGGCAACCGGTATCCCTCAAGACAGGCAGCAGTTCGTCGTGCTTCAGCAGATGCTCGACCTTGATGGTTGCGTCGTAGGTGAGCGCCGGAAATTCCCCGTGCAGCGCCTCGACCACCCGGCGTGCGTGCGTGGGTCCGTTCAGGAAATCGGGATCGCCGAAGGTAATGTGCCCGGCCCCGGATTCCACTTGCCGCCGAATATCCTCCAGCACGATCTCCGGCTGCACAACCCGAAACACTCCGTTGTAGACCGGAACCACGGGGCAATGCCGGCAAAGGTGCTTGCAGCCACGCGAAGCCTCGGTGTAGCCCACCAACACTTTCTCTCCGTGCACGTCGAGCTTGGAGTAACGGTGAAGTGGCGGAAGCCCGGACCGGTCCGGGACGCGGAACTGCAAGCGGTCCAGCGAAACTCCCGAAAAGCCAGATCCGTTACCGGACGCCAGCGAATCCGCGAGCCCCACCAGCGCCGGTTCGAATTCGCCGCCGATCACGGTTTGCATCCCCAGTTCGCGCAGGTGCGGCGCGCTCATCGGCGCGTACAATCCGAACGCGCACAGATGCGCACCAGGATTGAACTCCTTGATCCGCGGCATCAGTATTCCGGTGAGCCGAGTCGCAGTGTGCATCGGAATGTGGAAGGCGACCAAGCCTGCCTGTCGGATCACGTCGACGTGCAGAGGACTGACAGCGACGTCGATGCTATCCACCGTGTGGCCGGACTCGCGAAGCCACGCCGCGGCTGAAGCCAGCCCAAAAGGCTGCCTGCCCAGTTCGTATGTGGAGACGAGGACGACCCTCATGCGGCTATCTGTTCGATTATCGCCGCTCGCCGGTGGTTGCCGCTCAGTTTACCGGCCAGTCGGAGCGGCCTCGAGGATTTCTTCCCCTACCGCACCGAACTTGGTGAAATTCTCGCGGAACCGCGCGCTCAGATCCCGCGCGGCACGATCGTAAGCCGCCCCATCGGGCCACAGCCCCCGCGCATCCAGCAACTCCGGCGGGACACCTGGAACGCTCGTCGGCACCATCACCTGGAAGACCGGATGCGGCGTCGCGGGCGCGTCATCCAGCCGACCGCCGATCGCCGCGTTCACCATGGCCCGCGTGTACGGCAGGTGCATGCGCTTGCCCACGCCATACGGCCCGCCGACCCAGCCCGTGTTCACGAGATAGCACTTCACCTCGTGCCGCCTCATCCGTTCGCCTAACATCTTCGCGTAAGTCTGCGGATGCAACGGCAGGAACGGTTCGCCGAAACAAGCGCTGAACGTGGCCACCGGATCGCTTCCCAGGTCGCGCTCGGTACCGGCGACCCGGGCGGTGTAGCCGCTCAGGAAGTGATACATCGCCTGCTCGGTTGTCAGCCGCGAGATCGGCGGCAACACGCCGAACGCGTCGGCGGTCAGGAAAACAACGTGCGAGGGATGGCCGGCATAACTGGGCGACTTCGCGTTATCGATGAACCGGAGCGGGTACGCGGCTCGCGTGTTCTCGGTGATTTCGTCGGATTCGAAGTTGAGCAGGCGCAGCTCGGGCTCCACCACCACGTTCTCCAACATCGTTCCGAACCGGATGGCTTTCCAAATCTGCGGCTCGTTCTCCCGCGAGAGACGGATGCACTTGGCGTAGCAGCCGCCCTCGAAGTTAAAAACGCCGTGGTCGCTCCAGCCGTGTTCGTCGTCCCCGATCAGATGCCGTTCCAGATCGGCGGACAACGTCGTTTTGCCGGTTCCCGACAGCCCGAAAAAGAGCGCAACGCCACCCTCATTTCCAACGTTCGCGGAACAGTGCATGGGCAAGACGTCGCGGAAGGGCAGAAGATAATTCAGGATCGTGAAAATCGATTTCTTCACCTCGCCGGCGTACTCCGTGCCTGCAATCAGAACCACGCGCCGCTTGAAGTTGATCGCGACGCAGGTTTTCGAATTCGTGCCATCGCGCTCGGGATCGGAAAAGAATGTCGGCGCGAAGATCACGGTGAATTCGGGGTTGTGGTTTTCGGTCTCGGTCCATTCCGGACGAATGAACAACTGGCGTGCGAACAGGTTGTGCCAGGCCCGCTGAGTGATCACGCGGATCGGCATCCGGTAGGCGGGATCCGCTCCGGCCCAGCAGTCCTGGACATAAACGTCCTGTCCCTTCCAGAAGTTGAGCATCCGGCTGTAGAGGTGATCGAAGACCTCTTCGGACATGGGTTGGTTCACGCTGCCCCAATGAACGTTCTTCAAAGTGAGATCGTCCTGGACAACGTATTTATCTTTTGGGGAACGGCCCGTAAAGCGCCCGGTGCGAACGACAAGGGCGCCTCCGCTGGCGATGATGCCTTCGCGCTGTTGAAGCGCCTTTTCTATGAGTTGCGCGGTACCGAGGTTCCAATACGCCACCTGCCAGTCGTGCAGCCCGTGAGTGTCTAACCCGTACCGGCTGGGACGAATTCCTGCATTACGCATAGGATTTTATAAAGAGGAAAACAACGATATCCCGGCAGTTCCAGTTTATCATGTGGGTATGGGTCTTTTGCGTGCTCTTGCGATAGCGGCGGCGTGTCTGCTGCCGGCGCTTGCGGCCCGCGCCCAGGTGATTGAATTCGAGTCTGGCGGATTGAAATATAAGGCTTTAACGAAGAACGGGTTCACCATCATGGTGGCCACTCTGCCGGCCCACGTCCGGGATTACACCATCATGCAGGTTGCGGTTTCGAACGGATCGAGAATCTCCTGGACGGTGAAGCCCGAGGATTTCACGTTCCAAGGCACCGACGGCCACACGATCCAGGCGAGCGAGGCCAAGGTTGTGGTCCAGTCGTTGATGGATAAGGCCCACGGCAACGACGTCGTGAAGCTGATCACGACCTACGAATCGGGACTGTACGGATTGCCCCGGTTCGAGTCCACGCACGGCTACGAGACGCGTAGGCAGGCCGCTCTCGCCATGACCTCGGCGAAATGGAAGGCTGCCGCGGCGGCCTCGGCCATCGCCTTGACATCTTCCAAGCTGGGGCCCGGCGAAACCACCGATGGCGCGGTGTTTTGGGCGACCGCCGGGAAGCCGCTTGGTACCGGGAAGTTGTTCGTACACGCGGCCGGCGAACTGTTCGAATTCGATTCCGGGGCCAGCGCCCACAACTGAGCCCCGCTCACCCTCCCGATGATTCTCGTTAGCTGTCAGGATCTCTCTAAGTCGTTTGGCTCGCGCCTTCTGTTCGAGCGGATTTCGCTGGGGCTTTCCGAGGGCGACCGTCTCGGGCTGATCGGTCCCAACGGCAGCGGCAAGACGACGCTGATGGAGATTCTGGCCGGCAGGCAGGAGCCGGACGGCGGCGTCGTGTCGGTGCGGAAGACGACGGTAATTGGGTTTGTTTCGCAGGATGCGGTGTTCGCGCCCGGCCGGACGGTGCGGGAGATTCTGGAGGAGGCCGCCTCCACGCTGGCTCTCGAAGAGCACGAGCGCGACGGGCGAATCGCGGAAACGCTGGGACGCGTGGGGTTTCAGGATCCGGGACTTCTGACTTCGGCCCTCTCGGGCGGCTGGCGGAAGCGGCTGGCGATTGCGGCGGAACTGGTCCGGTCGCCCGACGTTCTGCTGCTCGACGAGCCCACCAACCACCTGGATCTGGAAGGTATTCTGTGGCTCGAAAAACTGCTGTCGGGGGCGCGCTTCGCTTCCATCGTCGTCTCCCACGACCGATATTTTTTGGAGAATGTCGCGACACACATGGCGGAGATCAACCGCCTGTACCCGGAAGGGCTCTTCTATGTTCGCGGGGACTTCGCCGATTTCCTGGAGCAGCGGGAGGATCTGCTGGCGGCGCAGAAACAGCAGCGGGAATCGCTGGCGACCAAGGTGAAGCGGGAGGTGGAATGGCTGCGGCGGGGGGCGAAGGCGCGGACCGGGAAGTCGAAGGCCAGGATCGGCTCGGCGGAGCGTATGATCGGCCAGCTGGCCGGCATGGATTCCCGCGCGCGCACCGGGACTGCCGGCGTCGATTTCACCGCGACCGATCGCCGGACGAAGCGGCTAGTGGTGGCCGAGCAACTGGCGAAGGCGCTCGGGGGCAGGGAACTGTTCCGCGATCTCGATTTCGTGCTGGCGCCGGGGTCGCGGATGGGGCTGGTCGGGCCCAACGGGTCCGGCAAGAGCACGCTGCTGCGGCTGATTCAAGGCGCGCTCGAGCCCGATTCCGGCGAACTGCGGCGCGCCGACAATCTGCGGATCGTGTATTTTGAGCAGGAGCGGGACGCGCTGGATCCGGGGACCACGCTTCGCCGTGCGCTCGCCCCGGAGGGCGATTCTGTGATCTTCCGAGACCGGACGGTTCACGTGGCCGGCTGGGCGAAACGGTTCCTGTTCCGCGAAGACCAGCTTCCGATGCCGATCGGCGCGCTTTCCGGGGGCGAACGCGCCCGGGTGTTTATCGCGCGGCTGATGCTGCAACCGGCCGACGTGCTCCTGCTGGACGAGCCCACGAACGACCTCGACATTCCGACCCTGGAGGTGCTCGAAGAGAACCTGCTCGACTTCCCGGGAGCGCTGGTGCTGGTCACGCACGACCGCTACATGCTGGATCGTGTTTCGACGTTCGTGCTTGGGCTTCACGGCGACGGCGTCGCCCAGTTGTATGCGGATTATTCGCAGTACGAGGAGGGGCGCGCCGCCCGCACGGTCTCCGCGGCGGAGCGAAGCGCAAAAGCGGCGGCTCAGTCGGAGCCCGCGAGAAAGAAGCTGTCGTACCTGGAGCAGCGCGAATGGGACCAGCTCGAATCGCGCATTGAAGAAGCGGAAGCGCGCCTGGCCGCTTTGCACTTGACGCTGCAAGATCTGGAAGTGGCCTCGAATCCGGCGCGGCTACGCGAAACCTACGCTTCTCTCGAGGCCGGGCAGGAGAAGGTCAATCAGTTGTACACCCGCTGGTCGGAACTCGACGGGAAGATTACGTAGCGGCAGCCGCTACCTTGTGGCGCTTGCAGCATGGACCTTGACCTGCCGACAGCTGTCGTTGCCGACCCGGGACGAAGACTGGAACGAGTATGCAGCCCAGTTGGGGCTGTTTGCCGTCACGGAATAGGAAAGCGACGCCTGAGGATACCCATTCCCACGAGGGTACCGCCTAGAAGGTACATCGTGGAAGGCTCCGGGACCGAACTCACCGCAGTGATTGTTGGAACGGGAATCGAGACTGGATTTCCGACTGCTGGAGGGCGTGACGGGTCGCTTCCGTATGCGTCGAAGATCGGACCGGTTGGGGCCCGGCGAGCAGGAATTATACGTAACCGCGGAGGGTGATGACTCGGTTTGGGTAGTGGGTACCGCCAACAACCGCGTGACAAGGTGCATCGGTACTAGGTTGCAGGTCTTCTGCGGTCGCCCTGACTCCGGACGGCTCTTCCCTGGTCGTTGGTTGTGGCGCGGGAGTTCGGATCATCGAGCTGCGATCGAAGCGGGTTGCTTCTGTCCGAGGTGGCAGAGTTTCTGACGTGACCGTCACCAAAGACGGCCGCGTCGCTTACCTGGCTGATTGGCGCGACGGGCTGTGCAAGATGGATCTCTCCACCCGACAAATATCCGTAGTAAGCGCAGCACGAATCCCAATGCGCTTGGCTGTGACGCCCGACGAAAGGTTCTTGTACGTGAACTACCAGCTATCCGGGCCGGGAGGCCGCGCCGGCCATGACGTGATCGGCAAGTTCGATGTTCGGACGGGGAAGCTACTGCGCGCCATTACCGGCCTTCCAAACGTAGGCGATTGGATCGCAATCTCTCCGGATGGGCGGACGCTCTGGGTAAGTGGCGGCGACGCCTGTCTGTCTAGGGCCTACGATCACATCGGCTGCCCCGCCGTCCCGGCGGGTGTTATCAACATCATTGACACCGCAACAGATCGCCTGATGCGCAGCCTGCAGCTGGTCGGCATGCCTGGAGCGATAGCATTTTCGCCAGACGGCACTTTGGTTGCCGTTAACGGTCCTGGTGCCCGACTGGTCGACGCGCGCACATTCAAGACCGTGGCCGCAACGCCGGAGATTTACACGCAAGCGCTGGTGTTCTGCCGCGACGGCCGGCGCGCTTACGCTACGGACAGGCAACGCAGTCGCCGTCCTCGACATCATCCGGCATTAGAGGACTTCCAGAATCAAGCACTTCAGATAGAGCGTTTCCGGCACGGTCAGCAGTATCGGGTGATCCGCTGATTGCGTCCGCCGCTCCAGTACGCGCAGCGTCTTCCCGCAGTCGAGCGCGGCCGATGCCAGGGCTTCCAGCAGCAGCGCTTCGCTCATGTGGAACGAGCACGAACAGGTGATCAGAATGCCGCCCGGCTCCAGCAGCCGCAGCGCCCGCAGGTTGATCTCCTTGTAGCCGCGGACGGCTGCCTCGACCGCCGTGCGGGACTTCGCAAACGCCGGCGGGTCGAGTGCGATGGTGTCGTACTTCTCGCGCCCCCGGTCGCGCGCCGCGAGAAAATCGAACACGTCCGCTTCCTCGAATTCCACGCCGCCGATCACATTCAATGCCGCGTTGGAGCGTGCGGTGCGCAGCGCCGTTTCCGATGAATCCACCCCGGTGACCGAATCGCACACGCGGGCCAGATGCAACGCGAATCCGCCCGTCGAGGTGAAACAGTCCAGCGCCCGCCCGCGAGCGTACCGCGCCGCCGCAACGTAATTTTCCCGTTGGTCCAGGTAAATGCCCGTCTTCTGGCCTCCGGCGAGGTCGGCCAAGAAACGCAGGCCGTTCATCGAGATCTCGACCGGACCGTCCAGCGTGCCGAGTGCAACCCGGGTTTCCAGCGGAAGATCTTCGCGGCGGCGAACCGCGACGTCGTTCCGCTCGACAATCGCTTTCGGAGAGAACAGCTCGGACAGGCACTCGACGATCAGCGTCTTCGCACGGTCCATCCCCTGGTTCAGCGTCTGGATGACGAAGTAGTCGCCGTAACGGTCCACGATCAGGGCGGGCAGCAGATCGGCCTCGGCGTGCACCAGCCGGAACGCCGTTGCATCGCGTACGACGAGTTCGCGATGCGCCGCCGCGGCCCGCAGCCGGCGCAGGAAGAACTCCCGATCGATTGGCTCGACATGCGGGGAGAGAAGGCGGAGCGTGATCTGTGAAGTCGAGCTGTAATGCGCCACGCCGATGGCGCGCGCGGAAGCGTCGAGCACCCGGACGGCATCGCCCGGCCGCGCCGCGCCGCGATCGGCCACGTCGCTCGTGAAAATCCACGGATGGCCGGATGCTGCCCGGTCGGCGCCCTTGCGAGTGACTCTTACGGACTCCATTAGCCGCGCATGGCCTGCAGCCGCGCGATCCGGTCCTCGGTGGAGGGATGCGTCGAGAAGATCCGGCTCAGTCCGCCCGCAGCGAACGGCTTGATGATGAACATGTGCGCCGTCGCGGGCGACGCATTCATGGGAATCCGTTGCGACCACGTCTCCAGTTTTTGCAAGGCGTCGATGAGACCGTTCGGCGAACCCGTGTAGCGGGCCGAAGCGGCGTCCGCGGAATACTCGCGCGTGCGGGAGATCGCCATCTGGATCAATCCGGCGGCGATCGGGCCGAGAATCATCATCAGCAGGCCCCCGTACGGGCTGCCTCCCTCGTCGTCGTCACCGCGGCGCCCGCCGAAGAAGAACGCCATTTGCGCCAGGTAGGTGAGAGCGGCGGCCAGGGTTGCGGCGACCGAGCTGATGAGGATATCGCGGTTCAGCACGTGGCCCAGTTCGTGCGCGACCACTCCCTCCAATTCGCGATCGTCCATCAACCGGAGAATGCCAACCGTAAACGCGACCGATGCGTGGGCCGGGTTGCGCCCGGTGGCGAAGGCGTTCGGCGACTCTTCGGCAATGATCCAAAGCCGCGGCATCGGCAGGCCCATGCGCTGGGTCAGGCCCGCCACCAGTGGGTACACGCGAGAGTACACTTCGCCGTTCTCTTCCGGCGTCACCGGCTGTGCGCTGTAGCTTGACAGCGCGATCTTGTCGGAAAAGAAGTAGCTGGCGAAGTTCATGGCCACCGCCAGCGCCAAGCCCATGTACAATCCCGACCGCCCGGCGATGGCCTGCCCGCCCACGAGCAGAATGGCGCTGAGCAACCCAAGCAGTATCGCTGTCTTCAGTGCGTTCATAAGGCTGCGCGGAGGCGCTCAAATTGTGAGCCAGGCTACTTAGCGTCGAGTATGTAAGTTGGAGCCAAGCCGGAAAGGGTGGTGAAACCGGAAGGGGTTTCGGCGGAAACCGAACTGGAACAACCGTGGACCTTGCCCAGAAACGAGTGCGGCTGAACGTCCACGCGCAGTTCCTTATACTGCAAGCTGCCGTTCTGGTAGACCGGGAAGGTGGCCCGGAAAGGCTCGACGGCTTCCTGCACCACATAAGGTGACCGCATCGCCTGTTTGAGTGCGCGTTCCCATCCCAAATCGTCGGTTTCCGATCCGCGGAACGAATGGAACTCGCTTGCGTCGTCGTTGGGCTTTAGAATCAATCGCTCGCGGTTCTTCAGAATGAATTCCGGCAGATCGACTTTCTGATTTTCGAACGTCGTCTGCGAAGCCGTCACCATGCGGGTCCACGGAACGAATTCGTGGATCGCTTTGCGCTCCGCCAAGGGGAAGCCCGCGGTGATGGACTCATCCGTCAGTAAGTCAAAAATTGCTTTCTTTTGAGCAAGTTCCGACCGGAAGCTGTTCACGACACACACCGCGCCATCGCGATACGCCCGCACCAGCGGGTGGGTGAGGTCGAAACGCACCAGAAACTCGTGAATGCGAATCCGCCGGTACACCAGATCGATGGTGAAATCGCCGTGCCGCAGGACTCCGTTCCGATACTCCAATTGTTCGGGCGACACGACTTCGGTCTGGTAGCCTTCGCGCCGGAAATACTCGGAGAGAAGAAGGAATTCGCCCGACTCCGAAGTCTGGAAGGGCTGCCGGAACTCGACGATCGCCATGTGAGGCTGAGGCTTGGACTTCCCGCCGAACTCCTTGTAAGCCTTCAGCAGCGCCGAGAGCAGGTACTTGGTACCGCCCATCCGCGTCAGGGCATACTTACGCCGGAATTCCTTGACTGGGGGCGCATCGTAAAACGCATCGTTGAGCGCCTCGCCGAAAGCCACGCCGGCCGGGGTGTCCGCGTTGTAATCGAAGAACCGCATTGTGCCGTTGTTCAGATGCGTATCTAGCAGCGATGTAACAGAAACAAAAGGGTATCCGGGATCGACGGCCGCGAGCATCTTCTCCGCCGGTAGCATCTGCATCCGGTTGAGAAGCTGGGGCGTGGATAGGGCTACCGATTCGACTCGGCTGATCGCGCTATACAGTGCCTCCGCCGCTTTCACCAGATTGGTGTACTGGCGCTTCGTTATGAAATGCGGCCGCAGCACCGGCGAGATCGGCCGGTTTCCCGACATCAGATTCTCGGCCTTCATCCGGTTCTGCAACTCCACCGCCCAACGCAGGTCGCGGTGTGGTTCGCTTTCCAGAATCTTGTTATACCGAGCTATTGCCTCGCCCAAATTACTCATCGTAGATCAATCTTTCCGATCCAAGTATCGCATGTAAAACATGATTTGTGAAGGAGCCAGGGTACGCATTATCCACGTAAAGTATAAGAAAATATGGACTTATCTCATTTTACGGGCTGCCCGGGAACGGTCACTAAAATGCAAGATAATAAGCTTACATGCCTGCTTACGACGCCCTGCTGCTGATTTCGTTCGGTGGGCCGGAGCAACCCGACGAAGTGCTACCGTTCCTGGAGAATGTGCTGCGCGGCCGCGATGTCCCGCGCGAGCGCATGCTCGAGGTTGCGGAGCACTACTTCCACTTCGGTGGACGAAGCCCGATCAACGGCCAGAATCGCGAACTCATCGCGGCGCTTCGCGACGACTTTGACCAACATGGGCTGACGCTCCCGATCTACTGGGGCAATCGGAACTGGGCGCCTTATCTCGCGGGCGCGGTTCGCCAGATGCAAGCGGACGGCGTGCGGAACGCCCTCGCGCTGGTCACGTCGGCGTTCGGTTCGTATTCGGGGTGCCGCCAATACCGGGAAGATATCTGTGAGGCCCGCGTGCAAGTTGGGGCGGGCGCTCCCAACATCGACAAGATCCGGAGTTTCTACAACCACCCGGGATTCATCGATGCCATGGCGCAGCGGGTCCACCAGGCTTTCGCTTCCGTCGACCAAGCGGCCACACGCTTGATTTTCACGGCGCACAGTATTCCCATGTCAATGTCCGCTGGGAGCCCCTACTTGGCCCAGATTCGAGAAGCTTGCCGGCTGGTGGCGCAGGCTATCGAACGGCCTACTTGGGAATTAGCGTTTCAAAGCCGTAGCGGGCCTCCCGGCCAACCTTGGCTGGAGCCGGACATCAACGACCGCCTGCGCCAAATCGCCGGCGAAGGCGTTCGCAGCGTGGTCATCGCGCCGATCGGATTTTTGTCCGACCACATGGAGGTGGTGTACGATCTTGACACGGAGGCGCGGGCCACGGCGCAGCAACTCGGGATGACGTTGGCGCGCGCCGGAACGGTGGGGACCCACCCGAGTTTTATCGCGGCCGTGCGGGATCTGGTGGTCGAACGATTCAACGCCACCGGCCCCGATCCCAATATGTGCGCGGAGGGCTGTTGTCCCGCACCTGCGCGGCGGCCGTGACTATTCAGCGCGCAGAGCGTCTACCGGGCTCACCGACGCGGCGCGGCGCGCTGGGAAATAGCTGGCCAGTAAAGCTGAGACGGCAAGAGCAAGAGCGACTCCGGCCAGCGTTGGAACATCCCACGATTGAACACCGAACAGTAGTTTGCGCATCAGAGTAGCGACCGCCAGAGAGCACAGCAGTCCCGCGACGATGCCGGCGGCGGTCAGCCGTCCCGCTTCCTTCAAGATGAGCCGGTAAACGGTTCCACGCTGCGCTCCAAGGGCCATGCAAACTCCGATCTCCCGCGTTCTCTGACTGACCGAGTAGGCGATCACTCCGTAAAGTCCGACGACGCCCACATTGTGGCTTCGTCAATCGTACCGATATCGGGGTCGATCCGATGGATGGCGGCGCGCAACGCCGGGAGCACCGACTGTTCGGCCTGCGCCGTGCGAACCACGACCGAGTAATAGGTCTCGGGACTCTGGTTGAAGGGATCATAGACGGCTGGCCAAATCTCCGAATTGAGCGACCCCTCTTTTATGTCGGCCACGATGCCGATAATTTCCTTGAGAGAGTTCGGCGCCAGATCGGTGTTGCCCATCCTCTTGCCGATCGGATCTTCACCCGGGAAGTACTGCCTGGCCAGCGCCTGGTTGATGACAACCACGCGAGGTTTCGACGCGTCCTCGGCATCGGTAAAATAGCGGCCGCGCAACAGCTTCGCCCCGAGTGTTGTGAAATAGCCGGAGCTCGCCTCCCGCAGATTCACTTCGTTGTGCTCTCCGTGGTACGGCGGCCCACGAATCGGATCCAATCCGTATTGCCGTTGAAGCTAACGGGCAGAACGTTCCCGATGCCCGCCGATTGCACGCCCGGTATGCTCGCGATGCGGTCCACAATTTTACGCCCGAGCGCGCTGGACTGCGCCTCCTTTCCATAGCGGGCCTCCGGCGCCATCACCCCCATCGTCGCGATGTGATCCGGGCGGAACCCAAGCTCCACGTGGAGCAGGCGGTAGAAGCTCCTGCCGAGCAGCCCGGCGCCTACCAGCAGCACCACGGCAATGGCCAGCTCAACCACCACGACAAGATTGGAGCCGAAGCGGCGCCATACGGTTCCCGCGGAGCCGCGACTGCCTTCCGCCAGGCCTTCGCGCATCTCGCCCGAGGACAGGCGCACGATGGGCGTGAGGGAGCACAGGGCCGCCGCCAGCACCGAAATCGCGCCTGCGAACGCCAGCCCATGCGGATTCAAGGTCAGTCCCAGCAGGTAGGGTGTTCTGGCCATCATATCCGCGGGAATCAGAGTGGTGAGCAATTGCATCGTCCACTGAGCGGAGATCAAGCCAAGAATGCTGCCGCCAGCCACCAGCACCACGCCCTCGGTGACAAACTGGCCGATCAGGCGCGCGGCCGATGCGCCCAGCGCCGCGCGAACCGCGATCTCGCGCCTGCGGCCTTCGGACCGGACCAGCAACAGACTCGCCATATTTACGCACGCGATCAAGAGCAACAGCCCGGCTCCTCCGAGCAGAACCAGCAGGATGGGGCGGATGTCTCCGGCAATCGCTTCAGAAAGAGGCAGCACGCTCGCGCCTTGACCGCGGTTTGAGTCGGGATACTGCCTTTCCAGTTGTTGCGCAATCAATTTCATCTCCGCCAGCGCGGTCTGGACGGACAAGCCGTCCTTCAGCCGCCCGATTCCGGAGAGGCCGTGGCAACTCCGTCTGAGTTCGCACTCGCTGGTCGCGTGCAGGGGCGCCCAGAACTCAGCGTTTCCCCGCGGAGCGAATTGAAAAGCTTGAGGCAGCGCTCCGACAATGGTGTACGCCACGCCGCTCAGCGTAATCGTCTGGCCTATCGCATCCTTATCTCCCGCCGAACCGTTTTTGCCAGGTCGCGTAGCTCAGGATGACGGTGTTGGGCGCGGCCGGCAAATCCTCTCCGGCATAAAAATCACGGCCCATCGCAAGATGAATTCCCAAGGTGCGAAAGAACCCATCGCTCACGCGCACGGCGGGTACGGGAACCGCGCCCGTGGGGGTGCTCAGCACGCAGCCGGCTCCGCTGTAAACATCCAGCGAGCTGAAAACGTGGTTGAGCTTCTTCCAGTCGAGATAGTCCGGATAGGAGAGATTGGCGCGTGGAAACAGCGCCACGCTTTCGGTCACCTCCACCAGCCGGTTAGGATTCCGATAGGGCAAGGGCTGGATCAGCGCCGCATCCACAAACGCGAAAATGGTCACGCTCGCGCACATGCCCACGGCCAGCATGAGGATCGCGACGGAAGTGAATCCGGGATTCTTGCCGAGTTGGCGGATTGCGAAGCGAAGGTCCTGCAGAAAGTGTTCCAGAAACGGCACGGTTCTTCGCTCGCGGTAAGCCTCCTTCGTCGGTTCCACGCCGCCGAGCTTTAGAATGGCGTTCCGCCGCGCCTGCTCCGGGGTCATGCCGGAACGGAGATTGTCGTCGATGTGCAGTTGCAGATGGCTGTCGATCTCGGCGGCTAGGTCCCGCTCTGGCTGTTCGCGTGGAAACAGATTGACGAATCGCCATGCCCAGGCGCGCAGCCGACTCATACCGTGTCCTCCGCGGGCGAGAGGAACCGGGCGAGGATCGCGGTGGTCTGTTCCCAGTTGCGGGCTTCTTTCCCGAGCTGTTTCCGGCCCGCTCGCGTGAGGCGGTAGAACTTGGCGCGGCGATTGTTCTCCGATACTCCCCATTCGGACGCGATGGACCCTTCCTGCTCCAGTTTCAGCAGCGAGGGATAGAGGGTTCCGTAATTCAAGGAGAGGAGATTCCCGCTCGTCTGCTCAATGCGCCGGGCGATCCCGTACCCGTGGGTTGCAGCGGCCGGTGGGACCTGGAGCCATGTCTGTGGGTGTAGACGTATGTGAATTCCGCCCCCACGAAAAACACCTGTGCCGAGTAATACACCCACAAGAGAACGACGACAAGCGAGCCAGCCGCGCCGTATGCATTCGCTACGCTGGTCCGGCTAAGGTAAAGTCCGATCAGGAATTTTCCCAAAACGAACAGCACGGATGTCACCACCGCTCCTGCCGCCACATCGCTCCACTTCAGCAGAACGTTAGGAAGGAGCTTGTAGAGAACCGCGAATAAGATGGCCGTTACCGCGAACGACAGCAGCGAATCCATGAATTGCAGCATGGCCGGCGGAGCGGACAGCAGCGAGTTCAAGTAGGAGCCCGCCGCGGCGGCGAAGGCGTTCACGGCCAAAGAAACGAGGAGGAAAAACCCGACGCCGATCACCATTGCGAAAGAGAAGATCCGGTCTCGAACGTCATACAAGGCGCTTCGCCACCCCGACACGTGGTCATTCGAAGGAACATCCCAGATGGTGTTCAGAGCATCCCGGAGTTCGTTTACCACCGCGCCCGCTCCGAGAAACAAAGTGATGAGCCCGATGATCGTCGCCGTAACTCCGGCATCGGGACGTCTCGCATCGTCAATGATCCCTTGAATGGCCATCGCTCCACGCGCCCCGACAAGATCCTGAATCTGCCAGGCGAGTTGGCCTTGCGCCGCCTGTCTTCCGAACACCGCGCCCGCAACGGCAAGGACCACCACTACCATCGGGGCGAGGGACAGCACGGTGTAGAAAGCCAGGGACGCGCCAAGGCGCGGCACCCGGTCCTGGTTGCACTTGACAATCGTGTCTTTTGCCAGCGCGGTGAACTCGCTGACTGCAAAAACGCCGCCGATCCGCATGCCATCGAAAGCGCTGCAAGTATCGGGCCGTTGCGATAGGTCCGACCGTACCGGGCTGCGGTAGCGCTTAGAAATTCGCCGCGCTGAGGGCCTTTAGAAGCGCGGCCGTGGCCTTGGGATCGGCGCTATTCGACAGCACTTTCCGGCCGGACTTTAAATAATCGCCGACCGCGCCCAGAAAGAGGGCCTGGACAATCGGTTTGGCCTGCGCCGGCGTCAGGCCGGACTCGCGGAACCGTTCCGCCGCGAGGGCCGCCAGCGGACCGCACAGCGCGGCCGTGGCGAGCGCGCGGCAGTATTGCGATTTCTGTTGCGGTAGGATGCGGATCATTCGCGCCGCTCGGCCGAGCAGCGGCTTCAGGTTCGAGATGGCCGCCCGGTGGCCGTCCGCGAGCATCATCCGATCCGGCCCCGGCGCGAGATTGATCGAGGCGGTACAAGCGCCGCATACGGCCAGGTCCGTGAGCGAATCGCTGGCCAGGGGAGAATCGCAGAGGACCACGGAACGGCCCGCCCAGTCCAGCGGCGAATCGCCGAGTTCCTGGACGACTTTCGGAAGCATTTCATCTGGAACGCAGACAAAAATAATCCGGCAGGGATTGAACGCGGCGTAATCGGTCACGGGAAAGCCGGCCTCGAGTGTGTTCGCGATCCGGCTGGCAACTCTCAGCGAGGCTGCTTTCACCGGACCGATTCTCCCCCTGAACCCCGGCAGGTCCAGGATGAAAGACCGCATCACCTTACTGGTCGCGATCAACGCGACCGGCGACAGCTTCTTCATAGGCTTTCGGAGTCTTTAACGCCTTGATCTTATCGCGGAACTGAGCCGCCTTTTCAAATTCGAAGTTCCGCGCGGCGTCGCGCATCCTTTGTTCGAGGTCGGCGAGGAAGCGGTCGCGCTGTTCCCGCGTCATATCCTCCAGCGGATCCTCCGACTCGAGCGGGATCGTGACGTAGTCGGCTTCCGCCATGGCAACCAAGCTCATGTCGATGGGCTTCAGAATCGACTGCGGAGTGATGTTGTTCGCTTCGTTGTAAGCGATCTGGATCTGCCTGCGCCTTCCTGTTTCGTCGAGCGCGCGCTTCATCGAGTCCGTCATCACGTCGGCATAGAGGACAGCGCGCCCATTGATGTTGCGCGCCGCACGGCCCATAGTCTGGATCAGCGATCCACTCGAGCGCAGGAAGCCTTCTTTGTCGGCGTCCAGGATCGCGACCAGGGAGACCTCCGGCAGATCCAGGCCCTCGCGCAGGAGGTTCACGCCGATTAAGGCATCATACTCTCCTCGCCGCAGATCGCGCAGGATCTTGATGCGGTCGAGAGTGCTCACTTCCGAATGCAGATACGCGCAACGGACGCCGACCTCGGTATAGTATTCCGATAAATCCTCGGCCATGCGCTTGGTCAGAGTGGTGACCAGCACTCGCTCGTTTACTTCGGTACGCTTGCGAATCTCGTTCAGCAGGTCGTCCACCTGGCCGCGAATCGGCCGGATATCGACCGGCGGGTCGATGAGTCCGGTCGGCCGGATCACCTGCTCGATCACGACCCCGCTCGTCTTGGTCAATTCGTAGGGGCCCGGCGTCGCGGAAACGTAAATCACCTGGCTGACGCGGTTCTGGAACTCCTCGAACGTGAGCGGGCGGTTGTCCAAAGCGCTCGGCAGGCGGAAGCCGAAATTCACCAGGGTTTCCTTGCGCGAACGGTCCCCGTGAGACATGCCGTGGAGTTGGGGCACGGTCTGGTGGCTTTCGTCGAGGAAGACGAGCGCGTCGTGCGGAAGATAATCCAACAGCGTGGGCGGAGCCTCCCCCGGCAGCCGGCCTGAGAAGTGGCGCGAGTAGTTCTCGATGCCGTGGCAGAACCCGATGTTCCGGATCATCTCGAGATCGAACATGGTCCGTTGATACAGGCGCTGGGCCTCAATCGGCTTTCCCTGCTTTTCCATCTCCGGCTTCCACCAGGCCAACTCCGCCGCGATGCTCTGCATGGCCCGGTCTTTCGTCTCCTGCGACATGACGTAGTGGGTCTTGGGGTAGATCGGCAGGCGGGTGTAGGTCTGCCGCACCTGGCCGAGCAGAGGGTCGATCTGCGAAAGCGAATCGATCTCATCGCCCCACAGTTCGATTCGAAAGGCGTAGTCGTCGTAGGTCGGGAAAAGTTCGATGACGTCGCCGCGCACGCGGAACGTCCCGCGGCGGAAGTCGCCGTCATTGCGTTCGTACAGGATCTCCACCAGCCGCGCGGTGATCGCCTCGCGCGAAATCTTCTGCCCTTTCTCCAACATCATCAACATGCCGTAGTACGCTTCGGGCGAGCCGAGACCATAGATGCAAGAAACGCTGGCGACGATGATGCAATCGCGGCGCTCGAACAGGGACCTGGTCGCCGAGAGGCGAAGTTTGTCCAACTCGTCGTTGACGGTCGATTCCTTCTCGATGTACACGTCGCCCGATGGAATGTAGGCCTCGGGCTGGTAGTAGTCGTAATAGCTGACGAAGTACTCCACCGCGTTGCCCGGGAAGAAGCGTTTGAACTCATGGTACAACTGGGCCGCGAGCGTTTTGTTGTGGGCCAGGATGAGCGCGGGCCTGTCCGCCCGCTCAATCACCTTGGCCATGGTGTAGGTCTTGCCCGACCCTGTAACTCCGAGCAATACCTGGTGCTGCTCGCCGTCGAGCAGTCCGCGGGACAAGGCGTCCATCGCCTGTTGTTGATCGCCCCGGGGGCGGAAATCCCCGGCTAGATGGAAGGTCATTTCCTACCAGTGTATCGGGCTCGATAAACCGCTAAGCTGGGGGGGATGCGAAGGGTCACTGGAATTGGCGGTATCTTTTTCAAAGCGAAGGATCCGGGCGCGCTGTATGCGTGGTACGAGCGCCACCTGGGCATCTGCCGCGACGCGGACGGATCCGGCGTTTCGTTCCGCTGGCAGGACGACCACAACGGCTCAGGCATGACCATCTGGTCCATTTTCAAATCCGAATCGAAGGCCTTCGACCCGAGTCCCTCGCCGTTCATGATCAACTTCCGCGTGGACAACCTGACGGCGCTGCTCGCCGTCTTGCAAGCCGAAGGAGTTGAGATCGATCCCAAGCGCGACGAGGCGGACTATGGGAAGTTCGCCTGGATCTTCGATCCCGAGGGGAACAAGATCGAGTTGTGGGAGCCGCCGGCCGCGCCGTAAGCCTCCGACGTGGCGCACGCACTCGTGCGTGCCGTGTCGCGACTCATCGCGACACCGTTTTTCGTCCTCCGTACCAAGCGTCGGCAGG
>JANXRE010000170.1 GCA_025353165.1 Acidobacteriota bacterium | reverse complement strand
CCACAATCATTCCCGGCAATTCCGGATGCACCGGGAACATATCCGCGCCGTGGCCGCCGGTGGCGTACCGGACGAATTTCTTTTCGGGATCCGCTGTCAGGGCGTAGAGCCAATCGATGGCTTGCACCGAGGCTGGGAACTGGTCGTCGGCGGCGACAGAGAAAAAAACCGGCAGTTTTGGCAAGTTGCGCAGGAACCGGCGGCTCTGGAAGCCGGCATTCCCGGACAGCAGCGGCAAGGCCTTCACTTCGGGATGGCGGCGCGCGGTCTCAATGGAGAAGCCGACGCCGCAACTTGCGCCGCCGACGCCGACCTTGTCGCGGGTAACGCCCGGCTGCGACACCAGGTATTGAAGGGCGGTGTCGATGTCGCCGGGACGCTTTTCCGTTTCAATCTGTGCGTTTTGTTCGGGCGTCAGCTTGTCGAAAGGCTGGCCGCCGCTCTCCCCAAAACCGCGCAGGTCGAATGTGAGGACGTGGATACCCGCGGCGGCGAGTTGGCGGGCCAGGCCATCCCAAACTTTGCGCTGGCGGTTGCACTGGTGCAGCAGCAGGATTCCCGGACCAGGCTGGGCGGCGGGGAAATAGGTCGCCTTCAGTTTGGCGCCGTCGGCGGCTAAGTCCACAACCCGTTCGGCGGGCGACGCCGCCGAGACCCGGATCAGTGCAAACAGGAGGAGGCAAAGACGCCGGCCCATCACGCCAGCACCGCTTTCACCACCTCGGCCTTCTCCTGCCCGGTCAGCTTCACATCCAGCCCCTGGTAACGATACGAGAACCGTTCGTGGTCGATGCCGAACAGATGCAGAATGGTCGCCTGCAAATCGCGCACATGTACCGGGTCCTTGGTGATGTTGTAACTGAAATCGTCAGTTTCTCCGTGCACTACGCCGCCCTTCACGCCGCCGCCCGCCATCCATAGGCTGAAGCATCGCGGGTGATGATCCCGCCCGTAATCGGTCGCTGTCAGCTTGCCCTGGGAGTAGATGGTGCGGCCGAATTCGCCGGCCAGAATGACCAGCGTATCGTCCAGCATCCCGCGCTGCTTCAGATCTTGAACAAGAGCCCAGCAAGCCTGGTCGATCTCTTTGCACTGCGACGGCAACACGGCCGGCAGCTCGCCGTGTACATCCCACCCGCGGTGGTAAACCTGGGTGAACCGCACGCCGCGCTCGGCTAGGCGGCGAGCCATCAGGCAAGTCTGCGCGAACGATCCCGGCTTGCGGGCATCCTCGCCGTACATCTCCCACGTGCTGGCCGGCTCCTTGCTTACGTCCGTCAACTCCGGGACCGAAGCCTGCATCCGGAAAGCCATCTCGTATTGCGCGATGCGTGTATTGGTCTCCGGATCGCCCAGCTTCTGGTACGTCATCTGGTTCATCTCATCCAGCGCGTCCAGCATGCGCCGCCGAACCGCCACCGGCACGCCATCCGGATTATTCACAAACAGAACCGCGTCGCCCGAACTGCGCAGACTCACGCCGGAGTATCGCCCCGAAAGGAACCCCGCGCTCCACAACCGCGACGAGATAGCCTGCACGTTCGCTCTCGGATTGTAGTGTTTCGCCTGCAGCACCACGAACGCCGGCAGGTCCTGATTCATCGTGCCCAGCCCGTAGCTGAGCCACGACCCGATGCAGGGCCGGCCCGCGATCATGAACCCGGTTTGAAAAAACGTAATGGCCGGTTCGTGATTGATGGCTTCGGTATGCATGGAGCGGATGATGGCGATGTCGTCCACCATTTTTCCCGTATACGGAAGCAGGTCCGACACCCACGCGCCGGACTTCCCGTACTGCGCGAACTTGAAGATGGAAGGCGCGATCGGAAACCGGCTTTGCCCGCTGGTCATGGTGGTCAGCCGCTGCCCTTGCCGGATGGAATCCGGAAGATCCTTGTTGAACCATTCCTGCATCTTCGGCTTGTAGTCCAGCGTCTCCATCTGCGGCGGCGCGCCCACCAGGTGGAGGTAGATGCAGCGCTTCGCCTTGGGCGCGAAGTGCGGCAGCCCGGGCAGGCCGCCGATCGTCTTCGCGGCCGCATTCTCGCCCAGCAGCGATGCGAGCGCCAGCGCGCCAATCCCTTGCGCGCTTCGCGAGAAGAAGCGCCTGCGCGTTTCGATTGCCCCCATCTGGCCGGCGATCCGATCCACCGGGTGCCGGCCCGGCGCGAACCGCGATTGCGAGGCGCGATCCAGCTCATGCGCCGCCCGCGCATAGTGCCCTTCCTCGTCCGGCCGAAGTATTCTGTCGTCGCTCATTTGTTCAGCGCCTCGTCGAGATTCATCAGCTCGTTGGTCAGCATGGTGAACGCGGCCAGTTCGGCGGCGGGGAGCGCCGGATCTGGTTTCTTTTCGCCGGTACTGAGTAACTTCCCCGCGTCGTCCGCGTTCCGGCCGTAGTAAGCGCGAAAGTCGTCGAAAGCCTTTCGCGCAACGGGCCGCTCGTCCGCTGTAAGTGGCCTGGCTAGCAGGTGAGTCGTGATGAAATCGAGGCGCGCGTCGAACTCCATCGCCGATTCCATCCCGCGTTCCGCGAGCGCCTTAGCGGCCTCGACGAATTGGACGCCGTTCATCGTCACCAGAGCCTGGAGGGGAGTATTCGTACGCTCGCGCCGGACGGTGCAATTCTCGCGCGTCGGAGCGTTGAAAATATCCATGCTTGCCGGAGGAGCGCTGCGCTTCCAGAACGTGTAAATGGACCGGCGATAAACCCCGTAGCCGCTGTCCTGCTGGTAGAAGCGGGTGTTCGACCCCTCCATCGCCACCGCCTCCCAGATTCCCTCGGGCTGATAGGGCTTGACGCTGGGTCCGCCGATTTGCGGGGACAGCAATCCACTCGCGGCCAGCGCGTAGTCCCGCACCATCTCCGCGTCCAGACGGAATCTCGCGCCCCGGCTCAACAGCCGGTTCTCTGGATCCTTGGCGATTTTATCGGGCGTCGTTTGCGCCGATTGCCGGTACGCCGCCGACATCAGAATCTGCTTGTAGAACCGCTTTACATCCCATCCGCTGTCGCGGAAATCGACCGCCAGCCAGTCGAGCAAATCGGGATGCGTTGGCGGTTCCCCCTGGCTTCCAAAATCGTCCACGCTGCGCACGATCCCTGCGCCGAAGATCTCCTGCCAAATGCGGTTGACGGTCACCCTGGCCGTCAACGGGTGGTCCCCTGTGAACATCCACTTCGCAAGCCCCAGCCGGTTCCGCGGCAAGCCCGTTGTCATTGGCGGAAGCACCGCCGGCGTGTTCGCGTCCACCGCATCGCGCTTCTGATCGTAAGCTCCCCGGAACAGAACGTGCGCCGCCGGATTCCCATCCGCGCGCTCCTGCATCACCAGCGTCACCGCGCCCCGGCGTGCGATGGCTTTAGCGTCCAGGTTCAGCGAATTCTGTTCCGCCGCCAGCTTCCGGAACGGCTCATACTGCGCGAACAGGAAATACTCGAGTAGCGCCACCTTATCGGCTTCCGACGCGTCCTTCTTAGTAAGTGCCGCCTCGATAGCCGGCCATTGACTGAGTAAGTGCGCCTCGGCTTCACTCACCACCCGGTTGAACATGCGGAAATCGGCGATCGCGCCTTGAGCCAGCGACTTACCCAGGATCAGCGGCGTCTCTACCCCGATGTCCCCCTTGATCTCGACCGTCTGATTGCCGCGGCCCTGCGTGGGAATCGCCGCGCCGTTCAGATACAGCGCGAGTCCCGACTGATGCCGCGAGCCGTCGTAGGTAACCACGACGTGATTCCAGGTCCCCGGCTTTAGCTGTTCGAGGTGAGCCGCACGGATCTGGATATCCTTTCCTTCGTCGCCGATCAACCGCAGCCCGATCACCCGTGCGCCGACGTCGATTACCCAGCCGCGTCCCTTCTCGGCTTTGTTCTGGTGCGACGCAATCACGAACGACTGATCGGCCTTGGGAAACAGGAAACTCACGCTGATCGAAAATGGTTTCTCGGCGTCCAGCTTCGGAGCATTGGCGACCGCCAGGCCTTGATCCTTTTGGAAATGGATCGCAGACCTCTTATCCACCGGCGATTCTCCGAGCTTGACGATCTTCTTGCCGGCCTTCGCCAGAGCCCGAATATCCGCCGTGTACAGCGCTTCTTTCCCGCCCAGCGGGTTGGTGGCCGGCTGCCGCTCGCTGCCGTCCAGCCAGCGCCGGAACGGATCCGCGGCGGCGCGCCGCTCACTGTCCATCCCCGTCTTGATCGCGGCCAGCCGCGACGTGATCTTCCGCCACGACGCGCGGTCCTCCGGCCTCGGGACCACCATCACCGGCGGAGTATCCGGGATGTTATCGTCCATCACCGCTTGCGTCGTGTTCCGGAAAAACGCGCCCAGCGAATAAAAGTCTTTCTGCGAGATCGGATCGAACTTGTGGTCGTGGCAGGTGGCGCACCCCACCGTCATCCCCAGCCACACCGCGGCTGTCGTGTCCGCCCGGTCCTTGGCGTAGATCTCGGCGTATTCGTCCTCGATGATTCCGGCTTCGTTGGTGGTGACGTTGCAGCGGTGAAACCCGGTAGCGATGCGCTGGTCCAGCGTGGGATCCGGCAGCAGGTCGCCCGCGAGCTGCTCGATCGTGAACTGGTCGAACGGCAGGTTGCGGTTGTAGGCCTGGATGACCCAATCGCGGTACGGCCAGATCTCGCGGTAGTTGTCGATGTGTATTCCGTGTGTATCGGCGTAGCGCGCGGCGTCCAGCCAGTATCGCGCGCGGTGCTCCCCGTAGTGCGGAGACGCGAGATAGCGGTCGATCATGCGCTCGTAAGCGGCGGGCGACGCGTCCTTCAGGAAGACCTCGATATCCAAGGGCTTGGGCGGCAGCCCCGTCAGGTCGAGCGCTACCCGGCGGATCAGGGTTCGCGCGTCGGCGGACGGAGCGGGCGCAAGCCCCTGGTTTTCCAGGCGCGCCAGAATGAACCGGTCGATGTCGCTCCGGACCCACGCCGTGTCGTGTACCGAAGGCAGCGCCGGCTTAACGGGCGCTTGAAACGCCCAGTGCTCGTTCCACGGCGCGCCCTGCTCGATCCAGCGCTTCAGCAGATCGATCTGCTGCGGCGTGAGGCTCTTGTGCGACGATTCGGGCGGCATCCGCCGCGCCACATTCGTCTCGGAGATCCTCTTGTATAAAAGGCTGGCGGCGGCATCGCCGGGAACCACCGGCGCGCCACGTTTGCGCCCCTCGAAGACGGGTGCTTTCAGGTCCAGCCGGAGTCCCGCCATGCGCGTGCCGGAATCGGGTCCGTGGCACTGGAAGCAGTGATCGGATAGAATGGGTCGGATCTGCCGCTGAAAATCAATCGGCTTGGCCGGCGTGGTTTGCGCAGCAGCGCAGGCCGGCAGCACGGCCGCAAGCACAAAGGTTTTAAGCATCCCAGTGGACATCGATGTTGAATCGATTATCTGTCCAAACAGGGTGCGGGATCAACAAAGCTCCGGACAGCCTCCTCCTCGTCGTCGTGGATTTCGAACACGCGGTCCAGCCGGACGACGTGCAAAACGTAATCCACTCTCTTTCCGGCCCGCAGTAGTTTCAGCTGCGCGCCCTGCGTCACGGCGGTCGTATAGCTGCTGACCAGTTCGCCCACTCCGGCCGCGCTGTCCATATAAGTCACGTCCCTGAGATTCAGGAGGATGTGCCGCTCGCCGGACGCCAACAGTTCCCGGACGGCGTCCCGGATCACTCCGGTAGCTGTCCCCATCATGAACCGGCCCGAGAGATCGACAATCGCAACGTCGCCGGCCTTGCGAACTGTCGCCGTGCAACTCATAACGCGCTCCTCAAGTACACTCTGATGCCGATTCAACCGGAAGTCAACCATCTACGCCAGCACCTGATCCAGCAACTGTCCGACCGCGCGGTACGACTCCAGGAAAGCATTGCGATGATCCATCGCCCCGGCGAGATCGGAGTGCGAAAACGCGATCCGCCCGAACGGCCCGGAGCGCAAAGCTTCGCGCGGAGCGGGCTGCCCATTCAAGCCGAAAAAGAACCCGGGCTGCGGATTGATGAAAGCATGGCCCCAGCGATTCAGTACGATGCCCGCGATGTCGCGCCGGGCGTCGAACCCGGCGGCGCCGAACAGTTCCGTCAACTGCTCGCGGATGCGGAGCTCGTAGTCGGCATAAGTGGTGGCCAGCAACTCCGCGCGGCCCTTGCTCCCCTGCTCCCGCGCCGGCAGTCCGGGCTTCGCGAAATCGACTAACAGCGTCAATACCGTCGGGTGATCGGGACCCACTACCGGATCGTCGACGCCGAACAGCGCCATCTTGCGAACTTCCAGAAAGCGCCCCAGCCCGTCGAACCAGTTTCCGCCGGAGATCCCCAACTTGGCCAGGAACCTCCAGTTGGTGACCGCCACATTCGCCACCAAGTACGGTGAGTAGCAGAACTTCGCGTACGCTTTGCGGCGGCCGGAATCCAGATCCCGCACCACGTGCCTGGTCATCCAGCCGCCGCCCGCCATCACAACCGATCGCGCCTTCAGGCGAAAGGCGCGGCCTCCCGACACGTAAGTAACCCACACAAATTCCGCCTGGCCCGGCGGGCCCTCGTGCTCTACGCGGACCACAGTGGAGTTGAGACGCAGCCGGGTCCCCTGTCCCGGCCGGTCCAGCGCGGAGAAATCAATCGGATTCTTCCACACCGCCTCCATCGTTCGCGGGCCGTCGATGGCCCCCGGGATGAGCGTCTTCACGATCAGCCGCGCCATCCCCGAGTTGCCGCCCGGAAACATCTGTATGCCGGTTTCCATCGAGTCGTCCGTGGTCGGGATAATCCGCGACCACATGTATTCCAGGTAGCCCGACAGCGCATCGGGGCCCAGACCGAATCCGCCGGCCATGTCGCTCGCAAAGAACAGCCTGATCGTCTCCCGGCTCATCCCGTAAGTGCGCACCATCAGGTCTTCCAGGGTCATGCTGTCGAGCTGGCGGGAAATGGCGTCGCCGGGATAGTCGTAGACCAAACGCGGCGCGGCCAGTTCCTCACGCCTCCACCGCAGCATTTCCTGGCGCATCTTTTCGGGAAACGGTGTGGTCGCGAGATTGTCAGCCCACGGATCTTTCACCCAGATGCCGGGCTTGTGTCCGAACTTAGCCCCGAAGAACCATCCGTAGGTGCTGCGCTTTCCGTACCCGGCCACGCGGTACGGACTGCGGGACAAATCCATCCCGGCCGCGGTGCCTTCGGGAGTCTGGTACCGCTGGAAGGCGTTCCAATCCAGACCCATCGCATCGTAAACGCCCTTGAGAAAACTGTTCGGATACGGCGGCTGAAAATGAACGGAAGCCTGCGGCGCATAGAGGCGATGACCGTTGACGACGAACTCATTGCGCTTGGCGACTCCTCCAAACACCTTGGAGTTATCCAGGATCAGGCAACTGCGCCCGCCGCCTTTCTGCTGGAAGAACAGGCCCGCCGACAGCCCGGCGAACCCACCGCCGACCACCACGCAATCGTAGATCTCGCCCGTGTCGCCGGCGCCTTCCGGCGCTCTGTCCCACGCCCCATCGCGCACGGAGTGCGCGCTCTGCACGACCTCGTCGGAATTGCCCGCCGCCAGGCGGTAATCGCCTTCGCCGGTATAGGCTGTCTGGGCCGGCGCCGGCACCGCCATCAGCGCCGCGCCCGAGGCAAGCAAAGCACCGTCCAGGAAATCCCTGCGGGATATTTCTTGGCCCATGCCGAGCACTTTGCTCAAGTGTGGACAGGATCGTCTCATTAGTTCCAGATTGTATGTTAATCCGCGGCAGGGAATTCCCCGCGCTCCAGCTTCCGCCCGGATTGAAGCCGCCGCGCGACCAGCCAACATAACAACGCCCAGACCGCCCCTGCCGTCCAACCCGCCAACACATCCGTCGGCCAGTGAACACCCAAGTAGACGCGGGAGACACCCACCAACCCCGTCAGCAGCGCCGCCAACAGCAGGAAGTACGCCTTGAATCGCCGACGCTGGTGCGATCGCGCCAGCAGCGCTCCCAGGGTGAGATAGGTCACTGCGGAAAGCATCGAGTGTCCGCTGGGAAAACTGGTGGTCGCTACAGAAACGGCCTGCGGAACCAAATCCGGCCGCGCGCGCTGGAACAGATCCTTCAGGACCGCGCTCAAAGCCGTTCCGCCCAACACCGATAAGAGCACGAACAGCGCCATCCGCCCTTTGCCATCCAGGGCCAAAAAACCGGCGCTGATCGCCGTCAGCAGCCCCAGAATCACCACACTGCCCAGCGCCGTCGCGTCGCGCGCGGCCTCCTGAACGAACGGAGGACCGATCGGAGCGAGATCCCCCGGACGCCGCATCGCCAGCAGCAGTCCGCGATCGAACGCCTGCGTGCCGCCCTCCATTACCGCATCCGCCAGCAGCGCGAACGCCCACACTCCGCCCGCGATGCCTCCGGCCGCCAGCAGCACGCCCAGTTCGTGACTACCCAGCCAGGCCAGCACCCGGCTCATGAGATTCTCGCGTCGGGCCATCCCCTCATTGTGACGCTTCAGCCGGGGCGGCCGTCGCTGCTACACTCCAAAAGGACCGCTGTCCAGACCAACATCGGAGAATTGAGGAAAGATGCCGCTGCGTATTGGTCATTTTCAGATTCTAGGAATCAGTCCTTTTCTAGCCCTTCTAGGCTCGATCGCCGTCATAGCTTCAGGGCAAGGGTACACGATTCAGCCGGCGAGTCTAACCTACAGAAGTGGCACCGTCGGAATCCCGGGGCAGGTTCTGAACGTTCAAGTGCGGAATGATGGTCACGGTCCCGTAACGGTCAGCGCGATTAGCATCAGCTCGCCCGAGTTCGTCGTCACCGCTGGCGAGTTTCCTCGGTTGATCTCCGTCGGCTCCGGCTTCTCGTATTCGATTCAATATATGCCGGCAACCGTCGGAACAGCTACGGGAACCGCCACCTTCACCATTAACAACGCTCCGGTCCAGATACCCTTGAGTGGCACGGCCTTCACGACCGGCGCGATTGCCTCGCTCAATACCACCAGCATGACATTCGGCAATCGGCCGCTGGGAACAAGCAGTGCGGCGCAGACCTTGACCATCACCAACACCGGTACGACTGCCGTGAGCGTCACCGCCATCGCCACCGCGCCGCCGTTCGGCGTAGCCGGCTTCACCCTGCCGGCGACGCTCCAGCCTGGAAACTCAGTCTCCGGACATGTCACCTTCTGGGGCATGTCTTTGGGCACCGCCACTGGGCAGGTGAATGTGGTCTCCGACGTGTTGAGGCCCAGCGGTGTTAGTCTAACCGGCACAGCCATCGCTCCGAAAGTCTTGGGGATCGCCACTTATCCGGTTTTGCCACTCGGTACCGCGGGCTATCCATATCTGGCAACTCTGCAGTCCGCGGGAGGAACCGGATCGGTGACCTACAGTTTGAAGGCCCACTCGGTTCTGCCGCCCGGGCTTACCTTGTCTAGTACCGGTACGATTTCCGGAACCATCAGTTCGACCGCCAACCTCTCAACTTATAAGTTTGTAGTCGTCGCCTCGGACTCCCTCTCGAACCAGGCGGCGTCAACGCTGTCGTTGCAGGTACTCAAAACCACCGGCGCGGCCTGTAACAACATCGTTTCAAATATCGCAAACACAACCTCGCCGCTGGTGGCCATCACGGACCTGGGCGCCGGAACCTATGTCGGCGCCGAAGAGGGCGGCCTCTATTTGACTGGAAGCAACACCATGCCGGCCGGCCACCAGGCGGCTGGCGTCGCGCTGGCACAGTCCATTCAGCCGCTGGACGCCAGTGGGAACCCGGACCCCAATGGAAAGTACGCGCTGATCGGGTTCGGCATTTCGGTCATGCAGTATACGATGGACGCGTTTCAGCCTCTGGCCATGGCCGAGCCCACCAGGAATCCGCATTTGGTGGTGGTGAACGGTGGAGAGCCCAGCGCGCAGGCTTCGGATTTCTCGCAGATCGCAAGCCCTTTTTGGAACACCCTGACGAACTATCTCCTCCCCAATAACGGAGTGACCGCGAATCAGGTCGTGGCGGTCTTTTTCGAAGATCTCGACATCCATCCGAGCGGCACGTTTCCGAGCGATATGACCGCGATTCAGACCGAGTTCGAGGCGGTGGCCCAAAACGTCCACACGATCTTCCCGAACGCACATCTGATGTACTTTCAATCGCGAATGTATTCCGGCTATTCGACCACAACGACGGATCCGGAGCCTTACGCTTACGAAATAGGATTCGCGATGAAGAACGCGATCATCGATCAGTTGAAAGGCTTGGCATCCCTGAACTTTGACTCGACCAAAGGCCCGGTGATGGCGCCTTGGCTGGGCTTCGGATTCTATGACTGGTCGAACGGCATGTTGGGACGCCAGCAGGACAGCTTCGTATATACCTGCCAGGACGTGCAGGCCGACGGACATCATCCTTCGACCCAGTATGGCGCGCCCAAGAGGGCCAATTTTTGGCTGAACTTCTTCAAGACGGACCCGACCACCGCGCCGTGGTTCGTGAGCCACTAGACTCCGCCCACTCTTAGACGTGGGTTTCGACGTGGCGCACGCACTCGTGCGTGCCGCGTCGGCACTCCTGCCGACGCTTGGCGAGCCGGGCGGAACATCGTGTCGCGATGAGTCGTCACACGCGACGACTTTGTCGAGAGTCTCCACCAAGGGAGGCCAACACGCCCGCGGTGGCGACAGCCTTTCGCATCACCGGCACCGAATGCCCGGCCTCCGCCAGCGCCAGACCGCGGATGAACTATTCACAATGCGGCGTGACGGGTGGCGCGTCGGGTAGATTCATCCGCCGGGCCAGCGCGGGCCAGCGCGGTCCGTCGCGCAGAATCTTGCCCACCGGAGCACGGCAGAACGTCACCGCAAACGGATCGCGCTGGTCGATCATCTTCTCAAACCAGTCCGCGGCCGCATCCGTTTCTGAACAAAGCAGGTGATACAGAACCCGTCCCCAAACGGGCAATGGCGACTCTCCCATCTCCCGGATCAACGCCGCGGCCCGATCCCTTTCGCCGCTGTGCATCAGCGCGGCCGCCAGCAGTCCCGTAGGCATGGAATGCCACGGCACCGCGTGATGCGCCCTCTCAGCCGACGCGACGGCCTCGGCCAGCCTCCCCTTTTGTAAGTTGATGCTGGCCTGCAGGAAGTGCGGCACCCACAACTTGTCGTCGATGTCCAGCGCCTTCCGCATTTCCTGAAGGGCCTGCTCCTGCTTGCCCACTGCACTCAAGTGAGCCGCCAGGACGGCACGCAATAGGGCATTCAAGGGATCCTGGTCCACGGCGCGCTGCATGGCAGCCGCAGACTCTTGATACCGGTTGAGGGGAGCCAGATAATATGCCGAGTATGCCCAAAGGGCATCCGGAGTTGCCGAATCGCCGGCCATTGCCATCCGGAATTCGTCGGCGGCCTCCTTCCAGTCGTAGTCAATCGCCGCGGCTAGGCCGCCCAATAGGAAATGTGGCCCCGGCTCGGAAGGATCCAGATCCAGCGCTTTTCTCGCCTCGGCGCGAATCAGCGGAACCAGGGGTCGCAAAGGCCGTATGGCATTCGCACCAATCAGAAAATAGCCCCATCCCAGGCTCGCGTGGGGAGCGGCGAAGCCGGGATCGAGCGCAATCGCCTCCTCCAGGCATTCTCTCGCGCGTCCCCACGAGTCCGGCGTGAGCCGGATCAAATAATGCCTCCCTCGGAGAAACGCCTCGTATGCGGCGAGATTCGGCGTGTACTGGCGCCGGCCCACCGCCTTCACCGCAAGTTTCACCTGGAGCGCGCCGACTATTGCCTGCGAGATCTCATCCTGTATGGCGAAGATGTCGGCCATTTCCCGGTCGTAGCGTTCCGACCAGAGATGGCTTCCATCGGCGGCGCCTATGAGTTGCGCGGTGACCCGGATGCGTGTGCCCGCTCTCCGCACGCTGCCTTCCAGAATGTGGGCCACGCCCAACGCCTCCGCGATCCGCCGCACGTCCTCGTTCTTGCCTTTGAAGGCAAACGCGGAGGTGCGGGCGATCACCTTCAGGCCCGGGATGTGGGCCAAGGCATTGATAATCTCCTCCGCCAGGCCGTCGCTAAAATACTCGTTGTCTTTATCCGCGCTCATGTTGGCGAACGGCAAGACAGCGATGGAAGGCTGCGATTCACCGGACTTCGAGGAGACCTGCTCCAGCGCCGTCTTGATTTGCGCCATCGTCTGGAACCTGTCGGCCGGGGCCTTCCGCAGGCAATGCATCACCACGCGCGCCAGGTCCGGCGGCGCATCGAGAACCTCCGGCTCCCTGTACAGAATCGCTGCCATCGTGGAAAGTAAGTTCTCGCCGTTGAAGGCGCGGCGCCCGCTGAGCAATTCGTAAAGCACGATGCCAAAGGAGAAAATGTCGGAGCGGGTGTCCACCGGCTTGCCTTCGGCCTGCTCCGGCGACATGTACGCCGGGGTGCCAAGAATGGTCCCCGCCTTGGTCTGTGTTGGCGCATCGCCGTGGGAGTCGGAAGCCGCGGCCATTTTCGCCACGCCGAAATCCAGGAGTTTCACGCCCGCGGACGTGATCATTATGTTGGCGGGCTTGAGATCGCGGTGAATGATGCCCTGGCTGTGCGCCGCTTCGAGCGCGCCGGCGATTTCCAGCGCCACCCGCACCGCCTCCTCGGCCGGCAACGGACCCTGGAGCGGCACGCCCTCCAAGTATTCCATCACCAGGTAGTCGGGTCCCACATCGTAGAGAGTGCAGATGTGCGGATGATTCAGGGCCGCGATGGCCTGTGCTTCCAGCCGGAAGCGTGCTGAGTGGGCGCCGTTTAGAATCTTGATGGCCACCGTGCGACCCAGCCGGGTGTCGCGCGCCTTCCACACCTCCCCCATGCCACCGGCGCCGATGGGCGTCAGGATCTCATAGGGACCCAATCTGTCGCCAGGGGAGACCAGCATGGTTCCACCTAATTCTAACGCAGCTCCGCGGCTGCATTACTTCAGTAACTAGAATATTCGCATCTTTTTGTATACATTCTTGTGGCCGTCCTACTGACGTCGTCCTTCATCGCGGAGTCGAAGCAAATGGCCACCGCCGCACCAATCGCCGCCAACCAGAACAACTCGACTTGCACCAGCCACGGGCTCTCGGGAGCCTCACCGTCCTCGCTCACGAAGAGCAGGAAGAGTTTGACATCCTCCTCGTCTACCGCCGCGACGACTTTCAGCCCGCCACCGGACACGAAACGTTTTTCGTCGAACTCATGGCCCCATCCCGCTGGCGCATCGCCACTCTCCCGCGCTACGCCTTGGCCGCCGAGCGCAGCCACTACAAAGCGCACGCCGAATTCATAAAATCCCGCAAGATACGAAACGAGGTCAAAGCCGTCGTCGAATACGGCGAGATGGATGATTCGCCACCACGCCAGCCCACCGCCCCCGGCGAAAATCTCGCCCTCCGCCTCTGACTTGTGATAAACAAGGATATTCCCCGGCAAACTATGGCAAATGAATCTTGGACAAACCCGGTGAAAACCCGGCTGAAGGAAGGCCACCCCGTCTTCGGCTTCACGGTGACCACCAGCAGTCTCGACTCCGCGGTGCAGGCCGCCTCCCTCGGCTTCGATTTTCTTTGGATCGAAATGGAGCACTCGCCCGTCACCCTGGAGACGCTGCGCAACATCGTGCTCGCCACGCGCGCCTGCGCCACCGTCCCGTTCGCGCGCGTACCGGTGAACGAACTCTGGACCGCCAAACGTGTGCTCGACGCCGGCGTCTGCGGAGTCGTCTTTCCGTTCACTACGACACCGGACCTCGCGGCGCGCGCAGCGGCCGCCTGCCGTTACCCGCCGGCCGGCCGCCGAGGCTCGGGCGCAGGTCTGGCCGCGCGAACATGGCGCAGCGAATCGAACTACCACGACAGCGCCGACAATAACGTCGTAGTCGTGACCGTCGTGGAAGAGGCCGCCGCCGTGGAACAGATCGACGAGATCGCCGCCACGCCGGGCATCGACGTGCTCTTCATCGGAACCAGCGACCTCTCCTTTTCCCTCGGCCTGAGAGGTGAGCAGAACCATCCCGCGCTGGACCAGGCAATCGCGAAAATCGTGAGCGCCGCGCGCAAGCACGGCAAATACGCCGGGCGTCCTCTGCGCGACCGGGCCCAGCTTTCGGCATATCGCGAGCAGGGCTTCTCGTTTTTCCAAGCTCCGACGGACCTGGATTTCCTCACTGCCGGCGTGCGAGCGTACCTCGACAAATGAAACGCCTCCTCATCGTTATCGCGATCGCGTCGGCGGCCCACGCCGCGGAACCGCAGAAGTTCCGTACGTTCTACGCGCCCGGCGATCCGCGAATTCCGGCGGCTCTGAATCAGCCGGGGCCGGCCGTGGCATCCGACGGCGCGGTGTGGCGCGGCACGCCGCAAGGAGTTATGCGCGTCGATCGCAACGGCAATCAGTACTTCGCCGGCAAGCGATACCTGCCCGACGACGAGGTGCTGCAACTCGCGCCGGACAAATCCGCCGGCATGTGGGTGCGCACCCGAACGGGCGTCTCGCACATTGAACTGCGGCCGATGACGCTGGAGGCCAAGGCCGCGTTCTTCGAAAAGCGCGTCCACGATCGCCACGACCGTCACGGTCTGGTATCGCCGTCGAATCTCCTGCTCCCCGGTGACCTGACCACCAGCCAAACGCGCGACGACGACAACGACGGCCTGTGGACCGCCATGTACGCCGCCGCCGAATGTTTCCGCTATGCCGTGACGAAATCCCCCGAGGCCCTGGCCAACGCGAAGAAGTCGACCAATGCGGTGCTGTTCCTCGAAGAGGTCGCGGGGAAGCGCGGTTTCCCGGCCCGCTCGTACATCCGCAAAGGCGAACCGATGCCGAGCGACGGCCAGTGGAACTGGACGGCGGATGGTCAGTACTACTGGAAAGGCGACACGAGCTCGGACGAAATCGTCGGACACATGTTCCTATACGCGATAGCCACCGACCTGTTGCCCGATCGGGAATTAAAGCAGCGGATCCGCGAGACTACGGCGCGCATCATGGACCACATACTCGATCACGGATATCACCTGATCGACGTAACCGGAAAGCCGACAACCTGGGGCCGCTGGTCGCCGGAATACTTCAAGCAGAATCCAGCAGACAGCCCGCTAAACAGCATGGAACTGCTCAGCTTTCTCAAGACGGCGGCCCACATCACAGGCAACCCGAAGTACGAAAGCGAATACAAGAAAGCGCTCGACATGGGATACGCGAAGCTGTCCACGCGCTACAAGGAACTTCGCGAGGAGATCAACTACTCGGACGAAGAGTTGGCCATGCTGCCCTTCTACTGTCTCTTCCGCTATGAGAAGAACGCCGATCTGCTGAACCGCTACTACCGCCCCGCGCTGGATGCCTGGTGGGAGAACGAAGTGCGCGAAGACAATCCGCTATGGACTTTCATCTACGCCACGGCGCAGCCCAAAGTGCCGTTCGATCGCGCCATCCGCAGGCTGTACCGAATGCCCATGGACACCATCGAATGGACCGTGAAGAACTCGCATCGCAAAGACGTCGTGATGGACGCGGAGCTCGACCGTGCGCAAAACCACCAGGCGAAAACACTTCTGCCACCCGATGAACTACCGGTGATGAAATGGAACTCGAATCCCTTCGCCGTCGACGGCGGAAACGATGGGCGCGGGGAAGACGACGGCGCGGCATTCCTGCTGCCCTACTGGATGGGCCGCTATCAGCCGGACG
>JANXRE010000088.1 GCA_025353165.1 Acidobacteriota bacterium | reverse complement strand
GATAAAACGGGCGTCGGCATGAGTGCCGACGCGGCCCGCAGGAGTGCGTGCGCCACGTCGAAACGACACGGTGATTTTCGTGACGGACTCTTAAATAGATTAGTTCCCGTGGCATCCTTCGCACGCCGATTGCTCGGTGGTCAGCGAGCCGGTCTTTAAGAAGAAATCCGCGCGTTTCCGGTCGGGGCAGGTGGCCCGTTGGGCAGTACACGGTAGAATTGCAGCTATGAAGCGCCTCACTGCACCTTCACGGTGGAACTGATCCCGGATCCCGAAATAGGTGGATACACGGCCCGTGTGCCGGACATCCCGGCGTACGGCGAGGGCCAGACTGAGGAGGAGGCTATCGCGGATCTGAAGGAGGCCTTGGGCGCATATATAGAAGCATTCGGCCTCGATGAAGCCACGACCCGGCTGAACCCGCCGAGTTCGCTGCGCCAGTTGGATATGGAATTGGAAGATCTGGTTCGTGCCTAAGCTACCGCGGCCCTCGGGAGCAGCAATGGTAAGTTTTCTCGAATCCCAAGGGTTCTCCATTGTGCGCATCCGTGGGAGTCACCACGTCATGGCGCGCCAAGAAGTCCGAACATAGGTACCGGTCCACGGAAGCCAGATCCTCAAAATTGGTACGCTGCGAGGCATTCTTCGCGATATTGACATCAGCGCGTACGATTTCGCTCGGCTGTGGAAGCCCTGACGAATGTAATAACTCGCGAAGCCTTCGTTAGTTGCTATGGCATCCTTCGCACGCCGATTGTTCGGCGGTCAGCGAGCCGGTCTTTAGAAAAATATCCGCCCGTTTCTGGTAGAACGTGTCTTTCATCTCGTCCGATATGCGCTGGAACCACTCCTTGGCCTTCGCATCCCTTCCAAGCTGGTGGTTCGCGTTGGCGATGCCGAACAACAGCTCGCCTCGCCCGTGCGTGCTGAGCTTGTCCAGGCTGCTCTTCTGCAACTGGTAGATGTGCTCGTAATCCGAAAGCGCGAGTTCGACGAGTTGGCCCGTATTGGGATTCCCTTCCATGTGCGGAGTCGCCTGCAATAGAAAACCGCCGCGAAGGCTGCGGACGCCGATGTTGTCCGGCTCGAGTTCCACGGCCTTGTCCATCTCCGCCAGCGCTCTCCGGTACAGATCCATGCCGGTTTCCATGTCTCCGCCCCGGAAAGCCTGCCCGCACTGGAAGAAAAGGCCGGCGCCGTGCCAGACCGTCGCGTCCGCATCCTCCGGGTTGGCGGCGATCGCATCCCCGGCAGTCTTCAGGGCGTTGTCGAGAGCCTCGGCATCCCCACTAAAACCGGCGAAGAACTGAGGGGCCAGCTTGCTGGCGAAACCGGAACCCGGCGTCTCGGACCTCAGGGTCGCGACCAGGCCAAGCCCAAATGCCGCCAGCGCGAGTATGAGAATCAACAGCTTCTTTCGGATCATCGGTCCTCCCGATGACTTCAGGCTATGCGAAACGGGGAGTCCAGGTCGCGGGAAAGCCGACCAACGCCGGAAGCAAACGGACGAATGACGGCGGGTGAAGGGGGACCGGCGATGTTTATCGCGGCAGAGCTTCCCGAATCGCGGGGAAAGCCGCGTGGATGAAGTCGATGGCGCGCCGGTCGGCCGCCGCCTGATCGCCGTTCAGAACGGGGACCACCACCCGGACGATCGCCGTGTCGGAGCGGTTGTAGCGAATGGAATCCGTGACGACGTAGTACCGGGCCAGATACTCGCTGCCGACGATGCGGTCGCGCGATTCGTACCAGTAAATCACCGAACTCCGTTCATCGCCTTTCGCCACTACATAATGATTGACCTTGCTCGGTCCGATGCCCGGAAGGTCGATCGTGATCTGCTCGTTGACCAGTTGTGACCAGCCATCGCCGGGGAGGCAATTCTTCGGCGAGTGCGGAGTCTTCCCGTTGCGCTGGGATTGGAACGCGGCGATGAACAGATTGACCGGGATGCGTTCGGCTCCCGCGTAAGTGCGGTTCAGAATGTCGTCGGCCTTCAGGACGTTGCGAATTTCCTGCTCGACAACTTCTTCCCGGGCCATTTGATAGGGACCGATCACTGCCGGAAACGCGGTGAACGGTACCGCCTTGGGCAGGTATTCGGTGCGCGAGAAGGCATAGAACGCGACCGCCTGCGCCAGCAGCGCAATCACCACCATCCGGAACGACGCGACCTTCAGGAAATCAAGCGTGTTTTGGCGATCCATGCACGGCCCCGTAAATGAAGTTAATGACCCGATGCGCCAGCACCATGAACACCATGGCAACCAGAAAAATGACCCAGCCCTCGACGCTGTGGAAGAATCCCTGCGCCAGATCGGTCCGCCATTCACTCAAGATACCGGTGATGGTGACGCGGCCGGCGTTCGCCAAGATGGCGATGGGAATGGTCGCAAGGAACAGCGCCGCGCGCATCCACACCTTCGAATCAAAGAAGTACGCGTATACCAGCGATAGGAAGGTCAACGACAGAAGCGAGCGGATCCCGCTGCAAGCCTCCACCACCGAGAGCTTCTGGCTGGCCAGTTCGAGTACGTTGCCATCCCGCAGAACGGGAATGCCCAGCAGCGCCAGCAAGTTCTCGGCGACGCGGCTGGCGAAAATCTGCAGCGGGAAGGTGATCTGAGTGTAGAGGATGGCGGGAATCGGGATCATGAACAGCAGCAGGAACAGCGGGAAGGCGAGCGCCTTGACAATGCGAAAACCCCCGATCGTGAGGATCGCTCCCAACACGCTGATCAGAAACGCGGTGCGCTGCAGAAACAGTTCCACGCCGAGCATGCCGACAATGAGCTGGCACGCGCCCCACGCGAGCAACAGCAATCCCCAATAGTTCGCCTTGGGCTGGATCGCCAGCACTTGCTCCCGGCGCTGCCAGGCCACATACGCGGCGATCGCAGGGACGAAAAAACCGTGCCCCATATCGGCGTCGTCCGCCCATTGCCCCACCAAGTGCTTCAAGACCGGGAAGTAGCAGATCACGAGGAGAGCGAAAATCGATGCCATCGCGGTCCATGGTATTTGAGAGCGCGACGGAGAGGGGGCCATGACAACCTTAAGTTAATCACACGGCAAGACGCCGCCACAACAGTACCTTTGAGTAGCTCGCGACACGCCAGGTACTACAATGGGGGTGTGCCTTTCCTCCGGGCGCTGGCAATCCTGGTGTGCCCCGGCCTCCTTTTTAGCCAGATTTCGACCTTTCCTTTGTCTCAGGTGAAACGCGGCCTGATCGGAAATGGGAAGACCGTTTTCGAGGGCGACCGCGTCGACGATTTCTGCGTGGAAGTGCTCGGAGTGATCGAGAATCTCGGCCCGAAACAGAGCATTATCCTGGCGCGGCTCTCGGGCGGGCCGCTGGAGAAAACCGGGGTGATGCAGGGCATGAGCGGCAGCCCGGTCTACATCGGCGGCAAGCTGCTGGGCGCGGTGGCGATGACGTTCGCGTTCTCCAAGGACCCCATCGCCGGCATCCGTCCCATTCAGGAAATGCTCGATCTGGAGAAGGCTCCCGGCGGCGGCGCTGCCGTGCGGACGGCCTCGGCGCAGCAGTCCCGCATGGTGGACATCGCGACGCCGCTGAATTTCGGCGGCTTCACGCGCGGCACCATGGATCAGTTCGGGGCGCAACTGCGCGGCCTGGGACTCGAGCCCGTCCAGGGGAACACCGGCGGCGGGAATCCCGAGCCGGTTTTCGGGGATCCCAAATTGGTTCGCCCGGGCACCATGATCAGCGTGCAGTTGATGTCCGGCGATATGAGCGTCAGCGCCGAAGGCACCGTTACGGCGGTGGACGGCGACCGGATCTATGCGTTCGGCCACCGGTTCCTGGAGGCCGGGTCCACCGCGCTCCCGTTCGCCCGCGCCGAGGTCCTGGCGCTGCTCCCGAACGTCTCGGCATCCTTCAAAATTTCGGCCTCCCGCGAGTGGATGGGCGCGATCACCCAGGACCGGAGCGTCGGCATCGCCGGCAGCCTGGGACGCCGGGTGCGGACCATTCCGCTGACCATCGCGGTGGGCAGCCATCAATACCGGATGCGGATGGTGGACGATCGCGTGCTCTCGCCGCTGTTGCTCCAGATGGCGGTTTTCTCCGCCCTGGACGCTACGGAAAGGACGATGGGGCAGGCCAGCCTTTCGGTCGCGGGTCTGGTTGAGTTCGAGGGCGGGCTCCCTCCGGTGCGCCTGGACAATCAGTACAGCGGCGACTTCAACCTTCCGCTGCAAGCTTCCCTGAACACGGCTCTTCCCCTGTCGTACACCATGCAAGCCGGTTTTGATCAGCTTCGGGTGAAGGGCATCCGCGTTGAGATCGGCGCGAGCGACCGGAGGAAGCAGTGGCAGATCGATCAGGTGGCCAGCTCCGACCGCGAGGTGCACCCGGGCGACACCGTGGAAATCGTGACCGTCCTGAACGGCGAGAACGGCGCCGAACTGGCCCGAAAAGCGCAGTATCAGGTTCCGGTAGGCGCCGTGCCCGGTCCGCTATACTTCACCGTTTCCGACGCGTCCTCGTCGAACCTCGGCGATTACCAGCAGTGGATCGGGTCGTCGCCGCGGACGCCCGAGCAGGTGGTGGATTTTCTGAACGGGCTAAGGCCAAACAACAAGGCGTACGTGCGCGTCTGGCGCCAGGATCCGTCGTATCAGGCCAACGGGCAGGACTTGCCGGGCCTGCCAGCCTCGGCGGCGCTCATCTTCGCGCGCCAGCAGACGGCATCCGGCGGGGCCGCGCTCGGGCGCGGGTCGAAGATCGCCGAGATCGCGCTGGATGCCGGCGACGGCGTCGTCACCGGCTCCAAGACCATTCAGGTGGACATTCGAGAATGAGATTGCTTGCCGTCACGGCCGCACTCGCGGCGCCCCTGTTCGCGTCCACCACGGCGACGTGGGACTTGAGCACTTACGCCGATTTCCTGAAGGGGAAAATGGCCGGGCTGTCGCTCAGCCGGGACGGGCGGCTGATGCTCGCTCCGCGGCTGGAGACGCTGCTGTCGAGCGATCAGCAGCAGGTCTGGACGTTGGCCAATGGTCCGAATGGCGTGGTCTACTCCGGCACGGGTCATCGCGGCCGGGTGTACGCGATCGATGCGAAAGGCCGCGCGTCCGTTCTCTGGACGGCGGGACAACCGGAGGTGTTCGCGTTGGCCGTGAACTCCCAGGGGGTTCTCTTCGCGGGGACATCGCCGGACGGGAAGGTGTATCGGATCGCCGGCGGGAAAGCGGAGGAGTTTTTCTCGCCCGGCGCGAAGTACATCTGGTCGCTCGCGTTTGCGCCGGACGATTCCTTGTTCGTCGGGACCGGGGATCAGGGCAGGATCTACCGGGTGACGCCCGACGGCAAAGGGTCGGTGTACTACGAAAGCGGGCAGGCCCACATTACGGTTCTGGCATTCGATCGCGAAGGCCGGTTGCTCGCGGGTAGCGAACCCAACGGCATTCTGTACCGCGTGACCGCGCCGGGAAAGGCGTTCGTACTCTACGACGCGAACCTGCCCGAGATTCGCGGGATTGCGACCACGGCGGACGGGACGATTTACGTCGCGGCGCTCGGCGGCTCCATTTCGAAACGAACCGCCGGGATCGCGGGAGCGGCGGCCTCCAGCGGCGGAACCGTTGTGACCGCGCCAACTACAACCATCACCGTCACCGACACGGCCAACGCCCAATCGGACTTCAAGGCGCCCAAGCCCGAGGCTCCCAAGGCTGCCGCGCCGCAGACGTCTGTTTCGACGGCCACCGCGTCCGCCTTCGAACTGGCCGGAGTGGATAAATCGGCGATCTATCGCATCGCGCCCGACAACACGGTGGAGACCGTCTGGTCGTCGAAAGACGAGAACGCCTATGACCTGGCGCTGTACGGATCGGAGATCGTTTTCGTTACGGACACGCAAGGGCGGCTGTACCGGCTGAACCAGGACCGCAAGCCGACCCTGGTCACGCAGACGGGCGAGGGCGAAGCCACCCGGATTCTGAATTCGCCGCAAGGGCTGATGGTGGCTACCGGCGACCTGGGCAAGGTGTATCGCCTGGTGGCCGAGCGCACGGCTCAGGGCTCGTTCGAATCGCCAGTGCACGACGCCAATACCGTTGCGCGCTGGGGCCGTTTATCCTGGCGCGCGCAGATCCCCTCCAGCGCAAAGCTCGTGTTCCGGACGCGGACCGGCAATTCCGCCCGGCCCGACAATACCTGGAGCGACTGGTCCGGCCCCCTAACCGATCCCGTGGGCGCCGCGATTCCGAGTCCGAACGCGCGGTACCTGCAATGGCGGATGGATCTGTCGGCCAGCAACGACGCCACGCCGGTACTGGAATCCGTGACGGCGGCGTACCTGCCGCAGAACACGCCCCCGGTGGTGCGCAGCATCACCGTGAACGTTCAGTCGCCAGGGGCGCAGAAGGCATCGGCGCAGACGGCCGCAGGCTCGTCCGCATACAGCATCACGGTCACCGACACGGGCGACACGAGCGCGACGGCGACCTCCTCCGGCACGCCGTCGCAAACGATCTCGCGCGGGCCGAATTCGCAGGTTCAAGTGGTTTGGCAGGCCGAGGACCCGGACGGAGACCGGCTGGTTTACACGCTGTATTTCCGGGGCGACGACGAGCGCGAGTGGAAGCTGATTCGCGGCAACCTCACCGAGAATTCGTTACTGCTGGACACGGACGTGCTGGCCGATGGGCGCTATTTGTTTCGCGTCGCCGCATCCGACCGGCCTTCCAATCCGCCCGCGACCGCGCGTGACACCGAACTGACGAGTTCGCCGATTTTGATCGACAATACCCCGCCGGTGGTGACGGCGAGCGCCCCGCGCCGGGACGGATCGAAGCTCGAGATCGATGTGGATGCGGCGGACGCGGCATCCTCGCTGAGACGGTGCGAGTACTCGGTGGACGCAAGCCCGTGGACGCCGCTGGAGGCGGAAGACGGCGTGACGGATTCGCCGCACGAGCGTTTTCTGCTCAGGCTGGACGATGTCCGGGCGGGCGAGCATGTCGTCGTGTTTCGTGTTTACGATTCGGCGAATAATGCGGGGCTGGCGAAAGTCGTCGTCCGGTAGCCGGTCACCGATTCTGCTTGAACATCTGCAGCATCATCATTACCGGGGTCTTCGCGAGGATTCCGTGAGTCAACTGCGGCGGCATGTGCACGTACGTGCCGGCCTTGGCCTCGCGAGTCTCACCGCCCAGCGTCAGCGCCGCCTCGCCGCTGACGAAATACAGGCTGGCGGCCATGGGCGCGGTGTGCGCCGATAATTCCTGGCCGGGAGCGAACCCGAACACCAGAACCTTCACATGGTCGTCCTGATAGAGCGTCCGGCTGAGGATGCCGTTCTCCGGAATGGTCGCCTCCGCGTTCAAGTCGGCGAAGTAGTGGAATGCGTTGCTCATCAATTCCATTGTGCGGCGCAGTGGGATAATACGCCAGTGCCAGTCTTGTCTAATACAAGATGAGCCTGAAGCGGACATGCGTTTCCAACACAAGATGAGCCTGAAGGGACCGGGGGCGGGCATGCTGGGGGTTGATCATCAGCATGGAACAGGAAAGGCCGATGGGACTGGAGCAGATCCG
>JANXRE010000086.1 GCA_025353165.1 Acidobacteriota bacterium | reverse complement strand
CGGATCTGCTCCAGTCCCATCGGCCTTTCCTGTTCCATGCTGATGATCAACCCCCAGCATGCCCGCCCCCGGTCCCTTCAGGCTCATCTTGTGTTGGAAACGCATGTCCGCTTCAGGCTCATCTTGTATTAGACAAGACTGTTAGTGCCTTTATTAGAGACGAGCCTGCTACAATCGGGCTTACACATTATGTTTTTGGGATTGGAGCACACGGCGATCGCGTCGCCGGACCCCGCGGGCCTTGCCCAGTGGTACGTGGATCATCTCGAATTTCACATCAATTACCGCTACGACAAGTTCTTCTTCGTCAAAGCGGCAAACGGCACGATGCTCGAGATTATTCCTTCCGAGGGCGACACGCCCGCGAACCTGCCGAAGACGCCCGGTATCCGTCACCTGGCGATTGCGGTTGACGATTTCGACGCGAGCCACCAACAACTCCTCGAACGCGGCGTCCAATTCCTCGGCGAGCCCTACGCGAACGAAGGAAACCGCCTAGTGTTCTTTGCCGACCGAGACGGAAACATTCTGCACCTGATCGAACGCGCCCGGCCCTTGCCCTAGAGCGGAGATCTTTTGTTCGGCAGAGTATTCAAGGCTTTTCAGTACCGCGATTTCCGCCTGATGTGGATCGGTGCGTGCACGTCCTCCATTGGAACGTGGATGCAGATCGTGGCCCAGAGCTGGCTGGTCTACAAAATCTCAGGGTCGCCCTTCTTCCTGGGCCTGGACGCTTTTCTAGGGCAGGTGCCCATCATGCTGTTGTCGCTCGTCGGCGGCGTGTTCGCCGATCGACGGGACCGGCGGAAACTGCTGCTGATGTCGCAGTACGTCCAGATGAGCTGCGCGTTCTTTCTGACGTTCCTGGTGGCGGCGGGCCTGCTGAAATCCGTTTATCCAATCCTCTGCCTGTCCACGATCGTCGGGTTTGCGCAAGCGTTCGGCGGGCCGGCTTACCAGGCGCTCGTGCCGACGCTCGTCACATCGGAAGATCTGCCGAATGCGATCGCGCTGAATTCCATCCAATTCAATCTGGCGCGCGTAATCGGACCGATGCTGGGCGGCCTCGCGCTCGTGAAGTTAGGCCCGGAGTGGTGTTTCTCCCTGAATGGGCTGTCGTTCGTCGCCGTCATCATTACGCTCTACATGGTGAAGACGCGGTTCACCCCCGTCCGCTCGACCGAGACCGTGATGAGGAGCATGCGCCAGGGCATCGGCTTTATCCGGCAGAGAGAATCGATGGTGTCCTTGATCGGCCTGGCGTTCGCGATGACGATGCTCGGAGTGCCGGCGCTGCAATTCCTGCCGGTGTTCGCAAAAGAGGTGTTCCACTCCGGGCCACAAGCGTTCACCATCCTGCTGAGTTGCTCGGGTGCGGGATCGGTAGCCGGCGCGCTGGTGGTGGCTGCGTTGGCGAAGAAGCGCGGGCTGGGCCGTTCCGCCGTGATCATGCTGGCCGCCTTCGGCGCAACGATGGCGAGTTTTGCGCTCTCGAAAGTGCTCTGGATGAGCTGCTTCTTCCTGTTCCTGTCGGGTGCCTGCCTGATGTCGGTCTTCGCGATGGTCAGCTCGCTGGTGCAGTTGATCGCCCCGGACGAGATGCGCGGGCGCGTGATGAGCGTGTACAACGTGGCCTTCCGCGGGGGCATGCCCATCGGCAGCCTGGCGGCCGGGGCTCTGATCCCTATTTTCTCGGCGCCGATTGTGCTGGCGACGAACGGCGGATTGCTGATCGCGGTGGCGCTCTACCTCCTATTCGTGCAGCGGCGAATCGCGGCCTTATAGAATTGTCTTAGCAGAATGCGAAAGATTCTCTTGTTTCTGGCCATCGCCGCGGCCGTGGGTGCTTCGAGCGGCGATCTGGTGAAAGCTCGCGACGCGCAAGATCGCGCGGCGCTCGATCGCCTGGCTCAGGCGTACTCGGCGGCGGCCGAAAAATCCCCAAACGAACCCAATGCGCAGTACCAGGCCGCACTCGCCTACTCCTACGCGGCCGAGGTCGCGACCGAAGCGCATGACAAGGGGCAAGCCAAGTCGGCCGGCGAAGCGGGCATCAAGGCCGCGCAAAAAGCCATCGAGCTCAACGGCAACAACGCCGAGTATCACCGCATTCTCGGAACGCTGTGCGGCCAGGTGATTCCGGGCAATGTTTTCCTCGCGATGAAATACGGCCGGTGCGCGCTCGACGAGGTCAACAAGGCGATTCAAATGGACGGAAAATCGGCCGAAGCGTATCTCAGCCGCGGGATCGGCAACTACTACATGCCTTCGTCGTTCGGCGGCGGAACCGATCCGGCCATCAAGGATTTCGAGCAGGCGATCCGGATGGACCCCAAGCTGGCCGACGCGTACCTGTGGCTCGGCGTGGCGCTCCGCAAAGCGGGCCGGGAGGCGGAAGCGCACAGCGCGCTGGAGAAGGCCGTTCAGTTGAATCCCCGGAGAGTGTGGGCCAAGCAGCAGCTCGCCAAGACGCCCGCCAAATGATGGGTTCTTCGGCCCGGGTGATGAGCGGTTCCCTGGCTCTGGGAATCCTGGCGGTGACGCTACTCACGTTTTTCTTCTTTCCCGGCCACACGTATCTGCAGTCGGACACCCAGATCTACATCCCGCTGATGGAGCGCCTGTGGGATCCGAGCCTGCTCGGGCGCGATCTCATGGCCTCGCGCCCGCATCTGGCTTACACCCTGTACGACGAGGTCGCGTTTGTAATTCGGCGCGTAACGCACGCGCCCTTTCAGTACGCGCTTGAAGCGCAGCAGATCGCGTTCCGCGCGCTCGGGCTATGGGGCGTGTTCCTCGCGGCCACGGCGCTGGGGCTCGAGCGGCGATTCGCGTTCGTGGTCATGGCCCTGTTCGGCCTGGGTGCGACGATTATCGGACCCGCCGTGCTGACTTTCGAGTACGAGCCGGTGCCGCGCGGCTTCGCCGTGATGCTCATGTTCTGCGCGATCGGCCTGGCGATGCGGGGCCGGCTGGAACTGGCGGGAATCGCCGGAGCCGTGGCCTTTCTGTATCACGCCCCGACCACCGTGCCATTCTGGATCGTATTTGGCTTCGTTTCGTACCAGGCCGGACGGCGAGCCGCACGCGCGTGGATCCCGCTCGCACTCGCGGCGGCGCTGATTCTGGTTGTCGCGCGGTTTCAGCCCGGCATCGCCGAGCGTCAGGTGTTCTTCGGGCGCATCGATCCCGCGATGGTGGAGATTCAGAGAATCCGTGCGCCTTACAACTGGATCTCTCTCTGGCCCGCGAGCGTGTTCTGGCACTACGCGGTGCTCGCGGCCGCGACGGCCGCGGCCGTGAGACGCCTGCGCATAACCGGCGCGCCCAGGGCTTTTCTGCTGGGCATGACCCTGCTTGGGCTGTTGAGCTTGCCCTTTTCGTTTGTCGCGCTGGACCTCTCGAAGTGGACGTTGATGCCGCAATTCCAACCCGCGCGCGCCGTGCTTTTCGTAACGGCGATGTCCGTGATCGCGTGCGCCGCGGCCGCCGTCCGCGCCAACTGGATGGAGAGTGCTGCGTGGCTGCTAATTCCGATTATCGTCCCCCTCCACAAATCCGTGCTCCCACCGCTGAACATTCGCGAAGCGATTGTTTTATTTGGATCGGCCGCCGCGATCGCGTGTTTCCTGGCATGGACGAAGGCCCGGCCGAGGCTGTTGCCCGCGCTGCTCGCGACTGTGCTCGCCGCCTATTTCGTCATGCCCAAGAACTATCCGGACTTGTGGACGCAAGACCTGATCTCGCTGAACGCCTGGGCGCGTGAATCGACGCCGAAAGATGCTCTGTTCCATTTCCCGGACGCGGGAAAGGCGCTGTATCCGGGTATTTTCCGCGCCGTGGCGCTGCGGCCGGTGTACGTCGACTGGAAGGCCGGCGGACAGGTGAACTATTTCAAGAGCCTCGGCGACGAGTGGTGGAAGCGATGGCGGGAGACGATGGTCAACAGTCCCGGCGCCACTGACTTAAGATCTCGCGGAATCGATTTTGTGGTCGTGAAGAAGCCGTCAGACTGGCAAGGCGGCACGCTCGTGTATTCGAACGGCACCTACACCGTCTTCCGGCTCCCGTCCCGCGGGTTATCGGCCCCACCCGTCGCACCGTAAGACCCGTTACCGACGACTACCACGCGTATCAAGATCGCGGACCCCTACCGCTACCTGGAGAATCTGAAAGACCCGGAAGTGCAGGCGTGGCTGAACGCCCAGAACGACTACGCACGGACAGTGCTTGCGGGCCTTCCGGGCCGCGGCCAGCTTCTGGCGCGCATCCGCGAACTAAACCAATCCGCGCCGCAAGTCCGGGCGACCCGGCTACCCGGCGATCGCTACCTCATTTGGAAACTCCTGCCGGGGGAGGTCACGAAGCTCTATCTCCGCAAAGCACTCACCGGCGGGGATGGAACAAATTGGCGGATTAGCGCCTATCATCACGTCAAAGATCGGACTCCCTATCCGGCGGTCCTGCTGACGACCGGCATCAACGAACCCCGCAGTCGATCCGCGGATGTCAGCGAAGATGGCTGCGCGGCTGCAGGCAGCGACGACCAGCGGTAAACCAGTTCTCTTGCCCGTCAATTATGACGGCGGCCATGGCGCCGGTACGACAAGCGAGAATCAGGAAGCCACTGCCGACTCAATGAGCTTTCTGTTGTGGCCGGCGGGCACGCCAGAGTTTCAGCCGCATAGACGATAGACCTGATATCATCGCGAGTCATGCGCATATTCCGAAATCGTTTTGCGATCGCATCAGCCGTCTTCGCGTTGGCGGCAACCACCGCCCTCGCCGCCGCCCCGAAAGCCGGTAAAGAGACGCCGCTGGACCGCTACGTAAAGAAAGCGGACCCTACCTACAAATGGGAGCTGGCCAAAACCATCCCCGGCACCGGCTACAAAACCCACATCATCGACCTCACGTCGCAGACCTGGCGCAAGCCCGGCGAAGTAGACCGCAACGTTTGGAAGCACTGGCTGGTGGTGATCGAGCCGGACAAGGTAACCTCAACGACCGGCTTCCTCTTCATCACCGGCGGAAACAACGGCGATCCGGTTCCCGACAAGGTCGACCCCATCCTCGCCGACATGGCTGTGTCCTCCGGCACGGTGACGGCGGAGTTGCGCATGGTGCCGAACCAGCCGCTTGCTTTCCCGGACGACGGCAACAAGCCGCTGGTGGAGGATCAATTCATCTCCTACACCTGGGACAAGTATCTCCGCGGCGGAGATGAGGAATGGCCGGCACGATTGCCGATGACGAAAAGCGCCGTCCGCGCGATGGACGCCATCACCGCCTTCTGCGCGAGCGATCCAGGCGGCAAGATCGCGGTGGACAAATTCGTGGTGTCCGGCGGCTCCAAGCGCGGCTGGACCACGTGGACGACGGCGGCCGTGGATAAGCGCGTGATCGCGGTTGAGCCGCTGGTAATCGACATGCTCAATGCCGAGGAGTCGTTCAACCACCACTGGCGCGTTTACGGATTCTGGGCGCCGGCCATCCAGGATTACGACGACCGCCACCTCATGGACCGTCAGGCCACCAAGAAGTACCGCGAGCTAATGTCCATCGTCGAACCGTTTTCCTACCGCGACCGGCTCACCATGCCGAAATACATGGTGAACGCGGCCGGCGATCAATTCTTCCTTCCGGATTCCTCGCAATTCTATTTCGACGATCTCAAGGGCGAGAAATACCTGCGCTACATTCCGAACACCGACCATTCGCTCCGGGATTCCGACGTCGGCGAGAGCATGGTGGCTTTCTACGAATCGGTCGTCAAGGGAACGCCCCGCCCCCATTTCTCCTGGAAGCTTCAAACAGACGGCTCCGTGCGCGTGGCCACCGGCGCGAAACCCTCGGAAGTGAAACTATGGCAGGCGACGAATCCCGACCGGCGCGATTTCCGGCTGGAGAAAATCGGCAAGGCGTATCAGGCCACCGCGGTGAAGGAAGAGGGCGAAGGCGTTTACGTCGCCCGCGTGGAGAAACCCGCCAAGGGCTTCACCGCCTACTTCGTCGAGTTGACGTTTCCCAGCGGCGGAAAATATCCCTTCAAGTTCACGACCCGCGTCTGGATAACGCCCGACATTCTCCCCTTCCCCAAGTTCGCGCCGAAGCTCACTTCAAGCGCGAAAAATCCGCCGGGGTCATAAACACGGACGTGAGCTTATCGACGATCTTGCCGTCCGCTTCGGATTCGGCTTGGGCCTTTTTCCATTCCGGATCGCTCCCGAAATCGGTCCACGATTTCTTGGCGGCGTCCCGGCTGTCGTGCTGAAGAATGTAGATCAGCGTGTTGTCCGAGGCCGGACTATCGGCCGGAACCCAGTAGCCGACGTTCACCATTCCGTGCTTCTCGAAGATCGCCGTGGTGTGTTCGCGAAACCGTTTCTTCAAAGCGTCCAAGCGCCCGGGGAGCGTGGTGTACGTTCGAAGCTCGTACACGTGCTGCGACTGGGCGCGGGCGGTCATGGGACCGGTTAGCCGCGCGGTAATCAGGCCGGCCGCGAAACCCGCGGCGAGAACAAGGGCAGTGCTGGTGCGCATACCCCAGGATAGTATCAAGTGAGCAAGCCTCGGACCTGAGAGTCTATGCTCTTCGCCATTTTTTCCTGGGGAAAGAAGTTGTTCACGAACTCGGGCAGTTCAATGTCGACCGTCACCTGCGTTTCCTCCACCAGGACAGATCCCTTCACCGGAATTGTCATGAATGCGGTCACGGCATTAAACGTGAAGGTCAACTGATCGCCGGCCCACGACCGCTGCTCGTCGGCAACCTGAACGAATCCGCCCGTGGCGCCTTTGAAGATATCGCCCAAACTGCGGTCGATGCGATCTATGACCTCCTGTTTCGGCTGATTGTGAGAGACGGTAACTCGCATTATTTCCTTAGGACCGCATTCAGGGAACCTTGCCGGTAGCCCTCGAGGTCGAGAGTAACGTACAGAAATCCCAGCGGCTTGAAGATCGACGTAAAGGCTCGCGCCATCTCGGGCGTGAGCGCGCGCTGCAACTCCTCGGGAGCGACTTCAATCCGCACCAGCTCTCCGTGGAATCGTACCCGGAACTGACGGAAGCCCAGCGCGCGGATCGCTTCCTCCCCGACTTCGACGGTCTTAACGGTATCGGGCGTCACCGGCGTGCCGTAAGGGACGCGCGAGCTCAGGCACGCCGATGCCGGCCGGTCCCATGTGGCCAGGCCTTCGCGGCGCGACAACTCGCGGATCTCGGCCTTCGTCAGTCCCGCCTGCACCAGGGGCGCGCTCACTTCGTGCAGTTTCGCCGCGCTTTGCCCGGGGCGATAGTCCCCGAGATCGTCCACGTTCACGCCGTAAACGATGTGTTCGATGCCCCGCTCCCGGCCCACTTCCTCCAACCGCCGAAACAATTCGTCCTTGCAATGGAAGCACCGGTCTGGCCCGTTCTTCACGTAATCCGGATTGTCGAATTCGTAGGTCGGAATGTACTCGTGACGGAAGCCGGCTTGCCTCGCGAACGTCTCGGCGTCGCGTTTGTGGGACTCCGGGATCGAGGCCGAGTCGGCCGTGATCGCGATCGCTTCCGCGCCCAAAGCCCGGTGCGCGGCCCACGCCAGGTACGCGGAATCGGTTCCGCCCGAATACGCGACCATCACCCGGCCGAGATCCTTCAGCAGCGCGAGCAGGCGCTCCTGCTTGCGCTCCAGAATTTCCGGATCCAGTTTCCGAGGTTCCCCGAGTGGGACTAGCATGCCCATGTTTTGAGTATATCGGTCAAACCGTGTGATAGAGTGCCGCTTATGCAGATTGCCGCCGCGAAACCGGGCCGTCACTGGCTGCTGCTGGCGCTGCTGGTCGTGTCCATCTGCATTAATTACGTCGATCGCGGCAACCTCTCGGTGGCCCAGAAAGGAATCGCCGAAGACCTTTCGCTGAACGCCCACGACCTGGGAAAGCTGTTCTCGGCATTCTTTTGGACCTACACCGCGTTCCAGATGGTCGCCGGTTGGGCCATCGACCGTTACAACGTGTACCGCGTGTACGGCTATTGCTTCGCCGCATGGTCGGTCGCGACCGCTCTGACCGGAGCGGCGGGCAGCTTCGCGACGATCTTCGGATTGCGTCTTCTGCTCGGAACAGCGGAATCGGTAGCGTATCCGGCTTATTCAAAAATCATCGCCGCAAGTTTCCCGGAGGAGGAGCGTGGCCGGGCGAACGCGTTCATCGACGCCGGCTCGAAACTTGGGCCCGCGCTCGGCCTGAATATCGGCGGCACGATCGCGGCCTTTTACGGCTGGCGCGCGATGTTCTTCGCGATCGGAGCCGGCAGTCTGTTATGGCTGATCCCCTGGCGGTTGCTGGCGCCTCGCACGTTTACGAAACATCGCGATCACTCGGACGACGGCCCCGCGCTGTCGGAGATATTCCGCCGCCGCGAAGCCTGGGGCACGTTCGTCGGTTTGTTCGGTTCCAACTGGGCCTGGTATTTCATGCTCACCTGGTTGCCGCCGTATTTCATCCGCGAGAGGCATTTCAGCCAGGCCTTGATGGCCACCTATGGTTCGCTCCCTTTCTGGGCGGTCGCCGCGAGTTCGGTCACGGTCGGGATCCTCTCGGACCGGTGGATTTCCAGAGGCGGCTCGCCTTCGCGGGTTCGGAGGACGTTCGTGATCGGCGGGTTGCTGGGCGCAACGATCCTGTTGCCGGCGGCGGTGGTTCAGAACCCACACCTGGCGATGCTGCTGCTCATTGCGGCGGCCGCCTCGTTCGGATGCTGCTCCTCAAACATCTGGGCCGTGACGCAGACCCTGGCGGGACCCGCCGCGGCCGGCCGATGGAGCGGGATTCAAAACACCTTCGGCAACATCGCCGGGATTTTGGCCCCCTGGATTACCGGTTGGATCGTTTTTGAGAGTGGGTCTTTTTACTGGGCTTTCGTACTCTCGGCGACAATGTTGGTGCTGGCCGCTTGTTCGTACCTCTTTCTTGTACATGAAGTTACGCCCTTGCATTGGAATTCGCCAAGAGAGCCTTGAATGTTGTAACGTGATAACCTGTGAGAAATGCAGGAACCTTAGTTCACGGAAAGCGTCCCTTACCCTAGCGGTGAGTGCCGCGCACGTTAGGCTTCGCAGCCCTCGGGGGGATGGGAAGCCGGACCGGTGAGTATCTTCCTCCGAGTGCTCACCGGTTTTTCTTGAGCAGTGGTCGAGTCAGCCGGAACAGGATGCTCGACGGCACTACCGCGGCAATCTCTCCCGCCCAACCGGATTCCAGCACAGCGCGGAAGACTCCCGAAATGCCCAGGCTGCTCTTCATAGCGCGGCGGCAATCCGCGAGATAGGAAAGACTCGATGCGCCACTGGCCGCTGCCCGCCCGGCGAGCGCGCCGGAAAAGACCGCGTTGGTAAGTCCCGTCCCCGTGAACGGGTCGACGAACGCGAGAGCGTCTCCGGCAAGATACATCCCGGGTTCGGGCTGAATACCGAGACGATTCCGGAACTGTACGGGCCCCACACTCAGCCACTCCATGCAGCGGGTGAGCGGCGACAGACGCTGCCGTAAACCGGGAACCCCGTCGCACAGTGAATCGTAATCGAACGAGCTTTTGGCCAGCACGCTTTCCCGGCCGAGACCGCAGACGTTGGTTCGGCCCCCTTCGATGGAGCTGACGCCGACGTATACGCCATCTCCGAAGTACAACTCGACCGCATCGTCTTGCGGGCCCTCGAAATGGGCCTTGAACCCGAACAGGCGCTGTCCGCGGGCGGAGGGAGGTGTCGCGGCGGTTCGCCCGGAAGCTACGATCACCGGACGGTGGGCGTCGTCGCCCGTCCCGCGGCACAGGCGGACCCCGAGATGGAGTGCGCGGTCGAGCAGGATCGAATCCAGGGTGAAGCGGCTCAAACCGTAGGCCGTTTCCGGCAGCGTGGCCTGTCTTGAGGTGCGGCGAAACCTCAAAACCATGCGGTTAATTCGCACTGCGCCGGCGTCCTGAACCGTGTTCCAAACTCCGAGCCTGTCCAGCAGCGGAGCGATCCCGGGCGACAGAAATTCCCCGCAGACCTTGTGTCGCGGCAAGCGTGATTTTTCATATAGATCGACGCTGGAATCCTTGCTGGCGGCGATTGCCGCGGCGCATCCGGCAGGTCCCGCGCCAAGGACGCGGACGGTGTTCCGCCGACCCTCCGTGCGGGCGCAAACGCTTGACGGTTCGATGTCAGTCTGCTGTAATGAAAAGCAGCCCACGATACTCCTCAGTAGCTCAATGGTAGAGCATTCGGCTGTTAACCGAAGGGTTGTAGGTTCGAATCCTACCTGAGGAGCCAAATTAACTCCTTTATTTTCAACGTATCCCCTGCAAAACACGCACCTTGCCGCGGTGTGCCTGCGTCACGTAGGAAATTAGGAATTACCCATCCTTACCCGAATTTACCCATCCATGGACGGCGGGGTCCCCCCAAAATCCCCCCAGTGAGGGCGCGAGCGGGCCGTGAACCGCCACAACCAAACGCAGGATAGCGGCGTCGCCGACGGTGTCCTCTTCCCCGGTGTTAGCGGCGGCGGGGGAGGGAGCCATTTTGGCGGGCCAGGCGGAGCCACACCGCGAATGCTCGATGGCGGTGAGTGGAGACAGTGTGCGTGAACAAGCATTCCGCCCTTCGGGCGGGGATTTTAAAGG
>JANXRE010000154.1 GCA_025353165.1 Acidobacteriota bacterium | reverse complement strand
CACCCGGCTCCGCAACCTTCCGGTGCATAAATCCATGCTCGAAATCTCGGAGCTGATCTATGAAACCTGCAAGACATACCTGCTAACCCAAGGGAAATTCCTGCTGATCCTGGAAGCTTTCATCGGCGCCATCATCGTCGTTTACTTCGGCTTCCTGCGCGGCATGGAGCCTATCCGCGTGGCGACCATCCTGCTGTTCAGCTTCATCGGCATCGGCGGCAGCTACGGCGTGGCCTGGTACGGCATCCGCGTGAACACCTTCGCGAATTCACGCACCGCGTTCGCCAGCCTCGGCGGCAAGCCGTTCCCCTGCTACCAGATCCCGCTGCAAGCCGGCATGAGCATCGGCATGGTCCTGATCAGCGTCGAGTTGCTCATCATGCTCTTCATCCTGCTATTCGTTCCCGGCGACTACGCGGGCCCCTGCTTCATCGGCTTCGCTATCGGCGAGTCCCTGGGAGCGGCGGCATTGCGCGTCGCGGGCGGAATCTTCACCAAGATCGCCGACATCGGCTCGGACCTGATGAAAATCGTATTCAAAATCAAGGAAGACGACGCGCGCAACCCGGGCGTCATCGCCGACTGCACGGGCGACAACGCGGGCGATTCCGTGGGCCCCAGCGCCGACGGCTTCGAAACCTACGGTGTCACCGGCGTCGCGCTCATCTCCTTCATCCTGCTGGCCGTCAAGAGCGACCCGATCAAAGTCCAACTGCTGATCTGGATCTTCTCCATGCGCATCATGATGATCGTCGCGTCGGGCCTCAGCTACTTCGTCAACGACATGATCGCCCGTGCGAAATACGCCCACAAGGACAAATTCAACTACGAAGCCCCGCTGACGTTCCTGGTGTGGCTGACCTCCATCATTTCGGTGGTCCTCACGTACATCGTTTCGTACCTGATGATTCCGGACCTCGCGGGCGACACGACGCTGTGGTGGAAGCTTTCCACGGTGATCACCTGCGGAACGCTCGCCGGCGCGATTATTCCGGAGTTTGTGAAGGTCTTCACCTCCACCGAGTCGCGGCACGTGCGCGAGGTGGTGACGGCATCCAAGCAAGGCGGCGCTTCTCTCAACATCCTCGCGGGTCTGGTCGCCGGCAATTTCTCCGCATACTGGATCGGCCTGGCCATCCTCTCGCTGATGGCCATCGCCTACGGAGTCAGCACCTTCGGGCTCGCCGCGCTGATGATGGCGCCGGCCGTATTCGCGTTCGGACTGGTGGCTTTCGGATTCCTCGGCATGGGCCCGGTAACGATCGCCGTGGACTCCTACGGTCCGGTCACGGACAACGCGCAGTCGGTCTTTGAATTGTCCACCATCGAGCAAATCCCCGGGATCCACGCGGAACTCAAACGGGACTACAACATGGATGTGAATTTCGAGACCGCGAAGGAGAACCTCGAGGAGAACGACGGGGCGGGCAACACCTTCAAGGCGACCGCCAAGCCCGTGCTGATCGGCACGGCGGTGGTGGGGGCGACGACGATGATTTTCTCGATCATCGTGGCCCTGACGAACGGACTCGACCCCGCGCTCGTCGCCAACCTCTCCATTCTGCATCCGCCGTTCCTGTTCGGCCTGATCGCGGGCGGCGCGGTGATTTACTGGTTCACCGGCGCTTCCATCCAGGCGGTCAGCACGGGAGCGTACCGCGCGGTGGAGTTCATCAAGGCCAACATCAAGCTGGATACCACGGAGAGAGCTTCGGTCGCCGACTCCAAGAAAGTCGTGGAGATCTGTACGAAATACGCGCAGAAGGGTATGTTCAACATATTCCTGACCGTGTTCTTCATGACCCTGGCCATGTCGTTCCTGGAGCCGTTTCTCTTCATCGGCTACCTGATCTCCATCGCGCTGTTCGGGCTCTACCAGGCCATCTTCATGGCCAACGCCGGCGGCGCGTGGGACAACGCGAAGAAGATCGTGGAAACGGAGCTGAAGCAAAAAGGCACCGAACTGCACGACGCCACTGTGGTCGGCGACACCGTGGGCGATCCGTTTAAGGACACGTCGTCGGTTGCGCTGAACCCGATTATCAAGTTCACGACCCTGTTCGGATTGCTGGCCGTGGACCTCGCGGTGGCGCTGGGCAGAGATCAGCGGCCGCTCACCTTCATTCTGTCGGGTGTGTTCATGGCGGTTTCGATGTTCTTCGTGTACCGGTCGTTCTACGGAATGCGAATCGGCGAATCGGAATGACCGAACAGCGGTACCGCGGCCGCCGTGCCCGCCAGATAGAAAACGAGAGTCTCCGTGTGACCGTCCTGGTGGAGGGCGGTCACATCGCGGAGATACTGCACAAGCCAACCGGAGTGAACCCGCTGTGGACTCCGCCCTGGCCTTCCATCGAACCTTCGACCTATTCGCTCGCCAAGCACCCGGAGTACGGCGCCGACTCGGAATCGAAGCTGCTGGCCGGCATCATGGGCCACAACCTCTGCGTCGACCTCTTCGGACCGCCCTCGGACGAGGAGGCTGCCGCGGGACTGACCGTGCACGGCGAGGCGTCCGTCGTCGAGTACGACATCGAAGCCTCGGGGAGCCAGCTGGTGCAGAAGGCGCGCCTGCCCTGGGCGGGACTGGCCATCGAGCGGCGGATTGTCCTGGAGGGAACGGCGGCCCATATCGTCGAAAGCGTGGAGAACCTGCTGCCGTACGATCGCCCGATCGCGTGGACCGAGCACGTGACCCTCGGTCCGCCGTTCTTGGAAAAAGGGGCGACCCAGTTCCGGATACCGGTAACGAAATCCAACACTCCGGAAGGTCAGCCCTGTATTGGAGACCTTGAGTTGTTTACGAATGCCGCGTCTTCCGAGGGCTTCACCACGCACGTGATGGACGAGTCGCGGATCAACGCCTGGTTTCTGGCGTGGTCGCCTTCGGAGAAGCTGTTGTTCGGCTACGTTTGGAGCCGGCACGAATTCCCGTGGCTCGGGATCTGGGAAGAGAACTACCGCCGCCAGACTCCGCCGTGGAACGGGCAGACACTCACCCGCGGTTTGGAATTCGGCGTGTCGCCGTTCGCGGAAACGCGCCGGCAGATGATCGGCCGCGGCTCGCTGCTCGGGGTTCCGGCGTATCGCTGGCTTCCCGGCGGGACCAAGGCGACGGTACGGTACGCGGCGTTCGCGCGCGCTGCCGATGCCATCCCGGACGAACCGCCGGCCCTATGACAAGCTACACTTGTCACCGCGCGCGCGAGCCGATCCCGATCGATGGCGACCTGACGAAGATCGCGTGGCGGAACGCTCCGCGGTCGCCGCGATTCGTAGACATGGCCACCGGAGATTTCGCGCATTTCGACACGCGGGCGGCGGCGCTGTGGGACGACGAGAATTTTTACGTCGCGTTCTGGATCCAGGAGCCGTTCGTCGAGGCTCAACTCACCGAACGCGACTCGCTCATCTTCAACGAGAACGACGTCGAGGTGTTCATCGACGGGGGCGATTGCTACTACGAGTTCGAGATCAACGCGCTCGGAACGGTGTACGAAGTGTTCTTCCTCTGGCAGGACGCTTTCCGCGCCGGTTCGCGGTTTGACCCCGTCGAGTTCGATCTGCGATCGAGAGACGCGCTGTCGTTCGGCGGCAATTTCGACCGCGACGGAAAAACATTTTGGCGCGGAACCCATCCTCGCGGTTGCCGGTGGGCCTTCCTCGACTGGGATTTAGCCGGAATGAAATCGGCCGTGCAGGTGGATGGCAAGATCAACGACCGCTCGGTGGTGGACCGGGGCTGGAGCGTGGAACTCGCATTTCCGTGGGCGGGGATGAAATGGCTCGCCAACGGCAGAGCGCTGCCTCCGCGCGACGGCGACCTGTGGCGCATGTTCTTCGGCCGGTTCGAGCGCATGATTTTCGGCGGCCGCGACGCGAATCCGCAACCCGCGTGGTGCTGGTCGAAGCACGGCGTTTACGACACTCACCTGCCGGAACGTTGGACCGAGGTGCAGTTCTCGACCGAGGTGCGATGAGCCACAAGCAGCTGCGAGAGCAATTGGTCGATCTGCTGCGAGGCGGAAACGCGCACGTCACGTTCGGAGCGGCCGTGGATAGGTTCCCGATCGAGAAGGCCTGCATCCGGCCGGATGGAATGCTCCATTCCGCGTGGGAACTGCTGGAGCACATGCGGATCGCGCAAAAAGACATCCTGGAATTCAGCCGCGCGGCAGAATATGTTTCGCCGGATTGGCCGGAGGGGTATTGGCCGGCGGCGGCTGCACCCGCGCGAGAATCGGACTGGCACGGGTCGGTGCAGTCCTTCCTCGACGACAGGACGGTGTTCGAACGGCTCGTTCGCGACGAGGCGCAGGATTTGTATAAACCGTTTCCCTGGGGCCAGGGCCAGACGCTGCTGCGGGAAGCGCTGCTGGTTGCGGACCACAACGCCTATCATCTCGGGCAACTGATGCTGGTGCGCCGAGCGCTGGAATAGGACGATAATCCCGGAGGGTTTCGATCCGGTTCCACCAGCCACATGCGGCGGCCGGGATAATAGCGAATCAGCCGGGTCATCTTCTCGGCGTCCATCTCGCGAGCCCACACCACCCGCGAGTGATCGATGTCGGCGGCGTTGTACACCCAGTCGTCCACTGGATTGTGGCCGGCACTGTAACGCACGATGGCGAGTTGCTCGCCGGGCAGCGCCGTCAAGCGGGCCTGCATCGCGGCACGGGGCAATCCCAGCCTCGGCGTGCCGTACCACATGCTTGGCCACCGCTCAATCGGTATCCCCCCGAGGCGGACCACGCACATCAGAACGCAGAGCACGGGAACCGCGCGGACCAGGAACAAACCCGCGGGATCGTTCCATCGCCGCAGATACCTCATGGATTCGAGGAGGATCGCGTAGAACAGCGCCGTGGCCGCAGCCACATAATGCGGAAACAACCAGACGTTCAGAATCAAGCCGAACCCATACACGGCTGCGGCGATGACCAGGAACCGCAGACGCCGGCTGCGCACAGCCCGATGCACCGCGAAGAGCGGAATCATCAACGCCGTCCCAAAAAGGAAGAACGCTACGATTCCGGCCTTCTGCAGCGTTCGCCGGAAGAATCCCGCCGGTGTGCGCGCTTCGAGCGCGTCCGGCAATTCCATGGACACATAGAAGTCGCGCAGGACAGGGTGCCGGTACACAGGCTCGGATTTTGGAGCCTGCCAGAAAAAGACCTGAGCGACCGCGTAGGTCGCGCGGTTCAGTTGATACGGCAGCACGAGGGGATCTCCGAACACGCGCCAGTTGTAGTAACCCAGGGCCGCCCCGGATAAGCCGAGGATCAGCGCGAGCGGCACGAAGACGCCGATCCCGATTCGCCGGAATATCAGAAAGAGGACCGCGGGCGCGGCAATGAGGAGCCCTTCATACGGCCGGCTGAACAGGAGGAGCGCGATCCCCGAGCCCATCGCCAGCGCCCCCGATAATCCCGTCGACCGGCGGGTGGCGCGGCGCACGCCGCCCAGCACCAGCGCTCCGCCGATGGCGGCCACCGCCCCGCCGTTATAGCTGTTCATCCAGTAGCTGAAGAGCCCCAGGCGCATCACCGAGAGCAGCCCGCCCAGCAGCGCCCATCCCGGCGGCAGCCACTGCTGCAGCATCCAGCAAATCGCGCCGCACATCAGGCCGGCGCTCAGCCACACGCCGAACCAGGGATGGCCGAACCACATTTTGCCCGCCGCCAGCAGTAGACCCTGCGCCGGGAAATACATGGACATGTAGGTGGGCTGATGGCTGATGTGGAAACTCTCGAAGAACACCCAGAGTGGATGGGTCGGGTTAGTCAGGCGCCCGGAAGCGAAGGTATCTCCGGCCAGCAGATAGCTGAACTCGTCATGCACGTAGGGCTGCGGTATCGGAACGGCCGGCAGAATCAACAACCGGCCGAGCAGTGTCGCGGCAATTACCACACCCACCGAAAGCGCCTTTCTTCGTGCCAGCGCTCCGAGGATGCGTTCTACTCGCCCAAATATGCCCGACCCCAAGCGAGCGAAACAAAACGCCGAGACCAGCGTAACAGCCACCGCCGAGGTTTCGATGACGAATAGCGACGGTCCCATAAGTGTCAGCGCGCGTCCATCAACCAAACGCGGCGGCTGCGGAAATATTCGATGAGCGGCTGATTCCCGGCCGGCCCCAGGTCTCGCGCCCAGACGATTTTAGAGGCATCGATATTTGCCCCGTGAAACACCAGCTCGTGAAACGGATCGTGGTTATCCCGGTAACGAACAATCGCGAGATGACGGCCTTCGATTTTATTGAGCCGGGCAATCCACTGTTCGCGAGGCGCCGTGTTCGGAATGAAGTAATACCAGGAGTAGTTCAACCACTTCGCGGTCCATAGTTGCGGAGTCGCGGCCACCACCAGGCAAATGGCGAGGCGGCCCGCGCGCCGTCCACGCCAGCGCCAACATTGCAAATGACGAGGTCCTTGCACCGTCAAGGCAAAGACGACCGCGAGCGCGACACCAACGCTGCCGGCCGCGGCGATCAGCCAGAGCAGCCGGACGCGGGGAAAGGTCAGCAGGGGGCCGGTGAAGAACCGCCACCCCAGAAAAGCTTTGTAATTCGCCTGGCTCAGAAAGCCGGCGATCGAATGAACCTCCTTGTATTCCGCCAGTTCCCAGCCGAGAAAGAAATCCCGCATGACCGCATGGTTGTCGTGCGGCGCGGGCGTCAGCCGCTGCCAGATAAAGACGGGAACCGAACCGTAAGCCGCGCGGTTCAACTGGGAAGGGAGAGTCAGCGGGTTTCCGTATACGCGGGCGTTGTAGAAGGCCATCGCCCCGGCGGTGCAGAGCAGCACTAAGACCAGCGGCAGAACAACCTTGCGCAGCAAGCCGCGGTACCGAATGGCGATTTCGGCTGCCGCGCCGAGCGGGAATCTTTCAAACGGCCGGCTGTTCGCGAGGATCGCCAATCCGGCCAGGATCGGAGAAGCGCTCACCTGCGGACGGCGGAGAATCCTGGGCAGCGCGCCTACGACCAAGGCTCCGCCCGTCGCGGCCACCGGTCCACCCCAGTAGCTGTTCACGAAGTAGCTGAATAGTCCCCAGCGAAGCACCACCAGCAGGCCGCCCAACAGCGCCCATCGCGGGGCAAGCCAGCCTGGCAGCGCCCAACCAATGCTTGCGCACATGCAGGCGGAACTCAGCCAGACGCCCAGCCAGGGAATGCCCGCGAGTTTCTGGCGGGCCGCGAGAACAAGTCCCTGAGCCAGAGGATACATCGACATATCTGTAGGCTGCTGATCGAAGTGAAAGGTCTCAAAGTATTTCCACTGGGGATGCGGAGGATTCCTCAAGCGGCCCGACGAAAACGTGTCCGCGGCCAGCAGGTACGAGTATTCATCGTGGATGCGCGGTACCGGAACGGGAAACCGAGATGCCAAAACGGCACGCCCCGCGAGCGCGCGGAACCAGCGCGCGCCCAACCGGGGCCGGGCGAGTGAGATCGCCGCACACACCAGCACCAGAACGGCTTCGAGCCAGGCAGCCTTCGGGCGTAGAATGAGCATCCGGAGCAGGATCAAGATGGCGAGGATGAGACGCAGCGTCAACGCGATCTAAGTGCAATTCGCGAACCAAATTAGATGGATTCGAAATTGCACGAGCAGACCGGTGGAGAGAACTGCTTCGGACTGCGCCGCGCTCGCGTGCGCGACGCTGGCCACGCGCTACGCCTGCCGCAGCCGGTTCTTATACGACATCGATTCGGTGAACTTCGCGCTGGGCATGGAACACTTCGCTCCGGCATTGCATCAACCGCACCCGCCCGGGTATTACCTGTACGTCTGGACCGCGCGCGCCATCGACACGGTGCTGCACGACGCGAATGCCTCGCTGGTGGCAATGAGTATCGTGGCCAGCGCCGCTGCCGTCGTGTTCATTTATTTACTGGCGCGCGAATGGTTCGGACGGGAGGCGGCCCTGTTCGCGGGAGCGATATTCCTCTTTTCGCCGCTGTGCTGGTTTCACGGCACGGTCGCGCTGACGTACATTGTCGAAACGTTTTTCTCGGCGCTGGTCGGGTATTTGTGTTGGCGCGGGTATCCTGTCCCGGCCGCGGTGGCTCTCGGGCTGGCGGCGGGCTTCCGGCCTTCGTCGTTGATTTTCCTGGGTCCGCTCTGGCTGTTGTCGCTTTGGAAGGCGGCGTGGCCGAAGCGGTTCGCCGCCGCGGCCGCGCTGGCAGCGACTCTGCTTGCGTGGGGCATCCCGATGTTGCACGCGGCGGGCGGGGCGGCCGCTTACCTGGCTCCGTTGTGGAACCTCTGGAATACGGTCCCGGCGCATCAAGGCAGCGCGGCTGGCTGGCCGGCAATGCTGCTGGCTCGCGCCGTTACAATTACCGCGATTGGCGGACTGTGTTTCGGCGCCGCTGGGTTCTTCCTGTTTCGCCCCGCGCGGGCCGCTGTTCCCAATCTGCGAGTATTCACTTTGGTATGGATCGCCCCCGGCCTGGCATTCTTCAGCCTGATATTCCTGCTGTTTGTGAACAGCGGGTATTTGCTCGTGCTGTCTCCGCCGCTATTTGCGTGGCTGGGCTTTCGCGCGAGCTCGTGGCGTGGACGTAATCTAGCGCTGGGCGCGGCGGCAGCCGTGAACACGTGTATCTTTCTCTTCGCGCCTCTGTATTGCTCATTCCGGGAGGTGCGGCGATTCGAAGCCGGCCTGACGCTAGTGACCGCCGCGGTCCGCCGCGACTTCCACCCGGCGGAGACGATGATCGTCGGTTTCGATTCCCACTTCCTGGGATACCGGCACGCGGCCTACTACCTGCCCGAATTCCTCACCGTGCAGTTTCCTGCCGTCCATACCGCGGACGGCCCCCGGATCTTCGCGGTCCTGCATCGCCGTACGGAGTTGCTGCGCGATTTGCCGGCCGGGCCCTACCATCGCTTCGTTCTGTTTCCGCTTCCGGAAGGCGCCAACTACGCAGAGTACGAGAACCGCCAGCGCGCCCGCTTTCCGCGCGGAGCTTTGCGGGCGGAGGACGCGCTTCTCAGCGGAAGGCTGCCGGACCTGCATTATCTTTTTCGCGAGTGACTGTGTACCAACGGCCACGCACACCCCCCGACGGTGTGTACAACCGTTGACGGTTGCATCGCCGCCCCCCCGCTCTATCAACGAAACTTCCTTGGAACCTGAAGTGCCCTGTTTTTTGGCACGGAGACATTTTGAATGAGAGAAGCCTTACTTCGTCTTTATGTGAGCTTGCAGATCGTTCGCGACGACCGGGGACAGGACCTGGTGGAATACGCGCTGGTTATCGGGCTGATTGCCCTGGGCGCGACCGCGGGCATGAATACTCTGGCCGGCACCATCGGAAGCGCGTTCGCCGCCGTCGGCACGAAACTGGGCAGCTATACCAGTTAAGGGGGGACACTTGCATTACGGTCTCGTCTTTCTTTTGATTGCAATCGGATTGGTGGCATTCGGGCCAATTCTGTTGGCGGTTTCCACGGCGTCGATGCTGTTCCTGCTACTGGCCGGTCTGGTCAGCCTGGCGGGCCTCGCGTCGAATTGACAGCGGGCGTCACCGGTTCCCATACTCGGATTTGACGCTCCTCCGACTTGCCCCCGCGGACATCGCGATTATCGTGCTGTATTTCGCGATGGTGCTCGGGATCGGGTTCTATCTCAAGCGCCGCTCGGCCGGCGCCTCCGATTTCTTCTTCGCCGGCCGAAGCATGACGGCCTGGGTCGCGGGCCTGAGCTTTGTGGCGGCCAACCTCGGATCGCTGGAACTGCTGGGGTGGTCGGCGTCCGCCTATCAGTACGGGTTGCTGGCAACGCACTGGTACTGGATGGGCGCAATCCCCGCGATGCTGTTTCTCGGCCTCGTGATGATGCCCTTCTATTATGTTTCTAAAACCCACTCGGTGCCGGGTTATTTGAAGCTGCGATACGGCGAGGGCGCGCGGCTGCTGTCGGCGATCTCGTTCGCCGTGATGACCGTGCTGATGAGCGGCATCAACATGTACTCGATGGCCATCGTCATGAAGGTCATCCTTGGCTGGGACATCCGGTTCAGCATCCTGGTTTCTACCGCGACGGTCGGGGTGTATGTGGCGCTGGGCGGGCTGCAGTCGGCCATCTTCAACGAAGTCTTGCAGTTCGTTTTGATCTGGGCCGGAACGCTGCTGATCCCCATCCTCGGCTTGATCGAAGCCGGAGGATGGAAGGGCATGCTGGCGAAGATCGCCGCGCGTTTTCCCGGCGAGGATTACACGCACATCTGGAGCAACATGGGATCGGCGGCGGCGAACCCGATGGGAGTGCACTGGACGGGAATCGTGTTCGGCCTCGGGCTGATCGGCGCGTTCGGCTATTGGACCACGGATTTCCTGGTGGTGCAGCGGGTGATGGCGGCGCGCGACCTGCGGTCGGCGAGAATGGCGCCGGTGATCGGGGCGGCGTTCAAGATGCTGGTACCGTTCGTGGTGATCCTGCCGGGCCTGCTGGGCCGGGCGGTGCTGCCGATGAAACTGATGGGCGAGACGCAGGCCCTGGCGACCGGCGGCCACAGCTACAACGAGGTGATGCCGCTGATCATGGCGCGCTACCTGGGCCCGGGTCTGCTGGGCCTGGGCGTAACGGCGCTGATCGCGGGGTTCATGTCGGGCATGGCGGGCAACGTGAGCGCGTTCGCGACCGTTTGGACCTACGACATTTACCGGCCGGTGTTGCGAAAGAACGCGGACGACGCGCATTACTTGCGAATGGGCCGGTGGTGCACCGTGGTGGGACTGCTGCTGAGCATCGGGGCGGCGTGGGCGGTGATGCAATTCGCCAGCATCATGGACTACGTGCAGGCGCTGTTCGGATTTTTCATCATTCCTCTGTTCGGCACGGTGATTCTCGGGATGACGTGGAAGCGCGCGACTCCGGCGGGAGGGTTCTGGGGCTTGCTGGCCGGAACGCTCGCGTCCATTCTGTTGTGGCTGTGGGTGAGGCTGGATCCGACGGCGCTGGCGTCGGTCACGCTCTCCGCCAACGCCAAGCCAATGGCGGAGAATCTGTACCGCTTCATTTGGTCGTGGCTGGCGTGCGTTGCCGTCACAGTCGCGGTTAGCCTGGTCACGACCCCGAAGCCTCTTGCGGAATTGCAGGGGCTGGTTTATGGAACTACTGAAATTCCGTCCGAGCGCGACGTTCCGCTCTACAAGAGGCCGATCTTTTGGGCCGCGGCCGTGGGCCTTGGTTTTGTCGTTCTCAACCTGCTGTTCTGGTAAACAATATGACCAGCTCTTCGAGGGTTTGCGTGGCGCGCGCACTCGTGCGTGCCGCGTCGCCACTCTTGGCGACGCCTGCCTTAAAGGGAGCCGCAAAAAAGTGAAGTGGCTGGATCGCATCGCATACCCGCGGAAGAAGCGGAGTTGCTGGAGGGGGAGAATTCGATTCCGCGAGTTATGGGTACTGAACGGGAAAGAGGCGTCGCCATGAGTGGCGACGCGGCACGCACGAGTGCGTGCGCCACGCCGGGCAGGAAAGCACGAGTCCGGCGGGCACTGCGGCGCGAGCCCGTGGACCGGCTGCCCACGCAGACCAATTACACGCCGAAGATGGGCCGCATTCTGGCCCGGCACTTTGGCGTGACGGTGCAGGAATTGCCGGACCGGCTCGGCAATCATCTGCTGCGGGTGGATATCTCACACAAGCGTCCGTTGAACGAAGACGGCTCGGTCGAGTTCGATTGGTGGGGCGCCGGGTGGGACACGCGCACCGAGGGGTACTGGCACTCGTTTGCGCCTCTAAAGGACTCGCTGGACCTGGACCGCCTCGCATGGCCCGACCCCGGCGCGCCGGGACTCGTTCCTAACGCCATCCAAGCGGCGGATCAATTCGTCGCGCCAAATCTCGGCATGTGCCTGTTCGAGCGCGCTTGGTCGCTGCGCGGTTTCGATGCCGCGCTGATGGACATGGTGGAGCGGCCCGAGTGGGTCGAGGAACTGCTGGATCGCATCACCGCCGTCCAGGTGGCGCTCGCGAAACGATTCGTCGCGGCGGGTGTGGACGGCGGCTATTTCGGCGACGATTACGGGGCGCAGCGCTCCATGCTGTTCTCGCCGCGGCTGTGGCGCAGGCTCATGAAGCCGCGGCTGGCGGCGATGTTCGCGGTGTTTCTCGAGGCCGGGTTGCCGGTCATCCTGCATTCGGACGGCGACATTCGCGCGATCCTGCCGGACCTCGTCGAGATCGGCTTGACCACGCTGAATCCGGTGCAACCGGAGGTGCTGGAGCACGCATGGCTGCATCGCGAGTACGGCGCGAAGCTGAGTTTCTTCGGTGGGATTTCGACCCAGGGCGTGCTGCCCGGAGGAGACGCCGCGGCCGTTCGCGATGCCACCCGCACGTGCGCGCGAACCCTTGCGCCGGAAGGAACGGGGCTACTGCTGGGGCCTTCTCACCGGATGCAGTCGGACATTCCGCCTGCGAGCGTCGAGGCGATGCTGGAGGCTTTTGGGTGAGACGGGAACTGGTGACGCGGTTATTTCGAGAGAAGTTCGGCGGCGCACCGGAATTGTGGGCGCGGGCGCCGGGCCGGGTGGATCTGATGGGGAGCCACACGGATTACAACCTGGGGTTTGTGCTGACGCTGCCGATCAGCCGGGAAACGTGGGTGGCGGCGCGAGCGCGCGACGACGGGCAGGTGCGGATGTTTGCGGCGAATCTCGATTCCGAGGATTGCTTCGACTTGACATCGATCCAGCGCCGCGCCTGCTGGGGCGATTACGTTCGCGGCGTGGCTTGGGCCCTGGCCGCCGAGGGGTTGCCGCTGCGCGGGTTCGATGCGGTGATCCACAGCACGGTTCCGACCGGCAGCGGGTTGAGTTCGTCGGCCGCGCTGGAATGTTCGATCGCGGTGGTGTTTCGCGCGCTCGGAGGATGGGAGATGGGTGGCGCGCGCATGGCGCGGCTGTGCCTGCGGGCCGAGAACGAATTCATCGGATTGAATTGCGGAATCCTGGACCAGTTCTCGTCGTGCCTGGGGCGCGCGGGCTGCGCGCTACTGCTGGATTGCCGCGATCTGTCCACGCGCGCGGTGCATGTCGCCGAGGCCATTCGCGTGGTGATCTGCGACACGAAGTCGCCGCGCGAGCTGGCCGGCGGCGAGTACGGCGTGCGGCGGGCGCAATGCGAAGAAGGCGCGGCGATTCTCGGGGTGGCGGCTTTGCGGGATGCTACGGCGGCGGAGTTGGAGGCGCGCGCCGCCGAGCTTCCACCGGAGGTGCTGAAGCGGTGCCGGTTCATTATCGGCGAGAATGAGCGAGTGCTGGCCATGACGGAAGCGCTTGCAGCGGGAGATCGCGGCCGGGTCGGGCGATTGTGCTCGGAGTCCTTTGCAGGCGCGCGCGACTTGTACGAAATCTGCTCGCCATCGATGATCGCGATGATGGACGCGATGACTCGCGCGCCGGGCTCGATCGGCGCGAGGCAGGCGGGCGCGGGTTTCGGAGGATGCATGGTGGCGTTTGTGGAGGCGGGCGAAATGGATGCCTTCTCGGCCGCGGTTTCGGAAAGGTACCGCATGTCCACGGGCGTGCAGCCGGAAGTCTATCCGGTGGAACCGGCGGCTGGGGCGGGGTTGATGGATGTGGCCTGAGCTGTCGAGCGATTACCCGGTCGCGCCGGAAGTTGTCGAATCATTCCGGCGGGACGGTCACGTTCTCTTGCGCGCGGTGGCGACGCCGGCGGAGGCCGCGGCGTACCGTCCGGTGATTCTGGAAGCGCGCGACCGGTTCGGGCCGGCGTCGACTCCGCTCGAGGATCGGGACACCTACGGCAAGGCGTTCCTGAAGGGGATCAATCTATGGGAGCACGACGCGGACGCGCGCCGGTTCGTGCTGGCGCGGAGGTTCGCGAAAGCCGCGGCGGATCTGCTCGGCGTGGATGGCGTGCGCGTGTACCACGACCAGGCGCTGTTTAAGGAAGCCGGCGGCGGAATCACGCCGTGGCATCAAGACCAGCATTATTGGCCGCTGGACACGGACAACACCGTCACTATGTGGATGCCGCTGGTGGATCTGACGGTTGCGATGGGGACCATGCATTTTGCGTCGGGCTCGCACCGCGACGGGTATCTCGGGGACATGCCGATCAGCGACGATTCGGAAGTGCGCTTCGAAGAGCTGATACGTTCGCGCGGGTACCGGATTGCTCGCAGCGAGGCGATGACTGCGGGCGACGCGACGTTCCACTATGGCTGGACCCTGCACGGAGCGCCCGGAAACTCGACCGAGCGGGCGCGCGAGGTGATGACGATTATCTGGTTTGCCGACGGGGCGCGGATCGCGGAGCCGGACAATTTCAACCGGCGGCGCGACTTGGCGCGTTGGATGCCGGGGCTCGGGCCGGGGGACCTCGCGGCCAGTGAGTTGAATCCGCTGGTTTACCGGGGCTGACCTCCCGGGAAGCTAGGCAACTCGCCGAGACGGCGTCTTGATCCGAAAGTCAACCTCTAGGTCGGCGCCGGCGGGCATGTTCACCAGAGTGTCGAGCGAGAACCGGCTGATTTTGCCGCGCGTCAAATCGGAGATACGGGGCTGACTCACCTTCAGGCACTGGCGGCACCGGCTTGGGTCAAGCCTTCTTTCTCGATGAATTTCCGGAGAGCCGTCATCATCTGCGACCGTAGCAGGAGGTTGCGGGATTCAGCGGACGAGAAATCGAGGTCGACAAAAAATTTGCCGCTGCCTCTGGTGATCGTCGCGCCACTGGGGGTTTTCATGACTGTCTTCTCCCTCAATTCGATTTCCGAGACTCACGCAAAGTGGAGTCTCGTCGCCTGCCCAATTCGAGATCTGACTTCCGGGTCGCCGGGGTCTTTTTAACGAAACAGTAAAGCACGTAAGCGACCTCCTCGAACCGGGCGACGTAGAACATCCGATACTCGTTGTCACCGTGCAGGCGAATCTCCATTGCGCCCTGACCGACATCCGGCATCGGCCTGAAATCCGCCGGAACGCCGCCACGCTGAACCAGGTCCAACTGGTAGCCTGCGTCCGAACGAATATCCGCCGGGGCCGCGCGCAACCGGGCCAGACGGTCACCTAGCCAAGCGATTGACTTCAGACCCGACACTGCCAATTATGCACACTTGGATATATTTGCCGATCTCCGAGAACCGCGGCCGTTTAGTCCAACTCGCCCGCCATTAGTTCATCGGCATAGCACCACAACCAGGCTTCGCCGGGTTCGATGGAGCGGATCAACGGGTGTTTCGTGGCATGGAAGTGTTTCGTGGCGTGCTTGTTCTTGGAGGAATCGCAACACCCCACATGCCCACAAATCACGCAGAGGCGCAGTTGCACCCAGGTGTCGCCCGTTTTGAGGCAGTCTTCGCAGGCATGCTTATTCGTTTGCTTGATCTTGATCTGGTCCAGGTGAGTGCAGGTTTTTGCCAAAGGTCAAACCTCCAATGCCGCGCGATCCCACATCCCGAGACGCGCTCCCGCTTGGTAGGCGCTCTCGGAGAACTCGTACAGCACGTCGTCGTACATCAGAATAAACTCCGACATTCGCGTGTTCCAACCCGCCGCGGCGGGTCGAATCGCTCATCTTATGGATGCCGGAAGGCCAAGGAACGGTGTAGGCATAATAAGCCGGGCCGCTGATGACGCCTTTCCGCGAGGGCGCGAGTTGGCCGGAAAAGCGCGTGCAGGCCAGATCGAAGCTGCCTTAGAAGAAGTGGACCGGGCTGCACTTGCCGATGAACTTCGCTCGGAACCGTTCCAGCACTTTGGCAGTGGAGACGAGGATGCGCCCAGGATTGCGCCGTAAAAGGCGGCGACAGACTCAACCTGGGGCGGCCTCGACGCGCCTTCACCGGTCGAGATGTTCAGCTCGTGTTTCCGGAAGTCGAATTCGATTTCAAAAGATGCCTTGCGGGTAGGGCATCGGTCCGGTGGTCAGTCCGCGCGCGTTGACGTAGAGAGTGGAACTCCACCGATGATTCAGGGTCGGCGAGAGGGCCAGGCGTATTTTGCCCACGATCTGCGTCCACATATGGAGTGTGTCGTAGGTGCCCTGCCATTCGCTCAACGGCAGAGGCGGCCAGCGCTCCATGTCCATCAACGCGCCATCCTGCTCTTGAGAATCTCGCCCACCGCTTGCGGGTCGGCCTGGCCTCGAGTGGCCTTCATCGCTTGACCGACGAAGAAGGCCAGCACGGTCGTTTTTCCGCCTTTGTACTGCTCGACCTGTTTCGGATTGGCGGCGACGATCTCATCCACGATCTTCTCGAGCGCGCCGGAATCGCTCATCGCTTTCAGGCCCTCGCGCTCCATGATGTCGCGCGGCGCGTCCCCGGTCGCGAACATTTTCGGGAAAACATCCTTCGCGAGTTTTCCGGTCACCTCGCCCTTCCCGATCAGGGCGATGAGTTCGCCGAGACGCTCGGGGGTGACGGGCGAATCCGCGATGTTCTGGCCCGCTTCCTTCAAGGCGGCGGCGAGATCGCCCATCACCCAGTTCGCGGCGGCGCGTGGGTCGCCCGAGGCCTTCGCCGCCGCCTCGAAGAAATCGCTGAGATCGCGGGTGGCGGTGAGAACCTGGGCGTCGTATTCACGAAGCCCGTAATCGCGGATGAAGCGGGCGCGGCGGCCGGCGGGGAGTTCCACCATCTCGGCCTGGATACGAGCCATCCATTCGTCGCCGATGCGGAGCGGGACCAGATCGGGCTCGGGAAAATATCGATAGTCGTGCGCGTGCTCCTTACTGCGCATCCCGAAGGTCTCGTCGAGATCCGGATTGTAAAGGCGCGACTCCTGCTCGATGCGTCCGCCACTTTCGAGCACGGCAACCTGGCGGGCGATCTCGTGGTCAATCGCCATTTTCACGAACCGGAACGAATTCAGATTCTTGACCTCGGCCTTGGTTCCGAACGTCTCCGCGCCCTTCAGCCGTACGGAAACGTTGGCGTCGCAGCGTAGCTGGCCCTTCTCCATGTCGCAGGCCGACACCCCGATGTATTGGAGCGCCTGCTTCAGCTCGGTGAGGAACGCAAACGCCTCGCCCGATGTGCGCAGGTCGGGCTCGGTGACGATTTCGATCAGCGGCGTGCCGGTGCGATTGAGATCCACGTAGGTGTACTGATCGGAATCGCGAAACCCCTCGTGCATGCTCTTGCCCGCGTCGTCCTCCATATGGACTCTCGTGATGCCGATACGTTTCCCCTCGACCTCCACCCAGCCCTGCTCGGCGACCGGGAGTTCGTATTGCGAGATCTGGTAGCCCTTGGGGAGATCGGGGTAAAAATAGTTTTTGCGGGCGAAGCGCGAAGTGGTGTTGACGCGGCAGCGCAGCGCTAGCCCCGCCTTAATGGCCATCTCCACGGCGAGGCGGTTGAGAACGGGCAGCGCGCCCGGCAGGCCCAGGCAGACCGGACAGACGTTGGTGTTCGGCGGCGCGCCGAAAGCCGTCGGGCAGCCGCAGAAGATCTTGGTCCGCGTCGAAAGCTGGACATGAACTTCGAGGCCGATGACTGGCTCGTATTTCGCGATCTGTTCGGGAGATGCTACATTCGCAATACTGGCCATGAAATTCAATTATATGTGCGTGCTTCTCGCGGTTACGGTTTTGCCCGTAAGCGCTCAGATTTACGTGGAAGGTCAATATACGTTCTCCGGGGGCGCCGATGGAAGTACGCCTCAGGGGCCGGTGGTTGCGTCGCCGCTGTCCGACGTTTTTTACGGCACAACGCAGTATGGCGGGGCCTATCGGGGCGGCGCGGTCTTTCGCACCTCGCCGGGCATACGCCAGGGTGATTCCTGGGGGTTTTCCGTGGTGCACTCGTTCCCGAGGAGCGGATCCGGGCTGGCGAACGGAGCCCTGCCGACGGGGAGCCTCCTATTGGACGCCCTCGGCAACATCTATGGCGTTGCCGCGGGCGGGAATGCCTGCAACAAGGCTCTCCCCAACGGCTGCGGAGTAGTGTACGTGCTCTCCACCATCGAAAGCGCTTTGTATCGCTTTCGAGGCGAGCCGGACGGAGCGAACCCGGTAGGCGGCCTGGTACTGGATTCGGCGGGTGCCTTGTATGGGGTCACGACGCTGGGCGGAACAAGCAACAAAGGCGTGATTTTCAAGTTGGCCCCGCCGTCGGTCGCGGGCGGCGCCTGGACGGAAACGGTGCCGCACTCCTTCCAAAAAGGGGAAGGCGCGCAGCCGGTCGGACCGCTGGTGATAGATGCCCCGGGGCGCTTTGTACGGCGCGACGCAGAGAGGCGGCCAATATGGGCAAGGCACCGCTTACCAGTTAGCCCCGCCGGGACGCTTGCATTCGACTCGCCGGGCATCCTCTGGGGAGTGACCAGGTATGGCGGTTACAGCACTGCCTGCGCTAACGGTTGCGGGGTCGCGTACGCATTGTATCCGCCGACGACTCCCGGAGAGCCCTGGTCGCCGGTCTTACACCGGTCACGCTGCCCGGTTTCTACCCGGCCAGCGGCTTAGTCGTGGGGAGCAATAATGGCGAGGTCTTGATTGGTACAACGGCCGACGATGGGAAAAATGGGGACAGACAGCCTTTTCCGCCAGAGGTCGAAAGCAGTATCAGCAAGGTTACCGCAGCGGAAAAGGTATCTGTCCCCATTTTTGCGTGCCCTTCGAAAACGGTCTCCAAGCTGTTAGCTAAGAGAGCTGGGTTATGACGCCGAGTTGCTCGGCGCGGATATGAGCGCGCCGAATGTCCACACTGTTATTCGGGTTCGGGTGGACGCCGGGTACGGAATGGCGATGGCTGGTTTGTGGTGGACCGCGATAGCGGCGATCGCGTTCGGGTTTCGATGCTGCGCGGCGAGACTCTGCTGCACGGATACGTCGCCCATCCGCCGCCCCGGGACTTCGCGTTCTTTGAACCGATCGTTCTCGATTCGTTCCAGCCGGGCCGCGGTACTTGGAAGACCATTGCGTCGAACTGTCGAACACCACGCTCACTGTTCATCACGACGGCGGAATTGCGGTCTGCCGTCGCAGGGGGAACTGGCCATGCCGCGCTGCCCGGTCAGTGAGGCAGTCGCGGTGCTGGAGAAGATTTAGATAGCGGCGTCGCCAGGAGTGGCGACGCGGCACGCAGGAGTGCGTGCGCCACGTCGCTTCAGCAGACGCGTACGGCTTCCAGTCCCAGCAGGGCGGCCAGCTTTTCGAGTTTGCCGGCGATGTGGCCGACTCCGATGGCGCAATGGTGCGCCGGTCCTTGCGCGTTCCAGTCGTGGATGAAACGGCGCGCCCCGATGCTGAAACGATAACGGCTGTTCGTGTTCCCGATCTCCAGAATCGGGCCGGGCACGGATTCCGCTTCGGCGATCAGCAGCTTGATTCCCCCGGCGGTCTCCACCACCGACAGCAGCGTCACGGGTCCGCGCTTCACCGACATCTCGACCGACAACCCCCGCCCGACCTTCCCGTGGAACACGCCCAGCGGCCGCACCTTCGTCTTGCCTTCGGCGATGGCCAGGTGACCCGGGCCGTCGTGGCCCATGATGACGATGTCGGCTTTGTAGTCGGTGGCGTAGTACTCGGTGAACGATCCGCCCGCGCCGAACGCGTCCAGGATCTTCATCGCCTGCGCGTTCTTCACCTCGCACTCGCCGGCCACCGGAATGCCGCGCGCGGTCAACAGACTGGTGCCGAGAATGATGGAGCTGATGGTGTCTTCGTTGGCGGGATTCCCGGTGCCCGCGTAATAGTACGCCATCGACCCCAGCGCGTGATTCCCGGCCAGGCGGTCCAGAGCGACGGAGGTTCGGGCGGCGCGTTCGAGTTCTTCGCGCGAGCAATCGGGCTGGACGTCGAACACGTCGAAGAAGTGGGCGACGCGATCGGAGACCTCGGCGGCGCCGACATCCGCGCGCAGCGCCGAGAGCTCGTCGACCTCGACAATCTCGATGTGCCCGCCGAATTTCACCAACTGCAGCGTGAGATCGGAGTACACGTCCAGCATGCCGCAGTAATAATGGCCCATCACCCCGAGGCGGTTGCCCTCCATCACGTGGGCGACCTGCGCGGCTTGCACCCAGCCGTCGATTTCATTCCACGCGGCCTCGTCGTCGAGCGTTCCGGTGACCTGGAAAAACGGAATGCCCGAGCGGCGGAAGACGTTCGCGATCTCGGGCACGGGACAGGCCTGGCAATACGCCAGCCATTCTCCGGTCATCTTGCCGCGGTCGGACATGGCGTTGAACGAAGCGTAATCGATGGCGTCGCCGGGCGAGAGATTCAGCACGACGACCGGCGTCTTCGCGCGCCGCACCACGGGGAGCACGGTCGAAGAGAGCGCATACGTGGTGACGTGGAGGAAAATCAGATCCACATCCGCGCGGCGAAAATCGTGGCCCGCGACGGCGGCCTTCTCCGGGTTGTCGATCAGCCCGAGATTCACCACCTCCACCCCGGGCCGGCCGAGGCGCTTCGCCACGCGTTGAACGTATTCTTTCAATCGGGGCTCGAGGCCGGCGAACTGCGGCCAGTAGGCATCCAGGCCGATGCCGAACAGACCGACGCGAAGGTTGCTCATGTGAACTCCCGGAATAATTCGCGCGAAGGCGCGGGAATCACCTGGCGATCCACCAGGATGCCGTCCTGGCCCGCCACCGCCGAACCCGCCGCGACCGCGGCCTCGACGCTGGCCACATCGCCGGTGAGCAGCACAAAGCCCTTGCCGCCGAGAGCCATCGCCAAATGGACGCGGAACAGGATGACGTTGGCCGCCTTCACCGCCGCATCCGCCACTTCGATGATGCTCGAGGCCGAGAACGTTTCGATGATCCCCATGGCGCGCGCCTGCGCCAGCTCCAGGCTGACCGATCCGGCGATGGCCGGGAAGATCGAAGGATGCACGCGGCTGATGTGGCGCTTCTCGATGATGGAGCCCCGGCCCGCCGCCGCGCCCGCTTCCAGCGACGCGCCGACCGCGGCGACGTCTCCGCACACCGCGATGAGAAATTTTCCCGAGCAGATGGTCCGCGCCATCAGGACTTCGACTGGCGCCGCTTTGATCATGGCGTCCTCGACCACAAAGCCGCGGGCGATGCTCGATAGTTCGACGAGTCCGATGGAGTCGATTTCAGGCATATTCGATGGCGATGGCGCTGTCTACGTTTCCCACGATACCGCTCATGCTGGCGTGAATCCTGGCTGCCAGCTTGTTGGAGGCGGGCGCGGCGATCAGGTCGCCGGCCCGCACGCGATCGCCCGGCCGCACGACGGCGAGGGCGGGCGCGCCCGCGTGCTGCTTCAGCGGCAGAACGACGCGTTTCGGTTGCCGCGGCAGATCGACCAGCGGGCCGACGTTGCGGAACTCCTCCAGGCCCAGCTTGACGATCAGGCGTCTGGTCGGGATGCGGCGGTACTCGGCCATGGGGTGCGGTTCGATTTCATCAGGCTGCCCGCGAAAGGTCAAGCCCAGTTCGCGCGCGGCCGGTTTGGCTTGCACGCAGACGTTCTTCGGGTCCAGATCCTCGGGGCAGGCGAACAGGGTGCACAGATTGCACTCGCAGCAATACAGGGTGGCCGCCACCAGCGTCTCCACCGAACTGCCGAAGCTGAGCGCGCGCATCGCCGCGTGCGGCTCGATGGGGTGGCCCAGCAGATAGCGCGGGCAAAGGTCCGTGCAGAACCGGCACTGGTCGCAGGCCGATTTTCCGATGTGGTGGATCTGCTTCCACGTCTTCGAATACCGGACGATCAAGGAGTGCGAGGACGGCAGTACGATGATGCCGCCCAGCGTTTTGCTCACCGGTTCGTCCAGGCTGGGGCAGAGGCGGCCCATCATTGCGCCTCCCAACAGCACAGCGAAATCGGGAACGGTGGCGCCGCCCGCCGCTTCGATCACCTCGCCGATCGACATCCCGACCGGCGCGCGTAAAGTAACCGGCGTGGCAACCGCTCCGGCAACGGTCAGGTACTTGTGGGTGACCGGCGCGTCCAGGCCGATGTTCACCAGCGTCTCGACGTTGCAGACCGCCGCGCCGGCGTCCCGGGGCAGGCCTCCGGGCGGAATGATCTTGCCGGTGATGTCGTGCACCAGCAGGAACTCGTCGCCCGCGGGGTAGGTATCGGTCAGCGGGAAGATCCGGACGCCGGACGGCAGTTGGGGCGTGAGGGCGTCGATGACGTCGTGGTACTTGTCTTTGATCCCGATGACCGCTTCCGGCGCGCCCACGCAGTCCATCGCGATGCGCAGACCGGCCAACATCGCCGGCGCCTCATGAAGCAAAAGCTCCTTGTCCTTATGAAGCAGCGGTTCGCACTCCGCGCCGTTGACCAGGACGACGGCGGCCCGGCTGCGGAGCTTCTCGGCGGTCGGGAAGCCAGGCACCGCCCGCCCCGACAATTCCCAGCTCGTCGATCCGTGCGAGTGATCTAGTCTGGTTCATGTTGACGGATTCTGATTGACTTTGAAAGAGAATTATAGATAATATGGTCTTTCTTAGTCAAGACCGATCATGAAGATCCTGGTTGCCAACATCGGAAGCACCTCCTTCAAGTACCGGTTATATGATATGGATTACGGTTCAGTCGTCGCGCAAGGGAAAATCGAGCGCATTACCGACTATCAGCCGGCGATCTCCCGGTGCCTGGACGAGATCGGCGGCGTGGAAAAAGTGGATGCGGTCGGCTTCAAGGCGGTGCACGGCGGGCCGTTGACGGGTGCGCGAATCGTCGACGATGCCGTGCTCGCGGCGATGGAGGAATTCACGTTCCTGGCGCCGGCGCACAATCCGCCGTACCTCGCGGCGATGCGCGCCTTCCGCGCGTTGACTCCGGATCTGCCGCTGGTGGCGTTGTTCGAGACCGCGTTCTTCGAATCGATGAGCGAAGCGGCGATCACCTACCCCGTGCCCTATCGATGGCGCGAGGAGTTGGGCGTTCGCCGTTACGGATTTCACGGCGCGAGTCATCGCGCGGCCAGCGAGCGGGCGCAGGAATTGCTGGGGCGCTCCGATCTGCGGCACATCTCCTGTCACCTGGGCGGGAGTTCGAGCCTTGCGGCAATCAAGAACGGCGTCGCGGTGGACACGAGCTTCGGCATTTCCGCGCAGTCGGGCGTTCCGCACAATAACCGCGCGGGGGATATCGACGCGCCGGCGGCGCTGTTCGTGATGAAGAAGACCGGGCTGACGGTCGACGAGATGGCGGAGATTCTCGGCAGCCAGTCCGGCCTGGCGGGGATCAGCGGGCTGTCGGGCGACGTGCGCGATTTGCAGGACTCGACGAATCCGCGGGCGCGCCTCGCGCTGGACGTGTTCGTGCGGGCCATCCGCCACTACATCGGAGCCTTCCTGGTCGAGTTGGGCGGTGTCGATGTGCTGACGTTTTCGGGCGGCATCGGCGAGAACAGCCCGGAGATCCGCGAAGCGGTGTGCAAGGGATTGGCTTCGTTTGGAATCGAGCTGGACCCGCAGGTGAATGCCACGGTTCGAGGCGAGGCGCGCATCTCGTCCGCTTGGTCCGGCGCGGCGATTTTTGTGGTGCCGGCCGACGAGGAGCGCATCGTTGCGCGCGCGGCGGCGTCGGTTCTGGGATAAGACATGGGAGCGCCAGCTATCACTCGGGATTTTGTCGAAGGCCTAGTTCGCGAGATCGTGCTCAAGCGGGTCGCGCAGCCGGCCCCCACATTAGTGGTCGACGCCTCGGCGCGGCACTGTCACCTGAGCCGGGAGCACCTGGACGCGCTGTTCGGGAAAGGGTACGAGCTGACGGTCTATCGCCCGCTATACCAGGCCGGCCATTTCGCGGCCCACGAAACAGTCACGCTGATCGGGCCGCGCAGCCGGTTGATCTCGAACCTGCGGATCCTGGGGCCCTTGCGGGAGAAGTCGCAGATCGAGCTGGCATTCACGGATGCCATCAGCCTGGGGCTGGAAATTCCGGTGCGGATCTCGGGCGACATCGCGGGCACGCCGGGAGCGTTCGTGATGGGACCGAAGGGCATGGTGGAGTTGAAGGAAGGCGTGATCCGCGCCGCCATTCACGTCCACATGAATCCTTCGGAAGCCGGCTACTACGGAGTGCAGCACGGCGACAGGATGAAGCTGCGCGTCGGCGGCGACGCCGGGGTGACGTTCGACCGCGTCAAGGTCCGGGTGGACCAGACGGTGCGGCTGAACGTCCACATGGATACGGACGAGGCCAACGCGTGTGGCCTGCATTTGGCCAAGGAGATCGAGCTTTTCAAGTAAGGAAACCAATATGAAGCAAGCGTTAGGAATGGTGGAAACGAAAGGGCTGGTCGCGCTGTTTGAGGCGACGGATGCCATGTTGAAAGCCGCAAACGTCACGTTCGCCGGTTGGGAGACCGTGGGCAGCGGCATGGTGACGGCTTTCGTCGAAGGGGACGTCGCCGCCGTAAAGGCAGCCACGGACGCCGGCGCGGCGGCAGCGCGCCGGGTGGGCGAACTGCTGACCGTGCAGGTGATCCCGCGGCCGCACGACGAGCTGGAAGGCTTCGTCAAGGCCGTCAAGAAGGGCGCCGCCACGGAGCCCGACAACGCCGCCGCGCTGGGGCTGATCGAGACCAAGGGCTTGGTGGGCGTGATCGAAGCGAGCGACGCCATGTGCAAAGCGGCGAGCGTGCAACTGATTCGCACCATCGAGATCGGCGGCGGGTTCGTGACTAGCGTGGTGCGGGGCGATGTGGGAAGCGTGCGCGCGTCGGTGGACGCGGGCGCGGCGGCGGCGCGGCGGGTGGGCGAGCTGGTGTCGTCGCACGTCATTCCGCGGCCGCACGATGGCTTGATGGAAGGGATGCTGCGGTAAGCGGCAAGGAGACTCAAAGTGGAATCGACAACCATTGGAATGATCGAAACGAAAGGCCTGGTGGCGCTGGTGTATGCCACCGACGCCATGCTGAAAGCGGCCAAGGTGCAATTCCGCGGCTGGCGCAAAGTGGGCAGCGGCCTGTGCACCGCGTTCGTCACCGGCGATGTAGCGTCGGTGAAAGCGGCGGTGGACGCGGGGGCGGCGGCGGCGCGTCCGATTGGCGAGGTCGTCAGCGTGCATGTGATCCCGCGCGCGCACGACGACCTGAAGAACATCCTGCCGAAGTAACCCCATGTTTCTGGCCAAGGTGATCGGCAACGTCGTCGCGACCGAGAAGAGCCCGGAGCTGCAGGGCATGAAGCTGCTCCTGATCCAGCCCTATATCAACCGGGATCGCGTCCTGGTTTCCTCGGGAAGCTCGGTGGTCGCGGTGGATAGCGTGGGCGCGGGGACGGGCGAGTGCGTTCTGTTCACGCAGGGCAGCTCCGCCCGCTTGACCCACAACACCAAGGGAGCGCCGGTGGACGCCGTGATCGTCGGGATCGTGGACATTGTGGACGTGGAAGGAACCATCGTGGAGAAACCGTGATGTTGAACCAGGACCAACTCATCGCCGAGATTGCCCAGGAGGTGATCGCGCGGCTGCAAACGAGATTGCCAACGCCCGGCGCCGCCGGCCGCGCGACGGCCTCTCCCACCGGCGACGGCGTTTTCGCCACGGTCGACGATGCGGTGCAAGCCGCGGCGAAGGCGCAGGAGACGGTGGGCCGGATGAGCCTGGAGGATCGCGGGCGAATGATCGCGGTCATCCGCCGGCTGTGCGACGAGAAAGCGGCAGAGTGGGCGCGCTTCGAGCTGGAGGAGACGGGCCTCGGGCGATTGGATCATAAGGTCGACAAGCTAAAGATTATCCGCAACGTTTTGGGCGTGGAGTTCATGGTTAGCCAGGTTCGCACCGACGCCACCGGAATCTGCGTGATCGAGCGCGCGCCGTGGGGCGTGATCGGCATGGTGCTGCCGGTGACTCACTCCATCCCCACGCTGGCAAGCAATGCGATCAACATCCTGGCGGCGGGCAATACGGCGGTCTTCAACCCTCATCCCGCGGGCGCGAAATCGGTCGCGATGGCCCTGCGCGCCTTCAATCGCGAGATTGAGCGCGAGGCCGGCGTCGCCAATGTGATTACGACCGTGGCGGACGCGAGCATCCGGAGCGCCGAGGAAATTTTCCACCATCCTGGAGTTGCCCTGCTTTGCGTTACCGGCGGTCAGGCGGTGGTAAAGGCCGCGCAGAAAGCCGGCAAGCGCGTGATCGCGGCGGGGCCGGGCAATCCTCCGGTGGTGGTGGACGAGACGGCCTGTCTGGAGCTGGCGGCGAAGTCGATCGTGGCCGGCGCCGCGTTCGACAACAACCTGCTTTGCATCGGCGAAAAGGAAGCGTTCGTCGTCACCTCGGTGTTCGACGGTTTCATCGCCGCGATGAAGCGCGCCGGAGGTTACGAGCTGGGCCCGGCGGCCATCGAAAAGCTGACGCAGGCGGCATTTCGCTTCGACAAGGACGGCAAGGGCTGCGGTCAGGCGCATCTGCGCAAAGAGCTCGTCGGCAAGGACGTTTCGGTGCTGGCCGCGGCGGCGGGCGTGCAAGTTCCGGCCGGGACGCAATTGCTTTTCGGCACTACCAGCGAAGACCATGCGTTCGTGCAGGAGGAGCAGATGATGCCGTTCCTCCCGATTGTCCGCGTGCCCGACGTGAAGGCCGGCATTGCCGCGGCGCTGCGCGCGGAGCACGGCTACCGGCACACCGCGCTGATGCACTCGCGCAGCATCGAGAACGTCACCAAGATGGCGCGCGTCATGAACACGACCCTGTTTGTGCACAACGGCCCGAGCATGGCGTCGCTGGGCAGCGAGGCCGCATCGTACCTCAGCTACAGCATTGCAACGCCGACCGGCGAGGGCGTGACGACGCCTCTGACTTTCACGCGCGAGCGTCAGCTCACCCTGGCTCACGGCGGATTGCGGTTCATCTAGATTATGTTCTTGGCACGCATCGACGGAACAGTGACCTCCACTATCAAGCACCCGACGCTGGAAGGATACCGGCTGCTGATCGGGCAGCGGCTGGAAGCGAGCGGGCAGACGAGCGGCGAACCGATGTTGCTGGTCGACATGGTGGGAGCGCGCCGCGGGTGCACCGTTCTGGTGACCACCGACAACGAGCCTCTGCGCGCCGCGAAAGGGAATACGGCCCCGGCGAGGCTCATCGTCGTAGGGATCGTGGATGAGGTGTCGCAATGAGGCTCGCCGTCGTGCGCGGAAGCGTGGTGTTGAATGCCGCCGTCCCCTCGCTCCAGGGGCAGCGCCTGGTGATCGTCGAGCCGATCACGGCGGAGCGGCTGAAGGCCGGAGGGCGGATGGGAGGCGGAAAGCCGTTCATCGCCGTGGACCAACTGGGTCCGGCGGAGGGACAGGTGGTGGGAGTGGTGGAGGGCCGCACGGCCGCGAGTCCGTACTGGCCCGAGGAGATTCCGGTGGATGCCTACTGCGCGCTGATTGTGCAGCAAATCGAGTTTCACCCGCCGGAGCCGGAAACAAAAACCGACAGTGAGGTTCAACCATGAAAAGCTTCGATCTAACGCAATATCGAGTCGTCGCGGCGGAGGACATCGAAGCGGCAGCGCGGGCCGGCGCGACGGAACTGCTCGTCCGCGAGGGCGCCATCCTGACCCCGTCGGCGCGGGACGCGATCTCGGCGCGCGGATTTTCGATGAAGGCGGCGGCCGGCACCAAAGCCGTGGGGGCGACGGCTTCTTCGGCCTCAGAGTGGGACCGCCTGTTCAACTCGCCCGAAGCGCAGGCCATCAAGCTGGAAATTATTCAGGTCGGACAGAAACTCTGGCAGCGGGCGTATGTGGATGGGAACGGCGGGAACATCTCCCACCGTCTGACGGCGGATACGGTGATCTGCACGCCGACTCTCACCAGCAAGGCCGACCTGAAGCCGGAAGATCTCTGCCTGGTCGATTTGCAGGGCAATCAACTCGCCGGGGGCAAACCGCGGACCAGCGAAATCCTGCTGCACCTGGAGATTTATAAGGCCGTGCCAGAGGCGAAAGGGGCGGTGCATTGCCATCCTCCGCACGCCACGGCTTACGCCATCACGGGGCGCGTTCCGCCGACCTGCGTGATTCCGGAATACGAGGTTTTCATCGGCAAGGTCGCGCTCTCTCCGTACGAAACGCCGGGCACGCAGAAGTTCGCCGAGACGGTCCTGCCGTTTGTGAAAACGCACAACACCGTTCTGCTGGCGAACCACGGCATCATCTGCTGGGCGGACACGGTTACCCACGCCGAATGGTTCGTCGAGGTAGTGGACACCTACTGCATGACCCTGATGCTGGCGGGGCAACTGGGATCGCTGACGCACATCCCGGAGGACAAGGCCGCGGATTTGCTGGCGATCAAGCAGAAGCTCGGACTTCCGGACGTGCGCTTCGAGGGCACGGGGTCGGGCATGAAGGAGTGCCAGTTGTGCGATCTGCCGGACTTGCCCGGCTCCATTTCCCTGGTCCCGAAAACCTGCGTGACTCCCGCTGGCGAACGGCCGCCGGAAGCCGAAATCGAGGCCATGATCCAATCGATCACGGATGCCGTTCTGGCGACGATCAACAAACGGAGCCAATGAAAGCAGCCGGCAGGCAGCTGAAGATTCGCGGGCTCCTGGAGTCGCAGGAGTTCGTCGATCTCGAAACCATCTGCCGCGAAGTGGAAGCGTCGGAGTCGTCGGTCCGCCGCGATTTGACCTGCCTCGAACAGGAAGGCGTGCTGAAGCGCGTGTATGGCGGGGCGCTGGCGATGCAGGCGCGCGACCACCAACTCGATTTCGCCTGGCAGAGCACCAGAATGGCGGACGAGAAGAAGCGCATCGGAGCGGCGGCGGCGCGCCTGGTGAAGGACGGGCAGACGCTGATCCTCGACGGCGGCACGACGGTGACGGCGGTGGCGCGGGAGCTCACCAACCGCTCGCTGCACGTGGTGACGAATTCGCTGCCCATCGCCGAGGTGTTCAACGAATCACGCCGCATCGACGTAACGTTGACTGGCGGATACCTGTATCCGCGCCTGCGGGCGCTGCTCGGGCCGTTGTGCGAGCAGATGCTGTCGGGAGTCCGCGCCGACATGCTGATCATGGGAATCGGCGGCATCAGCGCGGCGGGATTCAGCAATAACAATACGCTGGTGGTGGGACCCGAGCGCAAGATGATCGAGGCCTCCGGCCGGATCGTCGTGGTGGCGGATCACACCAAGTTCGGCCGCGGTTCGGTGATCCCCCTCGCCACGCTCGAGATTGCCGACATTGTCGTTTCGGACTGGGAGCTGGCCCCGGAGTATCAGGAACTGTTGCACGCCCACGAAGTCGACTTAATTCTGGCGTGAACTTACCTTCCAAACGCGTGCGCGCGATTGAGCGACTTCGGAATCCGATCCCTGGAGGCAAGATCGAAGCTGCAAAGGAATTCGGTGTCGATGTCACGTGGATAATTGAGCAGATCAAGCTCAGCCCGGCCGAGCGTGCCCGCCGGATGCATACGTTAGCTCGAAGCGTCGAGGCCGTCCGTGGCACGGCTCGCGAATCCAGGGCATGAACTTCGCAGTTTGCCGTTCAGTGTCTTTGCGGCGCGGGCGTGGAGTATTTTGCAGATCGCAGGCTGTCTCGGCCAAATAGGATAGGCCGTCTTGTTGATCTCCGCCTCAGCCGCGCCACGGGCCTGCCGCACGAAGTTAATACTTCCCATGCCAGGGAGGGCTGGCCTTCGACGCTTTCCGGCTGGCTCGGTGGATAATGGACGCCGTGCTCCAGCAACAGGCACCGGCACGCGGCCAACGCCCCTTGGATCGATGTGGTGCCGGTCCTTGGGGTCCCACATGCAAAACTGGGCGAACAAGAGCCATAGTTGGCTGTCAGTTACGTTACCACGGCTGGCGCAACCCGGCATGGCCGGGTCCGCAGTGGCGCACTTCCGCGCGCGGTACCGCTGAAGGTCCGCTTCCCCGATGGGCGCGAGGTGACCTACCGCTCCGTGGACGATCTGCGCAAGGCCAAGGCCGAGATCGAAGAGGACATCCGGCAGGCCAGCGGGAAGACCGGGAGTCGCGTGCGGTTCGCGCAGCATCAGCGTGGCGATGGTCCCACGGGTCCGACGCGCTAATGAGATCGAGCATCGCTACCGGCCGGATCCTCGGGCCATTGCAGGGTCGGGCGCCGCTTTTGAATTGCGCAGTCTCGCAGGAACAGATTGATGAGATTCTGATACGGCATCCCCAACTCGGCCGCCATTTGCTTGAAGTAGTCCACGGCCGCCGTATCGATGCGAATCGTAATTTGGCGTTTGAGTTGTTTGGCGTAAGGATTCTTGCGGGACTTAGAAAAATCGTATTCAGTTCTCATTGGAGCCTCCAATAGTCCTTCTCTTCCTGCGCGGTAGCGCATCTGGCGGAAATGATCCTAATTACAGAATCGGCTGCCCGGTAACAGTGGCTGACAATCAGGCAACGCGCCTTGAAGCTGTACCCGAGCAAGACAAATCGATCTTCGTTCTCAGAGTGATCCGGGTCATCGAGTAAGCGGCCGTTCTCATCTAGAAAAGCGGTCTTCGCTTCCTCGAATGAGACGCCGTGCTTGGCGAGGTTGGATTTGGCCTTCCGGCCATCCCAAGCAAACTCGATATTGCTCACAGCATTATTTTAGCAATATGCTGGCCAGCCTAGTCACGTCGCCTGCAAACACCCAATGAACCTCCTCGACAAAGCCATTCCTCGCGATCGAATTGCTCCTCTCCTGGACCACTATTCCGACGTTCTCGGATTACAACAAAGGTATGGCCGCCGAAGGAGCAGTGCGGGGACCACATGAAGTGCCTGGTGAGCCGCCTGCTGTTCCTCGAGGGCGCGCCGACGATTGAGTTGAAGCCCGCCGCGATCCACGACAGCGTCACCGAGATTCTCAACGATGCCTTTTCCGCCGAGCAGGCCGCCATCGGGCGTTTCACCGATCTCTGCAAGCAGTGCTACGACGCCGGCGATATGTCGAACTTCCACTTCTACCAGCACCTGGTGAAGTGGCACCGCGAGGGTGATGACAAGTTCAAAGGCCACGTCGCGTGGCTGCAGAAGCAGCTCTACCAGTGGAAGAAGCTGGGCGAGAATGACTACGTCGCCGTGAATGCGGTCAAGGATTAGGAGCCATTCCATGCCCCTTTTGCGAACTGAGATCTCCGCCGGCGAGCCACCTGATGCCGGCGCGCCGCCCGCACCGCATGAGACTGAGATCTTCTCTGTCGATGCGCAGGTTCTGCCCATCACGGCCAATGCCAAGGACGGCACCGTCGACGTGGTCTGGTACAGCGGGGCCGCCGTGCCCAGGGTCGACCGGGGCACCGGAGACCCTTACCTGCTCCAGTTGGACATGCAGGGCTGCCGCTTCGACCGTCTGAACAACGGTGCGCCCGTCTTCGACACTCACTTCACCGGCCGTCAGGGCGCCCGGAACGCGTGGGCTCCGGAACGGTTAAGCACCCCTGACAATTTGCGAACTGCGGGGCAGCCCGCAGCGTACTGTTCTCCATGGACTCCGTTCTCCGGGACCTTCGGTACAGTTTGCGCTCGCTCGCCCGCAATCCGGGCTTTACCGCCGTGGCGATCGCCGTGCTGGCGCTGGGGATCGGCGCCAACACCGCGATCTTTACGGTTGTCGATTCGGTTCTGCTGCGGCCGCTCACTTACCAGGACCCGGGCAGGCTGGTGAAGGTCTGGGGCCAGTTTACCGGGATCGGGATTCCGGGCGACCGCAACTGGATTTCTCCGCCGGAGTTCAAGGATTTGGAGCGGCTGAACCGCGGCTTCTCGCAGATCGCGGCCATGGACGGGCGGTCCCTCAACATCTCCGCCGGAGGGACTCCCGAGCGCGTGGACGGAGCGGGCGTGTCGGCGAGCCTGTTTCCCATGCTCGGCGTGACGCCGCAAGTCGGGCGTTTGTTCACCCACGAGGACGAGGTTCCCGGCCGCGACCGGGTCGCTCTGATCAGCCACTCCCTGTGGCGGACGAAATTCGGCGCCGATCCCGGCGTGATCGGCCGGTCCGTGCGAATGAACGGCGCGGAGTGCCAGATCGTCGGGGTGCTTCCCGCCTCCTTCGCGTTTCCGCCCGAGGTCGAGATTTGGGTTCCGTTGGCCTTCGGCGCGGACGACCTTTCGCCGGGAGCGCGCGGCGGCCATTACCTGGAGGTGCTGGCGCGCATCCGGCCCGAGCTGTCGCTGGAGCAGGCCAAGACAGACGCCGCGGCGATGACGCGCACCATCGTCGAGCAGAACCCGCAGTACCCCTACACGAAATACAACTATTCCGTGCTGCTGTCTCCGCTGCTCGACGAGGTGGTGGGCGATGTGCGAAAGCCGCTGTGGATCCTGATGGCGGCGGTCTGCGCGGTGCTGCTGATCGCGTGTGCCAACGTCGCGGGCCTGCTGCTCGCGAGGGCGACCGCGCGGGAGCGGGAGATGGCCATCCGGGTCGCGCTGGGCGCGGGCGCGGCGACGCTGGTCCGGCAGATGCTCATTGAGAGCCTGGTGCTCGGGCTCTCCAGCGGCGCGCTCGGCCTGGCGCTCGGAGCGTCGGGGCTGGCCATTTTCCGAACGATGGCGGAATCCAGTTTTCCCCGGATGGCCGCCGCGTCGCTCGACGCGTGGGCGGTGGCTTTCACGATCGGCCTGAGCCTGGCGACGGGGCTCGCCTTCGGACTCGCGCCGGCCTGGCAGGCGGTGCGGACGACGATCGCGCACGATGCGCTGAAGGAAGGCTCGCGCGGATCCACCGGCGGCGCGCGGCCGCAGCAACTTCGGCGCGGGCTGGTGGCCGTCGAACTTGCCGTCTCGCTGATGCTGCTGGTGGGCGCCGGGCTGCTGATCCGCAGCTTCCTACGTTTGCAGGAAGTGGATCCGGGCTTCCGCGCGGAGGGCGTTCTCACGATGCGGCTGGCCGTGCCGTCGGAGACGTACGGGAAGCCGGAGACGGTGAGGATGTTCTACCGCAATGTGCTGGACCGCGTAGCGAAGCTGCCGGGCGTCCAGGCGGCGGGCGGCGTTTCGGAGCTTCCGCTCAGCGGAAATGGTTCGTCGGGAACCACCACCATCGACACCACCGCCGTGCCGCCGGACCAGCGGTCGCCGGAGGCCGATCAGCGCACCGTCCTGCCAGGTTACTTCGAATCGATGGGAATCCGGCTGATCCGCGGCCGGACGTTCGACGCCCGCGACACCGAGACGGCTGCGCCGGTCGCGATCGTGGATGAGACCCTGGCGAATACCTATTGGCCGGGGGAAGATCCGGTGGGCAAGCGGCTCAAGCAAGGCGACCTGGGTTCCAAGGCGCCCTGGCTCACCGTGGCCGGGGTCGTGGCTCACGTCCGATACCGCACTCTCGAAGCGCTTTCCCGTACGCAACTCTACCTGCCGCACGCTCAGAATCCCGACCGGTTCATGTCGCTGACACTGCGCACCACGATGGATCCGGGCGCGCTGGCGAACTCCGTGCAGCGCGTGGTGGCGGCGGTCGATCCGGACCAGCCGCTGTATAAGATCCGCACGATGAAGCAGTTGATGTCCGATTCGATCGCGCGGCGCAAGCTGGCGATGATGCTGCTGGCCGTGTTTGCGGCTTGCGCGCTGCTGCTGGCCGCCGTCGGTCTGTACGGCGTGATGTCCTACACGGTGACGCGGCGCACGCACGAGATCGGCATACGCATCGCTCTCGGGGCGAGCCGCTGGCAGGTGGTGCGAATGATTCTCGGGCAGAGCCTGGCGATCACCGGCGCGGGAATTCTCATTGGACTCGTGGGCGCGATTGGAGTCGCTCGCGCCGTCTCGAACCTGTTGTTCGAGGTGCAACCCGGGGACCCGGTTACGTTCGCGCTGGTAGCCGCTTGCCTGGCGCTGGTGGCACTGGCCGCGAGCTACATCCCCGCGCGCCGCGCCAGCGGCGTCGATCCTGCGATTTCGCTGCGCAATGAGTAGCGCTGGCTGAACGCGGCGAATGCCGCTTCGATCCGGTCCAGCCGGGAGTGTCGCGCCTTGGCTTGCGGGTACAGGCTCGTTGTGATATGACTTAACGATAGATTCGCCTGGCTGATTTCCCTCTTGCAGCAGCCCGCCACCGGGGCTCAAAGTGTCAGCCAGCGTCATCAGGAGTAGCGCAGTGGAAACCGCAAATCGAAGACTGATCCGCCCCTCATTCAACGAGGCAAAACAGCAGGCGATCGCCAAAAAAGCGCCGCCGCAGAAGAAGGCCGTCCCTCCTGAACAAACCAACGCGGAGAATTTTTATTACATCAAGCAGATGCAATCCAAGACCGCGATGGTCATCGTGCTGAAGGACGGCGAGGAACTGCATGGCCTCATCGAGTGGTACGACAAGGGCTGCCTCAAGTTCAACCGCGAGAGTGCCCCCAATCTCCTGATCTTCAAGCCCAACATCAAGTACATGTACAAGGCGCACGAAGCCTAGCGTAGGCGCCGGCAAAGACCGCTGCCTGACGCGCGACGCATTCGTCCGGTAGTTCGCCTTCCACGCATCCGTCCAGGTATCGAACCACGCCATGCCGCAGCGGCGCGTAGTCCCGCTCAAGGACGAATACGATGCGCGCGTCATCGCCGTCCCGACGGACGGAGAAACGGACGGCGTCAACCGGAGAACTCTCGGGAAAACGCGGGCACAATCCGCGGCCATACCCGAAATTGCAGAACGACTGCAGGGTGCCGCCGTCTGGCTGGAACGCTTGGCTCGAATCGGCGCGGCAGGTTCCCTGGCACTCGCCACCCAGCGGGGATCGCGCGGAACCGCCGGAGAGGAGTTCCACGGGATAGAAGTAGGGGCACGCCACGAGCGCATAGTAGCACCTTTGTTGCGCTACACTGAGATCCCGATGGATAGACTAGAAACCCTGCGGGCCATGCTCGCGCAAGACCCGCAGAATACGTTCGCGCGATACGGACTCGCGATGGAGCACGCCAAGAGCGGGCAACTCGACGAGGCGGTCGGCGAGTACCGCGCCCTGCTGGAGAAAGACCCGAATTACGCCGCCGCCTACTTCCACGGCGGACAAGCGCTGGAGCAGTTGAAGCGGGTGGACGAAGCGCGCCAGTGGTATGAGCGCGGCATCGACGTAACCAGCCGCACCGGCGACGCCCATACCCGCTCTGAGTTGCAGGCCGCGCTGGATCTACTGCCGGTCTGATCCAGAAACACCATGGCCCTCTACTTTGAGGATTTCGAAATTGGACACGTGTCCCGCTCGCGCGGCCGCACCATCACGGAGGCCGATATCGTAAATTTCGCCGGCCTCTCGGGCGATTTCGTCGAGCTGCACACCAACGAGGAGTTCGCCAAAACCGGCCCGTTCGGCCGGCGCATTGCCCACGGCCTGCTGATCCTGTCCATATCCAGCGGGCTCATGGTGCAGATGGGGCAAACCACGGATACCGTGGTGGCCTTCTACGGCATCGACCGGCTCCGGTTCGTGCGGCCGACCTTCATCGGGGACACGGTGAGAGTCGAAAAGACGGTGGTCGGCCGCCAGGATAAAGAAAAGGGCGGCGTGATCACCTTTGAGACTTCGGTGCTGAACCAGAACCACGAGCCGGTTCTGGTGTACACCGACAAGCTAATGGTCCGGAGACGCCCGGCGGCATGACCGCGCTCGGCGGGACTACGGTCCTGGATCTGACGCGCCTGCTCCCCGGGGGCGTCGCCACGATGTGGCTCGCCAACTTCGGGGCGGAGGTGATCAAGGTGGAGCAGCCCGGTGTCGGCGATTACGCCCGGAACACGCCCGCGCTGTTTGAAGCCACCAACCGGGGCAAGAAGTCTGTCGAAATCGATCTGAAGAACCCGGATGGCCGGGCGGCCTTCCTCCGCCTGGCCGATCGCGCCGACGTGGTGGTGGAGAGCTTTCGCCCGGGCGTAATGGACCGTCTGGGGTGCGGCTTCGAGGTCCTGTCGGCCCGCAACCCGCGCCTGGTTTACTGCGCGATCACCGGCTATGGGCAGACCGGGCCGTGGCGGGACCTGGCGGGGCACGACATTAACTACATCGCGATGGCCGGGCTCCTGGAACTGACCGGCGTTGTCGGCGGACCGCCCACCATCCCCGGCGGGCAGATCGCCGACCTCGCCGGCGGGGCGATGCAGGCGGTGATCGGCATCCTGCTCGCGCTGTTCTCGCGGCAGCAGACCGGCCTGGGCCAGTTTATCGACGTCTCGATGGCGGATGGCGCGGCGGCCATGCTGCCCGTAGCGCTGAGCCAGTTTCAGGCGACGGGCGATCTGCCGGCCAGAGGTGCCGGGCTTCTGACCGGTAAGTTCGCCTGCTATCGCGTATATCCCACGCTGGATGGGCGCTGGTTGGCGGTGGGCGCTCTGGAGCCGAAGTTCTGGGCCAACCTGTGCACCGCGCTCAACTGCTCCGAATTCATCGCGGATCAGTATGCCCCGGACCCGCGGCAGGAGGAAATCGCGCGTGGACTGGCGGCGATATTCGCTGAAAAGGCTGCCGCCGAATGGTGGGCCCTGCTGCGCGGCGTCGAGTGCTGCGTGACTCCGGTGCGCACCCTCGCCGAACAAGAGCGGACGGCCGGACCGATCCCCAAATTGAGCGGCACGCCCGCGCGTCAGGGCGCCCCCGCCCCGTCCCTGGGCGAGCACACCCGGGAACTGCCGGCGGGTTGATTCAGTACAATGGTAGGCGATGAGAATCGCAATCATCGGGACCGGATATGTAGGGCTTACGACCGGCGTCTGCCTGGCCTACGTTGGGCACGAAGTCCAATGTCTCGATACGGATACCGCGAAGATCGCCGCCTTGAAGAGCGGGCGGACACCGATTTACGAACCGTTCCTGGAGGAGCTGCTGGCGGACGCGGCGCCGAGGATTCGCTTCACCACTTCGTATGAGGAAGCGATCCCCGGGGCGGACGTCGTCTTTATCGCGGTAGGCACCCCGCCATCCCCCGGCGGCGGTCCCGATCTGCAGTACCTCCGCCTGGCTTCCCAGAGCATCGGCGCGCACCTGGATCACGAATTCACGGTCGTCGTGAATAAGTCCACGGTCCCCATCGGAAGCGGGAACTGGGTGGACTCGTTGATTCGGGAGGCGTATGAAACCGCGAAGGGGAAACGCCCGGCCGGCTGCTTCTCCGTCGCTTCCAACCCCGAGTTTCTCCGCGAGGGCTCCGGCCTGCACGACAGCCTGTACCCGGATCGCGTGGTGGTGGGTTCGGACGACCCCAAGAGCCTGGACACGCTGTACGCACTGTATCGTCCGATGCTTGACCAGAGCTTCACGGCCCCGACCTATCTTCCACGGCCGGAAGCGCTGGCGGCCGTCCCGCTAATCGCGACGGACCTGGCTTCGGCAGAGTTGATCAAGTACGCGGCCAACGCCTTCCTCGCGCTGAAGATCAGCTACATCAACGAAATATCGCAACTGGCGGAGCGCGTGGGCGCCGATATCGCGCAGGTGGCGAAGGGCATCGGACTGGACGCGCGCATCGGCATGAGATTCCTCCACGCGGGCATCGGGTGGGGCGGGTCGTGTTTCGGGAAAGACACCGCGGCGCTGGTCTCGACGGCCGCCGAGTACAGCCTGGACATGCCGATTGTCAAAGCGGCCCGCGAGGTGAACCGGCGCCAGCGCGATGTCGTCGTGGAAAAATTGCTGAGCGCGCTCCGCATTCTCAAAGGCCGCACGATCGGTCTTCTGGGGTTGGCGTTTAAACCGAACACGGACGACTTGCGCGAAGCGCCGGCCATTGAGATCGCCAAAAAACTGATCGAGCGCGGATGTAAAGTCAGGGTCCACGACCCGGTTGCCATGGAGCGTTTCCGGAGGGAATACCCGGGGATAGATGTGATCTTGTGCGATTCTCCGGAGAAAGTCGCCGAAAACGCGGACGCGGTGGTGCTGGTGACGGAATGGCCCCAGTACAGCGACCTCGACTGGGAGGCGATTGCGAAAACCATGCGGACGCCGATTCTGCTGGATGGCCGCAACGTCCTCGACGCCGCGCGGTTGCGCGGCATCGGGTTCCGCTATATCGGCATGGGAACGGTGGAGCCGGCCGCGCACCTCGACGTTTTGGTCAAAGCCTAAAGAAACATCGCCGTCCCGCCGATATGTTCAACGGGACACCATGTCAATCGCGCCACTCACTTTTTCAGGGGTCAGCTCTTATTCGCAGGATTTCCAAAGCATCCTGACGCGCGCCGTCAAGATCGCGTCGCTGCCGCTGCAAATGTTGCAGAACTCGGATACCGACACGATCAGCCGCAAGTCTCTGCTCGGGACGATGCAGGCCACCGTGGGCGACCTGGCGACCGCCATTTCAGGTCTCGGCACCGTGGGATCGACGGGAGGATTAGGCGTTTCCAGTTCGGACAGCTCCAAGGTGGCGGTCTCGATGAACGGCGCGACCTCGGCTGGATCGTACTCGATTTCCAACATTACCTCGCTGGCCAGCGCCGCCTCCGAGCTCTCGAACAACGGGTACCAGGATCCGGCGGCAACCCCGGTATCGTTGAATGGATCCATGGAGTTGGTGGCTGGCGGTCATACCTACGACTTCACGCTGACCAACAATTCCCTGAACGGGCTTCGCGACCAGATCAACAGCTTGAACGCCGGTGTCTCGGCCAGCATTATCACAACGGACGCGGGCAGCTTCCTCACAGTCACCGCCAACAACACGGGTGCCACTACGGTGTCGTTAACGGACGATCCGGGGACGGGAACGCACACGAACGTCCCGTGGCTGACGAATACAAACCAAGGGTCAAACGCCTCTTTCCAACTGAATGGAAAGCCGGTCACACGAAGCACGAACACGATCCACGACGCCATACCGGGCGTTACGATGACGTTGCTCGGCACAACGGCCAGTACTCCGCCGATCACGGTCGGCGTGGCCAGCGATCGAACCCAAATCTCGACGGCGCTGCAGACGCTGGTCACCAAGTACAACGCCGCCGTGAACGAGATGGACAAGCATTCCGGGCCGGGCGCCGATCTGCTGTTGGCCGATCAATCCGTGCTGGGCATTCAGTCCGTCCTGCGTCAGATCTCCGGTTACCGGGGCACGGCAACGGGCGCGGTCAACAGCCTGACGGACCTGGGAATCTCTTTGGATACCACCGGGAAGATGACGTTCGACGCCACTGCATTCTCGGCTCTCCCCGACTCCGCCCTGGCCGGCGCATTCACGTTTCTCGGCTCGGCTATCACCGGCTTCGGCGGCCTATCGAGCCAGTTGACAGCGTACTCCGATCCCATGAACGGGTTGATCAACATCGAGCAGGCCGGGTTGACGCAGCAGGACCAGCGCATGCAGGCGCAGATCGCCGCCACCACGCAGCGGATCAACCTCATGCAGGCCTCCCTGCAGTCCAAACTGGCGGCCGCCGACGCGGCGCTGGCACAACTCGACTCGCAACAGCAGATGCTGACGGCCAGCATTCAGAGTCTGAACTTCAGCAGCTACGGAACCTCGACCAGCTCGACGGGCCATTAGCCGGACGGCCATGGACATCGAACAGACTCTCTCAGCTCTGGAAATGGTATCGGAGGCCCTGGAGGCATCCGGTTCCTCCGGTTCGGCGCAGGTTTCCGAAGCGCTCGCCAGGCGAGAACGGCTGATCGCGTTAATTCCGAGCCACCACAGTGAGGGCGTGTTAGCGAGGCTCCAGCAAATCCGCGAAACGGGCGAACGCGTCCGGGAACATCTAAACCAGATCCGCTCGGCCGATCTGGCCGCTCTCGACCGGCTTCGCCAGGTCTCCTGCACCCTTACCCCACTCCAACCCGACCGCACTCTCAACTGCATCGGCTGATTCACGTGGCGCACGCACTGTTGCGTGCCGCGTTGCCACTCCTGGCGACGCATGTTTCCGCGCAAAAAAAACGCCCCCAACCGAGTCAGAACGACCGGCTGGGGGCGGCTGCCTGCCTGAAATCAACTGCAACTACTTCAGAAGCGCTAACACCTGCTGCGGGGCGGAGTTCGCCTGCGCCAGCGCGGCCACGCCGGCCTGAAGCAGGATCTGGGCCTTGCTCATGTTGGCCGCTTCGGTCGCCAGGTCCGCGTCGCGAATGCGCGACTCGGCAGCGGCCATGTTGGTGGATTGGGACTGCGCCAGATTCATGGCGTAGTTCAGAACGTTTTCGCTGCGGCCAACGGTGGCCTGCGCCAGGCCGAGTGAACTCGTCGCAGCGGACAGCGCCGTGACTGCGCCTTGAGCGCTGGTCATGTCGGCGATGGAGAAGGAGTAGTTCGCGGCGGTTCCGGCGGCGGCGGCGGTGGACGTGGCCTTGGTAGTGAATACCAGCGCGGCGTTAACATCGGAAGCCGTCACGCTGAATGCCAGGGCGTTGCCGGGGCTCTTAGGGTCTTCCACCGAGGACGTGAATCCCAAATAGGTTTTACCTCCGGCGGCGGGCATGAGCGAGGCATGAATGTTGGCGGCCGCCACGGCGGAGTTGGTCGAGGATGCGGTCTGGATGGCGCTGTTCAGACGGTTCAGGAAATCGGCATCGTTTACGAGGTTCGTCGTATTCACGGTGACGCTGACGTTCGCGGCGCCAACCGCGAGCGAAAACGTCGCGCTAGTCGCGCTCCCGAGAGCGGTCGTCGCGCCGCCGGTGAGGTCCACCGTGCCGGTGGAAACGGTCGCGCCCAGGCTCTTCGTCAGGCCCAGTCCCAGCGTGTCCACTTTGGCCCCGCCCAGGGCGAGCGAAACCGACCCGTTGTCGATTATGTTTTGCGCGTTGCCCGAGCCGTCTTTTCCGCCGCCAATGAAGACCTTCAGCGTGTTGGCGAATTGTCCGGCATTGTCCAGGCCGATGTTCTTCGCCTGGCGATCGATTTCCTTCATCACATCGGTGAACTCGTTGTTCAGGGCCGTGCGGTTTCCAGTGAACGTGTCCGAGGCGGACTGCGTGGCCAGAGTGCGGGCGCGGTCGATTAACTTGCTGATGTTGTTCATTCCGCCGTCCATAATTTGCAACTGGCTCAGAGCGTCGTTGGCGTTACGGACGCCTTGGGTCAAGACGGCCTGGTCGGACCGTAAGCCGTTCGCAATCGCGAGTCCGGCTGCGTCGTCTCCGGCGGAAACAATTCGCAAGCCCGAAGTGACCCGGTTCAGGGTCTTTCCCTGGAAGTCGCTGGTCTGCTGAAGATACCCCTGAGCCTGCAAAGAGGCCATGTTCGTGTTGATTGTAAAACTCATTTTATTCTCTCCTTGAATTGCGGACTCGAGCCGGACTTCCTTGCCCGGCCCCGCGGATTTTCTTCCGCGTTCGTGTCCTACAACCCCCTTATCGGGTTCCCGGAAAGACTCTTGAGTTTTCTGTGCTCAGGTAAAACGCTTAGTGCGCAGTGTCACAACCCGTCCACCGACTCCCTTACGGTCGCGGCTCGGAAACGCTTTCAGAGCCGCGCGCGTGAGCCAGCGGGGTCCTCCGACGCAATCGGTCCAGTACCGTTTCAAGGCGCCCGGCCAGTGGCGGCTCCGAGGCCGCGCGGTTCTCGGTACGGGTCAGGTGCACCTCTTTGCGAAGTACCAGGATCTCCCGGGGAGCGCGGATCCCCACCTTCACCTGGTTGCCGCTGATCTCGAGCACTTCGACCTCGACGTCCTCGCCGATCACGAACGTCTCGCCGGGCCGCCGCCGGATCACGAGCATGGCGCGCCTTCAATCGGGTGCCGGTGCGAATACCGTGCGTCGCATCGCACGGCCTGCACGGCCCGGCGCGCGCCCACGTTCACGATGACGGGCGCCAGCAGATTCGCGGTCGCGCTCCCCCGCTCCGGCAGCGTTACCACGGCAAAACACGCCAGTTGCTCGCTCACCAAAACGCTGTCCCCGGCGGGCAGCCCGATGGCCTGGAGGTCTTCGGCTGAAACCGAGAGCTCATAATCCGGATCGATGGCGGCGACGGGAAGCACCGTGAAGGACAGCGGCGGCGTCGCAACGCTTTGCAGAAAAACCAGCGGGCTCATCGCCGGCGGTTGGATCAACAGGAACTTGCGCTGGCCCTCGAAAGCGGGCAACCCCAGCGGAAACTCGATCACCGTCTCCTCGCCGTATTCGATCTCCCCGAAGTCGCGAGTGTTTAGGAAAGGCATCCAAGGTTGTAGTATGTTCCGCCGGAAATTCCGCTCAGGCTGATATGATGTTGGCGACCGCAATATTATGCGCTATTTACAACTTTCACTTGCCCTTCTGCTCTGCGCCGGCGGCCTCGCCCCGGCCCAGCAGAACGCTCCCCAAAAGAAGAAGGTGCTCGCCATCGGCCAGACCATGGGGTACCAGCACGACTCGGTAACCCGCGGTCTCGCCATGATGTGGCAACTCGGCCGCGACACCGGCCTGTGGGACACCACCATCCGCACCGACACGGAACTCATCACGAAGAAGAAACCCGCCGGAAACAACCGCAAAAATTTGGACAACTTCGACGCCATTTACCTGTTCACCACCGGCGAACTTCCGTTGGACGATTCGCAAAAGGCCGATCTGCTCTCCTTCGTGAAGGAGGACGGCAAAGGCATCGTCGGCGGCCACACCGCCATCGACACGCTCTATAAATGGCCGGAGTACGGAGAAATGATGGGGGCCTACTTCGACAATCACCCCTGGGGCACCTTCGACGCCCCCGTCATCGTGGAGGATCGCGCCTCTCCGATCACCGCCTACTTCCAGCCGGCATTTCTCATTCACGACGAGATTTACCAGCCCAGCGCCATCTTCTCCCGCGACAAGGTCCACGTCCTGATGCGGCTGGATGAAACGAAGCTGAACCTCCAGAACAAGAACGTGAAGCGAACCGACCAGGATTTCGCGGTGGCCTGGGTGAAGAACTACGGAAAAGGCCGGGTGTTTTACACCACCCTCGGGCACACGCTGGAAGCCTACGAGCGCACGGACGTGCAAAAGATGTATCTCGAGGCCACCAAGTGGGCGCTGCGCCTGACCGAAACCGACACCACGCCCCACCCGAAGCCCGCCAACTAGATACCGAGCCGCGGCCGTAAGGGAGCAGTCCCTGCCGCGGTCCGCATGCGATGCAGTTCGTCGATCATTGTTTGACGAACTGCATCCCGTAGCTCCGCCCCCTGTTCCACGTCCCAGCCCTCGGTTTCCACCGGCGCGAGAACCCGCAGCCGGATGTCGCGGGCTCCCCCGAATAACCAGGAGTTCCGCGGCAGGGCATCGCCGGAGCCATCCAAAACCAGCGGCAGCAGCGGGACCCGCTCGCGCAGGGCGAGTTGGAACGGCCCGTCGTTGAAGGGCCCGATCTCGCCGTCCGGCGATCGCGTGCCCTCCGCGAAGAACACTACGGAACACCCCTGGCGGACGCACATCGTCGCCTGATGAAAGGCCTTCCCCGCTTCCCGGCGGGCGGACCGGTCGACGGGGATATCGCCCGCCATGCGCAGCAGCACCCCCAGCACCGGAAGCCGGAACAGCTCTATTTTGGCCAGCCATTTCGCATCCAGCCACAGGAAGCAGATCACCGGGATATCGGCCAGGGACTGGTGGTTGCTGACCACCACGTAGACCTGCCCCGGCGCGATGCGCTCCCGCCCCTCGATGTGCAGCCGCCAGGGGTTGAGGCGCGCCAGATTCCTTCCCAGCCGCCGGAACCACCGGCCTGTCCGAAGGCGCATCGGGTCGCGGTCCAACAACCGGACGACGCCCTGGATCGGCACCCACGACAGCAGGAGGACGGCACCGGCGGTCCAGATCCAGATAGAGCGGAGTATGCGGATATTAATCCTTTGCCCGCCCGGCGATCGCCGGGTACACGATCCCCGCCAAAGCGGCCCCCACAATCGGCGCCACCCAGGACAGCCACAATTGCTCGATGGCCCAGCCTCCGGCGAACACCGCCCGGCCGGTGCTGCGCGCCGGGTTTACAGACAGATTGTTGGCCGGGATGCCGATCAGGCGAATCAAGTGAGCACCCCCTCGGCCACCAGGCACGCCACTTTCGGATAGCCGCCGGGCGAGTGATCCCCATACCCGTTCGAAGCAAACCCGCCGGCGAGACTGAACCCCGCCTTCCCGCTGGCGATCACGAAGAGCACGCCCGCGCCCACAATGCCGCCGATAACCTGGCAGCTAAATCAGGCGATAATTCCGATGCCGGGAATCGCTTGGCTACCACCAGCCCGACGGAAACCGCGCGGTTCAAATGACAGCCCGAAATGTGCCCGATGGCAAAAGCCATGGTCAAGACCGTGAGTCCGAACGCAAGGGCCACGCCTAGAAACCCGATCCCCAGACCGGGAAAAGCTGCGGCGAGTACTGCGCTTCCGCAACCGCCGAACACCAGCCAGAAATTGCCTGGCAGTTCGGCGGCCGCGCGTCTGCTCAGGGGCATACACCTCCTTGAAAAAAGCGATTCCTCATTCTGCCTTCGTCCGTCGCGCGACACAACCGCATCAGAGCGCATCCCGGAACGCGTCGAACAATTTCAACTGTTCTTTGTACCGGGCATACTGGTCCTCGGGATGCCACTGCACCGCGACGGCGAACCGGCGGTCCGGGCGCTCCAGTCCCTCGACCACCCCATCGTGCTTGGACCGCGCGCTTACCGACAAGCCGGAGCCGAGCCGTCCCACGATCTGATGGTGCCGCGAATTTACGCACAGTTCGCTGGCGCCGAAGATCGCGTGCAGACGCGACCCCGGCTCCAGAACGATATCGTGGACATCGGCGATCTTGTGCCCCTCCACATGCTGCACGAGCGTGCCTCCCTGCAGCACGTTCATCAACTGCAAGCCGCGGCAGATCGCGAGCACGGGAAAATCGGCCGCCAGCGCCTGCGTGAGCAGCGCCCATTCCAGCCCGTCGCGCTCGGGAACCGGCGTCTCAGTCTTTTCATGACGCTGTTCTCCAAACAGGGCCGGATCGACATCCGCTCCGCCGGACAGCAGCAATCCGTCCATCCCGTCGAGCGACGCCGGATCGCCAGCCTTCACCAGCACCGGCTCCATGCCGGCCGCGCGCACGGCGGCGGCGTACGATGCGACCTTGTCGTCCCGGTGATAGGTAATCGCCACGCGCCTCATTAAGAAGCATTATACCCGTCGCTTTTCCTCAAAAACCTCCCGTGCACCCCGCCCCAGCGCGACCTCGTCGACGAAATGGTCGCGGCCAAATGGCGCCAGCGCCGTGCCCTCATGATGGAAGCTGGCATCCTCAACGTCACCATGGACCGTACGGCCCCCTAGGTCGCCGAAGAGTTCGTCAACATGCCGCACGGCGCCGACGGTGCGCTCGCCCATATTTCCCGCGACGAAGCCCGCTGCGCCCGCAACTGGCATTGTGCCCTCAAGCTCCTCCGCAAGCTGCAAAAGGAAAAATTGCCAAACGAACCCGGGAAGGTCCTAACCCATTGGTTTCAATCGGAAAGAAGGACGTCGCCGGCCCTTTCCCGGCAACCAAGGGACCCGCCGAGCCTCATCCGCCGAAGCCGTACACTCCTCGCCGCGACGAACCGGGGGAGTACTCGAGATGAGCGGCGGTTCACGCGAATGCCAGCGCGAACTCCGTCAGGGTTTGCCCCCGGAAGCCCGCGGCGGCGGCCTTAAAGACGGCCTCCATGTGCTCGTACAGCACCTGGATGGATTCCGGCGTGCGGAAGTTCGGGCTGCCGCCGGGCATCATCTCCGACGAGTGCAGCATGAATACGGCGCAGGGCCGGTTTTCACTCAGTACGCGATCCAGGATGGACAACATCAGCTTCAGGTTCATCCCGTTGGGCCGCAGCCATCGCACGGGCGGGCTGACGCGGTTCCACGCTTTCGCCAACACCGATCCGCGCGGCAGCAGGCTTCGAATCGACTCCGCCGCGGGTCCGCCGGTCATGATCGTCATCGGCACTTCCAGCAGCCCGCCGTCCAGAAAGTAGGGCAATTCGGGAGCATGGGTGAAATCGGGGCCGCCGTTTCCCTTCGGATCGCCATAGTACGCGCGCCACGAGACGTGCGGCGTCACCGACGTATCGACCATGTAGCCGAGATCGAGCAGCACTTTCGCGTATGCCTCGTTGAAAGCCCAGCGGCCCGCGCGATGACTCGTGACCGGCCGCTCGAAGCGGTCTTCCAGCAGCCGGGTCATGAAGCGGACCTTCTCTTCGATCAGGGTGCGCGGGTACTCGATCAGGTAAGGGCAATGCCGGTAGTCGTCGTCCGTCAGCGGCACAACCGGAGGCGAGTTCCACGCGTGCAGGTGCATGCCGATCTCCGCCGCGCCGCGCGCCACCGCGTCCCGGCCGAGCTCCACAAAGCGATCGTCCGCCGCCATCTCATAATTCGTCAGCCACGTCGGCTTCAGCCCGTACTTCTCGCACAATTGCTGGAAGCGCGGCAGGTATTCGGCGTTCTTCGCCGTGATGGTCGAAGGCCCCGACCACAGGTCGTCTCCTTCCGTGTCGATGGTGATGAGGAACGCGGGAGCCACTTGACCATTTTCCCTTACTCTGGAGGTAGTGACGTCCTTCCAGGCGCTGCTGCGCCGCAACGCGAATTACCGCAATCTGTGGATGGGGCAGGTGGTGAGCGAGGTAGGCGACCACTTCAACACCATCGCGGTGGTCAGCCTGGCCCTGCACATTCCTGGGGGATCGAGCCTCGTGGTGGGAGGCGTGATGCTCGCGCGGACGCTGCCCGCCGTGCTCGCGGGCCCGATCGCCGGCGTCGCTCTCGACCGCTTCGACCGCAGAAAGATCATGCTGGCGAGCGATCTGCTCCGCTGCCTGATCGCGCTCGGCTTCGTGCTGGTGCTGACTCACCAGCAGACCTGGCTGCTGTATGCCTTGAGCGCGCTGCTGACCTTCGCGTCTCCCTTCTTCACCAGCGGGCGGTCGTCCATCCTGCCCCGTATCACGAATCCCGAGGAATTGCATACCGCCAACGCGCTCACCCAGACCACGGCGTGGCTCACGCTTTCCATCGGCGCGATGCTAGGCGGAATCAGCACGCATCAGTTCGGATACAAGTGGGCGTTCGTCGCAAACTCGGCGTCGTTTCTGTGCAGCGCGTGGGCGGTGTGGAATTTGCGATCGGCGGAGGGACATTTCCGCCCGGCGCGGGAAGGCGCGCCGCGCCTCCACGGCCCGGACGAGTGGGCGCGCGATTTTACCGACAGCCTGCGCTACATGTGGCGCACGCCGCTGATTTTCGCCATCGGAATGTCCTACGTCGGCTGGGCGAGCGGCGGCGGCGCGGCGCAGATTCTCTTCACGCTGTTCGGCGAGATCGTGTACGAAGCGGGACCGGCGGGCATCGGCATTCTTTGGGGCGCGGCCGGGCTCGGCCTCGTGGCCGGCGGCATCACCGCGCACCGGCTCGGCCGCGTGCTCAGGTTCAATGGCTACAAGCACGCGATCTCGATCGGATACTTCGTCCACGGTGCGGCGTATGTCGCGTTCGCTCTCGCGCCGACCATATGGACCTCGGCGATCGCCGTCGGCGTCTCGCGAATCGCCATGGGTTCAAACAACGTGCTCAACCGGACCATGCTGTTAACTCACGTCCCGGATCAATACCGGGGGCGCGTGTTCTCGACCGTGGACATGATGCTCAACACCGTCATGATGATCTCAATGGCCCTGTCGAGCGTGGCGACGGGCGCCATCGGTATCCGGCCGGTCGGCGTGATCGCCGGACTGCTGAGCGGGTCGACGGCCCTCTACTGGGCGCTGTTCAACGCCGGGGGGAAACTGACCGAGCCGCTGCCCGCGCCGGAAAGCGAGAAGGATTACCACTCCGCAGTCACGCCGGCGTGAGCGCGGCCGACACTTCGCGGAGAAACTCAGCCGCGGCCGATTGCAGAAAGAAGTGGCCGCCTTCAAACGCGTGGAAGCGGAAAGCCGCCGAGGTCTGCGCGCTCCACGCGGCCACTTGCCCGGGCGTAACATTCGCATCGGACAAACCGGCAAAGGCCGTGATGGGAACGGGCAGCGGGGCTTCCTGCGAATAAGCGTAATTGCTGTACAGCCGGATATCGGCGCGCAGAGCGGGGAGCGCCAGGCGCAGCGCTTCCGGATTGCCGTGCAGCCGCTCCAACAATTCCGAGTCCGACGGCTCCGGCGGCGGCGTCCATCCTTTGCGCAGTTGAGGCGCGCGCGCGCCGGAGACAATCAACGCTTGCGGAAGAGGTTTCCCGCGCCGGCGCAGCTCGCGCGCCAGCTCGAAGGCCACGCCCGCGCCCATGCTGTGGCCGAAGAATGCGAACGGCTCATTCAGCCAGTGGTCGATCGCGCCGGCCAGCGCACCCACCAGCGCCGGCATCTCATCGATCGGCGCTTCCTCCATCCGGGATTCGCGGCCGGGCAGCCGGACCGGGCACACGAATACATCGGCGACGGCGCCTCGCCACGAAGAGTACGCCGCTGTTCCTCCGCCCGCGTGCGGGAAACAGAAGAGGCGCAGTTTTCCGGTCGCGCTCTCGTCGATGCCCGGAAACCAGATATAGCGCGGGCGCGCGGCGCGCCGCGTCAACCGGATCGCGAGCAGCTTCCGCTGCTCGGGCGACAGGCGGTCGAGCGCCGATGTTTCCGCCGCCGCGGCTTCCACGCGCTTCTTTGGCTTCCCCGCCAGCGAAGAAAGGAAGGCTTCGAACGGCCAGACCGTCGCGCGGTCGCCGTATTCGAGCGCGGCGCGGCGGGAGATATCGGAGATCTCGTCCCAATGGGCGCGGTCGGTGACGAGTCTGCCGAGCGCCTGCTTCCACGGCGCTACATCCTGCGGCGGCACGTCGGCCACCGGCACCATGTTCTCATCGACGGCGGGCAGGTAGCGTTTGACCGGATTCACCGGCAGGATATACGGCACGCCCAGCTTGGCTTCGGGCAGCCCGCCGAGATTGCCGGCCATCACCGGCACTCCGCGCTCCATCGCTTCCAGCACCACGCGGGAACGCGCTTCGGCCCACACGCTGGGCACCAGCAGCACGCGCGTGATCTTCAGAATCTCGTCGATGTCGTCGGACGCGGGCACCAGCGTGACATTGGGCAAGCCACCCAGCGCCGCGAGGTCGTCGGAGGTTGCGCCCCACGTCGGCACCGCCGCGAACTGGACGTCCGGCATCTGTTCCGCGAGCGCCAGGAAAATCGCGATGCCCTTCACCGCGCAGGGATTCACCATCGTGACATACGGATTGTCGAACCGGCCGAGCAGCGGAAACGGGCCGGGATCGGGCAGCGAGATCGGCAGGTGCACCGCATCGAGGCCGGCGTATTCCCGAACATAGCGGGCGACGTATTCGCTGACGGTGACGATGCCGTCGGCGCGCCGCAGCGTCGCCGTTCGCGGCGCGTTCGGGCTTGACGCGTCGGGTCCGAACGGCACGGCGATGGTGGCGCGCACCAGGTACACCACGTGCGCCCGTTCGGACTGCGCGGCAATCTCAAAAAGGAACTGCGCGGGATCGTCTGTCGAAGTAATGATAATCCGCGGATCGAAAGTCGCAACCTGCTCCTCGAAGTAGGCGCGCATGCGGGGATTCGAGGTCAGCGTATGAACCTCGACGCCCTTGCAATGGAACTTCACTACGCCGTCGTCAGCCGAATCGACGGGGACGCCGCGCCCGGCGAGATCGCGCAGCAGGCGGTAGTGGGACTCCTCTCCGAAATGCTCGATACGCGCCGTCACGCGTACTTCGTGGCCATGCGAAGCGAGCAGCTCCATAAGGATCCGGTTGGATTTATCGCCGCCGCCGTGCGAAGGGAAGTACAGCGAGTTGTGAGCGACCAGAATGCGCAGCGGAGCGGGGCGCAGCGAATCGAGCACGCGCTCCAGACCATCCGGCTGCAATCGCGAAACGAAGCCAATGGCCCGTTCGCGCGACGTCTCCGCCTCCGCCCGGTAAGCGTTCTCATCCGTCGCGAGAGTGCGGAGGGCTTCCGCCCACGGCTCGATGTCCTGTTCGGGCACCACCGCCTTCGGCATGCCGTTTTCGTCGAATTCGGGAAGGTAGCGTGTAATCGGGCGGACCGGGACGACATAGCCGGTGCCGCTCTTGGATTCGGCCAAGCCGCCCGAATCGCTGGCGATCACCGGGACGCCGCGCAACATCGCCTCCATCGCGATCAGGCCGAATCCCTCGTACCACAACGACGGCATTAGCAGTACGCGCGCGCGGGAAAGCGCCTCGTCAATGTTGGCCACCGCGCCAAGCAGTTGCACATTGGGGAGCCGGGCGAGAACATCGCGATCCGCATGCGTCGTTCCCCAGCCGACGAGGGCGACGAACTGCAATTCGGGAAATCGCGCGGCGAGTCCCGCGAAGATTCCAATCCCTTTCACATCGCACGGATTGATCATCAGCACGACGCCGTCGTCGAAGCGCCCGAACTGCGGGTAGGGCGCCTCGCCGTAGATGGGCGGGTGCACCACCGAAGGCCGCACGCCGAGGTGGCGTTCGATGTAATCCGCCATGTGCCGGCCGATGGCGACGATCCCGCGAGCGCCGCGGATCAACGCGGCCGCACCGGCATCCGGGTGCCAGGATTCCGGGCCGAACGGAAACCACTGCGGCGTGTGCGCGAGAAACACCAGGCGTCCGGGAGCGCCGTGCGCGGCTTCGCGAAGCAGCGTGTGCCCCACATCCTCGGAGGTGACCAGCACCCAATCGGGGATGACGCGCGCGATCGCGGCACGCAAGACTTCCGTGCGGCGAGCGAGGTCGCGATAGGATTCGATGCGAATGCCATCCCGCTCCGTCACGGCGTCGCCGCCCATCGAGGCGCAGATCACGTGGCATTCGTGACCGGCGGCCGCAAGCTGGCGCAACCATGCGAGGTTGCTTCTGGTGGAGCCTCCGCGGGGGGGGTCGTAGGAGGCGTTGGAAGTCAGCAGAATGCGCATGCGCTACGCCGGTTCCTCCACGCCCTCGCGGGCGAGCGCGGCCAGGACCTCGTCGTCGCTCATGTTCTCGATCTCGTCCAGCACAGCCTGATACTCCTCGGGACTGACTCGCGCGAACTGATAGGTCTCCACTTTTCGCGCAAGCTCGGACAGCGTGAGTCCGGCCGAATAAACGTCGTCGATAGGAAGCTCGATGCCGAACTCCTCGCGCACGCGCAACGTCAACAGGACCGCCAGCAGCGAGTGACCTCCCAGATCGTAGAAATTGTCGGCCGGGCGTATATCGGGTTTGCGCAGGAGATCCGACCAGATGACGGCGAGCCTCCGCTCGGCGGCGGTCATCCGCATAGCGTGAGCGCCCGGAGCGGCGGGCTGCCGCATGGCCGCGACAATGCGGGCGGGCGTGCTCAAATTGCGGGCGATGTGCGCGTACTCGACAAATCGGCGTCCGTCCGCGCGAACCGGCTTGGCTACCGGCGCTGCCGCCGGCCGCGCTACCGCGCGCCATTCCAGATCGCGGAACTCTTCGGCAGGCAAGTCGTACCGCCCGTTGGGCTGCCCATAACGCGCGGCGACGTCGTGGATGAATTGCAGCGCGGGCTGATTCTTCGCGGTCGGAACGCCGCGGATGCGAACCCGCCCCGCACCCCGTCCCGCGAGGAACGCCAGCATTCGATGCTCGACTCCGCGTCCCAGCGCCCGGCAACTGAGCAGGAATGTGTCCACGTCCAGCGCGCCCGCCTCCTCGCGCCAAATCAGCAGGCCGACGATGCCGTACGCTCCGAAGCGGTCGGAGACGTCCACAGTGACGCACTCGTATCCGGCGCTGAGAAGCGCCTGCAGATCCGGCACGGCACGGCGAACAGCCGCAAAGTTGAACTGGTTGGTTCGCTGCGTCATCTGCGCGGCGCGCGGCAGAGTCGCGGCCGAAACCGGCGCAAAACGAACGTCCAGCGCAAGGCCGCCGATGAATTTCTGAAGATCCCCGGCGCCTCGCATTTCCCGTCCGAACTGCCGCGTCTGCGAATAATAGGCATTGCGATTGCGATCCTCCTCCGTGACCACCGGGTGATCGAAAGCCCACACGTGATCGAGGAAATGCGGGATTTCGCCGGCGTTTTCGGGGAGCGCCAGCGTCAACACCTCCGGGGCAGCGTCCTCCACCTCGGCGCACTCGAGTGGGTTGTCGTCCACGAAGATGAAGCTGTCCAGTCCGAGCGACAATTCGCCGGCCAGCGATTCCAGATTCTCGGCTTTCGATTCCCAGTTCAACCGCCAGGCGGTGAAATGGCGCATTTGAAGCGGGAAGTCCGGGTTGAGGTCGAACGTCTCGAGCACGTCCGCCTCGTTGTTCTTGCTGGCCAGGCACAGCAGCATGCCGTCATTGCGCTGCTCGAGCATGAACTGGTGCAGGGCGCGCCGGGACGGATCGAGCGTAACGCCGGTAGGCCCATCCTCACCCGCGATGCCGGACCACAACGTGTTGTCGCAATCGAGTGCGATCGCTTTGTAGGGCGGCGCCGACAGCGAGTGCGCGACGCGCACGATGGCCGTTCCGAGGGCGGCGAAATACTGCTCCGAATAAGGAATCTTTCCCAGCCGGTCCGCGTCGGGATCGTAAACGCGCTCGACGGGATACAACTGGGCGACGCGATCCGCCGCCAGGTATTGCACGCCGGGGACGCCCTCCAGCGCCGTTTCCATGCGCGCGGAAACGACGGCGGGAGACGGCGGAGAGAGGCAGACAATCAGGGGTACCGCGAACCGCTCGTGCGCGCCGCGAATCGCGTCGGCCAGGTGCGCGGCGTTCTCGGCGGCGCGGGCCGGATCGAGGCCCAGATCCTCGATGCGCGCCAACAGCACATTCACGCCGTGCGCGTTCGCGGCGAATATACTCGCAGGGTCGAGAAGCGTTTGAATCAACTGGTTGAAGGGCGCGAACTGGATTTCCACGGGCGCATTCAATTGAGCGCCCCAAAAGCGGAACACCGGCTCGAGCGGCTCCGCCGTGAACGAAGCGGCGACGCAAAAGCGGAAGGCTGGCGCTGGGGATTTCGAGTTTGCCGGGTTCAACCCCTATTGTATTGAAGATATGGACTACGTTCGCGTTGAGGACGGCGCTTTCCGGGCGGGCGGCGCGGCCTTCCGGGTGAAGGGAGCCAATTGCTACTACCTCGGTTTCGCGTCCGACGGGATGGCCGGCCAGGTCTTTCAGCTGGCGGCGGACCTGCAACTGAACACCCTTCGCACCTGCGCCTTCTCGTCGGGAGAACCCGACTGGACGAGGCTGGACAAAACCATCGCCGCGGCCGAGCAGCAGGGACTGCGGCTGATTCTCCCGCTCGTCAATTACTGGAAGGACATCCTGGGAATGGAAGCCTGGTCGCAGCGTTTCGGCTTCGCGGGTCAGCAACCTTTCTACACCGAGCCGGCGGTTCGCGACGCCTTCCGCTCGTACGTGACGAACCTGTTGTCGCGAGTCAATACAGTTACGGGACGCCAGTACCGCGACGAGCCCGCGGTGCTCGCGTGGGAGCTGGCCAACGAGCCGAGATGCGAGGGCGCGGACCCCGGCATCGTTCTGAAGTGGGCCGCAGAGATGAGCGCCGCGATCAAGGCGGCGGGCGCGCAACAGCTCGTCTCTCTGGGCGATGAGGGTTTCTTCCGCCGCGCGGGCGCCGGCGCTCACGCGCCGTACAACGGATCGCACGGACTGGATCACGAGGCGCTGCTGGGCATCCCGGACATCGATTTCGGAACGTGCCACCTGTACCCGGAATTCGAACCGGACACCGACCCAGGTGATTTCGGCGTGCGCTGGATTCGCGAGCACATCGAGGCGGCTCAGCGCGCGGCGAAGCCGGCGATCGTCGAGGAGTACGGCATCAAGGCCGATCCCGCCACCCGCGATGCGACGTTTGCGCGGTGGCTGGCCGAGGTGGACGCAAGCGGCGGCGCGGGCAGCCTGTTGTGGATGATCGCGGGAAACAACGACGACGGCTCGCCGTCCTACAACGACGGCTACACCGTGTACAGCGCGGCGGAGGTTCCGTCGGTTGGGGCCTAAGCGCCGGCTGCCATGACGGCCGGTCCCACCACGGAAGGAACCCCGGTTGCGAGCGTCAGGTTCTCCGGGCGATAACAGTCGTCGTGGCCCCAAGCGGACGGCGACGCTATTCGCGAGTATGGCGTCTTCGCCCATCCACCGGGCTTCGGAAAGCCGCACAGGATAATCCCGGATAAATGGAGCGTACGTCGCCCACCGGGTTGGAGGAAACTCGCCCGCTTTTCCGATCACGGGGCTCCTTTTTTCGAGGAAACCGTAAAGAACAGCGTCCACCTCCCCAAACAACCAAGGTATTCCCCGCGCGCCGACGGTGTTCCGCACGCCGACCATCTTGATTTTGGCCGCGTCCATGTTGCAGCCTTTCAACTGCGCCATCAGCGCCTGTCGGTTGTCCCTATCGCGTGGGCCCGGAACGGAATGGCGACGACGTCCTGGCTGAAGTCCGGGGTCGGAAGGCCGCAGGCGGCAATCATCCCCGCGAGTCTGCGCGCGGTGTACGCGCCTCGTACACATGAGCGATGCTCGTATACCCGTCCTTGATCTTCTGCCCGAAGCCTGTTCCGAATGCGCCACCGAGCAGTTTCCAGATGGGATCCTGAGTTGCGCCGACTCCCTCGTCATAGGACGCGATCTGATCCGCGCCGTGGACGAGCGAATTGTATAGCTTGTGGACGTTCGTGTTGTTGGCGGCGTCCTGCCAAGTTCCGTCGGCGCAAGAGGCGATGCGTTTGCGCATTGTTTGTCAGGCCTCCACGACCTCAGGATTATACGGGAAATCCCACGGGAAGAGAAGTGCTGATATGATTCCCGAGATGCGACGCGCATTGCCGGCCGCCTTCGTAATCGTCCTGGCTTTGTGCCTGATCGCCTGCCAGAGGGAGAGAACCGCGAAGCGCAAGCCCCCTCCACCTCCGCCGCCCCCGTCCGGAGCGAGGCCGCCGGATCGCGGACCCACGGGCGACGGCCACGCGCCCCCCGGGAAGCCGCCAGCAGGCGGGGACTCCCCGCAGGAGGCGATCCCGCAATTCCCGTGGCCGCCCCCGGCCGCTTCCGCTCGCGGAACCATTCCGCCGGATATGCTGCGAAGGGGCACGATGCCGTCAGCGCTGCGCGACGTCGACGCCCGCCTCTCCGCCGCTCTCGCTTCCCGCGGCTATCTGGAGAAAAGCTACTTCGCCGTGCCGCGCGGCTTTGCCGTGGTGACTCGCCTGGAGCAGATCGACAACTCCGGGCGGTCGAGAGCTCCGCCGGCGCGCTGGTCCGCCAATGCGGGCGGGCTTACCGACTTCTCCCTCGGCGGATATCTCCGCGCGCTCTTCACAGCCGACCCTGGCCGCTACCGCGTGATCGTGTTTACCGTCACCGACGCCCCGTTCCGGGAGAGCGACGCGCGCGTCACCAGTGAACAGGCGCTGGAGTGGCTACGAGGCGGCCTCAACAAGCTGCCGCCCAGCCTGGGCGGATTGCCCTACACCAACGATGTCGCCACGACGGCGCTCATCTACGAATTCGAGCGGGCAACCGGCAGTACGCCAGCCGCGGCGCGCGCGGTGATTCCCAGTTCGATTGCGGCGCAGGAACACTTGGCCAACTCAGGATTGTGGTCGGCGCTGGGAGGTCAGTAGGAGATGCCCGCCATCACACCGCTGGACACGGTTCGTACGCGCCTCGCGGGCATCTGGCTCGGGGGCTGCGCATGCATCCTCACCATCGTTGTTTTGCAGTCGCTGTTGGGCAAGTTCGGCGACCACGTCCAAGACGCGTGGGGGTGGTTGCTACCTACCATCATGCCCACCTTGGGAATGATCGTCGCCGGTCTGACTGTAACCGCACTCGACCCGGTGCGCTCGGAGTCCGTGGTGCGCACCAGTTACTATCGTCTGGCTCTCTGGCTGTCGGTTTTCTATCTGCTGCTGGTGTCGCTGACGATCCTGATCCAACCGTTCACCGGCGCCGATCCGGTGACGCTGATGCACAGCTCGAACCTGTGGCTGGGACCGAGCCAAGGCCTGGTCGGATCGGCGTTGGGTGTGCTGTTCGCGTCGAAACAGAAAGCGCCCTGATTGTCAGTGCGCGGCTTCTTGGATGGTCTCGATCACCAGCGCATTCGATCCGCCCCTCGTATATAGCTTCCCGGAAGCGGTGACCTGCTTCCCGGCGAATGGCGTGAGACGGCTGTTCTGGCTTGCGGCCGGCATGGTGTCCGCGATCGGCCAGTAGATGGATCCGTCGGTCTGAAGTATCACCAGCGGCGATCCGGCTTTCGCGCAGGCGAGCGCGCAGTCTCGGCTAATCGGCTTGCTCAGTCCCTTGGTAAACGCGCACGCCGCGTCGAGGACCCAACCGTTTACCGTTACGGATTTGCCGGCGTCAGCCGCCAAAACCGCGGCGGCGCCCAGCGCTGTCAGGCTTGCGATTCTCAGGAAGTTGGTGGTCATGTGGAGTGGCCAAGCGTATCTCATCTGTCAGGGTTGCGCAAATAGAGCAAATCAACTAACTGGCATTTACAGTAATCCTTTCGAACTATTGCCGGAGCCCGCCAAGTCACTTAGACTCATGTCCACAGGGGCCTGTTACGACACAAATAAAAACGATTGTTTTATTGCTATCTCTGGGTGTCTGCGCGCTTGCGCAGGATACGACCGCGGTTCTCGAAGGACAGGTCACCGATTCGTCGGGAAGCGTTCTCGTCGGGGCGACCGTCCAGGCAACCAACGAGGCCAATGGATACTCCCGGACGCAGTTCACGACCAGCGCAGGCGCCTATCACCTGATTCTTCCGGCGGGCGATTACGAGTTGCGCGTGAGCGCTCCCAATTTCGCCGGTTACGTCAGACACGGCGTCTCCTTGAACGTCAGCCAGAACGCGCGCCTCGACGTGCAACTACAAGTGACCCGGGAAAAAGATACCGTGGACGTCACGATGAAGACGCCGCTGGTGGACAACGGGTCGAACGTCATCGGCAACGTCGTCACCGGTCGCGAACTGGTGGATCTGCCGCTGAACGGACGCACATTTACGCAGCTCGGGCTGCTTCAGCCGGGGGTTGCGCCGTTAACGCAGGGGCTGGCACTGGCCGGCGGATCTCTGCGCGCCGGGCAGGCTTATGCCGTGAATGGCCAGCGTCCGGAGTCGAACAACTATCTGCTCGACGGCGGCACGAACGTGAACCGCGTCGATGGAGGGTACGCGCTGAAGACGCCCGTCGATGCCATCCAGGAATTTCGAATTCTGACCGGGACCGCTCCCGCGGAATACGGAGGAACGAGCGGCGCGACCACGACGGTGGTCACGCGCTCCGGCAGCAACGCTTTTCACGGCGATCTATACGAGTTTCTACGGAACGACAAGCTGGACTCCCGCAATTTCTTCTCGGCGGCAGTCGAGCCGCTGAAGCAGAACCAGTTCGGCGGCACCTTCGGCGGACCCGTGCGAAAGAACAAGGATTTCTTCTTCGCGTATTACGAGGGCTTTCGCAACCGGCAGGGAATCACTCAGAGTGCGACGGTTCCCAGCGACGCGCAACGCGGCGGCGACTTCTCCGGATTGAAAGACCCGCAGACAGGCCAGCCCATTCCTTTAATCAACGAATTCTCCGGCCAGCCGTTTCCGAACAACCAGATCCCCGCCCCGGCGATGAATGCACTGGCGCAGTCGCTGGTTTCTTTTTACCCGCATGCGAACGCGGGGCCGAACCTGTTTATCACCACGCAGACGATGAGCAACGACGCGGACCAGGGCGGCTTCCGGTTCGACCATATCTTCAACGAGCGCGACCAACTGGCCGTGCATTACGCGCGCAACAGCAGCGCGAACGTCGATCCGCTCTCGGTGTCCGGCGCCAATGTGCCCGGCTTTCCGGTGGGCGAAGACATCGGCACGCACGCCGCGACCATTTCGGAAACGCACCTTTTCTCGGGCGCCACTCTGAACAACTTAAGGGTGGGGTTTTTCCGGAACTTGTTCAACACGGATAAACCGCTGAACCGGACCGCGCCCAGCGCTCTCGGATTCGGGTACGACAGCACGTTGGCCGCCGCCCAGGGCCCGCCGTTACTCATCGTCAGCGGATACGCGAGCGTCGGCGACCCAATCACGGGGCCGCGGGATACGGCGCAGAACACTTATGAGTTGTACGATTCGCTCTCGCACACGGCGGGCGCGCACAGCTTCAAGGCCGGCGTTGAGGTGCGGCGCAACCAGATCAATATGACCGAGGGCATCGCCTCCAACGGATTTTTCGTCTTCGCTCCTTTTCCGGCAAGCGATTCGTTCGCGAGCTTCCTGCTGGGATTTCCTGTCGTGTTCTTTCAGGGGGGCGGCGACATGAACCGCGGTCTGCGGAACGTCGATTTCGCCGCTTACGGGCAGGATGAATGGCGCGTCACGTCGAGGTTGACCGTCAATTACGGCGCGCGCTGGGAAGTCGGCACGCCTTTCGTCGATATCCGAAACCGCATGAACGCGTGGGCGCCGGGGCGGCAGTCCAAGGTATTTCCCAGCGCGCCCGCCGGGCTGTTGTTCCCGGGCGATCCCGGCGTCCCGAACGGCATCGCGCCGGTCTATTGGAAGGGGCTGATGCCGCGGGTTGGAATCGCCTTTGACCCGACCGGCTCCGGCAAGACGTCGATACGCGCGGCCTACGGCATCTTTTATGATTCGTTTACGAACGGTGTCGGCGGTCCACTGCAAGCTCCCCTGAGCGCGCTGCCCTGGACCCAGGCCAGGCAGTTGTCCCCGCCGATCAATTTCGCGAATCCGTGGAACGGAACGAATCCTTTTGATCTGAAGTCGTTCCCGCAGTTCACAACGGTGCTGACTGTGGAGAACGGAATGCGTCCACCCTATGCGCAGAACTGGAATTTTTCGGTGCAGCATTCCCTGCCCGGGAATTATCTTGTCGACGTCCGCTATATTGGCAACAAGGGGACGCGCCTGCCGCGCATGATCGAGGCCAACCCCGCCGTGTATCAGGCGGGCGCGACCGGACAGGACGCGGACCAGCGGCGTCTGTACGCCGGATGCCACGGCGCGGGCGGTCCCTGCGATTTCGCCTCCGTCGGTCTGATCACGGATTCGACCAGCTCGACGTACCATGCGGGACAAGCCGCGCTGACCCGGCGCTTCTCGAACGGCTTGGCCTTCGTCGGGTCGTACACATATTCGAAATCGCTCGACTACGTTTCGACGTTCAACGTCGCCGGGTCCGCTCCGCGGCTGGTGGCGGGAGAAAACGATCTGGCCCAGAATCCATTCAACCTGAACGCGGAGCACGGGCCCTCGCTGTTCGACGCACGGCAC